>NZ_NIBS01000022.1:0-3975 GCF_002632465.1 Xenorhabdus budapestensis | reverse complement strand
AGTGAAGAAGAATTACAGGCGCTGTCACTGATGCCCGGAACACCGGATGATTCGGTGCTGCTGGAATGCGGCTGGGAGAAGGAGAAGCCGCAATATTTAGCCGCCAACGAAGTACTGTTCTGGGTCTCGTCGCCCTGTCTGCAACAGCGGTTAGTGCGGGCGCTCACTCTTGTCAGCAGGGAGGCGGATAATGAACAGGGATCATGATTTCTTAGAGATGGTCAGCAAAGAGCAGCCCAGCAATGGTTATGCGGAAGTTTCCTTGATTGGCGGACTGATACTGGACAATGATCGCTGGGATGACCTTGTTCAGCTACTCACCCCTGACGATTTTTTCTTTCCGGCACACCGAATAATGTTTCAGGCTATGGCCGAGCTGACAGAAAAAAATACGCCGTATGATCTGTTGACGCTGACGGATTTACTGGCCCATCAGGGGCGTCTGGACAGTGTGGGGGGCTTTGCGTATGTGGCCGAAGTGTGCAAAAACACGCCCAGTGCCGCCAATATTGTGGAATACGCCCGCATGGTGGCAGAAAAAAGCCAGTTACGTCAGTTGCTGGCTCTGGGTAACTCGTTGCGTGCTGACGTCTTTCAGCCGAATGTACAGGCTGCGACGCTGGCAGAACAGGCGGAAAGCCAGCTGTTCAGTCTGGCAGAAAAAGGCGCTGCCCGCCAACAGCAGGCAGTGACTCTGCTGCAAGGGGCGGAGGCGCTGATTTCCCATCTGGAGCGCATACAGGGCAGCAACGGGATCACCGGCACACCGACCGGGTTTCAGGCGCTGGATGACATGACCTGTGGCTTACAGCCGGGGGATCTGATCCTGCTGGCTGCCCGCCCTTCAATGGGTAAGACCGCACTGGCGCTGGCGTTTTGTCTCGGTGCATTACGCAGCCGTGAGGATGCGGTGGTGCAGATTTTCAGTCTGGAAATGCCGACAGCCCAACTGATGCTGCGTTTGTCTTCGATGGAAGGTGGCGTGGCGTTAACCGCGCTGCGCAGTGGCCTGCTGGATGACGAACAGTGGGGGCGCATCAGCCAGAGTCTGGAGCAATTTTCTCGCTGGGATCAGCGCCTGATTATTGATGATTGCAGCCTCCAGACACCGGCACTCCTGCGTGCCCGTGCCCGCCGCTATACCCGCAAATACGGTAAACCGGCTCTGATTATGGTGGATTACCTCCAGCTGATGTGCGCACCCGGACAGGAAAACCGCACACAAGAAATTGCCGATATCTCCCGCAGCCTGAAAGCGTTAGGCAAAGAGCTGGATTGCCCGGTACTGGCGCTGTCCCAGCTTAACCGGCAAGTCGAAAACCGGCCCGATAAACGTCCCAACAATGGCGATCTACGTGATTCCGGCTCACTGGAGCAGGATGCGGATTTGATCCTGCACCTTTACCGCGATGAAGTCTATCACGAGGATAGCCCGGATGCGGGGATGGCCGAAATCATTATAGGCAAACAGCGTCAGGGACCGACTGGCACAGTACGTGTACGGTTTGAGGCGCAGTATACCCGTTTTTCGGATTTCGATGACAGCGGGAGGTAAAGGATGGGACGTAATACACTGAATTTAGGCAGCGCTTTGTTACAGCAGGGGCGGCAAGCCGTGGCCATGCTTAATGATGGTCAGCCGATGGCCGAAATGCCGATGGTGTTAACGCTGGATCAACTTCGCCCTAATCCGGATAACCCCCGTACCAGCCGCAACCCGCGTTATGACGATATCAAAGCCTCGATCAAAGTCCGTGGACTGGATACGGTGCCGAAAGTCACCCGTGATCCGGACGGTGACGAGGTTTATATCTTCAGTGATGGCGGGAATACACGCTATCAAATTTTGTCCGAGCTGTGGCAGGAAACCGGGGATGAGCGGTTTTATCGGGTGCATTGCCTGTTTAAGCCGTGGCTGGGACGGTTGCAGTGTGTGATCGGGCATCTGGCGGAAAATGAACTGCGGGGCGATCTGAGTTTTATTGAAAAAGCATTGGGCGTCTGTCAGGCCAGAACCCTGTATGAAGCGCAGAAACAAAAGAAACTCACGCAAAATGAGTTATCGGGATTGTTGGGTGAAGCGGGCTTTCCTGTCAGTCGCAGTTATATCAGCCGGATGGAAGATACGGTGCAGTATCTATATCCGTGGATGCCTAATCTACTGCATGCGGGGTTGAGCGTAGGGCAAATCCGGGGGTTACTGGCATTACGACAGGATGCGGAGACAGTCTGGCAGCAGTATGTTTTCAGTATCAATCCGGGATCCACGCAGAGCTTTGATGAAGTTTTTGGAACCTGTTGTCGTCGGTTTGACGCACTGGAAGCCTGGTCGCCAGAGATGTTTCGCGATGAGCTGATTGGCGATTTATTGCAGGCCCTGCCACACCCGCAACTCAATTATGACCGCTGGATACTGGAATTAGATCCGAAAGAAAGCAATCGAAGACAACTCTTTGGCGAACAGGCCACCGCGTTTGAATACAGGCCGGCAGTTTCTGCTGCACCCCATAACATGGCACCGGTTCGAGCGCCAAACCGGGAGTCGCACCCGCGGCGTGTTTCTCAGCCCGTCAGCAAGACGGCACCGGATCCGGCGACGGCACATTCCCCGGTGGAAGAAACGGGTTCATCCGTTGCGTTCTCCCGTAAAAATCCGGTGCTTCCGCCTTATCAGCCGGATAACGAGGATAATCCGCCTGAATCGCCTCAACCTGCTCCGGAGGCCGAATGCCTGCACTTTGCCCAAACCGGGCTGGAGTCGGTCAGTTCGGTCTGGGAGATTTCCCCGATGCAGGACGATGTCGAGCATCTGCAAGGGATGGCGTTCCGGCTGGCGTTTGAACTGGCCGAAGTGATGGGCTGTGACCACGATTTGTTGTCGGTGTCGGATGCCCGTTCAGCTGGCTTTTGTCTGGTGAATGCGCAGGCAGCGCAGGCTTTTTCGCGTTTATTGGTCAGTCTGACCGGAGAAAGCACGACTGACGCCCCGGCATTAACGCTGACTGCCGTTCTGTTTGGCACAACCCATCGTGAGGGTATGCCGTTACTGGATGATAGCCAGACCGTGAAGTTTCTGCGTCTTATCCGGGTGATACGTCGTTTGCGTGAACTTCAGCGCCGGATAGCGCCGGAGGCTATAACGGGGTAACCAGACCGGAGCGCGTGCCTGTTTCCAATGCGTTGTTCAATTTGTTTTGACTGACCTGATATTGGAGGAAATGTATGCATCATTTATCGCAAGCCACCAACAGCCTGCTGTTGCAGTTGGTGATGGATTTGAAGAACGGCTATATCCGCCGTTGTGAGGCGCTGGGACTGGCCCCCGCTGAAATGCTGATATTGCAGAATCTGACGATTGAAGATCTGCACTATCTGGGCAACAGCCCGGTGTCGGTGCTGACCATCCAGATCCATCACAGTAATCTGGTGCGCATTTTACATCAGGCGCGGATTGAGCAGCAGCGGTTACAACGTATTGACCGGGCACTGGAATTAGGCGGCTCGATTGAACTGATGCGCTATTTTTTCGGCTTGTCCAGTCTGGAAATCGCCGCCCGCCGGCGTATTTCCGGGGTGACCGTAAAACCGGGACGCAACTCGCCCCTGACGGAAGAGGAGAATCGTGAGTTGTGGCAACGCTGGCAGGCTGCGGCGATTGTCGATGCGGACAGCGCCGAAGGGCTGGATATGATGCTGGAGATGGCCGCGCATCATCAATTCTCGCTGACGGCCGTCTGGCATGCGGTGAAAGACTGGCCGCACAGCGAAGCGTCTGAATCGATCAAAAAACAGGCCTGAAAGCCCTCAGTGAAAAATAAACAGAAAAGGAAACGATGTCAGGAAAATTAACGGAAATGATGCCCGGCCTGCATGTCCCCGCAACGACACCGCTGTCACTGCGTCGCAAGGCGCAACATCAGGTGCGGTGTTACCAGCGGGGCGAGCGCAATTACGTCCGGCTGAAAGAAAAAGGCA
>NZ_NIBS01000021.1 GCF_002632465.1 Xenorhabdus budapestensis | reverse complement strand
TTTCCACTAACAGTATTCAATGGATAACGGAGATAAAGAACCCAGAGATTAAAATTATGAATATGACGAAATCTCATCTTAATAATATCTGATTTAATTCAATAAGACTTTTTCCACTAACAGTATTCAATGAATCACGGAGATAAAGAATACCGAGATTAAAATTATGAATATGACGAAATGCCGAAACAGCCCCTAGCCGTTTGGATTATTCTTGTACGCTATGCTGTTTGTAAAAATTTAAACTCATTTTTTAAGGATATATTTTGAAGAATATGAAACGGGGTATCGCTAACATTACTGACTCTGTGGTCTCAATTGGCATTACGCTGGTTATTATTGCGGTGGTAATGGCGTTGTCTTATGTGGGATACACTAAATTTTATGCTGCCAATGAAGTGACATTAATCAGCAACCTGATCAACGAAACTAAAAATATGCGGGCAAGCAGTGGTTATGGAACCTCCGATTATAACCAGGCTTTAATTAGTGCCGGTGCATTACCCAGCAACGTTTCATTTTCAGGAAGCACTATCAACAACCGTTCAGGGGGAGAGATTATCGTAAAAGGTGCCGGTATCGGCTTTTCTATTACTGATACCATGTTATCCAATAAGGACTGTATCAATCTGGCACAGAAGTTAGGGACTTCTGAAATGGCATCAACAAAAATTAACGCTCAGTCTTTCACTGGTGAAGTCACCGCAGTCATGGCGACTTCCGCCTGCACGACTGATAATAATAGCGTCACATTTACAACCAAATCATAAGGTAAACATAATAATTCATGCCCGTTATCCGGGGCATGAATTAAGGTTGAAAAATGAACACATTAAGAGAGCTTAGCTTTATTGATTTATATATTGGTGAGGGGTTTGCCGAGGTTAAAGGGCTGCAAGGCGTTGCCGCATTTTTGACCGATTTGCCGGACGTCTACCGGGAAGATGCCGGTTCACTTAAAAATAAATGCTACGAAATTTATCTCAGCACCCATAAGACCGAATTTTCCCTACAATATGACACCCGGCTTTATCGAATTACCGTTATTTGTAATCTATTTGACGGCGTCAGTTTTGTTATTCGTCAAACGCCCGCCAGTCACGTCCAATTCAGTGATATTCCCTTTACCACGCATCTAAGACGTTCTGTAGTGCGTTCTAGTGCAACCGGCCTTTGCCTGATTGCCGGTGAAATGGGCTGTGGGAAAACGACGACGGCTGCCTCAGTGCTTCGCCACAGAATTGAAACTACCGCGAGTTTTGGCGTTTCTATAGAAGACCCGATAGAAACGTTACTGAACGGGAGGCATGGAGAGGGGCGCTGTATGCAACTTGAAGTCGGGCAGGATGAAACCTACTCATCAGCAACCAAGAAAGCGTGGCGAACGGGCGCGTCATGTTTACTGTTGGGTGAGATACGTGATGGTCAAACGGCACACGAAGTTTTAAAGGCTTCTCTTACGATGTTTGTTGTATCGACCCTGCACGCCTCGTCGGTGTTTGAGGCCATAGAACGCTACGTGATGTTCTGTGAAGAGGTCAACCCAAAGGCGAGACAACATATTGCCAATACGCTCTATATTATTGCACATCAGAAAATGACGCCGATATTAAGAGAAGGGGTTGTCATTGGGCGTAATATTGATATCAACGCCTATAACCTGGTTAATTGCACTCAGAATCAGGCGATAAAATCAAAAATAACGCAAGGAAGTTATCAAGCGCTTGCCGATGAATTTAATGCTATTGCTTATACCCTTTAAGGAAATATAACCATGAAAAAAGGTGTCGCCCAAATCAGCGATGCGGTGATTGCTGTTGGACTTTTTCTTATTGTACTGGCCGTGATTATTATTCCACTGAGTAGCTGGATGATTGATCAGACCAGAGCCACTGTGGCAGCAACCCATGCTAAGCGAGTACAGCAAGCCGTAAATATTTATATTAAAGACCACCATGATAAGATTGCTGCCACCGCGACAGCAACGACACCTTATATTTTTGGTGTACCGGAGCTGATCTCTGCTGGCTACTTACCATCGGGATTTTCTGCACAGAACGGGTTTTCTGCAACATACCAGACGCGCGTGTTTGAACCGGTAACGCATAAATTAAACTCCATGACCTTTCTTAATGGGGGCGTAAAGCTATCAAAAAGTTTAGCCAGAAAAATCGCCATTGGCATCGGTGCTGATGGCGGGATCATTGATGGCAACGTGGCACAAGGGGCGTTAGGAAGCTGGACGATGAACTTATCCTCTTTTGGCGGGTATAACCCCGGGGACGGGAGCGTCGTTATCGCTGGATTTTACGAGAATGGCGTCAACATTAGCGATTATCTTTACCGTAAAGCAGTCCCTGGCCATCCGGAACTGAATACGATGAGTACATCGCTCAATATGGGCGGCAATAACATCACAAACACCGCAACAACAACTACGACCACGCTTAATTCCACTAATACGAACGCAACGACTGTCACCGCAACGACGGTTAACTCTGAGACTACCCGTACTACGGGTGAAACCGTTACCGGAGGATGGTTCAGAACAACGGGTGATACGGGCTGGTATAGTGAGAAATGGGGGGGCGGGTTGTATATGAGTGACAACACCTGGATACGTGCCTATCAGGATAAATCAATATACACAGGCGGTCAGGTTCAGGCCGGGACAATTCAATCCAATGGCCGTATGACGGCCAATGAATTTTTGCAAATAAATGGTGTGGCTACAGCCGGGGCGGCTTGCTCACCAAACGGATTGCTGGGGCGTGATGCAGCCGGGGCAACGCTTTCCTGCCAGTCTGGGCGATGGACAAAAGCAGAAGCAACCCTGAAACAAAACCGATGTACGAAAATGGGGAACTGGGGCGGGCGTAGCTTTAATGAATATCGTTGCCCTGTTGGTTGGTATGCGGCGGGTCTTCAGTTTGTCGGTCATCAGGGCCGTGAATCTGCTTATGTCATCACTTGCTGCCGTTGATATCAGTACCCATGTATTGGCTTGTGATAATCATGTGATAAAAGACTAAGGATTCTTAAATGAAATCATGGCTAATGGTGATGCTTTGTATGCTGGTTATTGTTTTCTGCCAGAATTTCTTTGACGGAAGAGAGGACTACAATGAAACCTTAAAGCTTAATAAGGCTTCGTTGTTCCTGAATTATACCGCTGCGTTTGACGCCTATTATTTATCCAATGGGGGGGCTAATGGCGATGTGACAAACTTTGTCTTGTTACCTTCATGGCTGCCTGTTGATAGTTCAATAAGAATGTACATCAGTTCAGGAGCCGGTTATATCTTTATGCCATCAGCAAGCGGGGTATTATCCGAAATAATGAAAAGAACTGATTACAGTGCATGGGTGGGATTTTCAGACGATACCTCAATCATAACATTATCCGGAAAACTCAATAAGCCCTCATTTATTCCTGCAAACTATATCGTTTATGTGAGATAGATATGATTTTATACATGGCACTGATGTGTGTGTTTTCGTATATACTTTCCCGCATTTTTCCTGGTATCTACCTGAGGGTAAAGAAAAACACCCTGCAACAATATAAAGAATTGAAAGAAGAAGATGACAATGTTGGTATTTTTCCACTGATTTCGGTGTTGATGTTTCTATTGCCCGTCGTCATTTATTCTCTGTCAAATGACAGACTGCTTTCGGTATATTGCTTTCTGCTTGCCGTTGTTGGGTACTCAGATCTCAGCAGCAGATGGATACCGGATATCTTTATCTATCTGTTATTGGGGCTTTCTGTTTATTCATTACCCACGGAAGAGGTGTCTTCCTCGCTATACGCCGCCGTGTTCTTTGTTGCCCCTGCATTATTGCTAAGCGCTTATGGCTATATTATTAAGCGAGAACAATGGATCGCCTCTGGCGATTATTATTTATTTCCATCAGTGGGTATGATGGTATTACCCGAGTATGCAGCGGGAATGATGCTGTTAGCGCTATGGTTTACCTTGCTTTTAACTCGTTGGTTTCAAAAAGTCCCTCTTGTCACGGTTGTGTACTTCACCTTTTCAGGATATCAAATATGCCATTTATCCGGATGGTTGTCGTTTTCTTTCTTTTAATGCCCTTTTTTAGTTTTGCAACGCCAAAACCCTCATTCAGCAGTTATAAAAATTGTTTTAATCGGGCGGCTGAAAAATTTCTCATTGACCACCGCCTGCTTATTGCTATCGCTGAGGTGGAGAGTTCGATGAATCCGGGGGCTATTGGATACAATAAAAGAAACGGTAAAATAATCAGTGAGGATGTCGGGTTAATGCAAATTAATTCCTCATGGCTTCCTAAGCTGGAGAGTATGGGGATTACCCGTCGTGAGTTACTGGAAAATCCGTGTCAAAATATACATGTCGGTGCGTGGATACTTGCCAGTAATATTTCGGCAAACGGGGTTAATTGGGAATCTGTTGGTGCTTATAATGCCGGATTCAAAAATGCCAATGCGCCGTTTCGAATGAAATATGCCAGGAAAGTTTATGCACGGTATTTGATTTTGACTGGTCGTAATTAGGGGGTCAAAGGGTGTTATATAATAACAGAGCATAAATTATATTCCTGGCGCAGGGATTTAATAAAACCATTAAATGATCAAGATAATAAATTTTAAAATAAAAACCGGACAATAAGGGGAATTAATTTATGAAAACTAAGCTATTAAAACTAGCCGTTTTTATGGCTACACTCACACCATCTTTGTTATTAAGTACTGCATTGGCTAATTCGGGCACTCATTCTGGCCTCATTAGATTTTCAGGTGAAATTGTATCCCCACCTTGTGAAATGGAATCAAAAGTCGATGGGAAAGTTGAAGTACATTGTTTTACTGAATATAAGAAAATAACAAGCGTCGTAAAACTCAATACCCTGAAAGGGGAACTCATCAATAATTTAAGTCGCATTTCTGTCAAACAGACAAGTAAAAATAGGGCAATCCTGATGATTAGCCATCATTAAAAAACCTCACAGGACTCTATATCTAAAAGAATTAAATAATGACTCATTCAGATGTACTCAAAATAGAATTTGAAAAGTTCATGGTTAAAAAGTTTCTTTATTCGAGCAAAACGCTTGAATCCAAAACAAACCTATCAGCGATTCCAAAAGGATAAAAGTGATGAAAAGAAAAATAACTTACGCAGTATGCCTATTATTCTGTTCTTTATATACAACGACAGCTTTAGCCGACGACCCATGTAAAGTGACTCTATGCCTGTGGGGAAAGATGAAGGGTTCATTGAGTAATGAGTGCAGTAAGCTGGAAAGAGACTTTTTTAATATCGTGAAGAAAAAACGTGGCTCATTTCTTCCTAACCGTACTTTTGATGCCAGGAAAGATTTTTTAAATAAGGAATGCCCCGGTGCCTACAATGTAAGTCAGTACGTTGAAAAGGTTTTGAAGAAATATGGCCGAGTGAAGTTGTGATTATAAGAGTCTCTGACGCGCCTTATGGCTTGTTCAACCTTTCACACGTAAACTAAAAGGGAAATATAAAATGCGCTTGTTTATCGCAGAAAAACCAAATCTGGCACAGGTAATTGCTCAGGCTCTGGGTAATCATGAATACAAAGAAGGCTATATTAAGTGTGGTGATGATGTTGTCTCTTATTGTGTCGGACATTTACTTAAAATCGCGCCACCGGAAGAATATAACCCAGCCTATAAAGCGTGGCGGCGGGAAACATTGCCAATGAAGCTGCGCCCGGTGAAACAAGTTGTTAATGACAGAACGGCTGATCAGTTTGCGGTACTTGCCCGGTTAATTTCCCAGGCTGATGAGATTGTCCATGCTGGCGATCCGGATGAAGAGGGGCAGCTTATTGTCGATGAAGTATTGCAGTATTGCTGCAATACTTCACCAGTTAAGCGGCTGCTCATCAATGACTTGAATCCGGAAACGGCACGTAAAGCACTGCGTAACATGCGCGATAACGCCGAGTTTACCGGCCTTTATAAAAGGGCTTACGCCCGGAATGTCGCTGATTATTTGTACGGTATCCCGGTGACACGCGCTTATACGATTGCAGGAAGGGAGAAGGGGCATAACGAGATTATTTCTGTTGGCCGGGTACAGACCCCCATTCTGGGGATGATTGTCCGGCGATATGCAGCCAATCAGAATCACAAAGAATCCTGGTACTGGCAAGTTCAGGCGACAATCACCGGGACAAACATGATTATTCCTGCACCTTTGGTCGTTCCGGAGGATGCCCCCGTGGATGATAAAGGGCGTATTATTCAGGAAGGCTACGCGCAGGAAATCGTTGAATTGTGCCGGGGCAAAAATTCCACTGTTACCGGCGCGAAAGTGGAAGATAAGACCAAGGCAGCGCCGCTGCCATTTGCACTGCTTGATCTCCAGGCAAAAATGAGCCGTCTGTATGACTTTAGCCCTGAAAAAACGCTGAAAATCACTCAGGATTTACGCGAAAAGTACAAAGCAATCACATACAACCGCTCTGATTGCCGCTATCTGTCTACAGAGCAATTCGCAGAAGCGCCCCAGACGCTTAATGCCATTTCCGGTACTTTCCCGGCGTTATCAAAATTCTTTGAACAGACTGACTGTATGAAGAAAGGCCGTGCCTTTAATGACAGCAAAATAACAGCACATACGGCCATTATCCCGACAGCCAAACAGATCGAGGTTAATTCTTTAACGGGTGACGAGCAAAAGGTCTACAGGGCGATTGTCGAGCAGTATCTCGCTCAGTTCCTGCCTGAAAAGGGTTTTAAATCGGCGCTGGCTGAATTTGACATTGCAGGGTATCAGTTCAGGAAGAGAGCTATCCGTAACACTGTGCCTGGCTGGTCAGCACTTCTCACCGATAAAGATGAGAGCGAAGAACAGGACAACGGCGGTGTTTTTGATGAGCTGGCCAAACTCAACGAGGGGGATGTTCTTGAATGCGCCGGTGTCGATAGTCAGCGAGAGAAAACAACCCCGCCACCTCTTTATACTGTCGCTTCGCTGCTCGAAGATCTACGGCGCGTAGCTCGATATGTTGAAGACCCGCGCATTAAGCAGCTCCTGTTAGACAGGGATGAAGGAAAGGACGACCAGGAACAAGGTGGCATAGGAACACCGGCTACACGGGGGGCTATCTTAACTCTCTTACAGGAACGGGGCTTTTTCTTCATTGATAAAAAGAAGGTGATACCGAGTCCATTAGGCTTGTCATTTATCCAGGCTTTGCCGCCGGACATGACGGCTCTGTGGCACGAACAGCAAAAAATGATAGAGACAGGCGAACTCGACGTGGACAGCTTTCTGGATGAACTGGAAAAGTTCGTCGCCTTTCAGGTTGAAAATGTAGACATTTCTGGCCTGAAAATAACGGTGTACCCTTGTGAGTGCGGAGGCCGCTATACACGGCGAAAAGGTGAGAAAGGGGCGTTTTGGGGGTGCAATAACTATCCTGAATGTCGCAATGCTGTTCCTGATCGTAACGGGCAACCTGATTTTACGGCTCAGAACTTTGATGCCAAGTGTCCTAAGTGTGGTTCAAAAATGAAATTAAATTCTAAAGCCTGTAATTGCTCAAATGAAAACTGCAAATACGTTGTATGGGGAACGCAATTTAATAAAGCACTTACGATCACGCAAATATCTGACCTTTTGAATAAAGGAAAAACGAGAGACATAAAAGGGTTTAAGACTAAGGCGGGTAAGAAATTTGACGCTGTTTTACAGCTTGAAAAAGATGGCTCAATCACGCCGGTATTCAATAATAAGAGGAAATAAACATGGCGTCTCGCGGTGTAAATAAAGTCACTCTTATTGGTCACTTAGGTGCCGATCCCGAAGTGAGATATATACCTAATGGGGGCGCGGTTGCTAACATCACGCTGGCTACTTCGGTGTCCTGGCGTGATAAGCAATCCGGTGAAACAAAAGAGAAAACAGAATGGCACCGGGTTGTACTCTTCGGTAAGTTGGCTGAAATCGCCGGGGAATACCTGCACAAAGGCTCTCAGGTCTATATTGAGGGGTCTTTACAGACCCGTAAATGGCAGGATCAAAGTGGTCAGGAGCGCTATACAACGGAAATAGTGGTAAATGTCGGTGGGACGATGCAAATGCTCGGTGGCCGTCTGGGGGGAGGTTCAAACACTTCGGCGGGCGGGAATGAGGCGCAGTCACAACAGAGTGCGCCGGCTCCGTCTGACAATGAACCCCCGGTGGATTTCTCAGATGATATACCGTTTTAGAGTTCACCTGAGACAATAAGTGTAAAAAATATTCAGTGTTTCTAAGCCAAAATAAGAAATATTGATTTTGACAAATTACCTTTTAAAGATTTGACACAACATTTTGATGTTGAAGCAACTATTTGAAAATACGCAGACGTAGAAAAAAGGCATTGAGCCTTTTTCCTACGTGGCGGCAACTCCCAGTTACCCACCGCAAGCGAAAAGGCGCAGGTAAGGCTTCGCTCCGCTATCGCCTACCCGTACGCTACGGCATACCGCACTTTTGAGGGTGCGGTATGCCTGCTCGCCTTTTCTTATGCCGTGGATAACTTGCCGCCTGTTTGGTGCCGCTTTAGCGTTCTGAATGTGTTATGAAAACATCAAAAATAATACGGGTATCATTTTACTGGTTTTTATGCGCGCAGCGCATGGAAGGCGGCTCACAGAAACAACCGGGGACACTGGAGCTGAACCGCCGAAACAAAGGGGGGATTTCCCAGGGAGCAGTGACAACAGCCCGCCAGGGTGTTTAGGCGGGCGTTACCCTACACCCTGCTAAGCCGTGAGCGAAGCGAACCCATCGGCACGGATATTACAGCGGCTCAGGAGTTTGACGGTCGGAGACAAAAAAATGACATATCCAAAAGCCAGACGTAATTTTTGTTACTGTTGGTAGGTAGCAGGCTCGTGGATTAAAAGATAATGAGAAGCGGGTATAAAACCCGCTTCTATTATTTATAAAGATAGAAAAGACCGTTAAAACCGACTGATAAAATTAATGCGAATGAAAGTATGATGACTGCTATCCAAATTTTATAGTTAATAAAATTATTTGATTCTGAAATAGTTTTAACTTTACGCTCAAATTGATTAAGTTGTAATTGTGTTTCTTGTATGCTTTCTGAAATTCTATTAACGATTTCATTTTTTATGGCAGAGCGGAGTTCAAGTTTTGATTCATCAAGCTGATTCATCAGGATAGCCCTATGCTTAACCGTTAATTTATCAAAACTGGATTCTGCTTCTTCGAGCGAGAGTGCGAGTTTAGTTATGCTAACTTCAATATTCTCTGGTAGAGAACTAATAGTTTCACGAAGTTCAATCAGCTCATTGCGTATTTTTTCGGGTATGGATTTTATTTCTTTGTCAAGCGCAATGTAGTCTTCAAGCAACTCTTTTACTTTTTGATCTTTGAATTCTTCTGAAATGCTCATTAATCTTTCTCCTTATTTGGCGAGTTTATCCGCCAAATATCATGCCAGATTTAACTTTTGAAATGCGATGTCAAGATCAGAATTGAAGCCATTCATTAGCATTTTCACAGTTCGCAGGTTTGATAATTCCTGTCTTGCTTCTTTTGACTCTGCTGAACGAATTAAGGTTCGAAAGTCACGCTCATCATTGTAGATATCATCATAGCGTAACCCTGATTTCGTAAGGATATTAAATATGTTGTTGTAGTAAACTACCGCCGGGCTATCGCCTGTAATTTTATTGCATGTTTTATCGGCCAGGAAAACTGAATACTGTTTTCTAATTTCAATATCCTTTTCTGCCTGGTTGAAAATGACTTTTATACGTTCTTTTTCAATACCACTATCTAAAAGATTATTGATAGTGTTTATAGAGTCACGTTGCTGTTTATCTTGCGTAGTAACCGGAACGACAAAGTAATCAATTAATTCATGGCTTCCCTGAAATTCCAGCATTTGAACCATGAATTGTTCAATGTTCGATGAACCAATATCAATGATTGTGCAATCGGTATCATCAATACATTTTAAGATTTCATCGAACTCTTTCGCGGAAAGTTTGTTGTCGTTAGTTCCATCCGAGTTAATTGTTTCAACCCTGATTATTTCGGCATCTTTTAACCGAGGTTTTAACAGAGTTTGACAGATGGTTGATTTCCCTACGTTGCCACTGTTGTTCAATACTGCCATTTTCATGTACATAGTTCTTCCTTATTTGTTTTGTAAGTAGTTAGATAGCGTAGTTCCAAGTCTTATTGCGTTTGGACACTGCCATGCTCTTATTTGCTCAATGCTGACTCCACCTGCTATAGCTCTTGATGCAAGTCTTTCATTATTGAAACAAACGGCAAGATAACTGTTCAAATCGCTGGTATCGTTTACGAATACTGATTTTTTTTCATCCTGGCTAACGTGCTGCTCTTTGTGCTTGGTGGTATTAGAGATATTTTTCCCTGGAACCTTGTGTTTGTTTTTTGTCCTTGTCAGCATATTTCTGTATGCAGATGGTGCTAAGTTATCGTTCGTTGACGTGTTTATATAATCTGTAATTTGTTCCCATGAATAGAATTTTTTGGCTTCGGTTATATCAGAGAAAAACAGATCAAAGGCTGCTTGCTTAGACTTTGTTGTCTTGTCTCTGATGACTTCACAGAGTCGATGCAGAAAAGTGTCGATTGTAATCATTGCTATCTCCTTATCACCTCCTTACTTTGTCACAATTATATTATGTGTGCAAATATGTATGCGATTTTGATTTTTATGTGTTCCATTATGTGTGCGATATTGTGTTGTGTCAAGCATGAAGTGAATTATTTGTGTGCAAGTATGTGTGCCGCACTGTGTGCGAAATTTTTCGCTCAAATCTCAACAGAGGCACGTTACCGACTGTATACAAATGCCTGCGGCCTTTGCATACGTCGCGTGCCAAAGGGGGCCCCCTTTGAAACCCCGCATAGCGGGAACATCATCACCTGTACTGGAAGGTACTTTATGGCGGCTAAACAGAATAAAGCGATCGTAGTTTCACTGCGTATGACTCCCGATGAGTTTTCCCTGTTTGAAAAACAGATAAATGAATCCCAACTCAGTCGTTCAGCATTTTTTAGAAAACTGGTGTTGGATAAAAAAGATTTTATCAATATCGAAATAAAAGATACCCGACAACTATTATACCTTTTTAATAAGTCCAGTAATAATATCAATCAGCTGGCTTTGAAAGTTAACGTGGCTCATAAAAATGGGACAATATCAGATAAGAAATATACGTTGTTTCTTAATGCTCTTCTTAATATCGAATCACTGATGAAAAAGGCGGTCGAGGATGCTGATTAGGTGCCGGGGCTATAATTCCGGTGTAAAAGAATATTTAGAAGAAGGTCAAAAGGCCGGACGTGAATTCTCTCGTGATGAACTGGATGAACGTGTTATATTAGATGGCAATCTTGATTTAACTGAAAGGGTTTATAAAAGCATTCCAGATAAAGGCCAGGATCGTTATCTTACCTTTACCCTCTCATTCAAAGAAGACCAGGTTGATGAGGAAGTGCTCTCTGCTATTACACAAGAATTTAAATCATTTTTGATGAAGGCGTACTCGCCTGATGAATTTAATTTCTACGCAGAAGCGCATCTTCCAAAGATAAAAACGATGAAAGACCGTAAGACGGGGGAAATGGTAGATCGTAAACCTCATATTCATATCGTTATCCCCAGAAAAAACTTGTTGTCCGGTAATGAAATAAATCCGGTAGGAAACTACAAGCAGAATGAAAAATACTTTGAGGCTTTTCAGGAATACATTAATCAAAAATATGGGCTGGAATCCCCCAGGGATAATATGCGGGCTACACCCACCAGTTATGCTGATATGCTTTCCCGCTATAAAGGAGATGATTTCAGATCGAAAAATAAAGACTTTAAAAACCAAATATTACAACGGGTTTATCATGAAGATATCAAGTCCAGGCAATTGTTTTATGATCTTGTTTCTCAGTATGGGGAAATTAAAATTAGAAATGCCGGTAAGCCTGCTGAATATATCGCGGTAAAATTAAAAGGTGATAAAAAATTCACTAATCTAAAAGAAAGTATTTTCAGTGATGATTTTATTGTTCATCGAAGGATAACAAAACCGCCGCTTGAACAGAATGTAATTAAAAGCCGATTCTCTGAGTGGGAACGACGTTCAGCAGAAATTAAGTATATAGATAAAATTGCATCGCCCCGATTCAGGGATAAATATTATGAATCCGGTGATGATATGAAATCCAGGTTGCTGCACTCAAGCATCAATGCATTTTATAACGCATATCGAGGCTCTAATGACATACGAAGTCAACGACAGACAAATAACCAGCGAAGTGTTGCTGAAACTCAAAGAGGAATTGCTTCCCCATCTTCCGATAGCCTGCAAAACCTGTCCGATGGCAATGTGGCAGGTTCACGCAGCTGGCAAGGAGATCAAGTGTTATTGCCGGGTGATGCACGCTTTCTCATGGGAAACAAGCAGGCCGTCAGAAATTCTGGACTGCGACGCGCTTTATCAGACGGAAGAGGAAGAATTTCTAGCTCAAGCTATGCCGGGCCAGGAGGAACAGGGTATCAGCAACGATATGTGGCCGGGGATCGCAAACGATCAGGAAAATTACAGCTAACCCCTTACCCTGTCATTCCACGATTCAAAAACAAGATACCCACACTGGCTGATGTCAATAAGAGAGCGGGTTTTCTTTTTTCGGCGGGGACAATTACGGCTAATAAATCAAAGGGGGTTTTTGCTAAACCCATTAATGCAGACGTTAATTCATCTTCATTGTCCGCCTGGTTAATTCGGAGAATTAAAGACAACGCTCCGCGTCAAAGCATTAATAACTTGCTGAGAACCATTGACCGGGATTTTTATGATATCCGACGGGAGGTACTATCCGATAAAAGATTTAGCCATGAAGAAAAGAACCAACTTATTTCAGTCATTCATTTTGAGCGACTGAAAAGGAAGGAGGCGGTTTTGAATAAAAATGAGGGTTATATGATGGGCAGTAAAGAAATCCGGGAATTGATGAGCAGTAATAATAAAAAAATGTCAGGGTTTACTATCAGCGCTCCTGAGCCAGAAGAAAATCAGGGGGCTAAAAGTCGTTTTGCGCGTGTAATGGAGAAGATTCGGAATCCTGTTGAATATTCCAGGGCTGCTGATGAGTCAAGGAAGTCAGTAGAAAAGCAGCTCGATGTCAGCAACCTTTACACCAAAAGAACCCGTAAGGGTCATGTTCACTATCTTGATAAGACGAGTGATAAAACCCTGTTCGTCGATACTGGCAAGCTGATAACGATGCGTAAAAACGGCTTGAGCACCGATAGTGTTGCTATTGCGCTGGAGCTTGCCCAGGGACGGTTTGGCAGCACCCTTAATATTAAGGGGTCAAAAGCATTTAAAGAAATGGTGGTTAATGTCGTCGCGGAGAAAGGGCTGGACATTCACTTTACTGATAAGAAGATGAATGACGCCCTCGAACTACGGCGTGAAGCGTTGTTGAAGGCCAGGGAACGCCAGTCCAGCAGTACGGATAGTGAGACGGCATTTACCATTGAGGGGGCTGAAACTGCCGTCAATAAGTCTTCTCATGATGCCGATATGCCGGTCAACGATAAACCGTCTAGTGATGGGACAGAAAATAGGTCAACAATGGATGACGAACCTTTATACCGTTCAGTCTCTCAACTTGAAGGTAAGATTGTTAAGCATGGGGCAGCCCCGTATCTTCACAAGGAAGGAAACAGCGACAGTTACTATGTTGTTCTGAAAGGAAAAGACGGCAAAGAAACCACACAGTGGGGGGTTGGACTGAAAGAAGCGTTGAAAGGTTTCCGGCGAGGCCAGGCAGTGGCGCTGGATCTGAAAGAGTCTAAGCCGGTGCAAATTCGAACAAGGGACGAAAACGGTCATGTCTCTACGCGTGATGCCGTCCGTAACGTGTGGGAAGCTACCAAACTGTCTGCCACTCAAAATAGCAAGAGCAAGACGAACAAGAAACCGGGTTTGGACAACAACACAAACGAACCGGAACTGGCGTAAAAGCAACCATTTCAACTTCCCCAAGGCCGGGTATCTACCTGGCCTTTTTTGTGAATTCGATCTTATTACTATATTTGTACTTGATCTAGTACGTTAATTTGCTCTATGCTAATGGCATTAGATATGTCGCGGAGGAGTTCCGGATGCCCCAAATAATCCTTAGCCGCAGAGTGGTAAGTGTATCGGAGTTCAGAAAGAACCCGATAGAGTGCGTGAGTTCTGGTAATGGTGAGTCCTTGGCTATCATGAATCGCAACGAACCGGTTTTTTACTGCATTCCAGCGAAGGAATATGGAGAACTGTTGCAACTGGTCGAGGATATGAAGAGCAAACTCAACGAAGATGTAATTGGTTGAAGAAAAGGATCTTTAACGGATCTTTTCATTAGATTGATGAATAGCCATTCTTATGAAAAGTGAGAATTAGTGCGTTAAAACAACGGGTTAGCACTGCCGGAAAGGAACGCCTGCTTGATCCGTTTAACCGCGCGTGATAGATTACGTGGGTTTACACATTCATGCGGGTGGGACGTTCCCGGTAATAGCGTCCAGGAGTGGGGCAGAGAGCGAAAGGCTGAACCCCAGAAGGCAAAACCCCCTGAAATCTGGAAATCAACTTGGCGGTAGATAACAGATATTCAGAGGGTCATAAAGCAGGCACTGGCCTGCTGAGGATTATAGCAAATGCATAGCTTTAAACAACCCCCTTATACCGTCATAAGTGCTGGCGGGTGTGAATAGCGGTAAAAACCCCGATTTTAATGGCTACCGCCAGGTAAATAACAAAACGAAGATCCACCGTCACTACGTCCCGAAATATGCAGGTGGTTTACCTGCTATAGTGCCCGTTCGTCGTTTAGCTGGTGCATTGAAAATACACGATTGGAATCGTAATACCCCTCTATATAAGCTACGTTGTAAGCGTAATCAGCGTGTTTCTATACGTTCTGAACGCCGAGAAACCTTCTCTGAATTAGCTTTAGCAATGATTGCTTATGCTGATTATAACCCAGATAGTGAATATCTCTTTGAGATCATGTGCTCAACTGAAAAGTTGGCTAGTCTTTGTGGTCAACTTTATCATTATGATAACGGTCGCAAGTGTTATGACCCTATACGGCTTGCCCTGAAAGATTGGGAAGCCGCCGACATGATTTACATAGACCGTGACCGCGATCCTGAAACCAGGCAATGTAAAGCTATGCGCATCTGGCTACGGCCTGCATTTTTCGACGGGCTGGGATTTTCTCTCGCTGAAATTAGAGAAATTGTTACCCGTTTTAGACGTTGGATGGAAAAAAAAGGATTAAGAAAAGATTATCAGCGGGTTTATGCTGAGCATACCTTACGTTTGGCTCGTTCTAATGTTGCATCTCTTGATAACAAGCACGCTTTAAAGAAATTGCTGCTTAAAGTTAAGCGGTTAGTTTTAGGGGATGATGAAACCTTAAAAAAAGAGAAGGAGCATGCAATTAACGCCTTAGAACATCGTAAAAATCTCATTAAAGCCACAGAACCTGAACCCGATGAAAATCAAGTTAACCGTCGTATTTATGAAAATTGGTCACAGAAGCAGCCTATTGCATGGCGGTTAGCATTCGAAAAAGAGATTCAAAATTTGTATCCAGCGTTTTCTGGTAATGAGCTATTACGGGTTTATGTAAAACATCTTCCTGATAAATAATAAATGTATTAAATAATTACCGCCTCTTTTGGCGGTTTTCGTGTTATTTTTAGAAAGTTATTGTTTGTTTTTTAACCTCCCTCTCATCTTGATTCCTTGATTAGTGAAATTAAAAATAGGGTTTTCGCATAGATGACATGTAACCGAGTAAAATAAAATCAATTAAATTCGTATATGCTTGTCTATAGAAAGTTAAATTCGCAGCTTATTTCTGAACTAAACGACCCTATAAATAGGGAGTAGCAGGCGGGATACACCCGTCCTGCTTCTCACTATTAACAAAAACAAAAAAATGACTTCACTTACAAGCGGCAAAGCCGCTGTCGCTCAGAAAAAAGAAAAAAAACAAAAAATACTGTAACTATTAAGTTAACGCCTCCGTAAGCGGTCGCAAGCGCCCGCTAACGCGCAGATACGCCCCGCCTTCGGCGTGACCACTGCGTACCGGCTTATGAAATCAAATACAACCGGACATATCGCTAAGCTTAGCAGGGCAGAGGGGCGTCAGGGTTCTCCTGTTCTATCCCCCCTTTTTATCGGCTGATTGATCCCTGATGATCTCCGTTATCCCGACGAGCAGCCTCCCATGCCCTGACGGGCATAAACAAACTCCGGCCAGCCTCCCCTGTTCTTTTTCAGGCCATTCTTTTTTTAAGCCAAGACCCCAAACCGCTGAAAATCGTTCGCGGAACCGGGGTTTGGGGAGCAATGGACAAAGGACCAAAACGTGTCCACCGAGGGAAACAGCCCTGATTAACTGGCCGGATACGCGTATAATAAGTTATCCATGAAGATAAACCCCCCGACAAAACAGAGAGATGGATTGTGGCAAAGCCAGCAAAAAAACCTCACCATGACGCGTTATTCAAGCATTTCTTAACCCAGCCTGAAACAGCCCGGGAGTTTTTATCCCTTTATCTGCCCGATGAGATCCGATCATTGTGTGATTTAACCACCCTGAAACTGGAACCCGGCAGCTTTGTCGACCGGCAGTTACGCCAGCTGCACAGTGATGTCTTGTATTCAGTGGGAACGACACAGGGAGACGCCTACATTTATTGTCTGATTGAACATCAGTCCACGCCGGATCCGTTGATGGGCTGGCGTTTAATGTTTTATGCGATGTCAGCTATGGCGGCCCACCTGAAAAAAGGCCATACTGAACTGCCGTTGGTCGTCCCTTTTCTGTTTTATCACGGTGAGATCCGGCCTTATCCTTACTCAAACCGGTGGCTGGACTGTTTCACCCGCCCTGAACAGGCGGCCCGATTATACCATCAGCCGTTTCCAATGGTGGATGTCAGTGTGCTCAGCGATGAAGACATCCTGACGCATAAAAGCCTCGCCTTACTGGAGCTGGTGCAGAAACACATCCGCTGCCGGGATATGCTGGAGTGGATCCCCCCCTTGGTGGAACTCCTGAATGCCGGGTATAATAGCGACGAGCAGCGCAATGTTGTGTTAAGCTATATTTTACTGAATGGACATACTCTGAATCTCTCACAATTTGTCCATCAACTGATTGAACAATCTCCGGAGCATGAAACAATGTTGATGACCATTGCAGAAGAGCTGGAACAAAAAGGGCGCGAGGAAGGTATCAAACAAGGACGGGAAGAAGGTGCCAAACAAGGACGGGAGGAAGGTAAACTGGAAACGGCCCTCGCCTTATTACGGCATGGGGTCAGTCTGGACATCATTGTCACCAGTACCGGACTGAGCCGGGATAAAATTGAAGCGTTAAAGCATTAAACTGGGGTTATCGGGTCGCGCAAGGGAACTTCCCCCCTGCGCTCCCACGGAACCGGACGTGACAGTCTCCCGTCATCCGGCTCTTGTCGTTGACCGTTCGCGCCGCGTACAAGTTTCCCAGTGTGCAAACAGACCGGGTTTAACGCTCCGTATCCTGCCTAACCATTCATACGCCTGAGCCAGACTACCGTGTACCCGCTTATATTTGCGGGTAACCCATTTAGCAAGGTGCAGATCTACATGACTGGCTATACAGTCCATTGCTGACCGATAAAAGTGCCCATAGTACTTAACCCAGCCTCGTAACATGGGATTGAGCCAACGTGCCATTACTTCCAGCGACAACGGGGTTTTGTGACTTAAATCCCAGCCCCGTACTGTCTGCCGGATTGCCTTAGCAGCTCTGGCACTCATTGCTGGCAGGAAATTCACCGATAACTTTCCTTCTTTCGAGACCGACTTTCTTGGCCTGAACGTGTAGCCCAAAAAGTCGAAGCTGATTTCAGGATATGCCTCCGTTCTTTCCCTGTCCTTGCAGTAGACGACTTTCGTCTTACCCGGACTCATCTCCAGCTTACACTCAGCCAGACGCTTTCTGAGCTTGCCACGCAACATCATTGCCTGCGCATGACTCTTGCAGTGGATGACTACATCATCGGCGTACCGCTCGAACCGGACGACGGGAAATTCCCGTTTCATCCACATATCGAAGGCGTAATGCAGGAACAGATTGGCCAGCAACGGACTAATGACCCCTCCCTGAGGAGTCCCCTTGTCCCTTATCTGCACCGTTCCATCCGGCATGTGCACCGACGCGGTTAGCCATCGCTCAATGTAGAGCAACACCCATCTGCAATCCGTATGCCTGCGCACCGCTCTCATCAGGAGTTCATGATCGATGTTATCGAAGAACCCCTTGATGTCCACGTCCAGCACCCAGTCAGTGCGCCAGCATCGTTGCCGGGCTACTCTCAGGGCATCGTGCGCAGATTTGTGCGGGCGGTAGCCATAGGAGTCAACGTGGAATTGTGGCTCCAGAATCGGCTCCAGCATGTCTTTGACCACCATCTGCGCGATGCGATCCGCTACCGTGGGTATCCCCAGTGGTCTCGTTCCCCCCGTCGCCTTTGGTATCTCAACACGCCGAACCGCTGGCGGCATATAACTGCCCGAGGCCATTCTGTTCCAGAGTTTGTACAAGTTCCCCGCGAGGTTCTTCTCAAATTCCTCAATCGATTGACCATCGATTCCAGCGCTGCCTTTGTTGGCTTTTACCTTCTTGTACGCTCTCCAGACAGCCTGTCTGGATAACGCAAACGGTTTGGACTGGCTCACAGGTTCCTCCCACTTGTGCAGTTGACCCGTAATACAACCCCAACGACTGGCCCCCTTCGCTCCACGTCCATTACAGACGCTTCATCACTACTACGGAGCCATCTGCCCCTGTGCCCCGCATCGGTACTCAGGCGCTTGCAGGTTTTCTGCTTGACGCCGCTCCCTTCACATCGGGACGACAGGTTCCCACGTTCCATGCCAGAGCCTGTGTTGTGCTCATGCTGTCTATATGCCGGATGCCGCCCAGCCAGTAACCAGATAACCGCTGGACTTATCACACGCCGCTTAGAAAGCGCGTTTTTGACATCATCTTGTTCCTTTCGACACTGCATCTACAGTTCACTCTCGTTCATCTTCACAACACATACATGGCGCATCTGACTGCGCCTTTTCCCTGACGCTCACCACCACCGCTCTTAACGGCAGCAGCTCAGGGTAGTTTGAAGGCTGCGTCTGGACACCGCCTCCGAGGGGCCGACCCTCATCTCTCGCACAGCATTGCACCCTTTATTTGCCACAGGGTGCATTCGTGGCACACCTAAGCCGGAACCCCAGCAAAGGAATAGGAAAGTCAACTTTCCTATTCTTCACAATCTTTTGCTTCCGGCTATATCCGAGCACTTGCAGATCACAATTTGGGGCAGGGGTTACGCATGAAATTTTGGTAGACTAAAATTGATTAAATAGTAACGCTTCCATATAGCCATTATCCCACCCTGCTGATTTCCTTCGAGCACTCAAACTCAGTTTACTGTTGGTATCTCGTTTAACGATATTGAGTGCCATTTTACGTAATTGGGCAAATACTCTTGTAAGGAAAAATACAGGTTTTGTTCGTGAACATTGAATTCGGGACGGGCATAAAGTTCTTCGATTTCTGTACTGGATAATAAGTGAATACGCTTGATATTTTCCATTGTGAGTCCCGGATTCAGTGAGGCCAAACAGTCAAATCATCCCGCGTCCGTCCAGATGATTTGCGGGGACCATTCGTTTGTGCAGTACACCAAATATAACGGGTTGCCGTTCATGGATTATGTAATAAATAACATGACTGACATGAGGAAAACTCAATACTTCCGCTCCCACGTCCGGCCTGCCTCTCCCCAGAGCAGGGGTAACAGCCAGCAAACGAAAGGTTTGCTGAAGTTCTGACAGGTATTTTTCCGATTGCATCTTACCCCATTGCTGTACAGTAAAACGGCGGATTTCAATAAGATCGGCCTGTGCATCAGGCGTTAAGCGGTAGGTTGGTCTGTCCATTATGGTTAATGATCCCTGGGAACGTCGATGATGCCCTCAGCAATACCCTGAGCCAGCATTTCCATCAGTTTGGCGAATCGGAAAAATCCGGTGTATTGCTGGCAGATATCATCCAGTTGGGCAGTTGATGTACTGTCTATCACCTGTTTGAATATACCCATATAGTCGTAACACGTTTTCAGTAATTGCGTATCGCCGGTCTCGGTAAGAGGAAAACGGGTAGCATAGTCGTGTATACGCTTCACCCGCTGTAATTGTTCTGCACTCAGCCCGGCTACAGACATTTTTTTCTCCTTAATATGTGAAGTTCTAATCGTACAGACCTGATCTCAGTTCATTAAAAAAAGCTTCACCATCGGCGGTGTTACCGGATTCAATATCAACGCTGGCCTGTGCCGCTCTTGACTGTAATAATTTTAACCGGAGTGTTTCAATACTTTCGTACTCATCCATTGAGATAACCACCGCGACGGGTTTTCCGTTTTTATTTATTTGGATTGGGGCACGTTGTGCTTTGAGTAGCATGTCGCCAAACTGAGTTTTGGCTTCATTGGCAGAAAGAGCATCCATAATAATCCCCTCATTGAATAATGGTATGATTCAAACAATATAAACGAATCGAACGACTTGATCAAATTTAAATCTATCAAAAAGTATACATTTTGACAGCTATCGAAAAACACGCTCAAAAGTCCTATCATAAGTACTCAATCAAATAGTCTAAGGGATAATGATAGATTATGGCAAAAATTGGTTATGCGCGGGTCAGTTCAACAGGTCAAAGTTTGGACATTCAGCTGGAAAAATTAAGACAAGCGGACTGTGAACGTCTGTATCAGGAAAAACGCAGTGGCCGAACAGCGCACCGCCCACAATATCAGGCTTGTATGGATTACCTGCGGGAAGGTGATACGCTGATCGTCACAAAGTTAGACCGGCTCGCCCGTTCGGTAAATCATTTATCCCAAATCGCCAGTCGCTTCCAGCAAGAAAATATCGATTTGGTCGTTTTGGATCAAAATATTGATACACGAACATCAACAGGACGCCTGATGTTCAATATGCTGGCTTCAATCGCAGAGTTTGAAAATGATTTACGCAGTGAGCGTCAGGCGGAAGGGATAGCCAAAGCGAAAGAGAATGGTGTCAGATTTGGTCGTCCCGCCAAATTAACGGAGACCCTACGACAGGATATTTATCTCCGCCGTCAGTCTGGAGCGACGATTGGTCAGTTAGCAAAGGAGTTCAGGCTGGGCGAAGCGACAATCTACCGTGTTTTGAACACATTTAAGCGCCCTGACAATTCGTAGCATTCACAAAGTTTACCGATCTGGGGGTTCTTCCACAGGACCCGCAAATGTGACAGATGTACCCTCAGCAAATAAAAATAGGATATTAATTACAATTATGAATAAATTTGAAAAACACATGACTCAACAACAAATTGAAGAGTATCGAATAGAAGAAGAGGCTGCTGAACGGCGTTCTGTGCTTCAAATCTTATATATGGGATTGTTCTTGATGATAGTATCCGTTGCCGCTGCATTAGTCAGAAACTATGATGATAGTTACATTGATAATACGCTCCGATTAGTACAGATCTTAGGTGTTATGCTCTCGACTATTTGTTTTGGCTGTGTGCTTGGCGTTAACGCGTATCGGCATTTGAGCCGGATTTTTTGTATAAAGCGAATATAAAGGGATGTGATGAAAAAATTAGGGTTAACAGGCGCATTAATAATGGTCGTCATTATTGTTATTGGTTGCTTCATGATACACAAGAAAGCCCAAAATGAACTATTGGGGGTCGGTGGAATAACCCCCAGAGCTGTAAACTTTGAGGGAAAATCCTGATCAGTCATCCCGCCAAAAATGCTGTTTCAGGTGAGACCCCAATAAGATTATTTTTTCAGTACGATCCAACCCTTCGCTCCGTCATAATCATTCCCACCTTGAGCAATGAATACGCTGTCAGATACATCAACCGCAATTGCTCCTGGGCGCTCGTGCTGTGCATCGCGAAGGCAATTTTTCCAACTATAAACCTTTCCCTCCCAAATCAGCACTACGCCAGAGTTGCTGTGTTCTGCGTTTTGTTGACGCCAGAACCTCGCAGTTTCAATAGGATTCATCAAGTTCTCCTTTCTGGTTTTTTAATGTGTAATAATACGCATTATTTATTTATTGGAGGTCTGCCAGCCTTTGGGCTGTTTTTACGTATTTCTTCAAACAACTCAAGGCGCTTACTTTCAGGTAAATGTTCCAGCGCTTCCAGTGCTGCCCGGATAACTTCTGCTCGCGAAATACTTCCTTCATTCTGAAAACGGAGTGATTTTTCCAGGTCTGCTTCGGTTAATGTCAGATTCACACGAGTTACCGCAGAGGCTGAACTTGGTTTATGGACGGCAGTACTAATGAACTGCCGCAACGTGGTTTTCTTATTCTCTGGCATAATAATTTTTTTTGGTAGCTTAGCCATTATAGATTCACTTTATTGTTGTGTAATATTACACATTATATTATTTCTAATTCATTTAACAATATCTCTATCTCTCCGCGAGCTTTATTTCCACCTTTGTCGTTAAACTCATGCACACCTTGCCCTGCGTTATAGGCGGCTTTGTAAGCCTTTCGTGAATAGATACGCTGGCGAGGAACGGGTAGCCAGTCCGGATCATCATTAAGCATTTTTCGCAATTCGCCTGCTTCCTTGTCGCGTGGATCTGTGACGCAGCGGTTAAGTACAATCCAGGGTTTCATTGTGGGATTAAGCGACGCTTGTGCTGTTTTCACATCCTCAACCATCCGTGAGAGGGTATTAATCTCTATCTGTGCTCCTGGCTCGATGAAGGATAGCAGTACGTCAGCACAGATCAGCGCCTTACGAAACTCCGCAGATTTTTTCCCTGGAGTATCCAACAGGACATAATCAAATTTTGTCGCCAGCTTTTGGGCTCGTTCAGCTATGTCGGTGTAGCACTCGAAATAGCTCACTTCTGGAGTGATACCCACTTCCTGTCTTTCAGACACCCAGTCTTTAATGCTCTGTTGGTCGTCGCATTCTAAAACCGCACATTTTTTTCCTGTTTTGAGCAGGTAAGCCAGAATGGATACCAGGATAGTTGATTTTCCAACTCCTCCTTTATGACTCCCAAATACAATGATTTTTCCCATAATTCCTCCGTTCATTAATGATGTGTATCATTACATACTATTAATGAATTATAGCAGGTTGCTTGGGAGAATCAATATTAATGGTGTGTATTATTACTTACTATTGTGATGGGCGGGAGCATTTGGGGCAAGTGCGATGTTTATGATAATGTTCCATTTAACGCAATGAGTTTTATAGATGATGACAACAAAAATTCGTCGTTACATGATGTCAATAGGAAGTATTATGGATATAATGCTTTCAACTGATTACTGGAAACTGGCTCTGATACACAACGCTTAAAATCTGATATGTTCAACATATCTATAGGTATAAACTCTTTAATCATTACTACTGGTCTGCCAGCAAATATCAAAAAACATAAGTAACAAAAAGGAGCTTACGCTCCTTTTTTTAGCTGCAACATTACGTTTTTCGTTGTTTTTAATACTGTTTCTAAAGCACTTTCATATTGCAACATTCTTTCTTTAGCTATCATCAATTCTTCTTCTAATGGTGTATTGTCTTTTCTGTGCAATTTTAGAACTTCTTCAGCGAAAATATCATCATCTATATAAAAGTAGCAAGAAGGAACGTTTAGAATGGCGGCCATTTGACAAGCAGTACTGTAGGCAGGGGCAGTAAGCCCCCGCTCATATCTAGATATAGTTGCTTTAGCTACATCCTCATCTTTGAAGCCTAGTTTTTCACCTAATTCTCGTTGAGAAAGTCCCTGTGCTTTTCTGGACTCCGATAGTCGTTTTTTATTCATTGCATAAATCTTATGTTTAACTTGACTATTGTCTATCACTGTTACAGAATGAACACCAGAAACACAATATGTTTACGTAAACCATAAATGTTTCTTTTTGTGTAGAGTTTTTGGATAGAACCTGTATTGATGTTTGTAACATCAGGGAATAATACCACACTGAATAATAATAAAAGAACGCTACCGCTACCTACACCCCTTTTATAGGGGTTTTTTTTTGAGGATTATCATGAGTGAAATAAATTTTCATATTGATGATGTAATTAAAGAAAGAATAATGTCTCTATCATGGGAAGAAGACCAAATACCTACACTATATAAAAGAATCATAGATATGATTCATTCGTTTAACGAGTGTAGCAATGATATCTGCATAATATGTATACATATATTATATTCATCTATGAGGAGTGGAGTATTGGACAAAGAAAAAGAAACATGGGAGATGCTAAATGATGATGTGGCATATAAATTTGAAATGATTGCATCTTATCTCATGATGGATGCAAAAAATCGTGTTGAAGTGATGATGTTTAATAAATTCAACTTTATCGAATCAAAACTAAATTAAGTTTCTTTTTTTATAATTCGCTACCTACAGTGTGAACGTGCTTAATTTAACTATTGATGATGTTGCACTTTCTCACTTTGGCTGTTCGTTCCTCGTCGCTACGCTCCTGTGGTACGCCTCAGCCAAAGACTGCGGCGAGCGCTGCGGATCTGTTAACGGAAAAATCTGGGATTCTGGTGTATAGCCCCTACGTATTAATAGTTAATTAACTTATTCTGAAATTATCTTTTTAAATGCGGCCATAGCCCGTTCATATTTTGAAAGTTTATTTTTTGCATCACTTAATTCTTTTGCTAAAAAATTTTCTATATTAGAGGTATTATCTTTTTTATGTAGGTTTAAGATTTTTTCAGCAAAAATATCATCATAAGTGTATAAATAGCATTCTGGGATATCTAAAAATTTAGCTATCCTACAAGCCGTTTCATAAGTTGGAACATGAACCCCTCTCTCATAGCTAGAGATCTTGATACGAACTGTTCCTATATCTTCTGTCTCTAGTGCGAGCAACTTTGCTAATTCGACTTGGGATAACCCCTTGCTTTTTCTCGCAAATATCAATCTTTTAGGCAACATAATTTTTATACATTTTTACTATTGACTCTTTTTTACCATTGTTTCAGAATGTACTGTAAGTAAGACTTGCTTACATGAAAGTATTGCTTTCATTTGGTGAGTGTACTAATAACAAAATAAATTATTCCAAAATCAAATTAATTTAATAGTAGCTATTGAAAGGTTGTTTTTTACTAGGGAATCATTGATTCATATGATGGTAATTTTAAATTGAATAGATTTGTTATTTAAAATGAGCTGTAATTATCTCTAAGAAAGATATTTTTTCATAGATAATATTGAAGGGGGTTAAATATAATAATATTTTTATATAATGTATATTGACATTTATTTGTTTGATGTAATCTGGCTTGCATTTTTGTTGCTTTCTAAAAAGAGTTAAAACCTGTTGTTGACCACACCCATAGGAGTGGTTTTCAGTTAAGAATAAACTTTTGAAAGGATAATATAATGGCTAACATCACGACATTTCCTACAGATGGTACAAAGATTATCAAAGGGCAACCATTCAGTGTGGTTGTTTCTATACACGGTGAACCAGGTATTCAGGATACGGTGGAGGTCAGCGCTGATTCTCCACCAGGAGTGACACTAATAAAGACATTCCACGGCAAAGTTATTAAGGGAGTATTTTCCCAGCAACTGATATTCCAGGCCGACGAAAGCAGCAATGATCATAAAATCAACTTTACCACAAACTCTCCGAGCAAACTAAAAGGGGAGGTGACCTATCACTCTATCGACAATCCAGAGATGATACGAGACACTTGTGTACTGAGAGGAGCCTCGGCTTATTTGTACGATCCAAGTCCCGTTGCTTTTACTGGTCCAGCTCCAACAACCAACCCATTCATTTCAGCGTCAATCAATCCGATGATGAAAAAGGGAGGGGCAATTTCAAGCTATGATATTCCTCTTCGTGCAACAGCGCCCCTGCGAATATTCACTGCGGAGGACATGAAGGAAATTCCTGCTTATGAGGTTGATCTAGAAAAACAATATTATTACTATCTGGTTAATAAACCATCAATCGATGCTGTTAACCTAAAAATATACGCGACTCAAAGTATCAGTCGGTTCGTCGGGATTGAGACGATCTTCAGTCAGATAGAATACAGTCAAAAAGAAACCATATTTATTAACACTATTAAGCTTAATACATCCGATAGCTTTGAACCGCCTGTTATTGAGGAAACATACTCATCTTCTAATTTAACAAGGCCGGATCAAACGGATAATTTCCATTTCATGATTCCAGATTACCCAGGCGCGAAATCCGGTGATTTCATCATCGGGTTTGTGACCGACGATGACAAAGACATTTATAAGAAACAGCTATGTTTTGGACAGTTAGAGCGTGAACAGAGCGGATATTATAAATTGTCAGCCGATTACGACAATCTATACGCTGGTGATAATTTTATCAGCTATGTTGGGCTTGACGAAAAAGGCAACACTGTAGGATCTAAGCTTAATTACATAAGCTACGATAGTGGCGGCAATAACACCCCAGATCCCAATGATACAAACCGAACTCTGGTTGCTCCAGAAGTATATGATCAGTTCGGAGTATTTATTGGTATATATCAGGCAGTCAATATCAACAGTATTGGTCAAAAAGGGCTTGAGGTGCGACTGTTATCCGATTCGACGAAACCGGATACAACAATAGCCGCAGGTGACATGATCACGATTAAAGCTTATATCTCACACAGCGTCGATACTACCTCACCAGCTCGTCCTTTACCGATAGTAGTTATTGAAAATCATCCTGTGAAACCGAATAAAATAATAGATGGTTATTATAAGGTTATCATCAAACCTGAATTGCTGATGGGTTATGGCTCATCAGGTGGTGATGACGATAGCACTATCGCGATAGACTACAGACGTGTTGCTCAGAACCAGAAATCGAAACTTTATATCAGGAGCTTTGGTACAGTCGCACCTTAATTAACCGGAATATGTGGCCTGCTAATAGCTATTAGCAGCCACTTTTTATCAAAAGAATTTCTAGCTAGAGGTGATTGTATGCCTATAAACAACAGCCTGACGGCGCCTTTTTTACCACAAAGTAGCAATGGTATTATTGATGAATCAGAACTAAGTCAACCCGTATTGGTGGTAATAGTAAACCGATATGAATACGCCCATATTGGTGATTATATCATTGTTCATCTGAATGACTATATATCGTCAAAACCATTTTATATCATAGAGGAAAATATTCATCTTCCTAACTATGAAATAATAATACCATTTTCTGTTATTCCTTTCGGTAGTTATGATGTTTTCTATACTGTTACCGACTGGACAGGAAATCCTGTGTCATCTGCAACTAACCACGTCACAATTAAAAAATCAGATTATCCGCAACCATTTCTTGAAGCAACGCTAATAATAACCGGATATCAGTCAATCGGTGACGAATATGAAATACTGACCATTCAGGTTCACGATAAACAGACATCTGAACAAATTAAAAACACAGCCGTCTCTTATGAGATAGATCAGGCCATAAACATAAGTGACGTGTCAGAAATTGGTTCAAACCCCGATACGATACAATCAATGACTACAGATGAATACGGGCAGTTCAAAATAAATCTGAAAGGCGAAGTGGGAGGAAATTGTATTATAAGGGTTACTGCCAATAATCGTGTCGGAAGCATAAAATATACTATGGGACAACAGTAAGGAGATATTAGCAATGGCAACGAAAACACTTTCTTTTCCGGGTATAAAAAGTGGTTGGTATGTTTCATATTTCTTACAGACGTTAGCTGGATATGATTATACAGTGACGATACAAGATAACGTCACTGGAAATATTTACGCCGCTTGGGAAAACCAGAACGATGGAGATGATTCTCCCTATAGCAATACCCATTCATTTTGGTACACAGGACCAGACGGAAAGCTTATATGTAATGTTGATTGCCCAGAAAGCAGCCATCTTGATAATACCTGGGCTGAAAGTATAATAACGCCAAGTTCGGGGAACCCAACTCTGGGAAGAACCTATTGTGCCGCCTTTGAGGATAACGGCATTAAGCATAATCGCACAGACTACAGAATCGAATACAATAACTTATTTATCTGTCTGGTCGGGTGGTCTCACTACCACGACGACCCCAACGAATAAATATCCGTTTGGCAATCAGAAAAAACCTCCGAGAGTTCTCCCCGTGGGATATGAAGGGTATCATTCCCACGGTTTTCTGTTAATTCCTATGGCTATTTTAATCACCATGTCATCCTTAAGCCGATTTTGGCACTCAGCTCATAGCTGTCTGCAAAATTATTAAGGCTGGTGTTAACTGAAGTCTGACCATAGACGAAAGAATGGCTATCATTCCAACTGTAGGAACCCCCGATACCTGTCTCACCCCAAGTGTGGTCATTCCCACTGAGGAAGACAACATTAGCTACATTAACCGCGTCATTACGCCCCAGAAGTTCCTGACGAATGTTGAAAAGGCCGTAAAGATTTGCGGTTTTTTCATCCTTGCTCTGATCATCGTGCCACTTTTGGCTGTAGTCTATCGTCGTGCCCACGCGTAATTTCATGTTCCTGTTTTGATCAAAGCGGACTTTGGCTCCAAATGTGTCATGGAAGTTATTCATGTCGATGGAGGAGAATACGAGCTGCGCCTGCGGGGTCAGTGACCATTCTGGACTCAAGTCAAATCGTTGTCCTGCTTCCAGGCTCAACGCATATCCCAGAGCGGACTTATTATTCCCCAGTTGCCGGCTGGCAGTTTTTGAATTCAGGTCATTGCCAAAGTAGGTAATCTGAGCTAACCCGTCCAAATAAAACTGATTATTGCCGTACCACGTGCTTGTTGTGCCTATCGTGTAACCTTGCGCACGAATGTTACCTTCACCATGCACAGAGCCTGCATCAGCATCAATATTCGAATATTGCAGGAAAATACCGCCTGCCGCTGAGCCTTGGTCATTTTCATAAAAGCGTCTATCTATGCCGATTTGAGCACGGGTCATGTTATAGGTGATAGCTCCAGTACCCGATGTAGAAATACGCGGCGATAATTTACCGTAAGAGGCGGTCATCCGTCCCCATACTCCATTGGGTATCTGGCTTGTACTATCGTCTGTGTTGTGCTCACCAGCAGAGTTTCTGAACCCCTCCATTTCAAACTGCTTGCCCTTACGTCTGCCGCTCCGGTCACGCAATGACGCTGGTGCATTTAGAGCCTGTAAAACCCGGCCATAAGCCTCGTAAACACTCACACCAGCCTGATAAAGCTGTGTCGGTTTAGAGTTGGGTTTTGAACTGATCAACAATGAGCGCAGATACCAGTTTCCATCCGCATTGTTAGTACCATTCTTATAAAGGCGGTAGGCATAGGCACCAGCTACAACGGCAGGATCTCCTCTATAATTATAGTCACCAACCAGATTGAAAATGCCGTTTGATGCTCCTTGAACATCAATAACCTTGATACCTTCAGTCGTTTGTGCCCCCGCTCCCCCGACGTTTTTGATCACAAGTTGAGTTGAACCCGATGTGCTGCCTTTCACTACAAGTTTGTCAGTCTTTGAGTGATCCCCGCCCAATACGGTAGATAAAGTCACTGTGCCGTTATTACCCCTGTAATCACCAGTGATCGTCAGTGTACGCCTTGCGGTTTTGTTATTTTCTCCAACGAACACTGTGCCACTGTTATTCAAGGCAGAAATGGTCGCGTTATGGTTGAAATAAAGACTCCCCGCATTATCAATGTTACTGGTGATGCTTCCCGTTTTATGTCCATCGCCCAGACGTAACGCGCTGCCGGATAATATCTTGACAGTGCCGACATTCATGTCGTGGGTATAGGTAAAATCCAGATTTTCCGCCGTAGCACCTTTTCCCCCGATGGTGACAACTGAATCTTTCGACCCGGACACATTGCCCTTCAGGGTTGCATTTGGGCCAGACATATAAAGACTGGCACTGCCAAGTTCCACATTGCCATCAATTTCGCCCGAATTATGAATACCCTTAGTCATCGTTCCCTTATTACTAATAGCAAATTTGTCTCCCCGTATTATGCCTCCAACCGAATTAGTGATGGTATCAACAACGCTTTTATCGTCGATAGAAATTCCATTTCGCTTTCCATATAGTAAGGAAGCATTGGTAATCTGTTTTATTCTAGACGGCCTCATGCTGGAATCATCCAGTAGAGCCTCGCCTTGCCCAATGACCTGAATTGCGTCCTGCTCAGCCGTGATCCCTTTACTCCCGGACTGATTATAGAGATTTTCTAGGTAGCCTCCATCTTGAATCAGAACGCTGTGATTGGGTCCTGTCACTGTTCCAGAATTATGGAAAGTGCTGACATTAGCGCCAGAGTTGATAACAAGTGTTGCGAGATTAGAGCTGATATTATTCTTCAGAGATGTCAGTATTCCACAATTATCAAGCGTGTTAAGTGTTGAAGTTGTAACAGTTATCCCGTTAATCGATCCTTCTTTCCGATTTAGGAGGGTATCTACACGCCCATATTGACCATTATTTGCGTTAATCGCCTGCTGGATCACTATTGAATTAAAGGAGTCAGGATCATTACTGGCTGTGATTGAGCCATAATTATCTAACGTGTTTATTTGACCAGAAACCCAAATTGCTCCGGATACTCCATTTATGGTTCCGTGATTGAGCAACTGTTTAACAGAACCACTGTAAGTTACTGTGACTCCACTGGTTCCCTGCAAAATGCCCTTATTCTCAATGTGATCAACAGAAATGACTTGTGCCAGATTATTGTTATCGCCTACATTGACCGCACTGTATTTCAGACCGTAGATATCAGCGAAGTCATTTCCTTCAGGAACATCTATCGATACACCTTTATCGATAGTAAGATTTTCGCCTGATGAGAGATTACAGGATACTGCCTCATTTCGAGAAATGGTGGTGGTCTTCGGATGTGAAGAACCGCATGATGATGAGTCCGCTGTTGCATCAACGCTTATTCCAGGGAAGAAAAATAAAACCACTCTAAGGGCTATTGGGAATACAGTGTGTCTGTATATCTTCATAAGAGGAACCCCTAAATAACCTGATTTTCATTAAATAATTAAGTGGAGCTTACTAGGGTAGTATTACTGTAGAATAAATTTACCACCGCGTCGATATATAGGTCGGGGTTCACTCTTTTTATTTCAAGTGAATTTAAGATTATTGACGGTGAACATATATAGATCAAAATTTGAATTTGAAAAAATAATGAAAACGAAAACTGAATGGTTACGACAACTTAGTCGGTGTAGAAATCAAGAAACGTTAAACAAAGTTTCTGATCGTGTATTACCATGAATGCACTGTATGATAAAGTGCCTGTTTCCGTCTGGAAATAGGTAAAATAACGTTGAGGTATATGAATATGTCAGAGTTGACCAGAGAAGAAGAATACAAAATTGTGTCTACCCACCTAACAGGGATGACTAACTTACGCCGCTTCACAAACTCAAAAGATTTTGAGTGGTTAGAGGAACTAAACAACAAACTGGCCGCCCTTATTGACGAACGAAGAGAAGAAGAAGAACTTCGCAAACGAGAATTACAGGAAATTGAAGAAAAACGCTTAAAGGCGTTAGACTACTTGAAGGATTTAGGTTTAGATCCGAATACCATTACAATTTCTGTTTTTGAACAAGGCAATACAGGTAAAAGGAAAACTAAAAAAAATAAGAAAAGTGATTTGCCGCCAAAATACGCTTTTATTAATCCAGAGACGCAGAAAGAGGAAACATGGGTGGGTGTTGGGCGCATCAAAAAAGGCCTACAGCAATTACTTGACGAAGGTCATTCAATCGATGAATTTTTAATTAATAAAAACGCCAATGAGCAAAATTAATTATTTATTTATTAGTTTCTTTTCTCTTTACACTGCTTCTGGTGGGGCAGCGTAAACCCCTTTTTATGGGTGATTCATTAACGTCTCCACTGGCAATAAGTTATAAAAAAACATTCGCCCGTTGATGATAAATGTTTAGAAAGCACGGGGCTACATTCAAATTACCGAAAGATTTTTACGGCTTTAACGACGAGGGTAAATCTTCATCGAGTGTAATCCCTATTCGTCGATTAAGTAAAGAATGAATGGTTTCAGTAAGAGCTTGTAACTGAACTTCTGCTCTTTCTAACTCGGTAATTTCAGCGGGATTGAGCCTGAATTTCTTATGGCGTTTGTATATCGATAGAAGATGTTGAGCCAGAATATCATCACGGCAGTACAGATAACACTCCGGTATTCCCAGGACATCAGCAAAGCGACAGGCTTGCTGAAAATTTGGACTATGTGTGTCCGTCTCATAGTGAGAGATCCTGCTGATGGTCAGCTCATCAATCCCGGCGCGCAGTGCCAGTTCAGTTTGGGTCATTTTCGCTGCTTTTCTGGCGGCTTTCAGTCGCTTGCCAATCATGCCATTTCTCCGAAATTAGTCTTTATGAAGTTTAGTCATATTAATTTTATTAGTTTATATAGATAAACTAATAGTTTGCCGATTAACTAATAAAGATGAGGGTTATTTCCGGCAAAAATGCATGATAGGTTTGATCGTTTAAACCGATCAATCTTGCATGGATTGATCTATCAAAACGATTAGACTAAGAGCCTGTTAACCCTCAAAATTAGAAAATTAACAATCTTAAACATACTAAAAACGGACTACTCAGGGGGCTGATGTAGTGCGCTAGCTATAGTAATTCAATGCTTTATCCCATAAGGAGGCCTTTATGCAGGAATGGCGCCCTGCCTGGTATCTTCTGCGTTGCCGTGAAAATACCTGGAAGACTACGCTGCAAAATCTTACTGAAGCCGGACTGAAAACCTGTTGCCCTCTTCTTTTAGAACGACGACGACGCAGAGATAAAAAAAATGCATACCGGCTAATTAACTCCCCGGCATTTCCTGGCTATATCTTTGTAAAGTTTAATCCTGCTCAGATTCATACAACCGCAATAAAACAGATGCCTGGCGCAATGGACTTTGTCCGTTTCGGAAACCGTGTTGCAACCCTTCACCAGGACGAAATTGAGGTGTTAAAGATTGTACAGCACCATCCGTCACTGGGAACAGTACGTATGGAGTCAAAGCATTTATCTGATGAGCTTTTAAAACGGGTTGAAAAGATTTTTATCTCAGAAGAACCCGCTGTTCGCATCGACTTACTGTTCTCGTATTTATGGAGTAAAAATGCCAACCAAATCTACCAGTCAAGAAAAGAAAAATGAGTATTCTAATAACATTTATGTTTCGGCCGAACCGCGTAAAAAACTGGAAGAGCTAATCACAGAAATTGGATACAAAAGAGGCAAGGTTATGGCTGCTTCTGCATTTGTGCGTTATCTGATCGAGAATTACGGTGATGAGGCTAAAAAGAAAATTCTCAATAATGGATAGGAATTATGATATCAACAGCGGCTTTTCTGGCGCTGGCGATGCAGTGCGCTCCCGATGTGGCACCCGATACATTAAGCCGCATTGTTAAAACTGAATCCGGTTTTAATCCTTGGGCTATCGGGGTTGTAGGGAAACCGCTAAGTCGTCAGCCACGAACGAAAGAAGAAGCGTTAAATGCGATTAAACAGCTTGATAAAAGAAATGCCAATTTCAGCATTGGTCTGGCGCAGATTAATCGACAGTATTTTGATGTAAAAGAGGCTGAATCTATCTTTTCACCCTGTACTAACTTGAAAATGGGGTCTGATATTTTAAAAGACTGTTATTCACGAGCATTAAAGAGCGGTGATTCAGAACAACAGGCATTGAGGAAATCATTTTCATGTTATTACAGTGGAAACTATACAAGGGGGTTTAAGAAAGAAAATAACAGTACAAGTTATGTGGAAAGAGTGGTTGCAGCAAATACGACGAATATAAAAGTTCCTGCATTGGGTGATGAGACAGTGAAAGAACCATCTTCACAGCGAGACACACCTGTTTATGACGCTTGGGACGTTTTACAGCAATATCCTAAATATAGTCAGCCTGAGAAAAGCAGCAGTGAGCCTGCGGCTGAAAAAATTAATGAGGAAAAAACAGATGTTAAAAGCTAACGCGAGAGAAAAGGCCATGAAGAAATATGTTTTACTGGCTATTTCAATGCTCGCATTTTCACCCTATTCACTTGCTGCCGGTGGCAGTACAGGTTGGCTGGATACACTTATTCAGTATGCTAAGAATATTCAGATTGGATTATATACATTAGCAGGCGTGATTGTACTTTGCTGTGTCATTATTTCCGGTATCCGTTTAGCGATTTCTCGTATGTCAGGAAACCATGATAAGACATTCTGGGATTATATCGGCGATCTCAGTATGGCTATCTGGATCGGTGGGGCTATCGTCTTCTTCACTGCGATGTGGCAGGTGTTTGGTACTACTTCCTGATAATGACAGGGGGATAATATGGATGGTGAAGATTTATCCTTTGAAAGTTATAATGCAATGGGTCGAACGGCTTCCTATCAAGGAGTTCCGCAGTTCGTGCTTCTGGGAATTATCTTTCTTGGGATTATTATCACGGGTATCAGTTGTTCTATTTTTAGCTGGTATGGTCTGATTGCTTTAATTATCCCCGTTACCTTATTTGTTGTAGTCAGGATTATTTGTGAGTCTGACAGTCGTTTTCTGACACGCCTCCGTTTTATGTTGGGGCGTTACATACGAAATAGGGTGTACGGGCGTGCTTTATTGATAACTCCCTGCAACCCACGATGGAATCAATTTTATGGCAGGCGAATTGCGCAAAAAAGGTTTATCGCCAGAGATTAGAGTGCCGTGGATGAATTACCATGTGCATGAAAATATGGTTACGCTTTCGGGGCAACGTTTAATCAGTGTCGTCAGGTTTAAAGGTGTTTCTTACGAAACAAAAGAAATACCAGAATTGAATAGAATGTTCACCAATGAAAATCGGTTTCTTCTTTCTCTTGGAAAGAAAGAAGGAAAAAACTTGATGATTCAAACATGGACAACAAAATCTTCAATATCACTTGATGCGGAATACCAAATCGAATTGCCTGTATTGCAGGATTTTGTTGATACCTACACAGCACCTTTCCGAAAAGGGAAATACCGACAAGTCGGTTATACAATGGCCTTCATTCTGAAATATAAAGAACTAGATGAGGGTATCAGCCGTATGAATGAAATTCTCATTATGGTTGAGAAGATGCTGAGTGCATTTGAACCTTCGGTTCTGGGGGTAGAGGAAAATGCAGCGGGATCGGTTTACTCACAAGTTGGTCGGTATTTCTCTCTGTTAATTAACGGTGAAGAGAGGGATGTCATGCTCTCTGATACCCGACTTGGGGATGCTATCATTGACAGTGTGACCAACTTTGCTCCCTACGATTATGTTGAAAATCGTCCCAATAGTGGTGGGGTGAGGTATGCCACTACGTATGATCTGCGAGATTACCCCTCAAAGACGGTTCCGGGAATGTGGGATGAGGCTATTGAAGAGCAGTTTGATTTTTCGTTAGTCCAGACTTTCATTTTTGAAGATAGAAACAAATCTAAGGTCAATTTTGCCAAACAGACGGTGGATCTGACCTCGGCAGAAGGTGAAACAGAGCAAACTAAAGCGCTGGAAGATGCCGTCCAGCACATTACCCAGGGCGAGAAGATGTTCGGACGCTATCATGCGGCTCTTATCGTTTATGGCGATACCCCGCAAAAAGCCATTGATAACGGAGCTACCCTGGATTCCATTTTTTCCGCGAGAGATACCCGTTTTATCCGTTCCACGGTAACGAACGACGATTCTTATTACTCTCTATTTCCGGGTTGCACTATCGCAATGTACCCCGTTCCCAAATCAACAGAGAACCTGGCCTGCGGTTTTTCCTTACATGCTTCTTCGGTAGGGAAAGCAGAAGGGAACCCGCCCGGCGACGGTAAAGCGTGGATGCCGTTTCGTTCAGCGAATGATGCGTTGTACTTCTTTAACGCTCATAACAGTCCGGTAGGGAAGAATAATACCGGTGAGCGTCTGCCTGGCCATATCTCTGTTGTGGGTAAGACGGGGGCGGGTAAAACAACGCTTGAAGCTGAATTAATTGTCTTCGCCAGCCGCTGGGATCCTCTCTTGTTCTGTCTGGATTACAACCATTCGTTTGAAAACCTGCTGCGGGCATTATCGACAGAGTATTATGTGATAAGGCCGGGGGTATCGACAGGCATTAACCTGTTTCAGTTGGAAGACACCCCAGAACTGCGTAGCCAGTTGTTCGATATGGTGCAGACAATGGCGGGTGACTGTAGCGATGCCGAAGAGAACCAGATTAAACAGTCTATTGAGGCCGTACTTTCGCACTCCGTGGTGAAGAACCGGGGGATGTCGCTGCTGCTGCAAAACATCGCCCCGACAGAAGATGAGAACTGTCTTCATGTCCGCTTGCGGAAATGGTGCCGTGTCTGCCCTGATGGTTCGGAAGGACGCTATGCATGGGTTTGTGATGCCCCCGTGAACCTTTTTGACCCTAAAAAATTCCGCAGACTGGCTTTTGATTGTACCCGTATCATGCAGAAAACATTTTTCACGAAAAATCCCGACATGATGGAGATATTCCTGAACACAATGTTTTTTCTGAAACGACTTATGCATCAATATCAATCGGCAAATATGCTCCTGAATATTATTGCTGAGTGCTGGATCCCTCTCTCGTTTGACAGTACAGCGGATGCAATCAGAGAAATATTAAAAGCGGGGCGAACCCGAGGAGAAATACTGACTATGGATACTCAGCAACCTGATGATCTCAGTAAATCAACTCATGGTGCCTCTGTAATTCAGCAGGTAGTCACTCAAATATGGCTGGCAAATGACCAGGCCGACGCGAAAGAATATGAGAAGTTTAATATAAAGGGGAAGGAATTTGACATCGTGTTCCGACTGAACCCGTTAGCGCGTGAATTTCTTATCAAACAAGGTCAACAATCCACGGTACTGTCATTTGATATGACCGACGATTTGAAATACTGGCTTCCTCTTTTGTCAACAACAATAGGAAAGGAAGGTAACGTCCATATTGCCGCCAGTATCAGGGAAAAGCTGGGCACGAATGACCCTAAAATATGGGTTGGTGAGTTTCTGGACGAAATGCAACGTATGAATAATAAATAAGGATGAAAATGAAAAAAAGTCTAACAGCAATGGTGATCGCATTGGGAATAGGCTTAACACCGGTTATCACTGCGGCATCGGGGATACCCACTATCGATGTGGCGAATATCGCTCAATTGGCGGCAAATGCTAAACAACAGGCAGATGAAGCCCTGTTACAGTTGAATAAAACAAAGGAGGCGATTCAGCAGGCGAAGAGTCAGTATGATCATTACAAAGGCCTGGTAACGGGTAACGACCAGCTGGGTAACTTCCTGAATGATCCGCTGCTTAACAATGTGTTGCCGATTAATGACTGGAGCAATATCTACACCAGGACAAAGAACCTGGCTGATTTGCGTAACCGTTATGGCCTGACGTCCCGTGACCCCAACGTCCAGAAATCGTTTGATCACCTGCTGTCCCAGGCCGGCGCGCTTGAAGATACGTATAACGCAGCCTCACAGCGTATAAAAAACGCGGAACAGCTCCGTCAGAAACTCAACACCGTACAGACGCCACAACAACGTGAAGAACTGGCGTTGCGGTTACAACAGGAACAGTTGGAGTTGCAGAACCAACAAATTCAGCTTCAAAACGTTAAGATGCTGATGGATCAGCAAGAAAAACTCGCTGATAAGAAGAGAGCACAAGATTTATGGGATTACGCCGTAGGGAATACCAAAAAATTACCTACTTGCAATTGACACCATGAGCCGATTTGTGATCCCCTATACTTTATATACATAACTCAACATAACTCAGGAAAAAAAGATGAAAAAAGCATTTCTTTTATCTGGACTGTTGTTAGGGACACTGGCGCTTTCCGGTTGTAACGATAGCGGTGAACAATTTATTGGCAACTGGAAAGCGGTGAGTACCTCAGAAGGAAAGCCATTGTTGAAGTGGATGGACGAACGAATGACCATCACTTGTAAAGATAGTACCTGCCATGTTGTCAGTAAGTTTTTGAACAACGGTACTTGGTTTACTCAGGAATCCGATTGGAAAATTGACAATGCTTCGACTATTTCTACGGCAAACGGCATTGAGACCATGTACTTAGAAAAAGACAAAATTCATAAATCTAATAGGATCTATGAAAAACAAGTGGAGTAGGTATGGCGATAGAGTTGCACATTGCAGAAACTCTATACCAGGCAGTCGATAATGCTCTATCAGGAACTATATCAACCGGCACCGCATTATTAATGATTGGTGTCGGTTCCCTTTTTGGGGCGTTCTGGTCGATAGATCGAACTCTTAATGTGCTGTCTTGGTATTTCAAAGGGTTTAATAGTGTTCTTCAAGACGAAATATTTAACTCTATAAAATCAGCCTTTATTATATTTAGTGCCTTTAATGTTGATTGGTACATGAATGTAGTAGTCCCGTTTGTTAATGGAATGCCAACTTGGGCTATACAACAATTATCAAACGGAGCAGTAGGCAATAATCAAGTGGATACTTTAATCAATAGTTTCTTAAATGGAATTCTTAATTATGTAAATGTCACTGATTTTTCTATAACCAATTTTAAGACTACGGCTGTTGCAGTAATAACTATATTAGTTATGCTAATTGGCGGCATCCCCTTTTTAGCACTTTGCGTTGCAACTTTAATGACATTGAAAGTATCTACATCTCTTTTCCTTGTTGTTGGTCCGTTATTTATAGCATTTGGCCTTTTTGATCAAACAAGACAGTATTTTTGGGGGTGGGTATCTTTACTTGGTGGTTTTATGTTGACGCAATTGATATTTGGCGTGGCTATTACACTTGAAATCAACTTCCTGAATAGTTTTGTTCTAACGAATGGAGAAGTAGATAGTTCTCTTGGTGGTGCATTTGCACTCTTATTCTACTTTGGTACTTTTAGTGCTATAGCATCGGAAATACCAAACTATGCAGCAACTGTAATGGGTGGATCTCCGAGTGGTGTTCATGGCCTCAAGAAACTGCTAATGAAAGGTACTGGATTAGGAGCTGCAACCCGAATATCCGGAGCGTTTAGAAATCGCATCCGTCCCGCCTAATATCAACTGTTATTCTGTATCTTAATCTTAATCTTAATAGTGAATTTTATTATGACCAATAGACTCCGTTTATTGTCGTTGACTTGTCTGCTTTTTTTATCTGGTTGTAGTTCACAGATAAATGAAAATAGATATGCTGACGAATGGATTGAAATTAATAAGTTCACGGCTAATAACCATTCTGGAGATTGATATGTTTGGAAAGAGGAAAAAGGAAGTAATAAAAGAGGCCTATGATATTGAAAAAGGAAAAGACAATCTCTCACCCGAACAAGGCCGAAATATAGGAGAGGCCAGTCGTGCCTACGCAAAAGCCGCACTCTGGTTTGAGAAGCATGTGGCAGAAGAGGAAAAGAAAAAAACCAAAAATGCTAAACGATTAAATATCTTTTTTGGTGTTATTACTTTCATGTCAATGGGGGCCGTTCTTGGTTTGACGCCATTAAAAACAGTAGAACCCTACCTCCTTCGTGTCGATAACAACTCAGGTTATACCGATATTGTTAAATACGGGGGGAATAATGACGCTAATGAGCGTGATGATTCATTTTGGACGACAACTTATGTCCGGCAGCGAGAGAGTTATAATTTTTCTACGCAGGACGCGCGTTATCATATTGTCGATTTAATGTCTTATCCGGGAACGTTTACCGAGTATAAAAACTTCCAGTTATCCAAAAAGGGATATTTGGAACAGCTGGGTGATAAACGACAAATCAGAATCGATATAAACAACATCGTTTTTTCTCAAAGAGATAAAGACAAGCATAACGGAACCGTTCAAATACGATTCACGAAAACCATTCTTGATGAGGCTGGCGTTCCTGTTCAGGAAATACCGGCAACAAAATGGCTTGCTACGTTATCATTTGATTACGGCAAACCGCCTAAAGTGCAAAAAGACGAGTGGCTTAACCCCAGGGGCTTTGCTGCGCGCTCGTATGAGTTAAGCCAGGAGGTAGGATATTAACGATGAAAATACACTTTTTGGCGTTCTGTATCTTCACGGCCTGTGCCTCTGTGACTCATGCTGAAACTGTCGGGAAGGGAGCGCAGTTGGATAAACGCATTCAGACGGCGACCTATTCGCCCGATAACGTCTTTCGGGTGAATGCTTCGGTTGGCCGGGCCACGATAGTGCAACTTGAACCCGGAGAAACCATCAGGCGTGACACAGGGATGATGGCGATGGGCGATCCTAGCGCATGGGAGGTCGGTCCGAATAAATCGGGGGACAGGGTGACGATAAAGCCCAGGACTGACCAGGACCCTAATACAAACTTCATTATTAATACTGACAGACGTACTTATATTCTGGAATTAAAGTTGGTGAAGGATGTAGCACAAACAACTTACTTATTACGTTTCAATTATCCGAAACCGCTGAAAGCGGATGAAAGCCTGTTTATTGGTCGTCACTTAAACCAGAATCCCTGTTCTGGCAGAGAGAACCGGCGTTATGAGAAGAAAGGCGATCTCGTTATTTCCCCCTCTGAGGTCTGGGATAATGGGACTTTCACATGCATGAGGTTCCCGACAAATGCCCCTCGTCCCGTTGTTTATGAAGTTCTTCCTGATGGAACTGAAACGCTGGTTAATTTCCATCACGTCAATGACATTTTGGTTATTCACAGCGTGAGTGCAATGTATAAATTGCGACTGAATAAACTGGTGCTTGCTGTCAGGACTAAGGTGAACAATACCGGTTTTTATAATTACAACGGCACGACGACCGGTGAAGTTAGGGAGACGATAAATGCCAGAAAACAGTAATACTGACGAATCCACAAAAAATACACCGCGGGGCGATTTTAATCTTCTGGGCGTAAAAAAAGACCGAAAACCTAAAGCTAAAGTTTTGCTCGTTATTGGTGGCGGGGTATTTTTCCTTTTTATGGCTCTTGGCGTTATTTTTTATTTCGCTTTGCAAGCGATTGAGGCAAATAATCCTAATAAAGTTGATGAGTCAAAAGTTAAAGCTGATGCTGCATTGGCGGCAAAGCCAGTCACCGATGATGATATTCAAAAGAAAAGAGCGCAGATCCTCAAAAGGCGACAGCAAGAGGCACAGAAAAAGCAGGAAGCCCCAGTCCCCAATCCCCCGCAAACCGGTAAAGCAAATGCAACAGCAGAGCCAGAACAACCCAGCCCGGCCTATTTGCGAAAACTCAGTGGGGGTATTGCTATTCAGGAAACGGGCGGTGGTAGCAGCAGCCAGTCACAATCAACCCGTAGTGATGCTGACGAGCAACGTATGCGTTCTTATGCTCAGGCCGCCCCGGTGACGCCTGATGTGGAGGGATCTGCAAGCCTGGGCGTTCCAAAAGAGAATACCAGAGGCGATATCTCTGACCTTAATGGTTCCCGTTATGCCCCGACTGGCGCGTATCTCTCGCCAGCGCGTAAGTTTCTTCTGAAACGTAAATCAAACCTGCGCTGTGCGCTGTATACCGCAGTAAAAACGGATCACCCAGGGTTTGTTAAATGCATGCTCACACAACCGCTTTACTCGTCAGACGGTAGTGTGATCATTGCTGAAGCCGGGGCTGAACTGGATGGTGAACAGAAGGTTGAGATAAGGCCAGGACAAACCCGTGTATTTACAACCTGGACAGACCTCGAAACTACCGCAGGGGTTCGCGCCAGCCTTAATGCGCTTGGCTCCGGCGCGATGGGTGAAAGTGGCACAGAAGCCTATGTCGATAATCATTATGGGGAACGTTTCGGTGGTGCGGTGATGTTGTCCTTTATCCAGGATGCTTTCGCGAGTGCCGCCAATGCCACTAAACGCAACGACTCTACCTACTCTTTTGATAATAGCGAGCGCAATGCTGAAAACATGGCAACCAAGGCGCTGGAAAATAGCATTAACATTCCGCCGACGGGTTATGTGCTTCCCGGAACTGTTATTAATGTGATCGTTGCGCAGGATGTGAATTTCTCATCGGTATTCAAGACAAGACCGGTAAGGTGATTTAAATGACACAATACAACGCAAGAGAAATTACGTTTGAAGATGTTATCGAAACTTGGGTTTTTATGAAGTGCCTGATTGCAGGGCATTCCGACACGATAATATCAGGTAATGCTAATAGCGCCTCCTCTTCTTATGCTCGTGTTCACGATATGATCGATAGCAGGGAGGGTAATTCATGAGTTTTGATAATGCCGCATTGTCACGAGATTTCCTTAATCAGAGCGGTGTGCATGAGTGTTTGAATCGGCCAGGCATTAGTGATGTGGCAATTAATAGACCAGGGGAAATATGGCTTGAAAATGAAACTGGCTGGGTAAGGGAAGATAAACCTCATCTTGATTATTCCCTTTGTATGAGGCTGGCAAATTCTCTGGCCGCTTATAATAACCAAAGCCTGACAACTAAATCGCCAATCAAAACTGTTGAATTACCGGATACCGAACGTGGCTTGATTGTCATGCCTCCTGCCTGTGAGAAAGGAACACTGTCTATGACATTCCGTAAACCTTCACTCGATAGGTTTACTTTGCAGGGATATATAGAGAGTGGGCGATTTGAACATGCGCGTGCGATCGAGAATAAAGGGCAGGAACTGGAAGAATGGCAAATAAGATTGAAGTGTTATCATCAGAAGAAAGATTGGATAAATTTCTTTACTCTGGCGATTGAAAGGAAACTGAATATTATTATTTTTGGCGGAACAGGTTCCGGTAAAACCACGTTTGCTAAAGCATTAGTTGATTTATTCCCTGTTCATCGTCGAATGCTGACCATTGAAGCGATAAATGAATTAAAACTACCCCTTCATCCCAATCATGTTCATTTAATCTACGGCGATATTATTTCCCCAAAAGAGCTTGTGTCGTGTTCACTGCGCATGAAGCCGGATCATATCTTTCTGGCCGAGCTGACAGGTGATGAAGCCTGGGATTTTATGGAACTGTTGAATACAGGGCATCCCGGCACTATAACAACGGCTCACGCCAATGACACGCTTTCGGGTTATGGTCGTGTTTGCGGAATGGTCAAGCAGTCTCCGGTTGGAATGGGGCTTGATTATGACTATATAGAGCGGCGAGTCAGAACATCATTTGATATCGTCCTTTATATGGAACATACAAGGATATTAGAAGTTCATTATGAGCCTGAAATTAAGAACCGACTTTTAAATGGTGTCTCTGGGCGGTAATCATGAAAACATTCTTCTTGGGTATAACTATATGGATATTGGCCGTTGTCGCTTGTGTTGTGATGGGTAACTATTCCGGTGGCGCGCTACATCTTTATTTGTCCGATGTGTCAGTCAGTCAAGTGACATGGTGGTCATTATATCATAGCGTACATTTACCTTTTCAACATCCAGATTTCGCGAGTGCTGTATGGGGCGGTGTGCTGGCTGCATGGATAGCGTTCTTGCCTGTGTTTGTGGCGATTATTTTTCTTTGGTTGTACTTCATGCCAAAAACAAAATCACTTTATGGTAATGCCCGATTTGCCAATAACCGAGAGCTTGAACCTCTTCACTATAAAGGCGACTACCACTAAATTTTACCGGATTAAAGGATCCCGCTATGAGTAAAGGTAAAAAGAAAAAATATCCAGGTATCATCATAGGTAAACATCCCACTAAAAACATTTTTCTTACATCATACGGTCAGACCTTTATTCTTCTGGCTGCCCCACCGGGGAGTGGTAAAGGGGTGAGTTTTGTCATTCCTAATCTGTTGTCATTTCCTGATTCAGTCGCGGTGAATGACCCTAAATTCGAAAACTGGAACATTACATCGGGTTTTCGTGCTGCCTGTGGCCATGAGTGTTATCGCTTTTCGCCTGAACTACTGGAAACTCATCGCTGGAACCCGCTGTTTTATCTCTCTCGTGATGAGCTGGAACGTTTTGCCGATATCAAAACCATAGCCACTGCGCTTTTTGTCTCATCAAACCCTGAGAACCAGGCTTTCTACAATAACGCCGGTAAGATCTTCTCAGCTCTGGTGTTGTACCTGATGGAAACGCCTGAATTGCCACTCACGCTTCCACAGGTGTACGAAATCACCAGTTTGGGTGAAGAGCTGCCGCAGTGGGTAGAAGATACCATTGAGACAAGGGATAACGAAGATCGGGCGCTGTCTTCTGAATGCATTCGGGAAATGATGAATATCATATCCATCTCTTCAAACCCGAAATCGTGGTCTATCTATATGGCTAGCATTTCCGAAGTTTTGGGGATGTTTGGTGAGAAGAAAGTAGCATGGGCTGTTTCAGGGAACGATATTGATTTTTCTAAAATGCGTGAAAGAAAAATGAGCGTTTATTTTTCCGTCACTAATGATGCAGTAGATAAATTCGGTACGCTCATGAATTTGTTTTTCACTCAATTAATGGGGGCTAATTCAAAGGTTTTACCAGAGGATGGCGGCTTTGATGAAAATGGCAAACCGCGTCTTAAATACCAGATAGGTATGTTTATGGATGAAACAAAAGTCATGGGGCGAATTAAAGCATTTGAAAACGCGCCTGCACTTTTGCGCGGTTATGGATTTAGATTTAACTTTATATTCCAGAATAAAGCACAATTACGGGCCAAGAATATGTATGGTAGGGAAACCGCAGATGCAATGATGAATGCCTTTCATGTTGAAATTGTTTACGCGCCTGCAAAACAAGATTTTTCCGCCGCAGAAGAATACAGTAAAGCGCTCGGAACAACCACCGTTCCGGTAACAACGTACTCTGATAATGTCGGTGGAAAACAAAAAAGTCGAGGTCGTAATCGAACCGTACAACCCAGACCATTAATGTTGCCACAAGAAATACTCGATATGCCATATGATGAGGAAATTGTCTTTATCCAAGGTAATAACGACACCAAGCCTTTAAATATAAAAGCCAGGAAAATCTTTTGGTATAAAGAAGATGTTTTTAAATCAAGGGCAAATATGCCTCGGCCTAATATACCTTTGGCGAGTCGGGAGCAATTGGACGGGATCGTTATCCCTATGCGCAAAAAGGAACAACATCTCAATGCTGAGTTTAACGAGGGTTTTTCAGCCGTCATTGACGATGAAATGAAAAAAAGGCTTTGATATGCGAACAAAAAAAATAATCTTAGTTGGCTTAATTACTAATGCATTATCGGCGTGTAGTTCACCGCCTAAACTCTCTGAACCAAGGGGGGACTGGGTAAGTTTTGAACCTGTCGTATCCCAAATACCTTCCAGGCAAATTCATCAAAGTAGTGCGGTAGACATTGTGCCGCAGCCAGTGCCAGCAACAATATTAACAACAAGACAAGGGAACTACAGTAAAACGTCTTTCGTTACCATTGATGGGAAACACGTTCCTTTATACACCGCCGTGCGAAAGATTGTACCTGCATCATGGGGTGTAAAACTCTCGCCTGATGTTTCCCAGAAGTTCCGGGGCAATGTTTCATGGATTGGCAATGATCAATGGCCTCATGTGCTCCGAAAAATGCTTACCCGTTATGGTCTTGTAGCTGATATCAGCGAAACCAAAAAAGCCGTTGTTGTTAAGTACGGTACACAAACGGCAGCGCCAGTCACAACGGCAACAGGGAAACTTTTATCTGATAAGCCGGTGATACCCGCAACAACCGGTAAAGAGGGGAAGACAAGACTTCCACCTATAACACCTGCTGTGACTCAATCGACCAAGCAGCTCACGCCGGAAATACCTAAACCCATTATCAAATCGGCACCTGAAATTAAGGTCTGGAAAATTGATAAGGGAACTTCTCTGAAAAAAGGATTTGAATCGTGGGTATCAAAAGAAAAATGTCCGACAGGAAAGGGAAAGTGGAACGTTAGATGGGATACGGATACTGATTACGCCATTGATTATCCACTTTTATTTAGTAGTGCGTCTTTTGAAGATGCGACCAGCCAACTCTTTAATCTCTATCGTAAAGCACAGGCTCCGCTTTATGTCAGCGGGTATCGCCATCAATGCCTCATCGTAATCAGTGATAGAAAGTGAAAATATGAAAACAACACTGTCAATTATTATTGCAGCTTTAATGCTTTCTGGCTGCGCGATGCAGCGAATGAATGAAGTTAAGCAAGAGGCTGAAGAAACAGGAAACAAAGCTTCTTCGTTGATACAACAAATGGAAGACAATTATCCGGTAGTTCAGTTCCAGAACAGTCAGTATATCACCCCAACCCCGCTGCCAAAGCCTAAATATGATGCTCCCCGGCCGGTGGTTAATTGTCAGGTTATTTATAAAACAGTTAGGCCACAGGATATTTTTCAGTTCAGCCAGGATATCAGTGAACAATGTCGTCTTCGTATCCGCGTCACTCCTGATGCCGCTTCATACCTCAATGCTGGCGCTGAAAGGGGTTCAAAAACTCAGCGTCTGACCTCTGTGCCGTCGCCTGTCGTTAACAGCAACGAAATGAAGCCGCTGGCTATGTTTGGCGCTGAAACTAGCGGGAATGACACTGTTTCAACGGCTGCCATTGCACGTACTATTACTGACGTTAGTTATTCGGGGAAGCTGGGTGGCCTTCTTGATCTCGTTTCGGGTCGGCTGGGCATTTCATGGAAATACGACAACGGAAATGTGGTGTTCTATTACCTTGAAACAAAACGGTTTGATATACAGCCCGCCGATGCCAGGTATGCCCTTAAAGGTGCGGTGACAAGCGGTCTGTCCAATGCCACTGGCACGGATAGCAGCGGCAGTGGTGGCAGTTCCAGCGCCGGAGTATCAGGCTCAGGCGGTTCTACCCTGTCATCGACGGTGGAAATGGAGAACGCGCTTTATAAAGACCTGAAAGAAACCGTACAGAGCATGTTAACGCCGGGGGTTGGCCGTCTTAGTCTTAATGCAACCACCGGCACTTTGATGGTGACGGATGTACCGGATGTGGTCAGCCGTGTCGGGGAATACCTTGAAGATGAAAACCGCACACTCAGCCGCCAGGTAACCCTTAAAGTGGTGATCTACACCGTGAATAAGGATGTCAGTGACAGGATCGGCATCGACTGGAGTCTGGTCTGGAAGTCTTTAAATGGGAAATACGGTATCTCACTGGCGAACACGAATAGCGGGATGTCCGGTGACGCTATTTCCGGGGGGTTTAACGTGCTCGATACGGCAACCGGTTACGCTGCCCGGTTTGCGGGTTCATCGTTCCTGCTCGATGCGCTCTCTAAACAGGCACAAGTCTCTGACGTCAAGACCAGTACGATCATGACGACTAACATGGCGGCCGCACCGGTATTAGTGGGACAACAAACGACCTACCTTAAAGATGTGACTACCACGGCTTACGCGAAAGGGGATGCGACGGTTCCTTCTCAATCACTGATGCCGGGCAGTGTCACCACCGGCACAAATATCACGATCTTACCGAAGATACTGAAAGACTCTGATCGCCTGATGCTGAATATGTTTATGGATATTTCCAGCCTTAAACAAATTCGCACAATAACGTCAGATACACAAAAGATTGAAGCCCCAGATATTGATACCCGTTCACTACAACAGCGTGTATGGCTTAAACCCGGGCAAACATTAATCATGTCTGGCTTCGAGCAAAATATCAATAACTCAAACCGGCAAGGTGCAGGTTCACCCGACAATATTTTATTGGGTGGGGCATTGTCCGGCGCGAAATCTAAACAAAGTTTTGTGATTACGGTGACGCCCTATGTACGCTAGACAGAAAATAAAAAGAAAAAACCCCGGCAGTGCGATAAAGGAAACCGCCATTCGCATTTTAACGATTAATCATTATCGTTTTGTTGTGGGTCTTGAATGGGAAACTATCAAGGCTCAACGAAATTTCATGAAAGAAGTGAGGAAAATAGGGAAAGCGCGTAATCTCGATGTTGTTGCTATTCGTGACGTTGAGGCATCGCCCCAGGCCGGTTTTGCCCCCAAAACGCAACAAAAATTGCGCGGTCATTACTCACTGATTGTTGCCCTAGCCTCCTTGCTAAAAGGTTGCTGTATTGCCGTCATCCCGTTAGGTCAAAATAAGCACCATGAGGAAGAATACACCCTGGTAGGTCGTACTGAGAAAGGCTCCATTCACCCTGTTTCAGATACGATCCATACCGGAAAGGATATCAAGCAAGTGGTACTGGATTTGAAGCAGGAGCTGCGCGGGAATCAGCAAGATATCAGTATCCCTGTTTATGGTGATCCGGCGCGGTTTACCTGGATTACTGAGGCGCTGGATTTTAAGGCGCTGTTAACGCCTGCTCATATGAGCAAGGATTTTCGGCTGAAGCCTCTGCACTGGGGAATGACTAAAGGCCAGTTAATCGGTTTTACCGCGGTGCTGGTGATGTCGGGTGTGGCTGTACTTTTTATTCTTCATTATCTTGATGAGCGGGACAGGATAAAAAGCGCCGCTGTTCAGGCGAGGCTAATGAAACAGGAGGAAATAAATAAAAAAGCAAGATATCAGGCGGCGCTGGATAAGATGAAACATCCTTGGATAACATCGTCTTCAATCCCGATATTTTTGCAGGGTTGCGAAGCGGGATTAAAAAAACTTCCTCTCTCTATCGCAGGCTGGACACCTGCGATGGTGAAATGCAACCAGGCAGGCATGAGCGTTAACTTCAACAGGCCGGATAATTCTGCTGTGACGTCAGAAGAATTCGTTAAGGCCATAAGAAAAATCTATGGGACAGAACCCGATTTTAATATTACGCAAACCTCAATGTCGGCGTTGAGTATTGCGCACAAATTACATCCGAACGGTGATGACCCCATGCAAAACATGGGGCAGCAATTGCTAAAGGTCATCTCATTATTTCAGTCTGTGAATATACCGGCTTCGCTGACTGAGGTTCCGATTAAGGACATAACGAAAAATGGAGAAGGCGAGGATTTACCCCTACAGGACTGGAAAGAATACACCTTTCATGTTGAAACCCGTGTGCCGCCTCAGCTTGTTTTTAAAGGCGGGGAGTACACCGGGATCAGGATTAACCGCATCATCTATGAAATCGGACAGGATCAGGGTTCAGTCACTTATAAAATATCGGGGTCAGTGTATGGCATACGTTAATAAGACTATTGCGACTTTGTTGCTCATGACATTTGGTGCCTGTGCAGAAACTGGCACGGTCTGGGATTTAGATAATCTTCAAAAACAGCGGGTTTTGTACGAAGCAAAAGCCGCACTCAATAAAGCTAAAGCGGATGCCGAAGGGCGTGATTATGGTTCAGGAATGGCAATGGCTCCCGGCAGCCCGTACTCAACGTCCCATGTCGCGGGCATACAGACGCCAGCCACTGCTCTGTTGCCACAGTTGGTAAAAATTAACGGGAAGAAGGCGGTTATCAGCCTGTCTGAGGGTAACACAACAACGGTCAGTCCCGGTCACATGCTGCCAGGCGGAACCTGGCAAGTATTAAGCATAGGTTTAAGTGGTGTAAAGATAAAAAATATTTCCACCCAGCGCACGCAGGTACTCAATTAAGGAGTGGCAAATGCAATACTCTGAACGAACCCATAGCTTAGTGAATATTCATCACGTTTTAGAGGGAATAAACCTGTCAGAAGAGGTTAAAAATAGTGTCAGGCTTTTAAAGAATAATGAAGAAGATTCCTGTCAGTTATTTGTGCTGGAGAAACTGACGGGAAATCCTTTGTTTTTCGACTTAACAAAAAACTTGCGGAGAAAAAATTTCAGGCCAACGATTCATTGGGTGACGCGTGAAGAAATAGCAAAATTATCTGATGCATTTGATACAACCCGTACACCTTCACAGAAGAATGAGAGTGAAGCACAAAATACGGTTATCAGTATTATCAGGAAAGCGGTTGAACTACGCGCGTCGGATATCCATTTTCGTATCGACTCTTCTTACTTTCAGGTGGCGTTCAGAATTGACGGAATAAAACGAAATATTCCGCAATTTGAAGAGTCAGCGGAAAATGGAAAAAAGACGGTGCAGACGCTGTTCAATACGATGAGTACAGAACAGAGCAGGGGGACGTTGAGCTATAACGAACCCTGTGATGCCCGGATCAAAGAAGAATTCGTGTCCGAGTTCGGTTTGAGTACCGGCCGTTTTGCCAGCCGTCCGGGGAGTGCCGGAACGCTCCTGGCGGTTGTACGGCTGATTACGAAGCGTAAACAGCAATTAGAGCTGGAGTCTTTAGGTCTGACCGCCAAGCAGTCCTCCGCTATCCGCCGGGTATTGTCGAAACCTTCCGGGGTGATTTTTTCGAGTGGACCGACGGGACACGGAAAATCTACGCTTTCGCAGTGTATGGCCGAGAGCGTGACCCGCGATGATTCAGGCATAAACCTGGTCACTGTCGAAGACCCCATTGAGTCACCTATTCGTGGCGCGGTACAGACCCCCCTCATCATTGCTGATCGCAGTGACCGGCAGTTAATGGGGAAAGCCTGGGGACGGGCTATTTCAAACCTGATGCGTCTTGACCCAGATTTTATTTATATCGGTGAAGTGCGCGACAGCACTTCCGCAACCGGGGTGATTGAAGCGGCACAAACAGGCCATAACGTGATTACCACGATACACACCAGTCATCCAATCGATATTATTCAGCGCCTGCGCCGCTTTGGCGTAGAGCAGGATCTTCTCACGGATGCAACATTAATAACCTGCCTGATCGGTTTGCGTCTGACTCCGTTGTTATGCCCGGCCTGTAAAAGGCCCTATTCAGAACATAAAGCCAGGATTGAGCCGGAGCTGCAAGAGTTGATAGAGGAACATACGAATAAGGAAGCTCTCTGTCTTCGGAATGATAATGGCTGTGACGAATGTGAGCACACGGGGATTAAAGGGCGCACGGGGGTATTTGAGGTCATAGAAACCGATTACAGATTTATGTCTCTGTATGAAAAGGAGGGGAAGTTTTCAGCATGGAAATACTGGCGTGAAAACGGGGGTGAGACATTATGTGAAAATATCACCCACCTGATTAATCAGGGTGTGGTAGATCCCGTGATGGCGCATAAGAAAATTTGTAACCTCGATCGGGATGTCAAATTTAATGAATAATTTTGAGCGTTATATTTATCTTAAAACGTTCAGCGCCACCGACCGAATAGAGCTATATGATAACTTTAGGCAGTATCTGCTGGATGGGGTGAGTGCGCAAGACACGTTTAATAAACTTATCGATAACTACACAAGGCGGGGGAAAAATCCCGGCAGTCCAATCGGAAAAATTCTCACAGAATGTAGTCAAAATCTAAAGGCCGGCTTCTCGCTTTCCGAGTCATTGAGAGAGTGGATACCGGAACAGGAATTAAGCATCATAGCATCGTGTGATGTGGCAGGCAGAGTGGCAGACGGATTTTTAAATGCCATGTTCATTGCGGAAGGCTCGGACAAAATACGGCGCTCAATTAAATCATCATTAATGATAATGACATATATGTTTGCATTGTCTTTTAGTATTGTCATCATGTTCTGTGTGTTGCTTGTCCCGGTGCTTAAACAAAATGTTCCGCTCGAAAAGTGGAACGTTCTTCAGTTGGGGGTCTGGTATTTTTATGTGGTCGTGACGGAGTATTGGTCTGTGATACTGGGCTTCATTCTGTTGCTTATTTTCTTGATCTATAAATCACTGTCTTTATGGACGGGGAACCTGCGCTTCTTCTTTGACCGGTTTCCTCCTTATTCAATTTACCGGCGTCTTCACGGAGCCACATTCATTCTTAATGTTAATGCCATGCTTTCCGCGGGCATACCGATGGAAACGGCAATCAACAACATGGTGGAAACGTGTGAATCGCCCTGGTTGCTGGAACGACTGGGATCCACGCTGAAAGCGATTGAAGCGGGTGAGAAAAATCTGGGTACAGCGCTGGATGCGACCGGTTACGAATTTCCCGGTGAAGAGGCCATTATCAAAATGCAGAGTCTTTTTGAAACGGCTAATGAAGAAGGTTCTCTTAAACGCTTTGCTGGTAAATGGCTGGATAAGACGGTGAGTTCAGTCGAGCGGGCAGGGGACTTACTCAGAATATTAGGCTATTTTGGTTGTGCCGGTTCAATAACATTACTCATCTTAATTATGTCTGATTTAATTCAACAGGCATTTTTCCACTAACAGTATTCAATGGATAACGGAGATAAAGAACCCAGAGATTAAAATTATGAATATGACGAAATCTCATCTTAATAATATCTGATTTAA
>NZ_NIBS01000020.1 GCF_002632465.1 Xenorhabdus budapestensis | reverse complement strand
GTTTTATCACCTGGACTCAGGAGACAATGGAGTATGAGCTAAATACGCTATTGGAAGGTTATGGGGCTCAATTTGCAATTAATTTTTCTTAATCACTTATTTAAAAAATACATTGTCTTATCCGATCTCTATACCTCAAGGCTCTCTGACATTAAGTATTGGTAGCAGGGCAAGAGCATGAATGTTCATTTCTTGCCCAACACCTGAAAACCTGCAATGAAAACTTTGTCCAAATACTCACTGCTCATATTGGTCATGTTTGCTTTGCGTCGCATGCTGGCTTTTACACTGGTTTCTGCACGCAGCATATTAAGCGAGAAGTGCCGCATACCCGCTAATATCTCAGCCGCATTGCCGCGACGAATGGCACACGCATCTTCATTCATTGATACGTCAAGCACCCAATGGACGCGATTTTCGATACCCCAATGACCCCGTACCGCCTCCCTAAAACGGTCTGATTCAAGTTCGGCAGAGCTGATATCATAATGATAATCCAGTGATTCTTTTTTTCTCGCTTTATCAAGGCGATATCGTATTGCCACACCAATGCTTTTTAAGCCTTTCCATTCCGGAAATTGCGAGGCAAGTTCTCCCGCCGGTAATACATGATATTCACGTAATTCAATTCGCCCATACCCTTGTTCTATACAGACATTTTCTGATTGGTTGACGGCAGTGACTTGCGCTGACAGTGTTTGTTTAACCGCGCGATGTAGCGTTTCCTGATTATTTTTTACCGCCCGCAGATAATCACCGCCCTGGGCGATAATTTTTTTAGCAATTTTAGTCTGGCATCCTATCGCATCAAGGGTGACCAAACAACTTTTGATGTCCAGTAAATCAATTAACTTCGGGATCGCAGTGATTTCATTAGATTTTTTTCAGTTTTTAACTGTCCCATGACAACGCCATTGGCCGTAGCAAATGCGCTCACCATATGGATAGCCGATAATCGGTTATGCCAATGCCCGGTTCCCCGTAATGCCTTGCCATCAATCGCGATGATTTCACCATCGGTACGTTTGCTGACCGACTGAGTCCAGCGAATAAGGCAGTGTTGAAACTGGACAGGGTCAAGATGGGAAATGATACGTGCTATTGTATCATGTACAGGTAAGCCGGTTTGAAAAAATCCCTTTTCCTGAAGCCAGTTGATGCGCATATTCCCAAAATCTTCGATATCTTCCCAACCTTCAGCGCCCGTCAAGACGGCACACATTGTCAGAAAAAGCACATCAAACAGGGGATAGCTGATTTTGGCAGACTGGCGAGGATCTTTGATTTCACCGAAATGCTGGGAAAAAGCATCGAGTTCCATTAGGGTACTCCCGAAAAAAGGAGTATAAGATCACAACTGAATTCGTGGGTCAAATGGATTAATTTTGATTAAATAACGTTCGTGATCTCACCCTGGGGACGATAATAGCAAAAAGCAGTAATATTAAAGGTGAACAAGGTGTTAGCTTAACTGCTGATAATAATCTGTCCTTACAAGGCACAAATGTTTCTGGTCATCAGATAGATTTAACAGCAAAACGGGGCGAGATTATTATTACATCAGCGCAGGATATTATAAAGAAAAATAGTCTTCAAGTTGGTGGTGAAGGGGGATTCGCGGCTGCAATAACTGGTTCTAAATTAGGTCAATTTGGTGTGAAGGCTTATGGAGAATTCGGCAAAGGTTATGCAAATGCAGTTACCAACCATAACAGCCAGATTACAGGTGAAACTGTTACATTAACGAGTGGAAAAGATACTACACTCAAAAGTTCTAATATTGTAGCAGATAGAGTGAATGGTAAAATTGGAGGTAATCTCAATATTGAAACTGTTAAGAATACAAATAATGGACAAAAGACATATGTAGGTGCTGGAATTATGTTTAATAGCGGTAATTTATTTAATGATAAACAGCCAACCGGCATTTGGGGTGTATTGAGTAAAATCAAAAATATTTTAATCGGGACAAAAGATAAATTAAAGGTTGATTACGAAAAATACGATGATGAGGCTTTGGCGAATCAGTCTGGTATTTTTGGTGCTAATGGTGTAGATCTGAGAGTAGTTGGTAAAACTTATCTGACTGGGGCGAAAATTGACAGCCCTAATAAACCTGTCAATTTGAATACTCAGGAAATAGAAAATCATTCAGTAACTGCATATAGTAAAGGAGAAAAAGTGTCAGTAAAATTACCTGAATCGCCTATTGAATTTATAGCGAGTTTGCCAGAAATCATTTCCAATATTGTAAATAAAAAAATTCCATATACAGATATTCAAAATTATGATGAAAAAAGCAGAGCGCTTGAAAGTGAAATAAAAGGCTATAAATAAAGTGAGCATCGTTTTATTATCATTTATAACTAACATCAATGGCGTAATAATATTTCGCCATTGATATTTTAGAATTTGAATTAAGCTGTTTTTTAAATCGGGATAATCTTTATATTAAGAAATTTCGTTTTGATATAAATCCAAACGGTTACCATAAATATCTTCACTTTTACTTAGTTGGGGAGTATCTTCCACCAGCGTAAAACCCAATTTGTTGGTGTAGTAATCAATAGCTTTGTCGTAATCATCAACAACAATAGCAATGTAACCCACATCTTTTTTGTATTCTCATAGTATTCCTATTTAAAACTACAGCATCCGTGTCCCTAAGGTCACATTTTTTCAACTTTGGTGATTCTGCCAACACGAATATCGAGGGCCATAAAAGTAGATATATCTGTGAGGTGATTTTCTGGATTTTGCATATTTGTATATCTGTTAATAATAGGGTAATTATATTGGAATATTATTGTAACAGACAGCACATACGAATATTTGTTTGACTTTGTGAGCTAATTCACATCGATACAAAACACTTATCTGTATGAATTCATCAAATAGTTATTCAATACGTTATTCTATGGCAACGATATAAGCTGGCTTAGCCAGAGTTTGTTGTAATCACAAAATACTGTGCAATTTTCTGGAGCCAACAAATGATTTTAGTCACTGGCGGAGCTCGTAGTGGAAAGAGTGCTTATGCTGAACGGTTGATCACAGAGCGCTGTAAACAGGTATTGTATATTGCTACGGCTCAAATCACGGATGAGGAGATGGCTGCTCGTATAGAGCGGCATCAGCAAAATCGCCCCTCACATTGGCGAACCTGGGAAGGACATCAGGATCTGGGAAATGTTATTCGCCAGCACCGTAAACCGGAAGAGGGAGTTATACTTGAGTGTGTAACCACATTAATTGCTAACCTTCTTTTTGATAAATCAGAAGGTGTGTCACCTGATAAACTGGATTTCACCTCATTGGAGGTATTTGTCCACCACCAGATAGATGACTTGGTCGATGCTTGCCTGAATTGTCCGATGCCTATTTATTTAGTGACCAATGAATTAGGGATGGGAATTACCCCTGAAAATCGACTGGCTCGTCATTTTATTGATATTGCCGGACGAGCTAACCAGAAACTGGCACAGACAGCAGAATCAGTCTGGCTGATGGTTTCTGGTATTGGAGTGAAGATTAAATGAAATTGAAACTTTTTTGGGCAACATTACAGTTTATGACACGGCTTCCTGTGCCTGCAAAATGGGCCCAGGGTATTGATTTTCGCCAACTAGGGCGTGGTGTACCTGTTTTCCCTTTGATTGGTCTTATTGTCGGTGTAATTGCATCTTGTATTGCTCTGGCAATAAGTCAATCTGGCGGGGGCGTGTATATTGGTGCAATCGGTTATGCGTTAGCTTTGGCGCTTCTGACTGGCGGATTGCATTTAGATGGTCTGGCTGATACCTGTGACGGGATTTTCTCCAGCCGTCAGAGGGAAAGAATGCTGGAAATTATGCAGGATAGTCGTCTTGGAACGTATGGCGGGCTGGCCCTGATTTTTTGTATCCTCATTAAAATTCTTGTTGTTGTTGAACTTGCCTATCATCCTCCCCTGAAGTTATTAGCCTTATTATCCTGTGCTCCTGTTGTTGGACGTACTGTTGTTGTGCTTTTGATGTTTGAGCAGCGTTATGCCCGTGAAAATGAAGGGATGGGGAGCAGTTATATTGGTCGCATTACTCCACGTGGTACGATACTCGTTTTACTGACAGGGACAGTATTGGTGATGATACTTGGCGATTGGCAGGGATTATCTGCAATGATGGTTACGATGATCGCCATTTTTTTACTTTCTCTCTATTTTAATTATCGGTTGGGAGGGCAGACCGGAGATACGATGGGAGCGGCAATTGAAATAGGCGAAGTGGTTTTTTTACTGACTTTGATTTTGATTTGGAAATAGCTTTTAGAAATGGGTTTATGGAGAGTAAATGAATGTGGTTTTCTTTAAGCATCCAATCTGAAATGTAGCCGGAAGGATAATTATGGCCTTTCAATCTTTGTCGATTTTGTTTGATAAAATTCAACCACTTGATCGGGCAAAAATGGAGAAAGCAGCACAGCATATCAACAGTTTGGTCAAACCGATTGGCAGCCTGGGGCGTCTGGAGACTCTGGCAATACAACTTGCGGGAATGCCCGGTATTGAAGATCTGCGAGATCTGCAAAAAGAGATCGTCGTTATGTGTGCTGATCACGGCGTTTATGATGAAGGTGTGGCTATTTCTCCCAGGAATGTGACGGCTATACAGGCACGGAATATGTTGCAAGGGCTGACAGGGGTTTGTGTATTGGCGAAAAATAGCAATACTCATGTTTTGCCTGTAGATATTGGTATCGATTGTGAACCAATAGATAATTTGCTATCCCTCAAATTAGCCAGGGGCTGTGGCAATATTACACAAGGCCCAGCTATGCCTTATGAATATGCAGAAGCATTATTATTGGCAAGTGCACAACTAGTTCAACAGCGTATTGTAGCAGGAGTTTCAGTGTTTGGTGTGGGAGAGCTGGGAATTGCAAATACTACACCAGCAGCGGCAGTCATCAGTGTCCTTACCGGAAGCGAACCCTGTGATGTGGTTGGATTGGGCGCTAATTTGCCGATTGAACGACTCAGGCATAAAGAATCTGTTGTACGTCGTGCTATTGATGTGAATCAGCCTGATGTGCAGTCCCCTCTTGATGTATTAGCAAAGGTGGGTGGGTTTGAGCTTGTGGGGATGGCAGGAGTGATTTTGGGAGCAGCAGCAGCAGGTGTTCCGGTCGTCCTTGATGGCTTTATTTCTTACGCATCTGCGCTGGCGGCAGTTCAGATGGCTCCCTCTGTTCGGGATTATTGTATTCCATCTCATATGTCAGCAGAAAAAGGTGCAGTATTGGCATTACAGCATTTGGGGCTACAGCCTTATCTGCATTTAGATCTGCGTCTTGGTGAAGGCAGCGGGGCAGCAATTGCAATGTCTCTGATTGATGCTGCCTGTGCCATGTATCGCAATATGGGGTATCTGGCAAAAAGTGGGATTCGATTTCCTGCGTTACTCCATTGAGTTAAGTTTTTTCGGGAGTAATGTTATATTACTGCATGAATTCTTGCATTTTACCATGTCCTGTATGTTATAGGTCTTTAGTTAATTTTCTTAATTGTTCTTTGAGGATCTTCCCGTTTACATTGCGAGGCAGTGCTAAAAAAGTATAGCCTTTGGGTCGCTTATAGCGTGCTACAACGGTACAGATATAGTCATCCAATTCTTGTTCAGTAATCAATGTATGTTCATCAAGTTCAATAAAGGCATGGGGAACTTCACCCCAATATTCATCAGGTTTTGCCACAATAGCGACAGCCAAAACTCCGGGATAATTTGACAGAGCATTCTCCAACTCAAGGCTGGAAATATTCTCACCACCAGAAATAATGATATCTTTTTTCCGATCGATAATTTTAATATAACCATCGCAATCAACAACGGCTAAGTCCCCAGTAAAAAACCACTGATTTGTCATATCAGATGTAACACGGTGGGCAAGATCATAAGAGGCAACAATATTGCCCCGGATGGCAATCTCACCAATGGATTGCCCGTCAGAAGGGACTGTTAATCCACTGTTTTCATCAATAACCCTGACTTCTCCTTGTAAATTAGAAACAATACCCTGACGCATCTTTTTTAAAATTGTTTCTGATGTTGGTAGTGTTTCCCAATCGTGTTTATCTTCACAAACAACGACCGGCCCATAAGTTTCTGTCAGGCCATAGACTTGGGTAACAGCGATCCCGACAGCGTCAAGTAGAGCAAAGATTTTCTCTGTTGGTGGAGCGCCGGCAATAAGACCGTAGACATTATTATTAAAAGAGATACCGCGTTTTTGAGCTTCTTGTCCCAGGGAATAATGCACAATTGGAGCGCCACAATAGTGTGTAACCTGATGTTTCTGCATAAGCTGTATGGCTTCTTCTGCATCAAATTTGCGCATGCAGATATGTGTACCGGCACGTGCAGCTATAGTCCAGGAAAAACACCAGCCATTGCAATGAAACATTGGTAGTGTCCATAAATAAGTAGGGCGTTTAGGCATATCCCAATCCAGGATATTGGAAATAGCATTAAGGAATGTTCCTCGGTGTGAATAGACAACCAATTTGGGATGTCCACTGGTTCCCGAAGTGAAATTAATGCTGATGGCTTCCTGTTCATCAATGGGATAAAAATTCAGGGTCTTGGATGGATATTGGGTTAATAGTGATTCATAGTAGATAAAATCCTGATCAGGCTCTGATATTGATATGGCCGAATTATTTTCAGTCACTACAATATTTCCAGTAACCACAACGATTTTTATCGGATTATTAAAAACAACATCATCTAACAATGGAAGATAGGTTTTATCTATAACCAATATCTCAGGATTAATTTTCTCAAAAATAAAATTTAGTGTAGCTGAATCTGTTCTGATACTTAAGGCATTGAGGATCCCACCGGATAGCGGAACAGCATAATGTAGCTCCAGCAGTTCATGGATATTGGGTAATAGTGTGGAGACAACACTACCTTTACCTACTCCCATTTGCTGAAGTGCAACTGCAACTTTTTCACAGCGCTTTGCATATTGTTGCCACGTCCAACACTGCTCTCCATCTATTACCGCAGGATAGTCACCATTACTTAATATGGATCTTTTGAGAAATAAAATAGGTGATAGTGCACTACCGTCATATTCATTTAAGAATGAATTAGAGAGAGTCATATTTTTTACCCTGTATCTTCACTTATTACTAAAAGTAATCGTGGTTATGAGAATATGCAATCCATAATAAATAATTATGAGTGCTCTTTTCTCAATAAATTTCTCACGAAATTAAGTTAAATAACATCACACTTTTTGTTTAGATATTAAATTGATATTTTATTGTTTTTAGTATATCGATTATATTTATTGTTATTGATAAAATAATATGCCGAAAATATATTGGGAAATTAAGTGTAAGGTAGCAAAAATACTGTATCTACCGATATAAAAGGAAACAAAAATGTTTAATTTAACCGGAAAAATTGCATTTATTTCTGGAGGAACCAAAGGTATTGGTAAAGGGATTGCTCAGGTATTTAAACGGGCAGGTGCCACGACCATTATTTCAGGTACGGATAAAGTAAAAGGGGAGGTTATCGCCAAAGAATTGGGTGTTGATTTTATCTCCCTTGATGTCACGGATCAGGCTGCATGTAAAAATGTGATTGATGGAATTGTCGAAAAATATGGCAGGCTTGATATTCTTTGTTCAAATGCGGGTATTTTTCCACAACATTCTTTAAAAGAGATGACGGTTGAAGATTGGGATTTAGTGTATACCGTCAACCTGAAAGGCACATTCTTATTAGTTCAGGCTGCGTTGAATGTAATGGAGAAGCAGCAATATGGACGAATTATAATTACTTCATCTATCACTGGTGAGATGGTAGGAATGCCGGGATACAGCCATTACGGTGCTAGTAAAGCAGGGCAGCTAGGGTTTATGCGAAGTGCGGCACTTGAATATGCGACTCAGGGTATTACGATTAATTCCATCATGCCCGGCATGATTGTCACTGAAGGCTTGCAGGCATTCGGTGAGGATTTTTTGAAACAGCTTGAAGCTACAACCCCAATGCGTACCTTGGGAACACCGGAAGATATTGGTCATACTGCTTGTTTCCTGGCTTCTGATGAAGCGAAATATATAACCGGACAGACAATTGTGGTTGATGGTGGGCAGGTATTGCCAGAAATACAAGGTGTTTGATTGACCTAATGTGATCAAAATCGCCTTTTCTTTCTATTCTTTTCTTTCTGTCCGTTGTCGTAAGGCAGAAGAAAAAGGTAAGATGGGCAACTAATAAACACAGGGAGGGGAAGCATATTCTCTTCCTGGTTTTTTATTGTCTGAGTTAGGTAAAATACTATGTTATTGAACTATGAACGTAAGTCGCTTCCGCTACCCAATGGACATAATGAAGTACTGCTGCACTCATGTTGTGCGCCGTGCTCAGGGGAAGTGATGGAAGCAATGTTAGCTTCGGGGATAGATTTCACGATATTTTTCTATAATCCGAATATTCATCCGCTAAAGGAATATGAACTGCGTAAAGATGAAAATATTCGTTTTGCAGAGCAGATGGGCATTCCTTTTATTGATGCTGATTATGATCGTGATAACTGGTTTGAACGAGCAAAAGGCATGGAGAACGAGCCTGAACGCGGCATTCGTTGTACTATGTGTTTTGACATGCGTTTTGAGCGGACGGCGCTATATGCTCATGAACATGGTTTTCCTGTTATTACCAGTTCACTTGGTATTTCACGCTGGAAAAATATGCAGCAAATTAATGAGTGTGGTATCCGCGCGGCTTCCCGTTATCCGGGGTTAACATATTGGGAATATAACTGGCGTAAAGGCGGTGGTTCTGCGCGTATGATAGAAATCAGTAAACGCGAAGAATTTTATCAGCAAGAATATTGCGGCTGTATTTATTCTCTGCGCGATACTAATCGACATCGTTTGGCGACCGGACGGGAAAGAATAAAACTCGGTACTGTATTTTATAGTGCAGATAGCGATAAAAAAAGCAATAAAAACTGTGATAAGAAAGATCATTAATTACTATCACTGTCGATTAAATCATTCTCTCTTACTTAATTACCTGTCCACCATTTTGATATGGAGGCAGGTTTGTTATTTTTTGCCTCATCATATTTGTCTGAGTTTTGATGAGGCAAAAAAACTATAATTAATTTTTGCCATATCTGGCTCGATTGGGTGTACATCCAAAACGTTTCCGATAACTTTGAGTAAAGTAAGACTGACTGGAAAAACCAGATTCCAGCGAGATATCCGCAATACTCATTCCACTGTTTAGTAATAATTGATGTGCATAAAGAATACGCTGTTCACTGATCCAGGCACGTGGTGATATGCCGTAAACACGGTTAAAAAGCTCCTTGAAGGAGGTTAATCCCATACCAAATTCGCGGGCAAAATCATTCAGCCTCCATTCTTTGAGATAATGAGCCTCCATAAATGTTTGCAATCGTTCTACCTGACGATTACTCAACTGCCGCAGAACCGATATCAATAATGAGCCTTGCTTTCCGAGAGAAAGTAATAAAAGTAGCTCTTCAATTCTTAACTGAATTAATGCTGGGGGATAGTCATGAGCAAGTAAGTTGACTAATCCACGGACACTTTCTGTTAATAAAGGAAACTGATTGAAAGGAATTAACCGATAAGCTGGGAAATCATGGCGCTCTACGTTACTTAATAGCGCTCCAAAACGTTTTATAAAACTACGTAAAAAATCCATATGTAATGGTAGCCATAATGCCTGACAATTTTTTGTATTAGTTTTTGCGGCATAGTTTCCCGGATGGGTAAGAAGGATATCATTTGACTTGATGTGATAGGTTTTGGTGCAATCTTTCCATATCATTTCGCCATCAAGTAAAATATACAGCCCTCTTTGTTTATGTTCGAGAATATTGAAGTCCGGCATGGTTAACTGTAAAGAGAAAATACTCTTTTTGTTTAAGCTTGTCGTCCTTTTCATTTTATACTCCTAATCTTCCGTATCATGAGTAATCTGAGATCCATTGACCATACCCGCTATCTTTCAAGTGGCTTTTTTGCAACTCAAAACTTATTGAATATATATTGATAAATTGAATGTAGGATTAAACATCTTGGCAGATATCAAAATCGTATGCGTAACATCAATTAAATTACTCCAGTATTATATCTTCAAATTAATATTTATGTTAGTTTTAAATGTCAAAAATTTAGATTTAAATTTATTTTTTCTCACGCTAGAGAGGCTGAGACGGTGATATGTTTTTATCCATTCCGTTAATAAAAGTTATCAATTTTTAATCGGGTAAATTTAAATCCCAATGGATTGATTATTTTTTGAAATAAATATTTATATTAGAGAAGGTAAAAGAATAGAGTCATATTTATACTAGAGTTTATGCTCTCATGATTATTCTTTCATTGTTTAGGTATTGGAGCACAGCAATATTACTGTATCACCTGTGATGTTATTTTGTTAATTATTAGTTTAATTGTGTTGCGGATTTATTGGTTTATATGGTTTTTATATTGAAAATAGTAAGATAAAGCTGTTGAAGTGAGCTTTTTATGTTGGAGTTTAAGAGAGAATCACCAATAATTCAGTACATTAGGCTTTAGAGACAACGTTATCGGTGTAATAGCGTTACAAATACCTCTGTTATAGCTTTGTAGATTGTTTTTTATACTGATACAATGCTAGGATGTATTTTCATCGCCTTTCTTCTATATCCGCTAAGGCATACTCATTGATATATTTGCTGATGAAAGATAAAAGATCACAAGAACGAGAAAAGTATGGAAAAGTATCGTTTTTCAGATAGCGTTTTTTTATACAGTCTATGGCTCTTTTGGGCTATTACACTGGGATTGTACATGTATGGTGCAAATATTAGTTGTGCCATAACAGCAATTTTATCTTTTTTAGCCTTAGTATTTTACTTTACTAATATGAAACAGAGAATCAAAGTTATGTTTGGAAAAAAAACTGAGGCATCTGCTGCCAGCCCGGTCACACAAATCATTCCCATGCAAATTGAAGAGAAAAAAATCTCCGGTACTGAAGCCCGCGCGAATACAATTATCGCGAAGAATTCTGTCTTCAAAGGGGATATTGATATGGAAGGAGATATTCAGATTTGGGGAAAAGTTGTCGGGAATATCCGCGTAAAAGGAGGTGCTATCCGTGTTATGCACGCCGGAAAAGTGGAAGGTGAACTAAGTGCACCTGAAATTATTATTGATGGTCATGTTGAAGGAACGTGCTGTGCAGAAACATTGGATATTTTTGAGCACGGAGAATTACGGGGTATTAGCCGTTGCGGAAGTCTGTCAATCCGACGTGGTGGATTATTTGTTGGTCAGTCTGAACAAGTAGAGAATAAGAAAAAACAGGAAGCAGAGCGAATTGTTTCTATCAAGGAAAGTCAGGCAGACAAGCCAAAATCTAAAACTACTGCCTGATATCTGCCGATAAAATACTCCTCGTATTTCAATCTATTGAGATTCATAGAGTATAAAACTCCATGTATTTCTGCCGGGAATATGTAGAATTTTCCGGCAGTTTTTGTTTTTATAGTCAATTGATTTATACCTAATGGATTTCAAGGAGGTACTGTGATTATAGAGCTGGAAACAGAAAGGTTATGGCTTCGCGCTTGGAAGGAAGAAGATAGAGAACTTTTCTTTCGCTTAAACAGTAATCCAGAAGTGATGGAATTTTTCCCCAAAACGCTGACAAAAGAGCAAAGTGACATGTTAGTTGATAATTGTATTCGTAAATTCGAAATACAGGGAGGTTGGGGATTATGGGCAGTTGAATTAAGGCAGAGTGGCGAATTTATTGGTTTTGTCGGGCTGAATATCCCTAATCTTGAATTTCCATTTTCTCCTTTTGTTGAAATAGGTTGGCGTCTTGATAAACCATTTTGGGGAAAAGGTTATGCTTGTGAAGCTGCCCGTAAAGTTCTTGATTTTGCTTTTACAGAAATTGGACTGGATGAAATTGTAGCGTTCACTTCCTTGTTGAATTATCGCTCAGAAAGTGTGATGAAAAAATTGGGTATGACCAGAGATGAAAAAACATTCATGCATCCAGCAGTTGAGGAAGATAACCCGTTGCGGGAGCACGTTCTGTACCGGATCAAGTGTCCGGATGATTAAATAAACGCCATCAAGGTTATTCTGATGGGCAGAAATGACCTTGATGGAAAACGTATTACTACATAAACCGTTATTGCCTGGAGATCACCAAAGTGACGCGGCCAATGAATTGAATATCACTGATCGCACAGTCAAAGGTGACATCATCATCACTGACCCGAATTTTACTGACAGGGATTTTGGCTATTTTCTTGATACTGTGCATTCCTTCAATGTCTACCAGCCATAAACCATCCTGAATGTTGTCTTCCTGAGCATTAAGCAGATACCAGGATATACCATCATCAACCACCAGCGGTTCTCTGAGGTCTTTGGAAATTAGCTCACTGTCCAGGATAACCGGATCAGCCTCATTTAGTTTTCCCCCTGACAGTTTTACACGAGAGATTGACGGCGCGATGATATCTTCCAACCGTTCCGTTTTTTTACCCTCTTCGCCGTTTGGGAACATCTCTCCTTGCCCTGTACTTAACCATAGCAGTGAAGCACCAGTTTCTAGATGACACTGGATAATCCAATCAGCCGGAAAACTATCACGAAGATAGCGGTTTGCCATAGTGCTTTTGGACACGCCTAAATGGTCACTCAGAGCCTGACGAGACTTATATCCATACGCGCGGACAAGGCGCTCGATAGCTGGTCGCCCACCACTATCAGCCCCCATCTTGATCTCAATATTGGTATTTTTCATTGACAGTATAGATAATGGAAATTATTATCCCACTTAAGTTCTCTAATTGAGATCTAGTGTGGGCCCAGATTGGTTAATGCGAAAACCATTGAGAGATATTGCATCATGAATTGCCAAATTTCAATCCTTATACCAGAGATCAGCTGTGTTCCAGGTATTGCTCTGACAATAATCTCTCTGAAGGTAAAAGAGTGAGGAAAATATGGCGAATACAGAGAAAGAAAAATTTGCCCAAGTTAACCTCGGTCAGCGATTGGAAGGATTGAACCATTTGTCGAGGATCAGAGCGATATACTGGGGAGATGATGAGAAAGAATTAAGACGGTTTCTTGCTGATATGCGTGACAAAAGGGATTGTCATTATGAAGAGAATAAGCGGGTGCTATCCGCTATTTTTTATTTGGCGAATATCCCACGTTCCCGTCATGACAGTGAAATCAGCCGACTTACTCTAGAGGAAAAACAGTCTCTGATCAAAGCGATGAATCATATTAAGGTTGTAGTTAGTCAGTTTCCCAAACATTTGACGTTATCCAATTAATTACTCTTTTAAACATTTTTTCTGTTTATTTTTTGAATAAATAGCATTTTTGAACAGATGGCATGTGTATGCCAGGCACTCACATATCTTTAATATGGTGGCATGGATGAATAGTGTTTTTTTCTCTCATGAATATCACGCTGGCAATTATATTGCCAGCAATAAGCAGCCGGGGATGTACCGACCAAACATCTCACAGAACGTTTCAATGGCAGAATGTTTATTGTGGGAGGCGAATGCAGAAGATTATCAATGGTGCCATCAATATATCGGTCAGATGCCGGACTTTCTGGCGAAATATTTCAGCCGACGTTATGCCGATATTTTTACCAAATCAGGGCGCAGGGATGCTAATTCTTATCTGAGAAAAACTGTCGGGCAGAATGTGTTGCCACGGTTACAGTTGGTTAAGCACAGATACCAATTCAAACACCGTGTGTCTGGTATCGCTCCTTTCCCTTTTATTGCACAATTGGATAACGTGGTGACTTATGATCGCAAGCAGCTTTTGAAGCTCGCTCATGAAGTCTCTGTGTTTATCATGGAGAACTATGAGTACTACTCTCTGAAACCCTCTGTGGAACCTGCTTCTTTAAATCTCTCTTCTTTGCAAAAACCTTTTTTGCAAGAGTCCCAATATAGCCAAACGAAATCTTTGGATAGCGAAGCGGAACAATTTTCTCGTATCGCAGAAGTTTATCAATTATTGGCAAAACTAACGTTGCAATGTGGTACTAATCCACCTTATTGGCAACGATTTAACCATGGACGCAAAGCACTTTCTGTCGATCAGCTCTGTGCGGGAATGTTGCGTATGATGTCCGCCCGCTGGTGGTACTTCCGTTTAAAGCGACTGCGGGATATTCAATCGGAACATATGGCAATTGCAGTTGGACAGGTTCAGAAAGTGGCATCGCCTTATGTTTCGCAGCATGCTTTGCGTGAATGGCTGGAGCAGAAGCGACGCAATCGTGAGTTTTTCCAGCATTTTGATCTGGAAAATGAAGCGGGAGAACGTATTTCATTAGCTGAAACGGTAGTTCACAGTAATGCGAATCCTGCTATTCGTCGTTGTGAATTGATGGTCAGAATGCGCGGTTTCGAGGATATTGCTGACAAAATGGGATGTGTAGGGGAATTCTATAGTATTACGGCCCCATCAAAATACCACGCAGTCCGGTATCAAGGAGGGTTTGTCAAACAGTGGGAGGGAGTCACCCCCAGTGATACACAGCGTTATTTATGTAGTGTATGGGCAAAAGCTCGTGCTGCTATTGCCCGTGCGGGAATTAATCTGTTTGGTTTTCGTGTTGTTGAACCTCACCATGATGGTACTCCGCATTGGCATATTTTATTATTTATGTTGCCAGAACATGTGCAGCAGGTCAGAAAAATCCTTGAACATTACGCTTGTCAGGAAGAGGAGGAAGAGTTGCTACGTAATCGTAATAATGACAAAAAATCCCGTTTTGATTACAGGGAGATAGATCCTCATCAAGGTAGTGCGACAGGTTATATCGCAAAGTATATTTCTAAAAATATCGATGGTTATGCGTTAGAAGATGAAATCGACCATGAAACGGGCGAATCATTGCGCGATATGGCTAAATCGGTAACAGCATGGGCAAGTCGTTGGCGTATTCGCCAATTTCAACAAATTGGTGGCGCTCCGGTTTCAGTTTGGCGTGAATTGCGTCGACTCAAAGAAGTACGTTTATCTGATAATAAAATGAATGCGGTTTTACAGGCCGCAGATGAAGGAAATTGGGCCGCCTATACACAGGCTCAGGGTGGGCCGTGGGTTGCTCGTCGTGATTTGGTCATTCGGCTCTCTTACAAACAGATTCCATTTGGTAGCCCTTATGGTGAAGATGTCCATGCCATTCAAGGAGTCACGTCTTCTTTGCTGTCTTATGCGAAATATATCTGTACACGAATCCATCAATGGACAATTGTACCAAAATCTGATGCGATTCCGACATCGGAAAAGATTGTCTATAAAAGAAACAGAAAATGGTGCTCTTGGAGTTCTGTCAATAACTGTACGGATAGACAGGAAAGGTATTGTTGTGATATGGATGTGAAATTATTTTAAGTAATGTTATTTTTACAAAAAAAAATTCCATAAAAGAAATAAATAATAGTTATTAACTATTAATTTTTATCTTTAGGAAGGGAAAAAACTACTTTAAATTTTCACTAATTAGGTGTACTGTATATATATACAGTTTTGAGTGGAGGCGTATATATCAGTGGACTCTCTTATGGAATCATTGGTAGCACAACGTATTAATTTTATTGCCAGAATGGCGACAAGTTGTGAATGCAATCAAGCAGAAGATAAAGAATTGGCATTGGTCTGGATAGCTGAGTTATCTGCACCTTATGAAAAAAGACTCAGTGGTTATAATAAGTTGTATAAAAATAATTTGTTAGAAAGGGAATGGTCGGTAAATTCAGATTCGGTAGAAGAATAGACTTTGACGGGAGAAAATGATGCAAATTGAAATACTTTTCGATAAGCGAGCTAATGTTTCTGAATCAGTCATGTCTGCACTTGAAAATGAACTTAAAAAGAAAATACTACCTCAGTATCCAGATACGCGTTTTAGAATTGCCGTCAGCAGCAATACATCCGTAAAAGTGACAGGAAATAAAAACAGTAATGAACACAACCAAATAATGGAACTCATCCAAAGTGTCTGGGAGGATGATAGCTGGCTAGCGGATTAGGCCTAATAGATTGAATTCACCTACAAATAGCAAGCAATTTAAATAACATAAGGGCAGGGCAATTCCTGCCCTTATGCTTTTTAAAAAGATAAATATCCCAGCAGAGTTGTTCTTCATTTGTACTACTTCCCTAACAATGCTGTTTCATTGAGGCATTCCGCTGATTATTCGATCATAACTTTCCGATTTATTGACTATTTTCTGCAAAGAAAAGGAGAGTGTATGCAAATTATTGCACAACAAAATGAGACGGTTGATGCTTTGTGCTGGCGCCATTATGGTCAGACATTGGGTATGGCGGAGCGTGTATTGCTGGCCAATCCGGGACTTGCTGATTTTGGCGCGATATTGCCTCATGGAACGAAAGTTGAAATGCCGGACTTTATGCCTGCGGCCAGCAAACCCATGATCCAGCTTTGGGATTAAGGGGTATGAATGGATAAATACAGCCATGCAACTTATGCCTGCGCCAGCACGACCGCTATTTTTTCCGGTCTTTCTTTATATGAGTGGAGTTTCCTGCTGGGAGCATTCGCCAGCATTGCTCTCGGCATTCTGACTTATCGTCTCAATCGTCGTGAGCAAATGAAACGCACTTTGATCTTAAAAGAAATTCTGGAAAATCTGGAGGTAGATCCTGCGTCAAAATCAGCCAGTATTGTCAGCGAGCTGATAAGTCACGCACCAAAAGAGCTGTGATATGTATGCAGGATTTCAAAACTAAACTTAGTCGGTTGCTTATTGGTCTTATCATTGGTGGTGCCAGTTCTTCCGTCATTCTTTCCCAGTTCCTTGATGAGAAAGAGGGTAATCGACTTACAGCCTATCAGGATGCTGGTGGGGTTTGGACGATATGTCGGGGGGTGACGCGCATTGATGGTAAAGCGGTATATAAAGGAATGCAGTTGACCTCTGAACAATGTGAAGCCTTGAACCGGATTGAAGCTGATAAAGCGATTGATTGGGTAAAAAAGAATATCCACATCCCGCTGACTGAACCACAAATTGCAGGGATTGCCAGTTTTTGCCCGTATAACATCGGTCCCTCAAAGTGCTTTTCTTCCACATTTTATCGCAAGCTCAATGCCGGAGATAGAAAAGGTGCTTGTCAGGAGATTAAACGCTGGATTTATGATGGAGGGCATGATTGCCGAAAAACTAAAGGGCAGCCGAACGGCTGTTATGGGCAGGTCTTACGGCGTGATCAGGAATCTGAACTGGCTTGTTGGGGGCTGGAACAATGAAGAAAATACCTTTAATTGTCACTCTCGTAATTGGAGGATGTTTTGGCTGGTGGGGACACCGTTCACTGTTTCTTAGCGAAGTGGCAAACTTGAAGCAGCAACATTCTGCTCAAATCGCTGCTATCTACCAGAAAACAAGCCAGGAAACATTGTCTGCTATTCAACAAATGAAAGATGCACAGAACAGGGCCACCCAATTGGATGAATACTATTCTGGAAAATTAGCTTATGTTACTGAAAAAAATACCGCTTTGCGGGCTGATATTGCCGCTGGTCATCGTCGGGTGCAAATCGCCATCTCTAACCTTGCTACCTGTCAACTCACCCAAAACCGAAATACCAGCTCCTACAGCGTGGGCGATGGAACCCAAATCGAACTCACTGCAAAAGCTGGACGCACTATTTACGATATCCGAGCCGGGATCATCAGCGACCAAGCCAAATTAGATTACCTGCAACAGTATGTCCGTGAAGTTGTCCGGCAATGTAAGCCCTAGTCATTCCGCATGATTTAACAGAACTCCCTTACATGACCCCTAAAAGCCTTTTTTATTCTAGAAGAAGGCTTTTATTTTATTGATTTAATTTGATTTTATCTGTTGTTTTGTGTGTCTGTTCCTACAAGTCCAGTTTAATGTTTCACCTGCTTTTTCATGGCATTCTTACGTTATGAACACACAACTCACTGAACTGATGCGCTTATTGCGCAACCTGATCCGAACAGGCGTCATTACCCAGGTGGATACCACAAAGGGAATGTGCCGAGTCGCGACAGGCAACCTTGAAACCGACTGGCTGCACTGGTTGACATCCAGAGCGGGAAACTCCCGCACGTGGTGGGCGCCCAGTGTTGGTGAGCAGGTTTTATTACTGTCCATAGGCGGCGAACTGACCACCGCCTTTGTATTGCCAGCAATTTTTTCAGATGAGTTTCCGGCACCATCAACGTCTCCTGAAGCAACGCATATTAAGTTTCCGGATGGTGCAGTGATGGAATATGAACCGCAATCAGGCGCATTGACTGTGACTGGCATCAAAACCGCGACAGTGACTGCATCGGATTCCGTTCATATTACTGCGCCGGAAATTACCTGTGTTGCCAGCACCAGGATCACGCTGAATACACCGGAAGTCATCTGTACGCAGCTAATGAGCACGGGGAATCTGATCGTGCGCAACGGCGGCAAAATGACGGGCAATATTGAACACACCGGCGGCACATTCAGTTCCAACGGCGTGGTCGTGGATTCCCATAAACACACCGGTATTCGGTCAGGCGGTGACACATCAGGAGGCCCCGTATGATGTATCTGGGTATGAACCGACAGACAGGTAGGGAGCTGACCGATCTGGATCATGTCCGGCAATCTGTCAGCGATATTTTACTGACCTCTGTGGGTAGCCGTATTGCACGGCGAACTTACGGCTCTTTGCTGCCTGAGCTGATTGATTGGCCGCAAAACCCAGCGCTCAGGCTTCAGGTCATGGCGGCTAGTTATACCGCAATTAGCCGTTGGGAACCACGTGTGACGCTGACGTCAATCACGATGGAAACCCTACAGGACGGCAGAATGGTGGTGGATATCACGGGTACTTACCATCAATCCGCCAGAGAATTTTCACTTTCTATTCCGGTGAGCCATTCCCGGTGAGGCTATTTCTGAGAGGTAAGGTATGCCAACAATCGATTTAAGCCAGTTGCCACCACCGGATGTGGTTGAGCCACTGGATTACGAACAACTGCTAGAAGAGCGTAAAAGAGGGTTGATATCGCTTTATCCTGAAGAACAGAAGGATGCGATTGCACGAACTTTACAACTTGAATCTGAACCTTTGGTGAAGTTGCTGGAAGAGAACGTGTACCGCGAACTGCTTCTGCGCCAGCGAGTTAATGAAGCTGCACGTGCGGTAATGGTTGCTTATTCAACCGGTAGCGATCTGGATCAATTGGGTGCGAACAACAATGTATCCCGCATGGTTTTGCGTTCTGCGGATAATTCCACCATACCGCCGACACTGGCTGTCATGGAATCCGACAACGATTACCGCGTGCGTATTCCTCAAGCCTTTGAAGGTCTGAGCGTTGCAGGTCCGGTTGGGGCATATGAGTACCATGCCCGCAGTGCGGATGGTCGTGTCGCGGATGCTTCGGCTATCAGCCCGTCACCAGCCAACGTCACGGTAACAATCATGTCCCGTGAAGACAAAGGCGTGGCATCCAAAGAATTGCTGGAAATCGTTGAAAAAGCCCTGAACGACGAAAATGTACGTCCGGTAGCAGATCGCCTGAAAGTCCAGTCAGCGAACATCGTGGAATATGAAATTGATGCGGTGTTGTACATCTTCCCGACGCCGGAATCAGAACCTATCCGTAAGGCGGCTGAGCAAAAACTGAAACATTACGTCGAAGCACAGCATCGTTTGGGGCGTGACATTCGTTTGTCAGCGATTTATGCCGCATTGCATGTGGAAGGTGTCCAGCGTGTAGAACTGAAAGCCCCGCTGAAAGACGTTGTGCTGGATAAAACCCAGGCTTCTTACTGCACCAAGACCACATTGACGATGGGAGGTTCTGATGAGTGATCGCCTGCTGCCGATGGGCTCAACCCAGTTAGAACTTGCAGCGGCTAAAGCTTGTGCTGAGTTGCAGAAGATCAAAGTGCCATTACGGGAACTGTGGAATCCAGATACTTGTCCGGCATCGTTACTGCCTTATCTGGCATGGGCGTGGTCAGTGGATCGCTGGGACGAAAACTGGCCTGAGAGCACCAAAAGGGAAGTGATCAAAGGTTCGTTGTTCCTACACAAACACAAAGGAACGATTGGTGCAATTCGGCGGGTGGTTGAACCGTTGGGTTATCTCATCCGAGTACGGGAATGGTGGCAGACCAACGATGAGCCGGGCACTTTCCGGCTGGATATCGGCGTACTAGATAGTGGTATCACCCATGAAATGTTCGAAGAGCTGGAAAATTTGATTTTCGATGCCAAGCCAGTCAGCCGACATTTGATTGGATTGGATATCAACCTGGATACGCGTGGTGAATATCACTATTCGGCAGCGACTTACAGCGGTGACGAGCTGACAGTTTATCCCTATTTCCCGAAAGAAGTGACAGTATCCGGCTCAGAAATTGTGGGCGCGGGAGTACATATTATTGATGACATGAGGATTAGACCATGAGTACCAAATATTTTGCGCTGCTGACACAGTTGGGTGCAGATAAATTGGCAAATGCTGCGGCACTGGGTACTAAAATCGAAATTACCCATATGGCCGTTGGTGATGGTGGTGGCAGCCTGCCGACGCCAGACACTAAACAAACCAAATTGATTAATGAAAAACGTCGTGCAGCGATTAATACGCTGAGCATCGATCCGAAAAACACCAACCAAATCGTTGCAGAACAGGTTATTCCTGAAAATGAAGGTGGCTGGTGGATCCGTGAAATCGGCCTGTATGACAAAGATGGCATTCTGATTGCTGTTGGTAACTGTGCAGAAACCTACAAACCCCAATTGCAGGAAGGCTCCGGTCGTACACAAACGATCCGTATGATCTTGATTGTCAGCAGCGCTGATGCGGTGACTTTGAAAGTTGATCCGTCTGTGATCCTGGCAACACGTGAGTATGTAGATGATTCTATTAAGAAGCATGAGAATAGCCGTAACCATCCTGATGCGACGCTGAAAGAAAAGGGATTTGTGATCCTGAGCAGCGCGGTGGATAGCAATAGCGAAACTCATGCAGCAACACCGAAATCGGTAAAGGCGGCTTATGATTTGGCTAATGCGGCGGCTAATAATGCTAATACGCGTTTGGAGAAAAACAAAAATGGGGCAGATGTAGTCGATAAAGACACATTTAACCGTAATATTGGTTCGGCCAGAGCGTTTAGTGGTTCTATCAACACAGGTGGTGGTGTTTGGACAACCGAAGAATTCATTGCATGGTTGAAAAGTCAAGGTGCTTTTAACCATCCTTATTGGGTGTATAAAGGCTCATGGTGGTATGCTAACAATAAAAGAATTATTGATACAGGCTGTGGTTCAATCCATTTGGCAGGTGCTGTTGTGGAAGTCATGGGAATCGAAAGTGTGATGACGATCCGTGTTACAACAGCTCCTACATCGGTGGATGATTGTATTCCAAATGCACAATTTACCTATGGGAACCATGGTAAGGATTATCTACCAAGTTGGAGAAGAGACTATAACACTGCTAATAAACCAACTGCCAGTGAAGTCGGTGCGTATTCTAAAGACGAAACAGATGCTCGTGTAAATGCTGCTAACGAAAATGCTAATTCCCGCTTAGAAAAAAATAATAATGGTGCGGATATTCCAAACAAAGATGAGTTTGTAAAAAACCTCGGTTTAGTGGGAACGGTGGATTTAGCAAAAAACGCTTTGCAACGCAGCGGGGGAGAAGTCACCGGGGACATCATGATTTCAACTGACAGTGAGATAGGTTGGCGTAGAAATACGGATATGGCCGCTATTGGTTTTAAAAATATCGGTGATGGTGATACAGACTCCTATATGTGGTTTAAAACAGGAGATAATGGTAATGAATATTTCAAATGGCAGCATAGCCTTTCTGGGGGAGGAACCTCGGAATGGATGAGCCTGAAATCTGATAATCTTCGAATTAAGGGGCATCAGGTTTATCATGAAGGGTATAAGCCAACGGCTGAGGCAATTCAAGCAGAACCGCGTTTTAATAAAACGATAGACCTGACCGGCTTAAGCACTGACCGTTATTATCCGGTATGGTGGAGCTTTCCTTCCAATAATAACGGTGCTAATCCATGGTTAACTATTCACCGTAATTATGCGGAAGATAGAGAGAATAAAAACCCGTTTGGGAAAGAAACACACCTTGCAGGTTTGTTATTGCAAATTGAAGGTGGAGATGTTCTATGGGGAGGGGATGCCCAGTACCTGAATATTAAACGGATTAGCCAAACCTACCGTAAGACCGTCAAAAATATTCGTCGTGGAATGATGTGCATAGCAAGGCCTATTGATGGTAAGTTTCCGCTTTTATATAGTCTGAAATCTGGTGATATCACAGATTGTAGAGTGTTTAGTGGTTGTTATATACGTGGCGGTTTGACCTATCATGTGACAAGTAATTTTTCTAGTATTCATTATTCTCGTGAAGAAAATGAAATAGAAATAAGTAGGTGGTCAGATGGTTATGAGCTTAAGCAGGAAATTAAATGGATGGTGAAATCCTATGCCATTGATGACCCTCTGTTAGGAAAAGATTACGATGATTCTGTCCTGCCTTATGCTCATGATTATGCAGAAACTATTAATTTGGCAAAAAATTCCGTACCAAAATCAGCTATAGTACAAGAATCAGGAAACTCAGCTGAACAAATAATGAGTCAAAAAGCAGTCACTGATGCGTTAGCCAAATCAGTATCCATAGATTTACTATACCCTGTTGGAATTGTTTTATGGTTTGCACAAAATAAAAATCCCAACAATCTATTTCCCGGGACAACATGGAAGTATATTGGTGAAAATAGAACAGTTCGTCTGGCTGCTAGTAATGGATCAAATGTGTTATCAACAGGTGGTAATGATACTAAGCAGCTAACTATAAAACATATTCCAAAACATAGTCACTATTTTAGTGGGAATACAAATAGTACTGGAGGACATAATCATAATCGTGGGAATATGAACATTACTGGTTATCTGCCAAGTGTTATTGCTCATGGAAGTGATATTTTTGGAGGTGCTTTTGCTAGAAATGGCCAGAGTAAACCTGGTATAGAATATACAGATAGATGGGCAAACCTTACCACATTTGATGCATCCCGGACTTGGACTGGAAACACATCATGGAATGGAGAACATGCACATAATGTTAGTGGTAATACATCAGAAACTGGTAGTGGTGAAGGATTTGATGTTATTAATGCCTATATTATGTTAATGGGTTGGTACCGAACAAATTAGTTCATTCATGATAGCCTTAGTTTTCAAGCTAAGGCCTAACTTTTTTCAGCCAAGTACGAATGAATATTCTCCACAAAGCTAACTTTATTTGAATGATAATTGTACGTTTTCTATTTTCTATATCTAACTTCGTCAATGTATACTCTCTTTCTCCGATCGATGAATTTATCGATTGAGCAGAAGGATGAATTACTGGAGGGATAATTCCTTTCAATGTAATTACACCTTGTTCTTTGAAAAATTTCCATTCATCGGCAACAAATCTAACAGGTTGTAAATAATGATATAATTTCTTGGCTGCGGATAGATTTAAAACATATCCAAAAGCACATGCGGCATCAATTACATTGACTATATTATAGTTTTCTATCAATGGTTTTTTAAATGATTCGAAATATTCATTAGTATTATTTAATAAAAAAACATAAGGTTTTGAACTTAATAACAAGGGATGATTATCTAAATACGACAATATAGTAATTAAACTTTCATCAAAAAGTACATCATCTTCTAATACTAAAGCAACAGGTATACTGCTATCGATCATTCTCTTATACACTTTTATATGGCTCATTGAACAACCAACTTCACCAAGAGTGAGGGCTAAGTCATCAAAATCAGGGCATGAATTTATCAGCTGCTCATTGGTTAATTCTTTTCCGTATACTGCTGTTATGAACTCAGCACTAAGATTCACTTTTTGCAACTGCTTTTGCATTGATTTTCTGCGTTCTATATCTTTTTCTAAATTGATGACAAAAATCTTCATAGGACACCATGTTGAATTTTATTTAATGTGACATACTAACACAGATTATTCTAAATAAAACAGTCAGATAATCTACAGCCACATAATTTTTCACAATGGAAATTCCCTCTCTGTTAGGTGTCGTTGACATTTTATAAGGAATTATTGAATAACATGATAATTTGGTATCGTTTTCGCTAAAAAAATAACCAGACATTTTATGCTGATAACTGGTGTTAGGAGATACACGACAGAATAAACTATCTTGCATTTATGTAACATACTGATGTAGAAATATATTTCTAAATATTCTAAGTTTCAGACTGAAAATTTAAGATACCTACAAACAGAAAATTATAAATAAATTTTATGTTTATAGCTTTCCAGTGACATAATGATCCATGGTTTTATCACCATTTAAATTCTGATTATGACTAAACGTCGGTTTAGTGGGAACGGCTAAAATGCCAATTGGTACTACTGCTAACACCTTGATGGCTGGTAACGATGCGCGGGTTGTACATATGTATTCCAGTTACATGAACGAACATACCTCACTAGCTGTTAATAAAAATGCATCTTTAACAGACCTTGCAGGTTCTGAAGGTCGGCAGCTTCCTGTGGGGATGAGCATTCATGCTGATGGAAAATTCTGGGATATATTTGACGTTGAGTTCACAAGAATAATAACAGGCATTGAACCAGAAAATCGCCCTCCATTAGCTCGAGAGCTTTTACAATATATGAAAATGGATGAGTTATATTTTCATGGCGATTTCAATATCATGAAACTAACAGCTAAAAAGTCAGTTGATAAATTGGATAGTTATATTTTTTCCATCCCAAATCAGCGTGTCCAAACTGGCTGTTTTATGAGTTTTGTTGTTTATCATAAAGTAATAGGTAGTGCAAATTGGAGGTGGTGTAATAACTCAATAAAGGGAAAATGGAATCAACACACCTCTCATTTATATACTAATAATTTTCCAGGTAAGTATAGTCACATTGATTTCTGGGTAGGTATCGAGGGCATCAAGGTAGAAGATGAACTATATATTGCCCTGCCACAAATTGTGACTGGAAAATGGAATCCAAATAATTTGTGCCCACAGCTTTTTAATATTGGTTCTGGACTTGGTTCATAACATAGGAATTCATACATGAAAACATTATATAAAATCGGAATAAATAATGATTATAATTCTGGTCATATTGTCACCTCAAGAGGTCTAGAACCCGCAGTAGTAGTGCATACAAGGACCTTGATCCGTAAACAAATTGATAGTTTATCTGAGCCTGCTGTTCGTGAAGGTATATTATCGGACATCTTAGGATTATTATTAGTTCATTTTTCTAACTTAATTATAAAACTAACAAAAATAAAAACATTAGAAGATATTAAATCTATATCTCAACCATCAGCAGAAATTTTCGTCGCGATTGATGAAGCCATTAAAGATGGCTCATTGATTCTACCTTATATGGTTAAATCTGATGGAATTGCTAAATCCTTTTCTGATATGAAAGATTTGTCAAATAGTATTTCAAATATATTGATGAATGCTCAAAAAAAAGAAAAATAATTACAGGGGCATTATGCCCCTTAATTATTATAGTCGTTTAGAAAATTCTCTTTATTTTTGATTCCAGATAGAATCTTCTGGCATCTGTACACGAACATCTAATCGGCAACCCACCGGTATATCACAAGGTTCTCCATCGGTATAAAATACTTTTTCACCTTCTACGATTTCTTTTATTCTCCAATTTTGGAATTTTTCAGGTAAATGTGAATGTTGGCGATGGAAAATTTCAATTGTAATACCTCCATCTTTTTTTACCTTATCATCAATGTAAATCAGCTCAAGCCCATTATTATCCTTTGGTGATGATATACCTCCATATACTCCCCATGCTTTATCCGAGTTAAAACCCAATACCCCAGAAATTTTATATTGGCCGATACTAAGTTTGGTAACAGTTACACCTTCTGATTCATTATTAGTTATGCATGTTCCATCAGAATAAATTTCCACTATTGGAGAAGATACTCTAAGACAGCCACTATTATCTGGCTTAGCATTCATAGTGTCCCAGAATTTACGAGTAACTATTTCACCTTTATTGATATGATCAGTACGGTATGTATCTCCTCCATGTATGAAAATCAATCTATGACTCCATACTTGATCCCTCCCCTCACTTGATGCTCCACTTACGTTGCTAAATCTTAATTGAACACCAAATACATCAAATGGTAAGTTATATTTTTCTAGGAATGAGGCTTTAGGCGCAAATCCAGAATAACCATTATAAATATTTTCCCATCCATCCAAATATGTGAGGCGCATTGCATCATTAATTGAAACCGCATCTATAACATCAGCTACTGTAGGCTTGTTCGCAGAACTATATTGAACAAGCCAATCATAATATTCTTTATTCGGATACCATGACTGACGAACAGCAATGTGCCCAATATGAGACATATATAATTGTGAAGTACACGAATGACTCACAGTCACAATCATCATGCCATAGCCGTAAATTGGATTTCCATTTACTTTAGGGAAATCTGATACTGTCTCAGGTTTATCAATAGCAATATTATATATTCCTGGTGTATTACAGCTTGCAAATGTTCCACCATTACCCACTTCTCTAACAATAGATTTAGACAATGCTCCAGCGGCTAGATCCACGGTTTCTGTTAAACCGAGGTTTCTTACAATCTTTGGATCCTTATGATCCTAGCTAGGATCCAATCTCCTATCCCCTGAAAACCAATAAGCAGAGGTGAAAATGGCCCAATTTAGCTTGTCAAAAAATAACCAAAAGCTCGAATTACTTGAAATAATACTTAATGGAATAAATTTTGAACTAATTTTGAGTTAAAAATAGACTTAAAAAGGTCATTATTTAATCATTAAAAGGCCGCTCTCACCAAAAACTACTAATTTCTCTCTACCCACCAAAAAACAAATCAAATATAAAATTAACATATTGATTATTAATAAAAATATTAATCTAGATTTGTACCTTTCCCCACACACAGCCAATCGAATGATTTCCCCCGTCCAATCCGCCAATATATCAGCACACCTTAACAGGAGAGAACGCTAATATGGCACAAGATTATCATCACGGAGTCCGTGTACAGGAAATTAACGAAGGTACTCGTACCATCACTACCGTTAGCACCGCTATCGTAGGTATGGTTTGTACTGCTCCTGACGCAGACGAAAAAACATTTCCATTAAATACTCCAGTCCTGATCACTGACGTTATGACCGCCAGTGGTAAAGCTGGAAAAAAAGGCACTTTGTCCACATCACTAAAAGCAATTGCTGCTCAGGCTCTGCCTGTGACGGTGGTTGTTCGTGTGGCTGAGGGAGAATCTGAAGAAGTAACCATTTCTAACATCATCGGTGGTGTCACTGACGCAGGTAAGAAAACCGGTATGCAGGCACTGTTGGCAGCACAAAGCCAACTCGGTGTTAAACCACGCATTCTGGGTGTTCCAGGTCTGGACTCAAAAGCAGTTGCTGTTGAACTGGCAAGTGTTGCTCAGAAACTGAAAGCAATGGCATATGTCAGCGCTTATGGCTGCAAAAATATCTCCGAAGTTATCAAATATCGCGGCAACTTCAATCAGCGTGAGCTGATGCTGATTTGGCCTGATTTACTGAGCTGGGATACTGTCACCAATAGCGAAGCTATCGCGTTTGCAACCGCTCGTGCTTTGGGCCTGCGCGCCAAAATCGACGAAGAGACAGGCTGGCACAAAACACTGTCCAACGTTGGTGTCAACGGTGTGACGGGTCTGTCTGCTGATGTCTTCTGGGATCTGCAAGATACTGCGACTGACGCTAATCTGCTGAACAAAAGTGGCGTCACTACACTGATACGCAAAAACGGTTTCCGTTTCTGGGGTTCTCGTACTTGTGCAGATGATCCACTGTTCCAGTTCGAAAGCTACACCCGTACCGCTCAGGTTCTGGCTGATACGATGGCTGAAGCGCACATGTGGGCAATTGATAAACCACTGACCCCATCGCTGGTACGCGACATTCTCGAAGGTATCAATGCTAAGTTCCGCGAACTGAAAGCCGGTGGCTACATCATCGATGGCCGCTGCTGGTATGACGATAAAGCCAACGATAAAGACACCCTGAAAGCAGGCAAACTGACCATCGATTACGACTATACACCTGTACCACCACTGGAAAACATGATGTTACGCCAGCGCATTACAGATAGTTACCTGATGGATTTCGCAAAAAGTATCAATAAATAAGGGGCTAACTGATGGCATTACCTCGCAAACTTAAGTACCTGAACTTGTTCAATGATGGCAACAATTATCAGGGTATTGTGGAAGAGCTAACTCTTCCTAAGCTGAGCCGCAAACTGGAAGCCTACCGAGGCGCCGGTATGAACGGCAGTGCAATGGTTGATCTGGGTCTGGATGAAGGCGCACTGGATGCGGAATTCACTCTGGGTGGCGTTGAAGCTCAACTGTACAAACAGTGGGGCATCGCACAAGTTGATGGTGTTATGTTGCGCTTTGCTGGCTCTTTTGAGCGCGAAGACACGGGTGACGTGGTTGCAGTTGAAGTTGTTATGCGTGGCCGTTTCCAGGAATTCGATCACGGTACTTATAAACAAGGCGACAACACTCAAACCAAAATTACCGCTAAAAATACTTATTTCAAACTGACTTGGAATGGTGAAGAACTGATTGAAATCGACACCGTCAACATGGTTGAGAAAGTGGGCGGAGAAGATCGCCTGGCGCAGCATCGCCGCGCTATCGGTCTTTTTTAATCACTCTTTTATTAACAAATTTAAAACTTATTTCCTGTCTCAATCAGCATATCGCGGCTGAGACAGGTTTTTACTCGGATAAACAAGGTTGAATTATGACTGAAGCACTGAAAACTCAAGATGAAGATCTGCGCACAATCGAATTGGAAGCTCCACTGGCGCGAGGCAACGGAAAAATCACAGAAGTGACGGTACGTAAACCTACCAGTGGCGCGTTGCGCGGTGCTCGTTTACAGGCACTGCTGGAAATGGATGTGGATTCTATGTTGCTGGTTCTGCCACGTGTTACCACTCCTGCATTGACCAAAAATGACCTGATTATGATGTCACCTGGTGATCTGATTAATCTCAGTGTGGAGGTGGTCAATTTTTTGTTGCCGAAGTCGGTCAAGTCCGATTCCCAGAACGATTAACCGTTGATGAACTGGTGGCAGATATTGCCACCGTTTTTCACTGGACTCCGGCAGACACAGATGAAATGTTATTGTCGGAATTATTGGACTGGCGACATCGGGCCATTTTAAGAAGTGGTGCAGAAAATGAGTAATATACAGTCACAGCTTAACAAGGTACTGAGTACTGTTGGTAAGCTGACCAGTTCCTTTAAATCTTTTCAACAGCATCAGAAAAAACTGGTAGGTTCAGTAGATAAAATTTATAACCAGTTTAAAAAACTCAATAAGAGTGTTGAAAAATTAAAACCCATTATAGGTTATGCGCAGGAAACTGCGCGTATGCGGGCCGAACTTAAGGCCTATAATCAAACAATTAAACAATCTTTTTCTGTGCGGCAAAATTCCCCAAAAGTGATACAGGTAAATGCCGCCAGCCAATCAGCTAATGTGGTCCAAATGACCCAGAATGTCCAACAGGAAAATTCATCCAGTAAAAAAAATGAATTTAATCTTGGTGTGACAGGCAATATGACTAACAATTTTAAATTGTTAGATAAATTGGTCATTAATATTAATCCTCAGATAACTATTTTATTTGGCATGCTGAATAAAATTAATGGGGTTTTGAATTTAACTGCTGGTTTTGTAAAAGTCACATTCCAAACATTAATTAGTCATATACAAATATTTGGTAATATCGGTATAAAAGCATTTGACACGTTAAGAATCAGATTAAATATATTTTCCTTGCTGGGGATTCAGGCATTTGTCGAATTAAGGGCCAGTCTGAACTTCTTTGTACAATTGGGTATTCGGGCTTTTGTCGCGCTAAGAACGAGCTTGCGCTTTTTTGTGCAATTGGGCCTGCAGGCATTTGTCGAATTAAGGGCCAGTCTGAACTTTTTTGTGCAACTGGGTATTCGGGCTTTTGTCGCGCTAAGAACGAGCTTGCGCTTTTTCGTGCAATTGGGCCTGCAGGCATTTGTCGAATTAAGGGCCAGTCTGAACTTCTTTGCGCAGTTGGGAGTTAGTGCTTTTATCGAACTAAAAGCCAGTCTGAATATTTTTGCGCAGTTTGGCATTCAGATTTTTGTTGATCTGAGAGTTAGTCTGAATAAATTTGCGGAATTGGGCCGCCAGGCACTGGATACATTAAAGACCAGCTTGAATACTTTTGCGCAGTTGGGCATTAAGGCTTTGGAGACGCTGAGATCCAGCCTGAATAGGTTTGCAGAATTAGGTAGCCATGCACTGGAAACATTAAAGACCAGCTTGAATGCGTTTGTACAGTTAGGGACTCAGGCTCTGAATAAATTAACATATCCTTTAGATATGTTTGTCCAGTTAGGGATCAAAGCCTTTGAAGAGCTAAAAGCCAGCCTCAATTTCTTTGCTCAATTAGGTATTCAGGCATTGGATAAATTGAAATCCAGCTTGGATACATTTGTGCAGTTGGGACTTAAAGCCTTTGAGGAATTAAAAGCTAGCCTGAACTTTTTTGCACAATTAGGCGTTCAAGCGCTGGATAAATTAAAATCCACACTGGATGCATTTGTGCAGTTGGGGGTTCAGGCGCTGAATAAATTAACGGCCCCACTGGATATATTTGCACAACTGGGTACTCAGGCTGTGGATAAATTAAAATCCACACTGGATGCATTTGTGCAGTTGGGGGTTCAGGCACTGAATAAATTAACAGCCCCACTGGATATATTTGCACAACTGGGTACTCAGGCGTTGGATAAATTAAAATCCACACTGGATGCGTTTGTGCAGTTAGGGGTTCAGGCGCTGAATAAATTAACATCTCCGCTGGATATATTCGCTAAATTGGGTATGCAGGCTCTGGAAGAATTAAAAGCCAGCCTCAATTTCTTTGCACAGCTAGGAGTTCAGGCACTGGATAAATTGAAATCCAGTCTGGATATATTTACCCAGATTGGGGTTCAGGGACTGGAAGAATTAAGAGCCAATCTGAATAGATTTGCGCAAGTCGGTATTCAGGCTATGGAGAATTTAAGAGATGGCTTGAAGGCATTCGCACAATTCGGAACCGAGGCTTTGGAAGCACTAAGAGCTGCCATGGATTTTTTTGGTAAAACCGGGGATAAGGTTTTTGGCTCACTTAATAATGGTGTTGATTTGCTATCTAACAAAGGTAATAAGGATACTTTTGGAAAACAAAGAAGAGGCTTAGGTGCATTAGGGAATATTGGTCAAAAAGTTTTTGGTGTTTTGGGTAATGGCATAAATATTCTGGCAAGTGTTGGTGTAAAAGGCCTGTCTTTTTTAAGTGGTGCTTTCAGCGTGTTAGGTAAGGCAATACTGTTTATTGGCCGGGCTATGATGGCAAACCCAATTTTTGCTGTTATTGGTGTTATCGCAATGGCTGCTATTTATATTTGGCAGAATTGGGAATCATTAGGGCCAAAATTCACTGCTTTATGGGATGGTGTAAAAAATATCTTTGGTATTGCTTGGGAAGGAATTAAAAACCTTGTCAGTACGGCGTGGGAAGGTATTAAGAATTATTTCATGAGTGGTGGGTTAATCGGCATTATTTACCAAAACTGGGACACCATTAAACAAAGTGCCTCAGAAGCCTGGGAGTTTGTTAAGACGATAATAAGTGGGGCTTGGGAATCTGTTAAACAGAGTACATCTGAAATCTGGGAGAGCGTTAAAAAATCAATTTCAGATAAATGGAATGAAATTGTTGCTGATGTTCAGGCTATTCCTGAAAAATTAAAAACGGCTGGGTCAGAAATGATCGATAGTTTGCTGGTTGGTATTCAAGAGAAATGGGAAAACCTGAAAAGTAAGTTTTCCTCAATTACAGATTTTTTTAAATCGTGGTGGTCTGGCGATGATAAAAAGGAAATTGCTGTAAAAACATCGCAGGAAATTACTAAGAACGACACAATACAACAAGCGGCACAAATTACTAAAAGCGACACAACACAACAAGCGGCACAAATTACTCAGCACGATTCAGGAGGATTTATTCCAGCCGGGAAGCTAGGCCTCGTGGGTGAATATGGTCCTGAAATTATCAACGGTCCTGCCAATGTTACCAGTAGAAAAAATACTGCAAAACTGGCTGCTTTGGGGCTTGCCGTCAGCTCAATGTCATTGCCTGCTGCGGCGCAGGATGCCCCGTTGCACGCACAAAGTTTACCTGCTCATGCTTATGAGGAAGTTCAGGCAAAATGGGAGCGGAGCCAGCCACAGCAATACAGTGGCGCAACACCGCAATATAACATCTATGTCTATGGCTCTCAGGGACAGTCCGCTCAGGATATCGCCCGTATGGTCAGACAGGAACTGGAACAACGAGAACGTATGCATCAGGCCCGTATGCGTAGCTCACTTTCTGACAGAGGAGAAGATTTCTTATGATGGCTGCACTTGGTTTATTTGTTTTTATGTTGAAAACCACGCCATACCAAAATTTTCAGCATAAACAAAGCTGGAGACATGCCTTTAATAGCCGTGTGGGAGCACGGCCTGCATGGCAGTTTGTTGGCTCAGATAACGATACGATAACGTTATCGGGAGAACTTTATCCTGAGCTGACCGGTGGTTCACTTTCACTGACTGCATTGAAATTGATGGCAGATAGTGGCAAAGCTTGGTCTTTCATTGATGGCAGTGGTTCAATTTACGGCATGTTTGTTATCGAAAGCATTGATGAGACAAAAACGGAGTTTATGTCAGACGGGGCGCCCCGCAAGATTAGCTTTACGCTGACTTTACGGCGGGTAGACAACAATCTGTTTGAGATGTTGGGTGATTTGCAGGATCAGCTATCTGACATCAAGGATAATCTATCTAAATCGCTGAATAAGCTTTCTGAGCTTAAAAAGCGGATCAATGGATAAAGTTAAGGAAGTATTCTCATGATAGATTTCAGTCAATTGACACCAAGCACGGATTGGATTCCCAAATTTGATTTGATTATTGGGAAAGCGGGGGCGCCAGCTTTTCGGTTGGAAACCAATAACAAAGATATCACAGGAAAAATTCAGTCGCGTTTAATGTCATTAACACTGACAGATAACCGTGGTTTGGAGTCAGATCAGCTCGATATTGAATTGGATGATGCGGATCACAAACTTATTTTTCCTTCCCGAGGCGATATTTTGACATTGGAACTGGGGTGGCATGGCCACACTTTAACGCCAAAGGGAAAATATGTCGTTGATGAAATTGAACATTCAGGTGCACCTGACCGATTGACTATCCGTGCTCGTAGCGCGGACTTTCGTGGTGATCTGAACGTCAAGCGCGAAGCTTCTTATCATAAACTCACGTTAGAGAACATTGTCAGTACGATTGCTACGAGAAACCAACTGAAATTTCAAGTCAGTAAGGAATTGAAAGGGATCTCTGTGCATATTGATCAAACTAATGAATCTGATGTGAGCTTTTTAACGCGGGTGGCTAAGCAGGAAGGAGCGATTGTTTCAGTTAAAAATGGCGAATTGTTGTTTATTTGTCAGGGAAAAAATAAGACTGTAAGTGGTACACCTATTACTCCTGTTGTGATTACTCGTGAATCAGGGGATAGCCATCGATTCTCTCTGTCTGATCGTGAAGCTTATACTGGTGTGACTGCTCAATGGTGGGACACAGGTACAGCGTCTAAACAGACAGTAACATATCAACGACAGGAGTCGAAAAACACAAAAGTTGATGTCTCCGTTCACTATGAAAGCAGCAAAACTAAGTCATCAACTAAAAATCATTCTCAGTTAAGCAATAAGCCTTCTAAACATAATGATTCATCTAAACATAAGGATAGAGAAAAACTAAAAAATAAAAATTCGGGTGCTATTGACTTGTCGAAAAAAAATCCTAAACCGAAAAAAGGGAAAAAATCTCCTTATGATAAGACTCGTCATACAGGAGGAAATCGGCATGATAAAAATATCCGTAGAGATGAAAGTCATTCCTATGAGGAACAGCAAGAATCTGTGCATGAATCTCATCAAACAACAACGACACAACAACAAACACAAGAATATTTGCAGGGAACAGCGGAGAATATACTGACACTTTCGCGGGTCTATCACAACAAAGCAGATGCAGAACGTGCTGCCAAAGCAGCCTGGGAAAAAATTCAACGAGGTACAGCGCAGTTTTCTATCACTTTGGCTAGAGGACGTGCTGACATCTATCCTGAAACACCTGTTCAGATTAGAGGGTTTAAACCACAGATAGATGGAACTGATTGGACGATAGTTAAAGTGACTCACAATCTCAATGACAGTGGTTTCACAACATCTTTAGATCTTGAGATTAAGCTTGATGAAATAGAAATCAAACCAGAGGATACCAAAATAAACACTTGATCTCAATATGAGAACTTTGGTATATTGTTCACCAGACGAGATGGTATTATTTCATTAAAAACAATGCTTTCAAGAAAGGTGAACAATTATGATTAAGTGTCCTCTGTGTGGTCAGTCAGCGCATACTCGTAGCAGCTTCGAGCATTCCAGCCAAACAAAGGAGCGTTATAACCAATGCCAGAATATCAATTGTGGGGCAACGTTCGTCAGCCATGAAACGTTTGTGCGCTTTATCTCTAAGCCGGGGGAAGTTGAAAGTGTTACGCCACATCCAAGGGTAAAAACGAAAAGACAACCTCGCCAGAAAGCTATTGCACAATCCGCTGTAAACCAATAAATAATGAAGAAACCTTGCTCCAGTTTTGCCACCTTTATGGTGGCTTTTTTATGGATGTTTAACAATAGTGTGTTCTTGAATTGAGAACCTTGTGGAAGGAGAATCGTAATTAAAATTAGCGCTTTCATGAGACGCCCGCTTTTCAGCGTAGCAGGCGTCAGTCTATGGCAGAGTTACTTCTGAGATTCTGCCTGTAGGATCCTTTGCATTTCATCCTTTATATGTAATTTTTCTTTTTTTAATCGCACAACTTTTTCGTTATAGCCAGCTCCGTTCGGGCCTTCAAGTTGCGATATCTCGTGGTCAAGGCGGTTATGTTTTTCAAACAGGGATTGGAAACGGGGGTGAGATTCTTTCAGGTTAGATACTAAAGATACTAAATTGTGATCTTCTGGAAACATGGGACCTCCTATACGAAGTTTGCTACCACATTATGAGTGTAGCAGCCCATTGTAATACCAGATTTGAGAAATATCACATAAAAAATATTTTGTAGAAACTATGTATCTTTATGATTATTAATGAAAATTTATTTTATATTCGGAAAGAATGACTTTCCCTCAAAGGAATAGTGGTAAAAATCAGTGCTTTGCCAAAAAAGCATAATTTCTTTAGGGACTTTCGCTGTTATGATTCTCTTGCATTGTTAAACATATCAAGAGGTGAAAAATGAAAAAATATCTACTTGCTTTAGCTGCTATGGCTGTTTCTGTTTATGCTCAAGCTGATAAACTTGAAAATGTAGCTCCTTATCCTGAAGCTTCAAAGGGTATGGTTCGCAGTGTGATTACATTAGCACCTGAAAAGAACGAAAATAATTATATGGTAGAGTTGATAATTGGTAAGGATATGCTGGTGGATTGCAATCATCACTCATTCGGTGGCAAGCTTGAAACGAAAATCTTGGAAGGGTGGGGATATAATTATTACGTTCTGGATAAAGTCGTGGGTCCTATTTCAACCAAGATGGCATGTCCTGATGACAAGAAAACCATGAAGTTCGTTCAGGTGAATTTAGGAAAAGATGCAGCTGTACGTTATAACAGTAAATTACCAATTGTAGTATATACACCAGATACCATAAAAGTGAAATACCGCATTTGGCAGGCGTCAGGTAAGGTCAATAACGCGGTAGAGAAATAAATCATTAATTAAGTAAATCAGCAACCTGAGTTTATTATTATTTAAACTCAGGTTGTTATGTATTTAATATGATCGTTGTGTACCTCAGATTAATTTATTCATCATGGTAAATGACTTATTGCCTACTTTCCATTAGGTTCAGATATCTTCTATCTGGATAATTATAAAATCATTATTCGTAATATTTTTCTGTCACTTATTCTCTGCTGACAGTTCCTTGCACATACTTAAAAATACTAACTAAACTTTGTTTGGATTCTTTTGCATTCATGAAAATATTATTGAGGATTAATAGAATGCTTAAAAAATTATCAGCAGAGTTCTTCGGAACTTTTTGGTTAGTGTTTGGAGGATGTGGAAGCGCTGTTTTAGCTGCGGCATTTCCATTGCTGGGGATCGGTTTTGTGGGAGTATCTCTGGCTTTTGGTTTAACTGTTGTGACAATGGCATATGCTGTCGGTCATATTTCTGGAGGGCACTTTAATCCGGCTGTGACATTGGGGTTATTTGCTGGTGGGCGTATTTCAGCTAAAGACGTTATTCTTTATATTATTGTTCAGGTAATTGGAGGGATTGCAGCCGCGGCGGTACTTTATCTGATTGCCAGTGGTCAAAGTGGCTTTAATGCAACAGAGAGTGGATTTGCATCCAACGGTTATGGGGAGCACTCTCCCGGAGGATTTTCATTACAATCTGCAATTATCATTGAATTGGTATTAACGGTATTTTTCTTGATCGTGATTTTTGGAGCAACAGATAAAAATGCACCGACGAAGTTCGCGCCATTGGCAATTGGTTTGGCATTAACTCTGATCCATTTAATTAGCATACCTGTGACAAATACATCAGTTAACCCTGCAAGAAGTACAGCAGTTGCGATTTTTCAGGGAACCTGGGCTATAGAGCAGCTATGGTTATTCTGGTTGGTTCCATTAATTGGGGGGATTATTGGTGGTTTGGTATATCGCGGGTTATTACAAAAAAATGAATAAATTATGGAGATTTTCATATTTTGAAATGCCACACAATTGTGTGGCTTTCTTTTAAGTGTTTTTGTGCTAATTTTTTTAGCACAGCTAATTTTTCTGAAAAGTAAAAGAAGATGAAAGAAGCGATAGAGTGGAGACGTGACGAATATTGGATCACAACGGATAAAAATAAAATTGATGTGAAATTTGTTCATAGTAATCTCACGCAATTATTTTGGGCACGTGGAATTGAATTTGAAAAAGTGAAAGTCGCATTAGAAAATAGTTTATGTTTTGTATTATTTCATCGCGATAAAGAAATTGGATTTGCCAGATTAATAACTGATTTTTCCATGTTTTCTTATATTTCAGATGTATTTATTATCGATGAGTATCAGAAGAAAGGATTAGGACGTTGGCTAATAGAGTGTATTTTACAACATCCTGCTATTACTCAAGTAAAACACGTGTCATTAGTAACTTCCAATGCGGGTTGGCTTTATAAAAAACTTGGATTTGAGCCTGTTACAGAGAAAGATTTTGTATGGACGTTGGAGAAAATCCAAGAATAATAACTTTGTTAAATCAGTATTGTTAATGCCAGGCTGTTAATTTTTTGGGATTGTGCATGAATCAAATATCACTGATATGATCTTCTCTGATATAAGTTGAAATCACTGAGACAATAAGCCCTGGTTTACGTTGATAAGCGTTCTTTGAGCTGAAGATTTTGCTCAGGCTTTTTTCCATATTTACATTAGAATATAAAGTAATTATACCCAATGGATTTCAAGTTGCGTCGTGGCGGCAAGGAAAAGTAATGCCTGCGCTGGCAACCCAACCTGTGCCAATCATGAACACTTCTGGCTTAATAAATTTGAATATATCATGCAGAGTATCTCCGGATTCAACGTGTTCCCCCTGGCTGTTATAGTTGATTTATTTCACCTGATATTATAACGGATCGTGATTTAAGTGGTTGATCGTAAAAAAAGTGACGTATAGGTATTATTTTTCTCTGGTTTATTTCTGAGAGTATTATATGTCATTTTCTTCTCACTTAATTAATATTGTTAACAGTAGTAAATAATATAGACTATAAAAACTTTTGTGCTGTAAAGAACATTAAATCGATAAATTAAAATTTCTAATTTATTTGGTTAGGTGAATATTTTTTCATTAAATTTTTTTTGGTAAATTTTTCTCTTCTGTATCTCTTTTCCATAAGATATTAACTGATAACATTATTGTGTATATGCACATGTAATAAAAAAAATCATATACAATAAATATTATTATTTATGTATTATATGGCTGTCATGTATGATTAATGTTAATGGGATGTTACTTTGTTTATTTTTATTGAGGAGGTTAATTATAATACTTTCGACAAGCTTAAGTTTGTCGCTTTTTTATTATTTATATGGTTTTATCGGCATAACTTATTGTTTGGTTAAATTATTTTAATATTCCTGGGTTTTGGAGTTTTTATATTTTAAAAAATTATAACCTTATAACTTTTCAACTCTGTTTTTGAGTTTTTTATTGTGTTATATCAAATAATATCATTAGTAAATATCTAATACAGATATTCTGTAGGTAGGAATTATTTGTATTGAAGTAAATATAATAAGCTAGGAATGAATTATGGAATACTTTGATATAGAAAAGGTGTCAGAAAAAATCTTGCATGAATTATTGCAATATCGACGTCGTTTTCCAACATCTGAACATACGATTGAATATGAGGAAAAGTATGTTGCTGAGGTTCAGTTACCACGTATTCGTGCATTTGTTGAACAAGGCAAAACGATTAAATGTATCCTGCCTGCGTTTCCGACAAAATCACCAAATCCCCGTAAGGTGTTGGGAACTATGCCTGATATGGCAGAAAAATTATCGCTGATTTTTTTGAATTCTTTATGTCAACGTATTCAGCTTTATTACCCACCAGGAGCGCATATTGTTATTTGTTCTGATGGGCATGTATTTAGTGATCTGATACGGGTCAATGACGAAATTGTTACCCATTACCAATTGGAAATTGAGAAACTGTTACATGAATTGGGAGCGACTAATCTCTCGGTATTTAATCTCGGCAATGTTGAGTCATTAACTCAATATACCAACAATTACGATCAACTACGTGAATTGCTGGTCAGTAACTATGCTTATTCCACCAAGGAGATTAAAGCCATACTGAAAGAAAGCGGAGAGGGTATCCAATTATATCGGGCTATTACTCGTTTTCTTTATGAAGATAGCTTATTACCTGAATATACCGGTTCTAAAAATGCTTTGCAGAAAGATGCCCGCCAACGTTCTGTTGGAGTGATCCAACGTAGCTGGGCTTGGGGAAGTCTGCTGTCAGAGCAATTCCCTGAAGCCATCCGTCTTTCTATCCATCCCCAACCTATAGACAACATTAAAATCGGTATTCATATGATGCCTACCCGAGATGACTGGTTGACTCCGTGGCATGGTGTTGCGGCCAATATCAATGGTCAGTTTGTGCTGATGAAAAGTGATGAAGTGAAAAAAATGCAGGGCAAATTGGTCGAAATCCGTGGTATTCCCAGCCATTATCTGATCGAAGGTTTACCTAAAATAAATCAACAGGATGTATCTCTGGTGACTACATTACAGAACGAGTAAACCGCTTAGGAAGACTCCTATCCCCCACCGTTATACTGCACTTTGAGAGAAAGCAATATGTATACAGACAAACTCGATTGTCATATTGAACCGATTACCCCTTTTGGTGTGATGATTACGCCAAATTGGCCTGAGCAGGATGTGGCCACGCTACCCGTTGATATTTTACGTGAGTTAGCTCGTACTCATTTACTGGTTATATTGCGCGGTTTTTCTTCCGGTTTTACAGATCCAGAAAGGTTAACTGAATATTCTCGCCGTTGGGGAGAAATCATGATGTGGCCTTTTGGTGCTGTACTGGATGTGATGGAACATCAGGATCCTTCTGACCATGTATTGGATAGTACCGAAATACCACTGCATTGGGATGGGATGTATAGAGAAACTATTCCTGAATTTCAGATATTCCACTGCGTTTCAGCACCAGAGGCAACTCAGGGCGGCCGAACCACATTTGTTAATACTGAACAGTTGATCCTTGATGCCAGTGAAGATGAACGCCATAGCTGGAGAAATACCATAATAACTTATCGCACAAGCCGGGTAACACATTATGGCGGTAAAGTAGTATCTCCACTGGTTTGCCTTCATCCTGATGGTGAGAAATGGGTAATGCGTTACAACGAACCGATGGCGGTTGACAGTGAAAAATATTCTGATCATCACGCAGTGGAATTTGCCGGTTTTTCATCAGAGCAACAGAAGATTTTGGAAAAAGAATTGAAGAGCAGGCTTTATGAGCCGCGCTATTTCTTTGCTCATCAGTGGCAAACGGGTGATATTGCTATTAGTGATAACTTTACTTTACTGCATGGCAGGGAGTCTTTTGTTACCCGTTCATCCCGCCATCTCCAAAGGGTACATATTCATGGAGCACCAATATGTAATAACACCAGCTTTAAGACTATTTCCACCCCGCATTCAAGTACTGAAGCAGTAGGTTAGTTGAAGGAGATTTGATTTATGGCACGTATTGTTTTGGCAGCAATTGCAACTCCAGGGCATGTTTTTCCCATTTGTTCCATTGCCAGACATTTAATAGAACAGGGACATGATGTAACAATATTCAGTGGTTCTCTTTTTCGGCAGCAGTCGGAAGCACTGGGGGCGAGTTTTGTTGCTTTTGATTCGAGGGTGGATGTTGATTACCGTTATTTGGAAGAAACGTTTCCTGAACGTGGGCAGCATCCGCCGGGAAATGCCCAGACGTCGTTTGCCCTTAAGCAATTTTTTGCGGGGCCGATCCCTGTGCTGTACCCTCAATTGCAACAACTGGTTGCAGATGCTGATTTGCTGATTGTTGACAATACGTTCTATGCTGTATTGCCCTTATTGCAGAAGCCTGCTCATGAACGCATTCCTATCATGGTGATTGGGGTAAGTCCACTGTTATTGTCATCTCGGGATGCTGTATTCTGGGGAGCACGTATACCGCCCGAATTGCTTCCTGCTGATTTAAAACGTGAGCAGCTGGTGGATGAGGAAACACAAGAGCTGGTTGCGCAGGTACGGGAAGCCTTTAATACAGCTTTGGCAGCAGTGAATGCTCCTTCACTGACACAGGATCACAATGATGTCATTTTGAAACAATCTGATCGTTTCCTGCAATTGGCAATTCAGTCGTTTGAATTTCCGCGTGATGATCTACCGGAAACAGTGGATTTTATTGGTGCACTGAAAGTTGATGTACAGGATGATAAAAAAGAGCTGGAATGGCCTGATGAAAGTTTACCTCTCATACTGGTTACTCAAGGTACATTGGCGAATGTCGATTTCAGTCAGTTAATTATACCGACTTTGCGCGCATTAGCTAATTTACCAGTACGCGTTTTGGCTATCACCGCAGGAAGACCGACTGAAATGTTGGGAGAATCAATACCGGACAATGTCAGAGTGGTGGAATATCTTAACTTTGAGTATTGGCTTCCTCGTTCAGCAATTTTTATCACTAATGGTGGATATGGTTCTCTCAATGCAGCAATTCGTCATGGTGTACCTATGGTTGTGGCTGGAACGGGAGATGGTAAGCTGGAAGCGGTTGCCCGTGTAATTTGGGCACGCTGTGGTATCAGCCTGAATACAGATACACCGAGTGAACGACAGCTCTACCAGGCAGTCACACGGATACTTTCTTCTCCTGAATGGCATCAGCAGGCGCAGAAACTTAAGGCAGATTATGCTGCTCATAACGCTTTGGAATCTATTACATTCCATGTTAACGAATTGCTTGCACAATCGGTTTAAGTAGCGATAGAAATCATGGTTCAGTTTCAAGTTGCAGACAACAAATCTGCAACTTGAAAAACGAAAAGGATAAGGGAAATGATTTTGAAAAATATCAGGCTTTTTCTCGAATACCTTCTAACGAAATATTCAGTTCAACTTCCTGAGATTTTGGCCCTAAATCAGTTTTAATATTAAAATCTTTCAATTTAAGTTTCCCGTTAGCTTCAAAGCCTGCACGATACCCTCCCCACGGATCTTTACCTTCGCCCATTATCCTCGCTTGCAGCGTTACTGGTTTAGTCACACCATTCAATGTCAGATTACCGGTAATTTTGTAGTGCTCTCCCTCTTTCTCCACTTTGGTTGAAGTAAATTTGGCTTCTGGATGTTTTGTGGTATTTAAGAAATCAGCACTGCGTAAGTGCTTATCGCGCTCAGCATGGTTTGTATCTACGCTATCCGTTTTAATAACAACACTGACCTTATCGGTTGTTGGATTGTTTGCATCGAAAGTAAAATCACCATCAAATTTTTTAAAGCTACCGTAAAGCCAGCTCATACCTAAATGTTGGATACGAAACTTGATAAAGGCGTGTTGGCCAGCAGTATCAATTTTATAGTTGGCAGCGATTGCTGAGCCTGCACTCATCAATAAAGCACCTGCTGTCAGGCAGATTAGCGTCTTTTTCAACATATTGATTCTCCATAATTTATTTTGAGTTGGGTGGGAACCCAAACATTCTTTTTAGCGTACTATCGCGGTCAATAAAGTGATGCTTTAGAGCTGCAAGCCCATGTAATAGTGAAAGCACAACGACCAGCCAGGCAAGATAGAGGTGGATAATACCGGCTGTATCTGCTTGTACTCCTTGTTTTGCCAGTGTGGCGGGGATATCAAACCATCCAAAAACACTGATAGTTTGACCATCAGCTGTGGAGATAAAATAACCGCTGAATAAAATGCCAAACAGGGCGATACCAAGAGTGAACTGAACCAATTTTGAACTGATCCGCGTAAGTTGGCTGTAACTATTCAGGGGCTTGGGGGGAGGAGAAATAAATCGCCAGATAACGCGAATGACCATAATAATAAAGATTAAAAAACCGATGCTTTTATGAAGATTGGGAGCTCGATGATACCAGGCATCGTAATAACTTAATGTGACCATCCATAAACCTAGTGCGAACATTCCATAAACAGCAAGCGCAATTAACCAGTGGATCAAAACAGAGATATGACCAAATTGCTTGGAAGTGTTTTTTAACAACATATTGTTTCCTTATTTTTGAACACTTACACAATATAATCTTTTAACATAGATAATAAACAGAAATGAAAAAAGATGAACATCATAATAGATGGAAGTTTAGTATTATTTTTGTGAATCTTCGACAAATAATTTGTTTAAGAATATCAAAATTTATCAATAATAGAGTTGGCTGGCGTATTTTTGATGGAATAAAAAATACATTAACTTAATTAAAAATGGGTTGAAAAATTATTTTTCACTTTAGGGATGTAGTTAAATAATTAAAGAGTTTATAAAGATATAACATATGTGATTATTTCATATGTGAAAATAAATAATGTTAATTTATATATTTATTTACTCATATGGTTAGAAATTGTAATGTTCCATGTGCAATATTTCATCACCATACCCAATATATTTCTAATTTCAGCCAATAAAGCAGTAAATTGAAATATGAAGGGGCTAACAGAGAGAAATAAAATGTATACATTATGGATAGCTAATAAAAACTACTCTTCCTGGTCACTACGGCCGTGGATTTTACTCAAAGCTCTAAATATTCCTTTCAATGAGCGGTTGAGTTACTTTGAGGATGGTGAAAGTAGTCATGAGAAATTCAAAGTATTCTCGCCTTCTGGTCTTGTCCCTTGTTTGGTGGATGGTGATACTACAGTTTGGGATTCATTGGCTATTGCTGAATATATTGCGGAGGATCATATACAGGTATGGCCAAAAGATCGTATTGCCAGAGCATGGGCAAGGAGTGCCGCGGCAGAAATGCACTCTGGTTTTACGACATTGCGCCAGATGTGCGCAATGAATTGCACAAATACGCTCAAATTAGAAAAAATAACTCCTGAATTACAGAATGATCTTGATCGTCTTGATGCAGTTTGGACTGAAGGGTTAACCAAATTTGGTGGTAAATGGCTGGCGGGAGATTCGTTTACAGCAGTAGATGCCTTTTTTGCTCCGGTGGCCTTCCGTACCCGGACTTACGGGTTAACATTTTCTGCTACCAGTCAGGCATGGATTGATCGCATGCTTAATCATCCTGCGATGATAGAGTGGGTAGAAGCAGCAGCAAAAGAGCCTGCAATAGCGCATTAATTACAGTTAGTTCACCTTTTGGCAGTGGCAGAATTTTTGAACGGGGTACGTAATATACGTGCTCTGGTTCAAAACGTGACGCGAATCAAAAGGGCAAAAAAAAGCTCCGCATTGGCACGGAGCAGGAATGGGTAAAAGTAGCTGGGAAAATGTAGTACAAAAGCATAGTAATACTGTTCTGCTAAACATCGATTAAACAAAAGCTAAAATGAGATGACCAGAGACAACATCAATTATGGTTGTATTGTAACCCTCTTTTTTTATTCATTTTTATCGTTAAAGTTTCAAATAATCTATTCTGATTGATTTGCTCTAACGTGATATTAATTTGTGAAAGTAAAACTTAATGGATCGAGAAAATTTTTTGGAATTTTGATTGTTGTTATAAACTTCTTGTATTAAACGAAACCATTTTTGGGCAGTCGATTCGCGGGTATATTCTGCAAATCTTTTTTTTCCATTTGATATCATTGATAAGTATAAATTTGGCTGATTTCTCAATTTATCCACTGCATCTATAAATTTTTCAGGAGTTTTTGCTATCAAATAATCTAACTCACTTAGCTTTATTGCTCTCATTGAGGGTTCATCATCGCAAATGACAGGGCAACCAGCATTCCATGCATTGATGAGCTTACTGGCTGGTTTTCTTATGATATTTGTGTGATCGTGCCTAAAACTTATAGCAATATCTATATTGCTATAATCAGTCCAATCTTTGATCGATTTTATAAAATTAATTTCTCTTGAATTTAACTCTTTTTCTAATGTTTTATCTGAAAAAAAATCGGGTAATGCATCTTCATGCCCAAAAAAGCCAATTGTTTTTATTTCGCCATTATTTTTTGCTCTTGGTTTTAATCCTGGCTGAGGCCAATGCGGGATGAAAATTTTTCCATTCTTAGCCTGTAGGGGATTTTGCACAATCACATAATCAGCACCGTGAACTGATGGGCGATCTGCCTGGCAAACTATAGTATTTCCTCTCCATGGTTTAGTCTTAGAACTAAAGTTATCATAGTGTAGTATATTAATAGCATTATCTTGGGCTTTATTGGTTAATCTAATGTCTAGACAATCTCCATAATAATAATTAAGGTTAATTAAAGTTTGCATGACCCAACAAGATTTTCCTTTACGATAATATCTTTCTGAGAGGCTGTCGAGATCTGTTTTCCTATTTATTATATATTGAAAATCGTAAGCATATTTTTCTATGAAATTTTTATCTGAAATGCCATTGATAATGATTTTATTCATGCTATTCTATATCTTTAGTTTTAAAATTTATAAAATATAGCATAATATATATGATATATTCAATGAATATCGGTTTTTATTAAAGCGATAAATGAAAGTAGCCAGCAAAGGAATCGGTTTTGAAGATAGAATGTATATTTATTATAGTAAAGTTTTATCTTTTGTGGTGTTTTAAATCAGAAAATAGCAGCTTTATTATTTGTGACAGAAAAGAGGTAAATATCACACTTCCTGCCACAAAATAAGTCGGTTATTGGAATGAACTTCACTTTTATTTAATCCATTTTTAATGAGAAACCGCATCTCGTATTACGTCCAGTGAAGCAGGGTTTTCAATTAAAGCAATGTCACTGGGTTCACGACCTTCACAAATGGCCTGCATAGTGCGGCGTAACATTTTGCCTGAACGTGTTTTTGGCAATTGTGTGACAAAATAGATACGTGCCGGACGTCCAACACTGCCAATTTTCTTATCGACCAGACTCATCAGTGATTTTTCCAAAGTTGCAAAATGGTCAGCGCTCTGGATTTCACGCCCTTCTTTGAGGATGACAAAGGAAACTGCGGCCTGACCTTTTATATCATCTTTGATACCGATAACTGCGACTTCAGCAACATCTTCATGGCTGGCGATACACTCTTCGATTTCCCGGGTTCCCAGACGATGCCCCGAAACATTAATCACATCATCTGAACGCCCCAGAATAAAGTAGTAACCATCACGATCCCGGATCCCCCAATCGAAAGTGGAGTAAACTTGCTGATCAAAATGCTTCCAGTAAGTATTCACAAAACGGTTATCATCACTATAAATAGTTTGGATACATCCGGGAGGCAAAGGGCCTTTGATGACCAACATGCCTTTTTCGTTGTCACCACACTCCTGTCCGGTCAATTCATTTATCAATTTGACGTTAAAACCATACATCGGGAATCCCGTACTGCCAAAACGACTTGGTCTGTCATCCAGTGCTCGTGCTATCGTCATAATTGGCCAGCCCGTTTCTGTTTGCCAGTAATTGTCAATCACAGGTACGTTAATGGTTTCAGTAATCCAACGTGCAGTGTGCTCATCAAGTGGTTCGCCTGCCAGATAGAGTGTTTCAAGAGAAGAGATATCGTATTGAGAGAGATTATCTATAGGATATTTTTTCAGAACACGAATGGCTGTTGGTGCGGAAAACATCCTGTTGACCCGGTATTTTTCCACAATTTGCCACCAAATGCTGGCATCTGGCCGGATGGGTAAACCTTCATACATAATGGTTGCCATACCCGCGATCAGCGGAGCGTACACGATATAGGAATGTCCTACGATCCAACCGATATCTGATGTACAAAAGAATACACCACCGGCTTTACCGCCAAAAATAATCTCCATTGAAGTTGCCAGTGCTACTGCATAACCGCCAACATCACGTTGTACCCCTTTGGGTGTTCCTGTTGTCCCTGATGTATAGAGAACACAAGAAATTTCATTGGATTCCAGCCATGTTACCGGAACCTTTGCATCCAGATATGATTGCCGCAAGGTGACAAAATCCACATCCCGGTTTCTGACCCAATTTATCTCAGCCAGGCCTCGGTTGACCATTAATACATGACGTGGTGTATGTGCTGCCAATTCAATGGCTTCATCCAGTAATGGCTTGTAGGGAATGATTTTTCCTCCACGGGATCCCGCATCAGCAGAAACGACCAATACTGGCTCAGCATTATCTAATCGGGTAGCGAGGCTATGGGCGGCAAAACCGCCAAAAACCACCGAGTGGATAACACCGATACGGGCGCAGGCAAGTAAGATAAATAAGGCTTCTGCCACCATCGGCATATAAATCACAACACGATCGCCTTTTTTGACGCCAAGAGAAAGCATGATAGCGGCGGCCTGGTTAACTTCCTGATGTAACTCTTGGTAAGTGAAGACTTGTTCAGTATTCGTTTCTGTTGAAATCGCAATCAGCGCTTTAGCATCAGGTTGTCTTTCCAGCCAGCGATCCAAAGCGTTGTAACATAAATTGGTCTTTCCCCCGCAAAACCAGCGAGCAAAAGGAGGATTACTGTGATCCAGTGCTTGTTCAAAAGGGTGTTGCCAATGAATTCGTTTGGCTTGTTCTGCCCAGAAGGTGTTGGGTTCATCAATCGAACGCTGGTAAAAATCTTGGAATGACATAATTTCTCCTAACGCAATATTTTCCTAACATAATATTTTCATAACATAATGTAAGGATAGCGGTTCCTGAAATGAGAACCGCTAAATAGGCAGATTAAACAACGTACAAATCAAGATATTCGTTTACCGGGATGTCTTTGATATCGTTAAGTTCAAGGGATACTGACAGTATTTTTTGTTGCTGTTCTGCTGAGAAGCGCCGAGCCAGATTGGTCTTGAATTTTTCCAGCAAAGCGGGGACACCATCGGCACGGCGTCGTCTATGCCCGATTGGGAACTCTATTATGACTTCATCAAGCTGGCTGTCATCGTTGAAGGAGATAGTCAGAGCATTGGCAATAGAGCGTTTTTCCGGGTCATGATAATCCTTCGTGAAATCAGGATTTTCAACACAGACTATTTTTTCCCGTAAGGCATCAATACGCGGCTCTTGGGCGACATCATCTTCATAATCCGCAGCGGTGAGACGACCAAACAGCAATGGAATGGCAACCATATATTGAATGCAGTGATCTCTGTCGGCCGGGTTATATAACGGGCCTTGTTTATCGATAATGCGGATACAAGCCTGATGGGTACGAATAGTGATTTTGGCGATATCTTCGACATTTTTGCCAAGTTCTTTCAACTGATTATGCAGTTGCATGGCGGCTTCAACCGCAGTTTGTGCATGAAACTCAGCGGGGAAAGAAACCTTGAACAGTATGTTTTCCATCACATAGCTGCCATAGGGACGTTGAAATTGAAATGGCTCGCCGTTGAACAAGACATCATAAAATCCCCAGGTTTTAGCCGTTAATACAGAGGGGTAACCCATCTCACCTTTTTGTGCCATCAGAGCCAGACGCACAGCACGGGAAGTTGCATCTCCTGCTGCCCAGGATTTGCGGGAACCTGTATTGGGAGCATGACGATAAGTTCTTAAGGATTGACTGTCTACCCAAGCGAGTGAAACGGCACTTAATATCTGTTCACGATCCAGCCCTGACATTTGAGCAACTACAGCGGTTGAAGCAATTTTGACCAGAACAACGTGATCCAGCCCGACTTTATTGAAAGCATTCTCCAGTGCCAAACAACCCTGGATCTCGTATGCCTTAATCATGGCGGCGAATACATCCCACATAGTAAGTGGCCGTTCCCCACGAGCTACAGCATTTCTTGACAGCCAGTCAGCGACAGCAAGTATTCCGCCAATATTGTCAGACGGATGTCCCCATTCAGCAGCCAGCCAGGTATCGTTGAAATCCAGCCAGCGGATAAGAGTACCTATATTGAACGCTGCCTGTACCGGATCAAGCTCGAACTGAGTACCCGGCACCCGTGCGCCATTGGGGACAACCGTACCGGATACAATCGGCCCCAATAATTTAGTACAGGCGGGATACTCCAATGCTTCTAATCCACAGCCTAATGCATCTAAAAATGTGTGTTGAGCTGTGACATAGGCAATAGGGGAAACGATGATGTAATCCATGACATAATCCACGATATCTACAATCACCTGATCGTATTCGGGACGATCATTAACAACGGGAGTTAGTGTAGAAGCAGGAATAGAGGTAGACATAATCAATCCTTTTTGAAAAATTGTATGTAAGGTACGAATTAGTACTATTTAAAAGGCACTTATCAGTCGGTGTCAGCGTTGTTCAATTGGAACAAAGAGCAAATTTTCCGGGCCGATATAATTGGCAGAAGGGCGAATAATTTTGTTATCAGCACGCTGCTCAATGATGTGTGCAGCCCAACCGGAAGTACGGGCAATAACAAACAGTGGAGTAAACATGGCGGTGGGAACGCTCATCATGTGATATGACACGGCTGCAAACCAATCAAGGTTTGGGAACATTTTTTTCTTATTCCACATCACAGATTCAATTCTATCCGCAATATTAAACATTTGAAGTGTGCCTGTTTCTTTGGAAAGGGTCAGGGCGATATCTTTAATCACTTTATGGCGTGGATCAGAAACGGTATAAACCGGATGGCCAAAGCCAATGATCACTTCTTTTCTTTCTAATCGCTTGAGAATGTCGGCTTCTGCTTCATCTGGTGTGTCATAACGCTGCTGAATTTCAAATGAAGCCTCATTGGCTCCGCCATGTTTTGGTCCTCGCAGAGCACCGATTCCTCCGATAATTGCGGAGTACATATCTGAAGCCGTACCGGCAATCACGCGGCTGGTAAAAGTAGAAGCATTGAATTCATGTTCTGCATACAGGATCAGAGAAGTGTGCATCGCCTTCTCCCAAGATGCTGGTGATTTTTTGCCATGCAGAAGATGAAGGAAATGCCCGCCGATGGAATCATCATCAGTTTCAACATCAATACGGCGTCCGTTATAACTATAGTGATACCAATAAAGCAGTATGGAGCTGAGGGAGGCAAGTAAACGATCAGCAATATCACGGGCACCAGGGAGATTATGATCTTCTTTTTCCGGGAGAGTACAGCCAAGAACGGAGGCACCAGTACGCATTACATCCATTGGATGGGCGACTGCGGGCAGGGCTTCCAGCACAGCCTTAACACTGCTTGGCAAACCGCGCAATGCTTTCAGTTTGGCTTTGTAAGCTGCCAATTCTGCACGGGAAGGGAGTCTTTCATGGATTAACAGATAAGCAACCTCTTCAAATTCGCAATGGGCTGCTAAATCAAAAATATCATAACCCCGGTAATGTAACTCCTTGCCATTTTTTCCAACAGTACAAAGTGCGGTATTACCCGCAGTAATACCCGATAAAGCGACAGATTTTTTCGGTTTAAATGGTGTAGCTTCAGTCGTTATATTTTGCTCATTCATGTGTATCACCTCTGCTGTTTTTCTGTGAAAACAGAGCATCCAGTTTCTGTTCAAAAACGTAATAGTTGATGCTTTCATACAGTTCATTACGGGTTTGCATCATACCGAGCACATTTTTTTGAGTACCATCGCGACGGAGCGTGGTATAGACCTGTTCCGCCGCCTTATTCATGGCGCGAAAAGCTGACAAGGGATAGAGGGCGATAGAGACATCCACGCTTCTTAACTCTTCGAGAGTAAAGAGCGGCGTGGCTCCGAATTCAGTGATGTTTGCCAGTATTGGAACCTGAGTTTTTGCAGCAAACGTTTTATACATTTGTAGCTCAGTGATTGCTTCTGGAAACAGCATATCTGCTCCTGCTTCAATATAGGCTTCGGCTCTATCAAGGGCAGCACTTAATCCTTCTACTGCCAATGCATCGGTACGGGCCATAATCACAAAATGTTCGTCGTTACGGGCGTCAACAGCGGCTTTGATACGGTCTACCATCTCATCTTTAGAGACAATCTCTTTGTTTGGCCGATGCCCACAACGTTTTGCACCGACCTGATCTTCAATATGTAGTCCGGCAGCTCCTGCTTTAATAATAGACCGAACTGAACGGGCCACATTGAATGCTGATGAACCAAAGCCGATATCTGCATCTACCAGCAGTGGTAAGTCACATACATCGGTGATGCGCCGGGTATCGGTCAGCACATCATCCAGTGTTGAGATACCAAGATCCGGCAGACCTAATGAACCGGCTGATACACCGCCACCGGAAAGGTAGATAGCTTTATAGCCTGCTCGTTTTGCCAACAATGCATGGTTCGCATTGATGGTTCCTACCACCTGTAACGGAGATTCTTCTTTTATTGCCTGACGAAAAGTCAAACCAGCAGAATAAAATCCCATGTATAACTCCACTATTATAAAAATGAAACTAATTTGTATTAAATTGTTAATAAAGCAAAGCTTATGCCAAGAAGTAATAATCGGGAGGTTAATTGAGGCGGATAATGAGTTTTTTTCTATTTTATTTTTATAATCAAATGATTAATTGGCGATTTTCTATATTGTGCTTTCCGAATTTCCGTGAGGTATAGTATATACTTGTTCCAAAATGAACCTGATGATGTTTCAATTTTGTTTCATTGGAAATAAATGAGACATCGTAAAAGACAGGCAGAAGAAGCAAAAGGGGGGAGATATGATACCGATACAAACCGAAGAACGTGATAGTAGTAAACCAGTTATCTGGACAGTTTCCGTCTCCCGCCTTTTTGATCTTTTTCGAGATATCACACCGGAGTTTAATCATCAGGCTGATATCACACCAATTCATATTGGTTTTGAACAAGCGGTGCAACATATTCGCAAGCGTCTGGAAAACGAACATTGTGACGCCGTGATTTGTGCAGGTTCTAATGGCGCATACCTGAAAAGCCGCTTATCAGTGCCGGTGATCATAACCAAAGCCAGTGGGTTTGATTTTATGCAGGCATTGGCTCGCGCCCGACAAATTAGCTCCCGCATTGGGGTGATCACTTATCAGAACTCCTTATCTGCCTTGGAGGAATTTCAGCAACGTTTCAATCTGCGTATTGAACAACGTAGCTATGCGACAGAAGAAGATGCCAGAGCACAGATTAATGCCCTGAAAGCGATTGGAATTAAAGTGATTGTAGGTGCCGGATTGATCACCGATCTGGCTTATGAAGCTGAGCTGGTGGGGGTGTTTGTCTATTCTGCTGATTCTATCCGGCAGGCATTTCGTGATGCTTTAGATATGGCCAAAATGGCGAAACTTAATCAAGCCGTGATTTCACCTTATCCTACTGAAGATAAGCTGCGGATCAGACATACTATCAGTGATATTCGGGGAAATTCCCCTGCAATAGAGCGTGTGCGCAGCACAATTATGTTATATGCCCGTTCAACGGCTACCGTATTGATTCAGGGAGAAAGTGGTACAGGAAAAGAGTTGGTTGCACAGGCTATTCATCATGAATACACCATGCGTTATGGTCAGTTAAAGGGAAAGCATCCACGGCCATTTGTTGCCGTCAACTGTGGGGCAATTGCTGAGTCGTTATTAGAGGCTGAATTGTTTGGCTACGAAGAAGGGGCATTTACCGGCTCCCGACGGGGTGGGCGTGCAGGATTATTTGAGATTGCGCACAGAGGAACCTTATTTCTGGACGAAATTGGTGAAATGCCATTGCCGTTACAAACACGCTTATTAAGAGTATTAGAAGAGAAATCTGTCGTCAGAGTCGGGGGATATCGCCCAATTGCGGTTGATGTTCGCATCATTTGTGCAACTCACTGTGATTTGGATCAATGGGTGCGCGAAGGGCGTTTCCGTGTCGATCTATTTTATCGCTTAAATGTATTGCGGATTAATCTTCCTGCATTACGGGAGCGGGAAAACGATATAAGTATGTTGGCTCTGGAATATTTACGGCGGGCATTTGCGACACTCAATTTACCTGTTTCTGCTTCAAGAGTACGCGAACTTTCTCATTGCGATGAGATATTGCAATCTTATCATTGGCCGGGAAATGTGAGGGAATTGCGTAACCTGATGGAGAGAATCGCTCTCTTCATAAGTGCTAATCCTGAGCAGGTATTGACTCCTGCATTAATACTGTCACTTTCACCTGAACGTCAGGTTGATATTGGTGCAACAAATAACAACCTGCAAACGCAGATAGCCGCTTTTCCCTTTAAGGAAACATTACTGTCAGAACGTGATATTTCAGTACATGACGTTGTGGCTCGTTTCTCAGGTAACCGTCAGACAGCAGCAGAACATTTGGGAATTAGCCGCACAACATTATGGCGGAGACTGAAGCAGGATCAGGGAAAAAATTAACTAGAAAGACCCTCATCTAATTACGTACTTTAACTGTTAATTTACGGCTAGAAAAATGACTGTAAATTGAAGTTCCCATTGGAATAGGGAAGTAATATTCTTTTAAAGTTCCACGCAGCTTTGCGGTATCCAGCCTGTTTCACCACATCTTTTATGTGCCAGAAACCAACTGTTTAATAACTTTTCTAAATATAGACATTCGCCGATTTGCACAGTCAATTCGTGAGCGATGTAGTTTCCTGTACAGATCGCTTGATTGGCCTGAATGAAACAAAGGATTTGTTGTGGAACCCAACCACTTATTTCTGATGTATCTGTTACCCAAACCCAGTAAGGGTACTCTATATCACTGTGACTGATTACGACAACATCGCCAGCTTGTAAGTGAATTGGATTTGGATAAGCGCTGACATAATCTTTGATCACGATACCTTTCCCAAACATATTTTCTCCAGATTCAGCTTAATTTAGTTAGTGGAATGATAATAAGTAATTATACATCGAATAGAATTGTATATCTATGTAACTTTGAAAGTCATATATTAAAAAGAAACTAGTAAGAGAAAAATTATTCCGTTTTATTTTACAACAAAATTATCAATAATATTATGTTATTATTTTTATAATGAATTTATTTCCAGTTATTGCTTTTAAATCTGAGAAGTCAATGTGTTAATGATAACGATTAATTAAAGATTTATGACCATGATTGTTTTGAAATGTTTTGGTAAATAATCATCATTATAACATGGCAAGTAAGTTATTATGTTTGGCAGTTAACTTGGATATTATTGGTGATTAATCTATATAAAATACAATTTAATATTTCTTTATTATGATAAAAAAATTATTTATAAGGATACTTTTTGAGACTTGGTTTTTATATTATTTTGTTATGATATGTTCTGTAAGAAGCTTATAAATAAAACGCAGACCCAGTGTTATGTTGGTCGCGTAGCAAAACATGCCAATACCACAAACAAATGAGGGTACTATAATGTCTAAAATGATTGATGTATTAATGGGTATAAGAACTGAAGATATTATGAATGATTTTGGTAAACTTAGCAAAGATATTAATAGTCCAGTTTCAATGTGGTCTGCGGATGTTTTTAGAAAATATGTTACCTACATCCATGAAGATGAAACAGTGACTTCTGTTGATTGCTCAGGTAATTTAATGGTTAAATGCGATGTAGGAGATGTAATTCGCATGAATTTAGTAACATTAAATAATAATCCTGACTATTCTGTTGCGATGATGAAAATGGATCCGATGATGAAAATGGACCCGATGATGAAAGTCATGCAGGGTGATATGGTTCAAATGCTGGAGCCACACAAAATAGTTGCCAGCACAAAATACATGCCAGTTGTTGACATAAGAAATCCAATGGATGTGGATATGCAGAAAATGAGAAATTGCTATTTGATGACCAAAGTCAATATGATGCCTCCTATGGGCACTATGCGCGTAATGTATTATGAGTGCATTTTGGGCGTATATAAAGAAGGTATGTTGCAGGGTTACATCGCCGCAGAGCCTGGTATTGTTCTGGATAACAGATAAGTTTTATCAGACAAAAAGAACTGAATTAAATTTAAACTTCTATAGGTCGCGCAGATGCGCGGCCTTTTTTGATGCCAGTTAAGTAAAGTTTTCTGGTGGTTTAGCGGTAGGATAAAATTACTTTGAGTTTTAATAAACATAAGTGAGGAATTTATGTCCGAAGTTAATGATCCCCTAATTGCTTTTTCAGATTATATGTTGATTGCTGATATTACTTTAGGAATTAAAGTGCATAAGATAAATAGTTTTATTGACAACATTTCTTGGGGTATTTGAATAAACTAAGAATGGAAATACCGATAAAGGGAACAGTGCCAGATTATGGTTCTTTTAATGTAATAAAAAATAGTACAGGATTTTCTTATGTTATGATATTTGGATGGAATGAGTATGTTAAATTTAATAATAATGAGCATCCTGAATTTCAAAATGTTTTTACTACGCCGAAGATTGTTTTTTCTGTTCTTACTTATGATAGTCAAGAAAATTACAATGACATAGAGAATTGCTTTAAAAATAAAGAGTTTCATATAACAATCGGTAATGAAAAATATAATCTTGGTAAACGTGCACGTAGTTTGGTTGGTACAATCCCTTATGAAATTATCAGTTGGTATGAAGGTCACGATTCGCTAAAATTTGGTACTGAATTGAAAAAAGCAGGAGAGACTAAGCGTCTTTGTATGAATTGGATATAACTCGATTATATTTACATATTGGATTCAAGGTTGCACTTTGCTGTAACTTGAATAAGAAGAACACTCACCCCTGTTAGCGTATTAAGCAATAATCAATCTACTATAACCATCCTATAAAAGGGGAAATGTTTTCCCCTTTGATCATTTCGGAATTTGGTGGTGTCTCTAATTTATTGATATATTGGTCAACTGCCGATATCGGTACGCTGAACGCTGACAATCACTATATTTTCCATGATAAATCTTTAATTCTTATCATCGTTAAAATAGAGTGAGGCCGATAACAAATATCAGACCGGAGAAAAAGAGTGCTGTGATGCAATAGCCCATAATGTCGCGTACACCGAGTCCTGCGATAGCCAGTGCCGGTAATGCCCAGAACGGTTGCACCATGTTCATCCACTGCTCACCATAGGCGATAGCCATAACTGATTTACCTAAATCTGCGCCCAACGCTTCAGCAGCAGGCATGACAAATGGCCCCTGAATAACCCAGTGACCGCCACCAGATGGCACCGCAAGGTTAATCAGTGCGGAACTGAAGAAGGTCATGATTGGAAAAGTGTCTTTGTTAGCAACGTTGATAAAGAATTCAGTGATAAGCCCGCCCAGCCCTGAGCCTTCCATCATCAGTTGAATACCTGCATAGAAGGGGAACTGCACCAGAATACCCGCAGTACTTTTCGCCGCCGCCCCCACTGCACGCATATACGCCATCGGGGTTTTGTGCAGTAATAAACCGGTCAGCAGGAAAATCATGTTGACAGTGTTAATGGTGATGTTGAACCCGTTCTTGGCGAAGTACATACCGAGGTAGATGAAACCCAATATTCCGATGATCCACGTGATAACACGGTTTTCCTCCATGCGTTCAGATAGTGGTGCGTCTTTCGGCAGTTTTTTCTGGAAATCCGGTTCTTCTTCCAGCAAAACTGGGTCGATCATCACAATATCCTCTTTTTTCGGCATCATCATACGGGTGACAAACGGCATGGCGGCGATAAGGCTGAGAGTGATAAAGATGTTGTAACTGGTAAAGATGGTCTGGCTGACTGGGATCAGACCTGAGATATGCTCAACCGGATTGCCAGGCGTTGCTGCCAGCAGCGGCATTGAGCCGGAAAAACCACCACCCCACGTCAGGAAACCGATGTAGGCGCAGGCTATCAGAAGCGGATAGTCAGAACCGGGAACCCGATGGGCGACCTCACGGGCAAACATAGCTCCTACAACCAACCCGAATCCCCAGTTAATGACACAAGCCACAGAACCGAAGAAGGTCACTAGCATCACACCCTGTGTGGGCGTTTTTGCCAGTGAAGCCGTTAGCCTCAGAATACGTTTAACAGGACCTGAGCTTGCCAATGCGTGACCGGTGACGATAATCAGCGCCATCTGCATTCCGAATGCAAGTAGGTTCCAGAAGCCGTCCCCCCACATTTTGACCAGATCCATTGATGTGCTAGGTGTCAACGACAGTGCGATTATAAAAGTGAGCATGGTGAGCAGCATTGCAAAGATCAGCGGATCAGGCAAATAGCGGCTCACAACCCGTGTCATTACACGAGAAATGTGGCCGATCATAGGCTATCTCCAGTTACATCAAGAGACATCACTTTCACGTGCGGAGAGACGATAAATTTGGCCTCGGTTTTCGCCTTGATAGTGTCAATGTCCACACCTGATGCGTATTCAAACAGCACCATCTGACCGTTTTCGAAACGGAATACCGCAAGTTCAGTAACCAGTGTATTCACTGCATTCACTGCTGTCAGTGGCATGGTGCATTTACGTAGGATTTTGGCTGAGCCATCTTTTGCACAATGTTCCATCGCAATGATCACGTTACGGGCACCGGTCACCAGATCCATCGCGCCGCCCATGCCCGACACCATCTTGCCCGGTATCATCCAGTTAGCCAGATTAGCATTTTGGTCTACCTGCAACCCGCCCAGCACACTCGCATCAACGTGACCACCCCGGATCAGAGCAAAGGAAAAAGCACTGTCAAACATAGATGCACCCGGTAGTACACCACAAGGTTGCCCCCCTGCGTTCACCAGATCTTTATCCGGTTGTGTGACAGGCCCCAGACCGAGAAAGCCGTTTTCAGACTGTAGAGTGATATGTATCCCTTCAGGCAGGTAGTTCACAACCTGAGTCGGTAGGCCGATACCAAGGTTAACGATATCTCCATCGTTCAATTCAAGGGCTACACGGCGAGCGATAAATTCTTTAGCGTTCATGGCATATTTTCCTTACTGAACAATGAGATGGTCGATGATAGCACCCGGTGTGACAATGCAGTCCGGATCGAGAGAGCCAACCGGTACGATTTCATCCGGTTCAGCGAGCGTGATATCTGCGGCCAGTGCAATAAGCGGGTTGAAGTTACGAGCGCTGAGGTGATAGGTCAGGTTGCCGAAATTATCCGCTTTGTGTGCCTGAATCAGTGCCAGATCGGCATATAGCGGGAGTTCAAGAAGGTATGTCCGGCCATTGATGACTTTTTTCTCTTTGCCTTCTTCCACCATGGTGCCCACACCCGTTGGTGTCAGAAAACCACCTAATCCAGCACCAGCGCAGCGGATCCGTTCTGCCAGCGTACCTTGTGGCACCAGTTGTACTTCCATTTCACCGGAGATCATGCGGCGGCCAGCGTCTGGATTGGCACCGATATGGGATGCAATTAATTTCTTTACCCGGCCATTAACAATCAATGGTCCCAGGCCGGTATCAACGAAGGCAGTATCATTGGTAATGAGGGTTAGATCTTTTACACCGGTTTCTAATAGCGCTGTAATTAAACGTGGTGGAGTACCCACACCCATAAATCCACCCACCATAATGGACATTCCATCGCAGAAAAATTCCTTTGCCTTATCAATCGTTATTTTTTTATTTTTCATGTTTATTTATATGAACGCGTCCCGTTTGCAACGGCTTCCATTGTGCTAACTCTGACAGATAGGTTGCAGCTTTATATCCGGCTTTTTTGCAGCCTTTAAAGCTGCGAGTCCCTATGTCATTCGCCGACTCATACCTCATTCCTTTGCGAGCTTTAAACTCATAAAAATATTCAGGTTTAGTGAGTCCCGGTCTTACCTGTCTTTGTCATCATGCTGGCTGCCAAAGCAACCTTTCTGCATTCATCCTTTTGTTAAAAGTTAATGTTTAGTTGGTTGTTACGTCATTTTAATCCATCCCCGGACTGGAGCATGGCAAAAGCCGATTTTTACCATACGGTGAGTTATGAAACCTCTACGCCACCCGAACTCCCGGTTAACAATGACTTTGCCGAAAGCCTGTGGTTTACGCCGCCGGTGTCTGATCCCGAAAATGGACTCTGGTGGTTTGATGGTCTGCCACATAAAGCCATTCCGGTTGAACGTCTGCGCCGCCCACCGGAGCCGGGCACCCTGACGGGTGAAGTGAAACGGGGCGATAATATCAATGCGCTGATGGATATGATGCCGAAAGACACCGTGGTTTCTTTGACCATTGTGGCGCAGGCACAGGATACGTTGGAAGAGAATTTTACCCGGCTGGCAAAAAATGCGGTGGGGGAAAATACCGAATCGGCGCGTGCCCGGCAGGATGTGCAGGAAGTCAAAGCCTTACTGGGATGGCGGTATAAACTGTACCGCAGTGCGCTGACCTTTCTGGTGCGCGGCAAAGATGTCACTGACCTGAACCATCGGGTGCATCAGTTATCATCAACGTTACTGACCGAGGAAATGCAGAAGTGACAGTGGCGGTTGGCAGTGAAACGGTGATGGCTTCTCCGATTCGCTTTATTACCTCGCTAACGCACACGCTTCAGGCGGACAAACAAACCGTTATTGCCGATGGTCAGGACAGCATCCTTTATACAGTTAATGTGCGCGATGCAGCAGATCGACCCGTTGCCAACAGCAAAGTGCAATGGTCAGCGGATAACGGGCAACTGCTGGATAAGCAGGAGCAGACAAACAGCCAGGGAGAAGCGACAGCCCGGTTAGTCAGCCGCACCGCAGGGATGGCAACAGTGAGTGCGGAAGTGTCAGGAAAAATGCTCAATGCTTCTCCGGTGACGTTTAAGCGTTTACTGAAACCGGCTATCACTGTTGATAAAACCCGTGCCGCGGCGGATGGCGAAGATCGGGTGATTTTTACTGTCACGGTCACCGATATTCATGGGCAGGGGCTTGCGGATAAAGTGGTTGACTGGTCTGGAAATCTTGGCGAGATGATCTTTGCGGAAGGTTGGACAGACAGTCAGGGAAACGCGACAGCCACTTTTGTCAGTCGTCATGCTGGGCCGGCTTTGGTTACTGCTGACGTTGGTGAACAGCCAATCGTCTCCTCTGTGGAATTTATCCCACCGTTACGCCTTGTTGATACCGTTGCCGTTGACAGTGAGGGCGGTAATGCCAACCAGAAATCATTCGGCATCAGAGGGCCTTTCGTTTTCTGGCATGGTGCAAAATTCCGTATTATCACGGCAGGTAATACAGGCGGGGTAAACTGGCAGAGCGATTCGCCCTCGGTTATGGTATCGGGTAATGTGGTGACGGTGCAGCAAAATCCTGACGGAGTAAGATTCACCGATACTGATGAGACCGGGCAGCAGGTCGAATTGACCTTGACGGTTCACACCTGGTTTGAGCGCTCAGGCCTGACGGAAGATTTTTACTCGAATGCAAACCAGATTTGTCAATCACTCGGCAGCCGGATTGCCTCCAAATATGCACTCGAACAACTCTGTAAGGAGTGGGGTAATTTTTATCTTTATGACGGCTGGGTACGGGAATTTTATGTGACATCAACGGATTACCTTGCCGCCCGTTCAGGCTCAGCAGAACATCAGGCAAAATGGGTATTTTGGGCAGAGACAGACAGATGGACGCGAAATGCCTGGGCGATGACGGGATTTGCGTGTGGTAAGCAGCAGTACTGAATAGAGTGTTCCATTATTTTACCTATACCAATCGCTATTGAAGATGTTTGATTTCTTATCCAAACCAGATCATGCTTGCAACCATGAAAATTCATCTGACACCAGAACAAAAACGTGCCCTCGAATTGATGCATGATACAACTCGTGACAGTCGAGTCTGTGATCGCATCAAGGCCGTGCTTTTGGCCTCCGAAGGCTGGACAGCTCAGATGATTGCACAGGCCTTGCGTATTCATGAAAGTACGGTAAGCCGTCACCTAAAAGATTTCATCGCTCAGGAAAAGCTCACCCCGGAAAATGGCGGCTCTGAAAGCCGTTTGTCTGCCGAACAAACCGTTGATCTGATTGATTATTTGACGGCAAATTTGATACATACTACCGCTCAAATTGTGGCCTATGTCCGAGCACGTTGGCAGGTTTCTTTCAGCGTGGGCGGAATGACGAAATGGCTTCACCGCCAAGGTTTCAGCTACAAAAAACCAAAGGGAGTTCCTCATAAATTCGACATCCTTCATAGTCCACAAAGCTCAGCTATGGCTGGATGAAAGCAGGAAAAAATCAGGTAAAAGTGGTCGAAACCACTGGCAGTCGTACCCGTCTCAATATTCTGGGTGCCCTCAATTTACAACGAATTGAAGACACCGTGATCCGTGAATATCCGAGCATCAATGCTAAAAACATCGCGTATTTCTTCGAGGCGATCCGGGAAACTTACCCGCTTTCGCAAAAAATCCATATTATTCTGGATGGTGCGGGTTACCACCGAGCAGAGTTGGTGAAAGATATTGCGTATGTCCTTAATATTGAATTGCATTATTTACCGCCTTACAGCCCAAACCTCAATCCGATAGAGCGATTGTGGAAGTATATGAATGAGCAAGTGCGTAATAATGTCTATTTTCCGAATGCGAAAACGTTCCGTGAAACCCTTTGTCACTTTTTTCATGTTACTTTGCCAGAAAAAGCGAAAGAACTGACGGCTCGACTGACTGACAACTTTCAGATTTTAAAACCTGCATCTTCAAGTTAGATTGGTATAGAAGTCCGCCACAGCCAGTATACAAATTGCCTACAGGCGAGCTTATGGCAGAAAATGATCTTCCAGTATGGGAATGAATTGAGCATGAAGGGAAAATGATTTACGGTTCAACTCAAAAAATTCGCGGTTCTTATATTGAAGATCCTCTAAATAGAATAAACAGACGCCCTGGTATTAATGATGAAAACCCAAAAGAGGTTGTCATTCTTTCAGGAACTCACGGGGCCAGACTTGGTGATAATTGGAGTATGGGTGATTTTGGCTCTCGAGCCCGTGATTTAATAGATAGAGAATTTTATGAATCAGATGTATCTAGATACAAAAATTCAACGGCTACTCCAGCAAATCTGCGAATTGTAAAAGTCATTAATTCTAAGGGATTGATGGTTAGTGATTATATCGATTATTACGAGAACCCTAATTGTCATGTCATTGGTGGATATTGTTATAGTATTAATGACGCAGCTTTGGCAAGATTTTTGCGCAATTTGTGAGAATAACTATTACAGGTAAATATCAATGGCTCTATTTTTAAAATTAGAGTCATTATGGGGGCTTCATTAGGTTTTGTCGCATTAGCAGCGAGTTTATCAAGTTGTGACCCTGTACCCTCTTTTGTGTAGTTACCATTTCATTTTAAAGATGGCTGTTCGGGTGGTCACTGAAGTCGATTATAATTGATTCACCGGTAGGCATCTACCTTGGAGCAGTATGATCTATTTTTATACTCTACTCTATAAGGCTCTAGTGCAGCCCACTTCTGACATTCCGTGCAGTCGTCTTTTGAAAATGACACCAGAGCCGTCAGCCTCTCATTATCGTATTCCTTGATGTATACTGTTCCTGTTTAAAAAGGATAACTAAAATGACTGACAAGAAAGAGCTTTACTGGAACCGTATGGTTCCCGAGTTAACGGTAACAGATTTTCCTTCTTCATTGCATTTTTACGTTGATATTATTGGATTTGGCATCATGGTCAGACGTAGCGATCCGGAGTTCGCTTATATTTGTCTAGGTGAAGCACAACTAATGCTTGAGCAGTACCATGAGGAAGGCTGGAATACAGGACGTTTCGTTAAGCCACTTGGAAGAGGGGTGAATTTTCAAATTGAAGTAGATGAGATCGCATCTATATATTCTCGTATTCAGAAAAATAATATTCAGCTATACCGTAGTATTGGTGACAACTACTACAAAATAGGTGATTCAAAATGTTGTCAAAGAGAGTTTCTTGTTCAAGATCCTGATGGATATCTTCTCCGCTTCAGCCAGTATATTGAATGATGAATTTTAAAATTCATTAGGTGGCTAGTCTAATAGACAATCCGGAAACTTTATGGTTTTTCCGAATATCAATCTTAAAATAAGCCTCAGTTCAGATCGTGTGAAAGTGAAGTTATTAAATTCGTAACACGTATCTGAGTCAATAGTGCTCAACGTCGCTAAATGCTTGAAAGGATCTATCTTATGAAGTTATTAGTTATTAGTTATTACGTTCCGTTTAACTTATGTTGATTTAACATATACTTTATAAATAAAATATGCTTTATCTAATTGTTATTTATGCTATTTTACATGAATTAAATTAAAATCACTTCATGAACCAGCTCTAGATTTTCATGTTTAATTTTGATAGTTTTAGTTCATGAGCTATTTCATAAATGTTACACCTATGTTTGTAGTGGTTATTTGCTTGACATATCTTATAATGAGATATCCATCACAAATTATAAAGCTAATAATACTTAACGAATGGCGGAGTGCCTGATTCACTTAAGTCTTACGCACTAAAATGTTAAGCTCAACTATCGTTTAGTATCTAGAGGGTTCGAATTAAAAGATATGAGCTATCGCAAAAGACGTTTACCATTCATAAAATTGTCTCGTCGCCAAAGAAGAGCCTTAGTTATTTCTTTAAAAAATAAAATCCGTCGAAATACTACTGAATTTGGTGGGCTATTCACTAGTCATCAAATATTAAATGATTCAGAAACATTAAATTATAATAGACAATGGTTTGATTTTTATTTTATTAGTTCAGATAAATCCATTTTATGGAACGCTTGTATTATAACAGCTAAACAAGCATTTAGGGATGAAGTTAGCCATTTAGCTCATATGAGGCTTGACGCTATAATGACTAGAGAAGAAAAAGAAGCTGAATTGAAGTTGGATTTCATTCCTTTTGATTATTCAAAAGCAGGAAAAATTTTAACTTATAAGTTAATTACAAAAGAAAAAAAACGTTATAAAAAATTAGATGGACTCACATATTACGAAGAATTAAAAAAATTAGAGTCAGAAATAGAATGTAATGAGCCCCCATTCATTTATGAGTCATTTAGGGTAAATCGTAGTTATGTATACGGTATTGGACTAGAAATAATTATTGATACTGATTCAATTAATCAGTCCGTTGTTGAAGATGCTATTTCTCGTTTTTATGTTATTGGTGAAACTGACTGGGTGTCACAAAAACAATTAATTATTTTATAATATACTGGAGATGACCTTTGAAAGCCCCTAAAACAGAACTAGTTAGTAGAGCTGGTGTACATTATTCTGGTTATGTTTTTTCCATGTCAGGAATAATTTTCAGAGAGACTAGTTCCAGTGATGTTGGTATTGACGGTCAGATCGAACTCGTTGATGACGATGGATTAGCTACTGGTATGTTAGCAGGAGTCCAAATTAAGAGTGGTGAATATTTTATAGATTACGAAAAAAGAGTTTTTTCATTTAAATCAAGCAAAAAGCATTATGAATACTGGGCTAACTACGCAATACCAACTTTAGGAATTGTATTTTCCCCTAAACTTAAAATTGCGTCTTGGTTTATTTTAGATAATTACTCAAAAAACTCAAAAATAATTGCCGAGGATAATAACTCCAGTACCATATCTCAAAAACTGCAAGAAATCAATGAATTATCTATTGGTGGTGATTCTTGCTTACACCTAATTAATTATATAAAAAAATATTATAATCGTCCTGTAACGACGGAATACTTGAATAAAATAGATTTATTTAGGGATGGGATTGAATCAGTAGGTATTGATAAAATAACAGCTTGGAAAAGATTAGTTATGGTTTTTTTCTCATCTAATAGTAGTCCTGATATTGTTTATGATACGGGTTTTAGGTTATCATGGTATTTTCCTGTTGTTACAGAAGAGCAAAGAATTTTTTTCAAAACACGTATAAATAAAATCACAAATAAAGAACTATATAATATATTTAGAGGGTTAAGTTTTGCGAATGAAAATAATTGTGACCGCGGTTTTGAACTTATAATAGACCTTCTTTGTTACAATAATAACATTCTTGGAATCATGGAAGATTTTAGAAACTCTCAATCATTAACAATAAAAGAAATGTCCTTATTAAATATGGTTATTGAATGCATAGAGCAAGACTTAAAGTATTAATATGAATTTAATCATTTTACAGTTATATGGATGATACAATGAATAGATATGAAAAAGTTGATTTGGCATATAATTTTTTAGTTGATAAAGAAAAGCAAGGTGAAACATTTACAATAGAGCAACTTTCAGAAGCAATAGGTTGGACTATAGAGACCTGCCGAACTTATCCCTCTAAACGTTGGCATCAATATATTGTAAAAGATGGTTCTCAATACACGACATCTGGAATTACTTATCTAAGTAAAGAAGAATTTAGAGCTGTTCATAGCCAAAAACTTCAACAGACTACAGATCAATCAGCCAAAGGAATTTTTATTCATAAAGCCAAGGAGTTTGCTCTTTTAGCAGTGAGCACTTACAATAATCCTTATACTGAATTTAAAACCTATGGATATATAGTAAATATTATTATAGCTTACACTTCATTATTTCATGCTATTTTTGAAAAAAAAGGAATTAATTATTTTCATACTAATAGCGATGGAGACACCATTTTTATTGATGGTGAGAAAAAAGCGTGGGAGCTAACTGAATGTATAGAAGAATATTGGAGTGGAAGTCTAACTCCGGAAAAAGCTAATTTAAAATTTTTAATTGGTTTGCGAAATAAAATAGAACATAGAAGTTTACCTGCGATAGATTTAGCAGTTTGTGGCGAGTGCCAATCTGCTTTAATTAATTTTGAAAATATTTTAGTAGAGGAATTTGGTGATGAGCATGCTCTTACAGCAAGTCTTGCCGTAGCAATGCAGTTAACTCGAGTTTCAGAACAGGCTCAAATTGATGCTTTAAAACAATTACAAAAAGAGAATTACAAGGTTGTCCGAGAATACATGGAAACTTATCGTAACGATTTAGAAAACGATTTAGTTGAAAGCCAAAAATATAGAATTCGTGCGTTTTTAGTTCCAAAATTAGGAAATCATGCAAGTTCTTCTGATATAGCAATTGAATTTATTAATGTAAATAAATTAACTGAAAATGAAAGGGCAAACTATGATCAAGGTATTGCTTTTATTAAAGGAGTTGAAAATCCCTTTAAGTTTAGACCATCAAAAGTAGTAGAAATTTTGGCAAAAAAAATACCTGATTTTAATATGCCACTTCATATTAAATGTTGGAAATATTATGAAGCAAGACCAAGAGAGATTGTGAGAAATTTTAAAGGTGAATATTCAGGGTTTGTAGAAGGTTTTGAAGGGTATCTTTATACTCAGCAATGGATAACATTCTTAACGGCAGAATTACAAAATACTGATAAAATTGAACAGATCAGACAACAGTCTGATTGACTATGAGTAATTTGTTCAATCAAGTAATATTAATGGGGCTAATAAACCGACCCCATTTGATATAATTTTAATTATTGAAATTTTTTCTATGGTAATTATGGAAATGATAAGAAACACCGCTTCTCGAATTTACAGATAACTCATCATGCTTATCTCGATAATGTATATAGAGCAAGTCAACTAGCTCTATACAAGAATCAAGAGCATTTTGCACTTCATTTACTACAATGGTATAAATTTTATTCTGTGATTCTTCATATATTGAAATTAAGTCATAACCAGTTATTTCTTGACCACGTTGCTCCACCCAGGACATATTTTTAAACATTTCATCATCTTCTGTATGTAAGTTGCAAAATCCTTTATGAGCTCTTTCATTTCGGTTTAAACGTAGTGGTGTTCCTGCTGCATCTAGTATTCTTAAAGTGTTCAATATTTCTGGGTAATCTTCTTTAATTTCTTTATTTAATTGCTTAATATTCAATTTATGATCAGGTAGATTAAGTTCTAGAACTTCATTAACGAAATGAAAAGCAATATCTCGAAGGCTTGAGAATCTGAATAGTGCTAAATCTACAATAGACTTCATCCATTCATATCTATTGATATCTTTGACTGTTGACTTTAACGGTAAACTTTGTACGCCTAACATTTGTGGTATAACCCTTAAATCAACGAATTGTTGCTCTAATGCATTAAACCTAATATAGGTCAGTTGTGCATAAGCCATATGATGATCAGCTTTAGAGAATTCATCCCAATTTGTATATGGATGGTCGTGTAAAAAATACATATTTATAGAATCATAAAGTACACCTTTAAATGTTGATTCTTCTAAGTCCCACCAATAATATTCATTTTTCATAGTTATAAGCTTTACTTTTCAATTTTCTGTAAACTTCTTCTTATGTAGTTCTCGAATTAGATATGGTGCTAATAAGCTTTCAACAGAAATAATAGTGTTAATTTTTACTGCTTTAACAATTTCAATTATCGATATTGTATTTTGAGCTAACTGCTGGCGAAGTTCTTCGTTTTCAGATTGTAATTGCTTATTTCTTCCTAATAATGCTTGTCGAGTTTTTCTGTTGATAAATAATTGTTTTTCCTTGTTTTTTAGTTTTAATGGAGATAACTGTTGATCAATGTAAGCTGCAATAAGACACTTGCGATTTGAGGTGCTCAGAGTGCTTAAACCATAGGGCAAACGGGTCTAAATTATACTGACGTAAAACCCACCGTGAGGACTTTCAGCATGTAACCATTATCCCATCCTGCTTTCTGACGCTTAGTTTTCA
>NZ_NIBS01000002.1 GCF_002632465.1 Xenorhabdus budapestensis | reverse complement strand
GCAGAAAGACAAATACAGCTGGGGCTGGAAGAATAGTGTTTAAGCCCCCTTTTAGGGGGCCGCGTCAAAGCCGCCTTCTATGAAGGCGGATTTTTACTTATAAAGATAATAATAACGTTTTGAAATATGTGCATAGAGTCTCATTTTATTGAGATAAGAGTGCTTATTATTCCATGCCATTGGGCATCCAAGGTATAAGAAGGAAAAACGATGCGTAAAGTGATGTTGGCATTTAGTACAATTGTACTTGCTGTTGGTTTAAACGGTACAGCTCAGGCAAAAATACAAATGCCAGAACAAATCAGTTCAGGGGTCACGGCGGTAGAGCTTTCTCAACGTCAGGCAGTGCATTGGGTCTCCGTAGAGCAAATTGAAAAAAGTTTGCAAAATCAGCCGCCAATGGCCGTCGGGTTTGATATTGATGATACGGTATTGTTTTCCAGTCCCGGTTTTTATCGGGGTAAATTGGAATATTCGCCAAATGATCATAGCTATCTGAAAAACCCAGAGTTTTGGAAAAAAATGAATAATGAATGGGATAAGTTCAGTATGCCAAAACAGGTTGGTATCGATTTGGTGCGGATGCATTTGAAACGGGGTGATGATGTCTACTTCATCACTGGACGCACTAAAACCAAAATAGAAACAGTTACCAAATATTTACAGGAAGATCTCCATATTCCTGCTGATAAAATGAACCCTGTTATTTTTGCTGGTGATGATCTTGGTAAGAATAATAAAATTAGCTGGATGAGAGATCATAAACTGAAGATTTATTATGGGGATGCAGATGCTGATATTGCTGCGGCCCGTGAATTGAATATTCGTGGTATTCGTATTCTGAGAGCATCCAATTCTTCTTATCAGCCTTTACCTAAAGCAGGTAAATTTGGAGAAGAGGTGGTGATAAACTCAGAATATTAATATGAAATTTTATTATATTTATTTCTTATTAAAGGCACTTTAAGTGCCTTTTCTTTTTTAGGATTAACATAATCTAATTTATTATAGTAAAAATTTCTTTTGACTCATGTAATTGGAGATAATTAAAAATCTTTCTGTCTTAATAAGTAATTATGTATATAATTACTATTATTTTCTTCTGATAAAATAGTTCTGCCGATAATTAGAATAAGTCATTGGATAGCCAGATATACCCAGAAAATTTCATGTACAGTGTTAAGGCTGATGAATGCAGTCGACGAAGCTGTCTCCATGAAAAAGAGGGGTATACATAAAAAGCGAGGTGAACTCTTATGGCAAATTACACGGTAAGATTACTGAAATTTTCTTTTATTTGTAGCATATTAGTGGTATCAGAGGGAACCTTTGCAAATCAACAAAATGGATTGATAGCAAATGATGTCCAACAATTGTCAGGGGAGCAAAAAAAAGCAGATATCAACATATCCTCTACTCAGATATTTCCTGTATTTTCAACAAATTCTCTTGAAGAAAGTAAGGAGCAATTACAGAACTTATTGCCGAAAAAAATAACTCCTGTTTTCTCTGAGCAATTAGCCAGATTATATTCGGTAAATAACATGAAGCCATTATGGCAGGATAAAAATGCTATACAGTATTTTGAACGGCAATTATTTGATTTGTCGTTAGCTGGGTTTCAGCCTCAATTTGGGAAATGGCTTGTGCAACTTAATTATCCTGAATTAAGTGATATGGGGCGAGATGTCATTCTATCTGATGCTATGCTAGGTTATCTTCATTTTATTAATAACATTCATAAGAAAGGGGATTCATGGTTATATAGCAAAACACCTTATAAAATCGATTTACCTTCTTATGATTTAATTGATAAATGGCAAAAGCATATTTCTAGTAATAGCCTTAGTGGTTATATTTCGGGATTATCTCCTGCTCATTCCATGTATGAAAATATGCGCAGTGAGATGCTAAAACAATTATCGGATAAACAGCCGTGGTCTGAATTTTCGATGAAAGAAATGTTAAAACCGGGACAAAGTAGTAAAAGTGTCACCGTATTAAGAAATATATTAATTCGAACTGGTACTTTGGAGTCATCAGCAGTCAGGCCCGAAAATAAGTTCTATAATAAAGAGTTAGTTGCTGCTGTAAAACGCTTCCAATCTTTACATGGATTATCCGCTGATGGTGTTATTGGGCAGTCTACAAGAGTATGGTTAAATACTACGCCACAAACCCGTGCCAGAATTATGGCTTTGAATATGCAGCGGTTACGCATCATTCCTGACAATCTTCCCACCGCGATTTTGGTGAATATTCCGAATTACTCGTTATTTTATTATCTGGATGGTGAGAAAGTTTTAACTTCTAAAGTTGTTGTTGGACGCCCAAGCCGAAAGACACCGATTATGAGCAGTGAGATGGACAATGTGGTAATCAATCCTCCCTGGACTGTTCCTGTCAGTATGACCCGTAAAGACATAGCACCAAGAGCTATGCGTGATCCCAATTATTTTCGTAGCCGTGGTTATACTGTTTTTTCCAGTTGGCATAGTGATGCTACAGTTATCAATCCCTCATCAATTAATTGGCGAGTGATAACACCTGGCAATTTCCCTTATCGGATACGGCAAGCTCCAGGCCCAACTAACTCATTAGGACGATTTAAATTTAATATGCCAAATTCAGAGGCGATATATTTGCATGACACGCCAAATCAGGCTTCATTCAATCGAGAAATGAGAGCGGTTAGTTCAGGTTGTGTGCGTGTTAACAAAGCACCTGAATTGGCCAATATGTTATTGGGAGATGCGGGTTGGGATAAAAGTCGTGTGAGTAATTCTTTAAAAACGTGGACAACAAAGTATGTGAATATATCGAAAAAAATCCCAGTATTCCTTTATTATCAGACAGCTTGGATTGATGAAAAAGGAAAGCCTCAATATCGGGCAGATATCTATAAATATGATAGTAATGCCAGAAAAAAATCTGAACGGGTGTCCCAAGCCTTGGTAACCAAACGGGATACATTGTCACCATAATTTTTATTAAATCATGAATGAAAGAAATTGATAATCGCATCTATGCAGTGAGGATAAGGAATTTATATCCTCACTGCTATTTTTTCTGCCTCTCATTTTTATTCCTTCCGATTGTTTTTCTTTTACTTATAACGTAATTATCTTGATCTGATCAAATAATAGGAGCTACTTTTTGTCTGTTGTTGTATTGTTAATTAATTAAATATAATTGTTAATATAGTTTTGAAATTATCCATACACCTCTATGGATTTCAAGATGTAATCAATAAAGAATAAAGCCATATCTTGAAAGACAATGGGGGATAAATCATAGAATAGCAGGGCATAATACATGAATAATATTGATCATAACCGCCGTAAGTGGCTTGGCGTAGGTATGGTTGCATTGGGGTTAGGTTTATTACCTCAACATGCACTAGCTACATTGACAATTCCACGCCCCAGAAGCCTACGTATAGATAATCTCCATACCGGAGAAACCATTAAGGCCGAATTTTTTGACGGTCGTCATTATAATAAGTCCGAACTTACTCGCCTAAATTATTTATTCCGTGATTATCGCCAAAATGAAATCAAAACAATTGATCCGGAGTTATTTAACCAGATCTACTTACTACAAATGATGATGGGAATAAATAAATCTATTCAATTGGTATCGGGCTATCGTTCATTAAAGACTAATAATATGTTGCGCCATAAAAGCTCTGGCGTGGCAAAACACAGTTATCATACCTGTGGTCAGGCAATGGATTTTCATATTGATGGGGTAGGGCTGACACATATTCGTAAGGCGGCATTGAAGATGAGAGCAGGTGGAGTAGGGTTCTATCCAAAAAGTAATTTTATTCATATTGATACAGGACTGATCAGGACGTGGTAATCTTATTATATCTTTCATTTTTCAAGTTGCCTCTCTGTTTGCTGCGCTACAACTTGAAAATTTATTAGGTATATTAAGAATTTGTCCTGATTGTGGAGTTAAGCAATACAATGAAATACCACATTATGCCTGTCACCGCTGCGATGCAGAATTGTACGTTGATCTGGTGCGAGGAAACTCTGGAGGCTGCAATTGTTGACCCCGGTGGTGAAGCTGAAAGGCTGATATCTGAAATAGAACGTCGGGGGATAAAGTTAACCCAAATTTTACTGACACATGGTCACTTTGATCATGTTGGTGCAACTGTTGATATTGCTACTTATTTTAATGTGCCAGTTCATGGCCCGCATAAAGCCGATGCTTATTGGATAGAAGCATTAGAGGTTCAATGTCAAATGTTTGGTGTCAAAGAATGCCCATCTTTTACCCCTGAACGTTGGCTGGATGAAGGAGATACATTACAAATTGGCAATATCCAACTTTCTGTTTTGCATTGTCCGGGGCATACACCAGGGCATATCATCTTTTCCAATCATGCTGAGAAGTTAATCTCGATGGGAGATGTACTATTTAAAGGTAGTATCGGGCGCACGGATTTTCCGAGTGGAAATTATGATGAGTTGATCCAATCTATTAAAGAAAAAGTGTTACCTTTGGGCGATGATTACCAATTCATTCCCGGACATGGGCCAATGTCAACATTGGGTCATGAGCGAAAAACTAACCCTTTTTTGTAAAACTGAGCGATAAATTTTCAGACCCAGAGGGTTTTGAGGTAAAAATAATAAAGCCGCTAACCAAGCGGCTTTATTATCAGGATGCTTTATGTACCTTATGAAAATTAAAGCACGGCAACGATAGCTTCACACAGTGGAACCATGTTCTCCAGTGTTAAGCCTGCTACGTTAATACGGCCAGAGCTGACCGCATATACGGCATATTCTTCACGCAGGCGCTCAACTTGTTCTTTAGTCAGACCACTAAATGAGAACATACCATTTTGAGCGATGATGAAGCTGAAATCTTGTTTTGTCCCTTTTTCTTGCAAAGTGTTTACAAACAACTGACGCATACGTTGAATACGTTCGCGCATTGTTGCCAATTCCTGAACCCATTCTGCTTTCAGTTCTTCGTTGGACAGAATGGTTGTTACTACAGATGCACCATGCGCTGGTGGGTTAGAGTAGTTGGTACGAACAATAGATTTCGCCTGACTGAATGCTTTTTCTGCGGTGTCACTATCTGCTGCAACGATGGTACAAGCGCCTACACGCTCATTGTACAGGCCGAAGTTTTTGGAGTAAGAGCTGGCAACGAGCAGTTCATTGTGATTTTTGGCAAAAATGCGCAGACCTTCGGCGTCTTCATCCAGACCTTTGGCAAAGCCCTGATAAGCGAAATCGAATACAGGCAACCAGCCATTTGCTGCAGATAAATCTGCCAGTTTCTGCCACTGTTCAGCGGTTGGATCAATACCGGTTGGGTTATGGCAGCAGCCATGCAGCAGAACAACATCACCTGCCTGTGCTTCAGACAGACTTGCCAGCATACCTTCGAAGTCCAGTGCGTGTTTTTCTGCATCGTAATAGTTGTATTCGCGGATCTCTAAACCTGCGCTGGTGAAAACACCTATATGGTTTGGCCAGGTCGGGTTGCTGATCCAAACACGTTTGGCATTGGTTTGTTTAGCAATAAAATCAGCGGCAATACGCAGTGCACCTGTTCCGCCTGGGCTTTGTACAGTACGGGCGCGTTTGTCAGTAACGATAGCGCTGGTGCTGCCGAAGAGCAGTTCTTGAGTTACACGACCAAATTCCGGTAATCCGCTAATTGCCAAATAATTTTTAGTAGTTTCATTTTCTAGCAGGAATTTTTCTGCTTTTTTAACGGTGGTCAGGACGGGGGTTTTACCGGTTTCATCTTTGTAGACACCAATACCCAAGTTGATTTTATTTTCGCGGGGATCAACTTTAAAACTATCCGCTAAACCAAGGATGGGGTCGGCAGGAGCTGCTGTGATTTTCTCAAACATTTTTTCAATTCCAAAATTTGGAGAGTTAAGCCCAAAATGAGTTATATGCCGCTCAGGGTAACCTTAAGGAATCCATTTGCCAACCACTAGTAGTAAAAAGAATAAAATCTTGTGAAGTAGTTTACGGAGTGAAGAAAATAGTCAGGAAAAACAGTGAAATAAAATAAAAAAGCAGCGCTCCGGCGCTGCTTTTCTGAGATAAATATGTTTAACTTTTCGCTAAACAGTTTATCAGCAGTGATTAGAACTGATAAGTCAGACCAACACCGAATACATTACGAGCACCTGTGTCGTTACCTTCGTTTTTGTTCAGTAGGTTGATTTTATAATCAACATAGGTAGACAGGTTTTTGTTAAAGTAGTAGTAAGAACCTACAGAAACATATTTGACTAGATCAGCGTTGAAACGGTCTTTGCCTTCAGTCAGATCTTTGCCTTTTGACTGCACATAAGCCAGAGATGGTTTCAGACCATAGTCAGCGAACAGGTATTGTGCAACTAATTCAACGTTTTGAGTTTTATTAGCAATACCGTCGTGTTTTATACCAGCAACATTTACTGAACCAGGGGTCATATTGCGGGTTTCGCCGTACATTGCTGCCAGATATACGTTGTTAGCATCGTATTTCGCACCGATGTTCCATGCTTCAGCACGTTTACCAAAGGCATTAGACTGTTTCTGACCATTACCTAAGGTACGGGCAGAATTAGCATAAGTACCACCAACAGTGATGCCGTAACCTACGTTGTAGGTAGCAGACAAACCGTAGCCATCACCATTTGCTTTCTTGATGTCTTCACGGCCATTTTTGGTGCGGTCGCTGTTCTGGCCTTGGTATTGCAGAGCAAAGTTCAGGCCATCAACCAGACCAAAGAAGTCAGTGTTACGGTAGGTCAACAGGCCAGTAGCACGGCCAGTCATGAAATTGTCAGTCTTAGCCATGGAGTCACCACCAAAGATTGGCAGTACGTCAGTCCATGCGTTAACGTCGTAGTTTACGCCGTAGTTACGACCGTAATCCAGTGAACCGTAGTTAGCGAATTTCAAACCAGCAAAAGCCAGACGGGTAGCAGTATCTTGCTTACCTTCTTCGGTGTGGGCTTTCAGATTGTATTCCCAACGACCGAAACCAGTCAGTTGATCAGTGATCTGAGTTTCGCCTTTGATGCCGATACGAGCGTAAGAAGCATCACCATCTTCACTGCTTCTCTTATCTGCGAGCTGATGACGGACGTCTACTTTACCGTACAGATCCAGTTTGTTACCATCTTTGTTGAAAATTTCGGCTGCGTTTGCTGTACCAGCAACCAGCAGAGCTGGAATTACCACTGCAAGAATATTGCGCTTCATTATTATTACCCTCATTGGTGTTATTCAGACATCTGTTACTGTCAGAAACAGAACACTAAAGTTTTTGGAACTATTTATGGGTATCAGGTGTCTTATTAATCTGCGCTCAGTGTTCCATTGGTCATAGGTTTTATCCACCCTCAAAATGCTACAAAAGCACAAAATTAGTAACCAAATGAAAATAGATATTTCAAATTGTAAATGTCAAGGAACTTTTTTTGCGCTGTTTTCGCCATAGAATGAAAAAAGCCAGCAAATGCTGGCTTTTCTTAGGATTAAATTTTGCGTATTTATTGAGCTAATTCATTAGAAACTTGCGTTTCTTGGTGTCCGTGGGAACGGGATAACATCGCGTACATTTGATACACCAGTAACATAAGCCACCAGACGTTCAAAGCCCAGACCGAAACCAGAATGAGGAACGGTGCCATAACGGCGTAGATCACGATACCACCAATAATCTTCTTTATTCAGTTCCATCTCTTCCATACGCTTATCCAGCATGTCCAAACGTTCTTCACGTTGGGAGCCACCAATAATTTCACCAATGCCTGGCGCCAGAACATCCATTGCAGCAACAGTTTTACCATCTTCATTCATGCGCATATAAAAGGCTTTGATGTCTTTTGGATAGTTTTTCATGATAACTGGCGCACCAAAGTGCTTCTCTGCCAGATAGCGTTCATGTTCAGATGCCAAATCAACACCCCAGTAAACAGGGTTTTCGAATTTATGACCACAGTTTTCCAGAATTTCAATAGCATCAGTGTAATCCAACTGAACAAAGTCTGAATCAACAAATTTTTCCAGTCGGATAATGACTTCGCTATCAACACGTTCTGCAAAGAACGCCAGATCATCAGCGCGTTCTGCCAAAACGGCCTTGAAGACATACTTCAGCATTTCTTCAGCGAGTTTGGCGATGTCGTTCAGATCGGCAAAAGCGACTTCTGGCTCAAGCATCCAGAACTCAGCCAGATGGCGGCTGGTATTGGAGTTTTCAGCACGGAAAGTCGGCCCGAAGGTGTAGACTTTGCTCAATGCACAGGCGTAAGCCTCACCGTTCAGCTGACCGGATACTGTCAGGAAGGCTTCACGTCCGAAGAAATCTTTGCTGAAATCAACGTCACCTTTATCCGTCAGTGGCAGGTTTTGCAGATCCAAAGTGGAAACGCGGAACATCTCTCCCGCACCTTCGGTATCTGAAGCAGTGATCAAGGGAGAAGATACCCAAAAGAAACCTTTCTCATGATAGAAACGATGCAGAGCTTGTGCCAGAGTGTGACGAACACGGGCAACTGCGCCAATCAGGTTGGTACGTGGGCGGAGGTGGGCCACTTCACGTAGATATTCAATGCTGTGGCGTTTCGCCGCCATTGGATATGTATCAGGATCTTCCACTATACCAACGACAACCACTTTGGTTGCTTGCAGTTCGAAACTCTGGCCTTTACCTTGTGACTCTGCTACTGTGCCGGTCACTTCCACAGAGCAGCCAGTAGTCAGATTCAGAATTTCATCCTGGTAATTAGGTAAATTATTATTAACGACGGCCTGTAATGGATTAAAGCAGGAACCGTCATGGACGGCGAGGAATGAGATACCAGCTTTAGAATCTCTCCTTGTACGTACCCAGCCGCGGACGGTGACTTCGCTGCCAACCGGAACACGGCCTTGCAGTACATCGACTACAGGCGCTACGCTCATAAATTTCTCTCTTCTTTATATATAATAGTGAAATAGATAATTGGATTTATTGTAAATAGTGTCAAATGGCACTATGGCTCTTTATCTTACTTGTCATCTCACAGGAAACAAGCAGAAATTAAGGGGATTAACGGGGAAATAAAGAGAAAAGTTATTTTTCTTCCCGGCATAACCGGGATCTATCTGGTTATGCCGGAAACAATCAGTAGAAACTATACCGGAAACTACACGGCTTTTTTCATTTCCGGTATATCAAACGCTCTGCGTAATCTATTGACAAACTCAACATCTTCACAAATGGTTTTGCCGGGGCTGTCAGATAGCTTAGCCACCGGTTTACCGTTGCATTCAACAAGTTTGATCACAATATTCAGCGGTTTTATACCCGGAATATTACAGGTTAACCGTGTGCCAATGCCAAACATAACATTGATTCGCTTGTAAAAATGTTGATAGAGAGCCAGAGATTTTTGCAGATCCAGACTGTCTGAAAATACCAACGTTTTGGTCAGTGGATTGATACCCAGTGATTGGTAGTGTGCAATTGCTTTTTCACCCCATTCGATTGGGTCACCGGAGTCATGGCGCAGGCCAATATAAGCGGTAGCAAAGGATTTATCAAAATCCCGCAGGAATGCATCCATCGTAATGCAATCTGTCAGGGCAATGCCCAACTGCTCTGGGTATTCATTCAACCAAGTCTGTAATGCTGCCCGCTGGCTGTTGGCAAGTTCAGGGCTGATTTGTTGATGTGCCTGAAACCACTCATGAGCTTGTGTGCCAAGAGGTGCCAGATCCAGCTGTTGTGCCAGTTGGTAGTTACTGGTGCCAATCAGATAAGGAAAGCTCTCTTTCAGCTCCTTGACAATGGCATACTGCACTTCATGTGAAAAACGGCGACGAGTGCCGAAATCCATCAATTTGAAACCGGACAAATCGATATTTTCTGCTGTGGCGTCTTGATGGAACAGCTCGATTAATTTTCTGAGCTGACTGACAGCCACTTCCGGTTTTATTTCAGGAGAACGGTGACGGTGAACCAGTTCACTGATTAAGGCAAGCAGCGGGACTTCCCATAGAATAACGTCACGCCATAAACCTGAAATTCTGATGGCTAACTGTCCCTTATCAGTAACAGAAACTTCGACTTGTTCTGGGTTAAAACGAAAAGTTTTGAACCAGTCCAGATAATCTTGTTTAAAGAACGGTAAACTGGAAAGATATTCAGCCTCGCGTTCTGTCAGGGCTAAATCAGCCATCATGTTAATTTGATGACGTAATTCCTCGGCATATTCACCGAGTAGCTCATCACCACGACAACGAAATTCTGCAACAACAGGAATATCATTGTAATGGTGGTACACTGCTTGCTGCATATGAAATTTATAAGCATCAGTGTCAAGCAGTGATCTGATAATCGGGGTAGCGTCTAAAGTCATGGCGCGTCAAACATCCTCGCGGAGCATTTGTGTCTGCTAAATCGATAAAGTCGGAAGAGTATACCGCGATTATTTCGTTATTAAAGCCACATAATCACATATATTTTTCCGGACAAGAGATTAAGGTTGATCAATTTATAGATGATATCATGTTAAATACAATATGAGATGATAATTAGCACAAAAGCACCAATATATCGATTACATCATTTATACCTTTATTTAATAAATTATTAACATATGAAAAAAGAGATTTCAAGATTGAAAGGATGGGATCTCTGTGGCAGCGTTAGCTTCTCAATCAAGTAATGAAAAAGGTTTCTTATGACAAAACAGCGGTTTATTAAACATCGTCTGGATTATAAAGCGCCAGATTACACGATTACAGATATTGATCTCGATTTTGTTCTGGATGCAGATAAAACAACTGTAACGGCAACCAGCCAGGTAAAACGTCTGATTAATGACATTGCACCCCTCATTTTGGATGGGGAAAATCTCACACTGAAGAGTATTCATATTAATGATACAGCGTGGGAACATTATCAGGAGCAGGATGATAAATTAATCATAGAACAATTACCCGCGCAGTTTACTTTGAAAATTGTTGTTGAAAATCATCCATCTGCTAATACCGCACTTGAAGGTCTGTATGTGTCAGGTGATGCTCTGTGTACGCAGTGTGAATCGGAAGGTTTTCGTAACATTACTTACTATCTGGACAGACCGGATGTATTGGCTCGTTTTACGACCCGTATTACCGCAGATAAATCCAAATATCCTTTCTTATTGTCTAATGGTAACCGCGTCGAGCAGGGAGAGCTTGATGATGGCCGCCATTGGGTGAAATGGCAGGATCCATTCCCGAAACCCTCTTATCTGTTCGCGTTGGTGGCAGGGGATTTTGATGTTTTGCGTGATACTTTTATTACCCGTAGTGGTCATGAAGTTGCTCTGGAGCTGTTTGTAGACCGGGGTAATTTGGATCGTGCCGATTGGGCCATGACATCACTGAAAAACTCCATGAAGTGGGATGAGACTCGCTTTGGTTTGGAGTATGACCTTGATATCTACATGATTGTCGCTGTTGATTTCTTCAATATGGGGGCGATGGAGAATAAAGGGCTAAATATCTTTAACTCAAAATATGTATTAGCTAAAACTGAAACGGCAACAGACAAAGATTATCTTGGCATTGAAGCCGTGATTGGTCATGAATATTTCCATAACTGGACGGGAAATAGGATCACCTGTCGTGATTGGTTCCAGTTAAGCCTGAAAGAAGGGTTGACGGTATTCCGTGATCAAGAATTCAGTTCTGATTTAGGTTCACGTTCTGTTAACCGTATTAATAATGTGCGTGTTATGCGCGCAGCACAGTTTGCTGAAGATGCCAGCCCAATGGCGCATCCTATCCGCCCTGATCAAGTAATGGAGATGAATAATTTCTATACGTTGACAGTCTATGAGAAAGGTTCGGAAGTGATCCGAATGATCCATACATTGTTGGGTGAGGAACAATTTCAGGCGGGAATGCAGCTTTATATTCATCGTCATGATGGTAGCGCAGCAACCTGTGATGATTTTGTTCAGGCGATGGAGGATGCTTCAAACGTTGATTTGACATTATTCCGTCGTTGGTACAGCCAATCCGGTACTCCGGTAGTGACTGTCCGCGATGAGTACGATGCAGAAAAACAGCAATATACTCTGCATGTCACTCAGATGACACCACCAACTGCCGATCAGAAAGAGAAGCTGCCACTACACATTCCGCTGGATATTGAATTGTATGATGAGGATGGCCGGGTGATCCCACTGTGTCGTGATGGTCAGTTGGTTCACTATGTCCTGAATGTTATCAATGCAGAACAATCATTTGTATTTGATGTTGTTCCGTCACAGCCAATTCCTTCTTTATTACGTGAATTCTCGGCACCGGTGAAACTGGATTATCCATATAGTGATTCCCAATTGGCTTTCTTAATGAAGCATGCACGTAATGAATTTTCCCGCTGGGATGCCGCACAAGCACTATTGGCTAATTATGTAAAACTGAATGTTGCCCGCTATCAGCAATCTCAGCCAATAGAGCTGCCAATGCATGTGATTGATGCATTCCGCGCGGTATTGTTGGATAAGGAAATTGATCCTGCGTTGGCTGCCTTGATCCTGACACTGCCTTCTGAAAATGAAATGGCAGAGTTGTTTACGGTGATTGATCCACAGGCTATTCATGAAGTGCTTTATGCTATCACGCGTAGTCTGGCTAATGAAATGGTGGATGAGTTCGCTGCTGTTTATCACAGTATTCACACAGGAACATATCGTGTGGAACATCAGGATATTGCGAAACGGGCATTACGCAATATTTGTCTGCATTATTTAGCTTTTATTGAAGATAAGGGGCAGGCAGATAAATTAATCGCGGCTCAATATTATCAGGCTGATAATATGACGGATACTATTGCTGCGTTATCTGCGGCAATGGCGGCAGAATTACCTTGCAGTTATCAGTTGATGGATGAGTTTGATCAACGTTGGCATCAAGATGGTTTGGTTATGGATAAGTGGTTTATTCTTCAGGCCACTAGCCCTGCGTTTGATGTGCTTGATAAAGTGCGTAGCTTGATGAAGCATCGTTCTTTCAGTTTGAGTAATCCGAACCGGATTTATTCGTTGCTGAGAACTTTCTTTGTCAATAATGCAGTAGCATTCCATGCTGAAGATGGGCGTGGTTATCAGTTCCTGAAAGAAGTATTGACTGATTTGAACAGCCGGAATCCACAAGTGGCGTCACGTTTGATTGAACCGTTGATTCGCCTGAAACGTTATGATGAAAAACGTCAGGCGCTGATGCGTGCTACTTTAGAAGAACTGAAAGAACTGGAAAACTTATCTGGTGACCTGTTTGAAAAAATCACCAAGGCACTTGAAAGCTAAGTTATGATATTTTCCTCCGGCAATAGCCGGAGGAGATTTTGCTGTTCAGATCTTCTTCTGTCGATAACTTGCTAACACAGCGACTTGTTAATATAGCTATTTGTTAATACAGAAATACACTGAAAAATATCTTCTTTGTAACGTTTACATTTTGACAGGATCTCTTTAAGATGCTCCGCGCTTATTTCACCGTCATCATGACCTGTCATTATGCTTGCAGGAGATTACATGTATTATCCTCTTCTAAAAAAGGCATTGTTCCAGCTTGATCCGGAACAGGCACATGAACTTACTTTCCGCCAGCTCAAACTTGTTACCGGTACTCCTTTCGAATTTCTCATCCGCCAATCAGTCGCTGCTAAACCCGTCACTTGTATGGGGTTGTCATTTAAAAATCCTCTTGGTTTAGCTGCTGGTCTTGATAAGAATGGTGATTGCGTTGATGCATTTGGCGCGATGGGCTTTGGCTTTGTTGAAATTGGTACAGTAACGCCACGCCCACAAGCCGGGAATGATAAACCGAGATTATTCCGCGTTGTTGAAGCAGAAGGCATTATTAATCGGATGGGTTTTAATAATCTTGGCGTTGATAATTTGGTTGAGAATGTAAAAAGAGCAAAATATGACGGAATTATCGGAATTAATATTGGTAAAAATAAAGATACACCAGTAGAAAATGGTAAAGATGATTATTTAATTTGCATGGATAAAGTTTATTCTCATGCAGGTTATATTACGATTAATATCTCTTCACCTAATACACCGGGCCTGAGAACATTACAGTATGGTGAAGCACTGGATGATCTCTTATCTGCGATTAAAAATAAACAAAGTGAACTACAACAAAAATATCAAAAGTATGTTCCTGTTGCTGTGAAAATTTCGCCAGACCTGACAGAAGAAGAATTAGTAAAAATCGCCGATAGTTTAATGTGCCATCACATTGATGGTGTTATTGCGACTAATACCACATTAGATAGAAATATTATTGAAGGATTGAGTCACTGTCAGCAAGCTGGTGGTTTGAGTGGTCGCCCTGTACAACTGCACAGCACAGAGATTATTCGACGTCTTTCTCAGGAATTAAAAGGTGAAATACCAATTATTGGCGTTGGTGGAATTGACTCTCTGGTTTCTGCCAGAGAAAAAATGGAAGCAGGCGCTTCATTGATTCAGATATTCTCTGGTTTTATTTATAAAGGGCCAAAGTTAATCAAAGATATTGTTAATTATATCTGAGTATTCGCTGCAATCTTGTGTTGAAGGTTTTGTGTTGGGGGTTTATTTCTGCCCCCAATTCGTCTATATTTTGTCTGACAGACTAATCTTTTAAATTCTTTTGAATTTCCATGATGGTGGTACTTATTTTTTAACAAGTAAACTATTTTGAGCATAAAAGGGTAACCAATGAGAATTAGACCTGATGATCAGTGGCGCTGGTATTTTGATGCCGAGCATAATCGTGTCATGCTCGATCTTGCTAATGGTATGGTTTTTCGTTCCCGTTTTCCTGCCAAAATGTTGACTATTTATGCGACCACAATGAAAGAAAGCTGTTTTTCTGTCGATGATGCAGCACTTTATTATACTTTCGAAGAGTATTCCCGCCGTATTAATATTGCACCAGAGCTCAGGGCTGAATTAGCGCTAAATGGATTAATTGCGTTTCGCTTTATGAAACCACAAATGCCAAAAAGCTGGTATTTTTCTGTTTTTTCTTTAATTACTAAACCGGAACAAGGAGAAATTGTTCAGGTGCGTTTACAAAACGATGGAACAGAAATTCTGTTTATGGTTGCTGAAGCTGGAGATAGTGCCAGCGTATGCTTATTAGTGCAGCAAAAATTAGATCTCGGTGATCGCGTGATGAATTTTTGCGATCCGATCAAAATAATGAATGATCGTTTAATTCCTTATTTTGAACCTGTTCAGGCGCCAATATATGACAAGGTGATTTAAGGTAATCTAACGTTATTGTATTATGGGAAGACAACAAATTAACTTTATAGCTTATAGATATTGATCTACATTAACCAAGAGCTGACTTTCCCTCTCTTTCACTATCTTAACTAATATCTTATCATCGAGAGTCTCCGGCATTTTTTCGTACAGTTCCGCAGTAACACAATAAAAAACAGGTTGATTTTTGTTCAGAGTGAGCAACCTTATGACATGTTGCTGGTATTAGCTATAATGGCAGCAATTTTTTGGTGGTATATTTTCTTGATAAATAATAGTCTTGGTGAATAATAGTATGAACTCTCTCTTTGCCAGCACGGCACGTGGACTAGAAGAACTGTTAAAAAACGAACTGGAAATGCTGGGTGCGCAATCCTGTAAGATTGCCCAAGGCGGGGTTCATTTTAAAGGCGATGAACAGGTGATGTATAAAAGCCTGCTCTGGAGCAGACTGGCATCCCGTATCCTGCTTCCACTTAATGAATTCAAGGTTTACAGTGATCTGGATCTGTATCTTGGAGTCCAATCTATTGACTGGACTGATATTTTTTCAGTAGATAGTACATTCTCAGTCCATTTCAGTGGTACAAATGAAGAAATCAGGAATACACAATATGGCGCTCTGAAAGTAAAAGACGCCATTGTTGACTGTTTTATTCGTAAAATAAAGCAACGTCCTGATGTGGCTAAGCAACAGCCGGATATCCGCATTAATGTCTTCCTGAATAAAGAAAAGGCAACTGTCTCCCTGGATTTAAGTGGCGATGGGTTACATATTCGTGGTTATCGTGATTTGGCCGGACAAGCCCCTTTAAAAGAGAATTTGGCTGCAGCGATTGTCTTGCGTTCTGGTTGGAATGCGGGAACGCCGATGGTTGATCCTATGTGTGGTTCAGGAACGTTGTTGATTGAAGCGGCAATGATAGCGGCAGATTGTGCTCCTGGTTTACGCCGTCAACATTGGGGATTCACTTCATGGCTGAAATTCAATGAAACAATCTGGCGTGAAGTTGTCACGGAAGCGCAGGTGCGTTTCCGTAAAGGACTGCAAGAAACGACTTCCCGCTTTTTTGGTATAGATATTGACCGTCGGGTTATGGATATGGCGCGCTCAAATGCCAGAAGGGCTGGAGTTTCCCAATTAATCCAGTTTCAACAGGGAGATGCGAGTAAGTTGGAAAACCCATTACTGGCAGGGGTAACAGGTACAGTATTGAGTAATCCGCCTTATGGGGAACGTCTTGAAAGTGAGCCTGCACTGATTGCTTTGCACAGTGTATTTGGCCGGATCATGAAAAGTCGTTTTCCGGGCTGGCGCTTATCTTTATTCAGTGCTTCACCAGAATTGTTGAGTTGTCTGCAATTGCGGGCTGAACGTGAGTTTAAAGCGAAAAATGGCCCTTTGGATTGTGTTCAGAAAAACTATTTTATCCAGGCAAACTCTTCCATCCAGAAAAGCGAGCAGTTATCAGACAAACCTCAATCATTGGATAGTGGTATTGCCGAAGATTATGCGAACCGTCTGCGTAAAAATGAGAAGAAGCTGAGTAAATGGGCTAAGCAGCAGGGTATTGATTGCTATCGATTATATGATGCAGATTTGCCGGAATATAACGTAGCAGTTGATCGCTATGCTGATAAAGTTATTGTTCAGGAATATTCACCACCTAAATCTGTTGATGCTAATAAAGCTCGTCAACGCCTATTTGATGTGATCAGTGCAACAATGAATGTGCTCGGATTACAATCTAATCAGTTGATCCTGAAAACCCGTCAGCGTCAGAAAGGCAAAAATCAATACGAAAAACTCGCTGAGAAGAAAGAATTCTTTTTGGTGAATGAGTATGGGGCGAAATTCTGGGTTAACCTGACAGATTATCTGGATACAGGACTATTCCTCGATCACCGTATTGCCCGTCGGAAATTGGGAGAAATGAGTCAAGGGAAAGATTTCCTCAATTTATTTGCCTATACCGGTTCAGCAACAGTTCATGCCGGATTGGGAGGAGCGCGCTCGACGACCACAGTAGATATGTCCCGCACTTACCTTGAGTGGGCTGAGAAAAACTTGCAGGTAAATGGTCTGACTGGTCGTCAGCATCGTTTGATTCAGGCTGATTGTTTGGGTTGGCTTGCGCAGACACGTGAACAATTTGATCTGATTTTTATTGACCCTCCGACATTCTCCAATTCCAAACGTATGGAAGATACATTCGATGTTCAACGTGATCACATTGCCTTAATGAAACAGCTAAAATGCTTGCTTCGTCGTGGCGGAACTTTAATGTTCTCTAACAATAAGCGTGGTTTCAAAATTGATTTTGCTGAACTGGAGAAATTAGGTCTGGTTGCGGAAGAAATCACAGAAAAAACTTTATCTCAAGATTTTGCCCGTAACCGCCAGATCCACAATTGCTGGCTGCTGCGTCACGTTGGCGAGGAAAAATAATATTATGTCATTGATTAGTTTATCTGGTGCCTGGTTATCATTCAGTGATGCGCCGTTATTGGATAACGCTGAGCTGCATATCGAAGAAAATGAGAGAGTGTGTCTGGTTGGCCGCAATGGGGCAGGGAAATCTACCTTATTGCGTGTACTGGCGAAAGAACAAATGCTGGATGACGGGCAAGTTACCTATGAGCAGGATCTGATTGTCGCCCGTTTGCAACAAGATCCTCCCAGTGATGTGGAAGGAACGGTATTTGATTTTGTTGCTGAAGGCGTGAAAGAGCAGGCGGAATATATCAAGGAGTTTCATCACGCATCATGCTTGGTAGAAACGGATCCCAGCGACAAAAACCTCAACCGATTGGCTGAATTACAGGAAGTGTTAGATATTCGCGGTCTTTGGTCACTGGACAGCCGGATTAATGATGTATTAAAACAGCTTTCTTTACCCGCCGAGGCGAAATTATCTTCTCTGTCGGGAGGCTGGTTACGTAAAGCTGCTTTAGGAAGAGCTTTGGTCAGTTCACCAAAAGTTCTCTTTCTTGATGAACCAACTAACCATCTTGATATTGATACGATTGAGTGGTTGGAAAATTTCCTGAAAGATTTTAATGGCAGCTTAGTTTTTATTTCCCATGACCGTTCATTTATCCGCAGTATGGCGACCCGAATTGTCGATTTGGATCGTGGAAAACTGACTTCATGGCCAGGAAATTATGATAAATACCTTGAAGGCAAAGAAGAAGTTTTACGGGTTGAAGAACTACAGCATGCTGAATTTGATAAAAAACTGGCTCAGGAAGAAGTTTGGATCCGTCAGGGTATTAAAGCCCGCCGTACCCGCAATGAAGGGCGGGTAAGGGCACTGAAAGCATTGCGTGCAGAACGCTCTGAACGCCGTAACGTTATGGGCACGGCAAAAATGCAGGTCGAAGAAGCGACACGCTCTGGTAAAATTGTGTTCGAACTAGAAAATGTTAATTACCAGATTGGTGATAAGACATTAGTCAAGAATTTTTCGGCTCAAATTCAACGTGGTGACAAAATTGCTTTAGTTGGGCCGAATGGTTGCGGTAAAACAACACTATTGAAGCTGATGTTGGGAGATTTGTCGGCAGATAGTGGTCGAATCCATTGTGGAACAAAACTTGGAGTTGCTTATTTTGATCAGCATCGTGCAGCTCTTGATCCAGACAAAACGGTGATGGATAACCTTGCCGAAGGTAAACAGGAAGTGGTAGTGAACGGGCACCCACGTCATGTTTTGGGCTATCTGCAAGACTTCCTTTTCCATCCTAAACGGGCAATGACACCAGTTCGGGCACTTTCAGGTGGTGAACGTAACCGCCTGTTGTTAGCGCGTTTGTTCCTGAAACCCAGCAATTTGCTTATTCTTGATGAGCCTACCAATGATCTCGACGTTGAAACGTTGGAGTTACTGGAAGAACTCGTGGATGGCTATAGTGGTACAGTGATTTTGGTAAGCCATGACCGTCAGTTTGTTGATAATTCAGTAGCAGAATGTTGGATTTTTGAAGGTAATGGAGAGATCAACAACTATGTTGGAGGATACTTTGATGCTCAGCAGCAACGGGTACAAACAATCTCTTTACGCCAGCCTTCCGTGAAAAGGGAGAAAGCGGAAGCCAAACCAGTTAAAGCTAAGGAAACTACGAAACGTTCAAACAATAAGATAAGTTACCGTTTACTCAGGGAGTTAGAGCAACTACCATCATTATTGGAAACGTTAGAACAAGAAATAGAACAGCTACAAACTCAGGTCAGTGATCCAGAATTTTTTAATCAACCACACGCAATCACACAAAACGTGTTGCAAGAGTTGGCAGATAAAGAGCAAGAATTAGAAAAAGCTTTTGATCGCTGGCAGGAGCTGGAAATGATGAAAAATGGATGATATTTGCTGCATATATATCCGATAGTGTACAAATTGCCGCTAATATAGCGGCAATTTACAGGGCTAAATAAGATAAAAAGCGGCATTGATTTGTTACAGGAGAGGCACTTTGTGTTCTGACAATCATCAGCATGACAAGCTGGTTTTATGCTCCCAATGCGACATGCTGGTGGCCTTACCTGATTTGGAGGAAGGAAATAAGGCTGTTTGTCCACGATGTGATACTTTACTGACTGCAAAGTGGAAAGAACCACGTAATCAACCGACAGGCTATGCAGTAAGTTCATTATTAATGTTATTTCTTGCTTGCCTGTTTCCTTTCGTCAGTATGAATGTTGCCGGTATTGTCAGTGAAATTACTCTGACAGAGATCCCAGAGGTCATGTTCAGTGAAGATTATTCGAGCATAGCTGTATTCTTCTTGATCTTTGTACAGCTTGTGCCCGCATTCTGCATGGTTTCCATTATCTTTTTATGTCAGAACATTAAAATAGCGCACCGACTGAAAATTGAGTTGGCACGTATTTTGTTTCAGATGAAAACTTGGTGTATGGCAGAGATCTTTTTAGCCGGGGTGCTGGTTAGTTTCGTTAAACTTATGGCTTATGGAGATATTGCGGTTGGCCTGAGTTTTCTGCCTTACTGTCTTTTTTGCCTATTTCAGGTCAGAGCGTTCCAATGCCTTGACAGATATTGGATTTGGAATGATATAGATTCTGCACCCAAAGTGTGTATACCTCTGCAAGCGGGTAAACCTGGTTTAGTTCAGGGCATCAGATTGTGTCAATGTTGTACTGCTATTTTGCCTGCTCAACAACATCAATGTCCTCGTTGTCACTCAAAAGGGCATGCTCGCCGTCACTATAGTCTTCAATGGACTATGGCACTATTAGTCACATCAGCCATACTTTATATTCCGGCGAATGCGTTACCGATCATGGTGACTCAAACATTAGGAAGTCACATTAACTCAACCATTTTGGAAGGCATTATTTTGCTCTGGAATGCTGGCTCTTATCCGGTTGCTTTGGTTATTTTTATTGCCAGTATTATGGTGCCTTTGCTGAAAATGATCTCTATCTGTTGGTTATGCTGGGATGCTAAAAGTTACGGCAGATATAACTCGGAAACTATGCATTTGATTTACGAAGTGGTGGAATTTGTTGGGCGCTGGTCAATGATTGATGTTTTTGTTATTGCTGTTTTATCAACATTAGTACGCATGGGGCAGTTCATGAGTGTCTATCCCGCAACAGGAGCAATATTGTTTGCTTTGGTGGTGATTTTGACAATGTTTGCGTCAATGACATTTGATCCGCGCTTAACCTGGGATAAAGCTAATAAGAAATTTGAGTTACAGAAGAATGAGGAATCGTAAGGTGACGGATAAAGAAGAAAATCTGACTCAGGCCAGGATCAGTAAACTTAAGAGTTGGTCACCTATATGGATCGTACCGATTGTTACTGTGCTTATTGGAGCCTGGATATTATTTTATCACTTTAGCCATCAAGGGCCCGAAGTCACTCTGACAACGTCTAATGCTGAAGGTATTGAAGCCGGAAAAACGAAAATAAAAAGCCGCAGTGTTAATGTTGGTGTGGTTGAAAGAGTGTCACTAAGCGATAACTTAGGTGAAGTGATTATCAAAGCGCGCTTAAATGATGGTATGGAGAGGTTATTACATAAAGATACTGCATTTTGGGTCGTAAAACCCCAAATTGGTCGAGAAGGAGTTTCTGGCCTGAGTACATTGTTATCTGGGGTATTTATTGAATTACAACCCGGAAATGAAGGTAGTGAAGAAAGGAAATTTTCATTATTAGATGCACCACCTTTGGCATCACCTGATGCTAAAGGTATTCGGTTAGTTTTAACCAGCGAAAAAGCAGGGCGATTATCCCCCAGTGATCCGGTTTTATTTCGTGGATATCGTGTTGGTTCAGTGGAAACAAGTACTTTTGATCCTAAATCTCGCTTAGCCAAATATCAGATTTTTGTTAATGCTCCTTATGATGGACTATTGACAACTAATGTCCGGTTTTGGAAAGACAGCGGTATTGCTTTTGATGTTTCTTCACAGGGGTTAAGAGTTGAGGTAGCTGCATTATCGACTTTGTTTGCCGGAGGTGTGAGTTTTGACGTACCGAAAGGCTGGGATTTAGGTAGTCCGGTTAAAGAAAAAGAAGTTTTTAGGCTTTATGATAATGAAAAAAATATCGAAAACTCACTTTATACAGAACACAGAGATTTCTTACTATTCTTCTCTGATTCGGTCAGAGGATTACAACCGGGAGCGCCTGTCGAATTTCGTGGTATACGGGTAGGAACGGTAGCAAAAGTTCCTTTTTATACTGATGGGATCAAACAGCGCCTTGATAGCGATTTTCGCATACCTGTCTTAATTCATATGGAACCTGAACGATTTGAGAAAGAAATTGGTGATGGTTTCTATACAGATAAAGAGTTGGAGGAAATTATTTCCCGTGGTTTAAGAGCCTCTTTGAAAACAGGAAACTTACTGACAGGAGCACTGTATATTGATCTGGATTTTTATTCCGATGAGAAGGCATGGAAAGGTCCGCGAAAACTTGCCAGTTATGAAATTTTACCAACCATAAGTGGTGGATTAGCTCAAATTCAGCAAAAAGTCATCATGGCTCTAAACAAAATTAATCAAATGCCAATTGAGCCAGTTTTTATTCAGGCAACGCGAACGTTAGAAGAGAGCCAGAAAACCATCAAGGCTGCACATAAAACCATGAATGAGTTAAATAGCATTCTTGCAAGCAAAGAAGCTCAAAATCTTCCCAAAGATATACGTAATACGTTGAATAAATTAAATCACAGTATGCAGAGTATTCAACCGGGATCGCCAGTTTACAACAAACTGGTTGATAATATGCAGCGCTTGGATCAGGTCTTGCGCGAATTGCAGCCAATATTGAAGACGCTGAATAATAAGAGCAACGCATTGGTATTTGAAGCAGAAGCAACTCGAGATCCGGAACCGAAAAAGGCACGTAATTAATGAAAAAGTTGATGTTAAGATTGGCTCTTTTAATTCCTGTCAGTTTCTTGATTATGGGAAATCTATTAATTTCAGGGTGCAGTAGTAGCCAACCGAAAAAAATTTATTACCAGTTACCAGCTTCAACAATAACCTCAGAGGTAAGCAGGATAGATACCAATCAAGAGCGTCAGTTATGGGTAAAAAGGGTACACCTTGTTGATTATCTCGCATCATCTGGCATTGTTTATCAAACGGGAGATGTCACTTATAGCGATGCTTCAAATCACTTATGGGCGAGTCCGCTGGAGCAACAATTACAACAAATTTTAGTTAATCAGCTAAGTGCTGCATTTCCACAAAGGTTGGTTTCTGATCAGCCAATAGAGAAAAATGCTGATGCACTGGATGTCACAATAACAGCTTTTCATGGGCGTTATGATGGGCGAGTTATTATTCAGGGATATTGGGTTTTATCCAATCAGAAAGAAGCGGTTAAGCGAGCATTTAACTTAGAATTGAAACAAACGAAAGATGGTTATGCGGAATTAGTACGCGCTTTGGCTACGGGATATCATCAGTTGACTCAGTCCATTGCCAGCCAGATAGCTTCACAGGGTTAATCAATTATTCAGAGTAATAAAGCTATTTGATTATCAGTTAATTGAGTTTTCTTTGCTGTTTTTTTATTCTGTATTCAGCTTGTATTTTTATAGCAAAATTATGACATTTTTATGGATTTCTTTGCTTGATTTTTACCCCGTATCGGGGTATCACTAGGCGTATTCTGAATAAAAAGCACTCATTGTTTTTTATGGTAATTTTTTCTCATGGTAATTTTTGAGGAAGTAAGGCATGAAAAGACAAAAAAGAGACCGCTTGGCACGCGCCCTTTCTAAAGGTTATCAAGCTGGTATTTTGGGGCGACCACGGGAAAATTGTCCTTATCATTCATTGGATGCTCGTTCACATTGGTTGGGGGGCTGGCGTCAAGCAATGGAGGAGCGTGTTTGATGGCAGTAAATAACTTCATTTAATGGAAATCACCTCTGTGTAGTAGCGGAGGTGATTAGCATAAGTGAGGGAAGTGGTAAGTAATACAGGAAAATCAAAAGTTGTTGGTGTCTTTAAATAACCCTACTTTCAGATCTGTTGCGGTATAGATGAGTTTACCATCGACTAATACTTCACCATCAGCCAGAGCCATAATAAGTTTACGGTTAATGACACGCTTCAAATTAATACGGTAGGTAACCTTTTTAGCTGTTGGTAACACTTGTCCTGTAAACTTAACTTCTCCAACACCAAGCGCGCGGCCTTTGCCTTCACCACCAAGCCAGCCCATGAAGAAACCAACGAGTTGCCACATTGCATCAAGGCCAAGGCAACCGGGCATAACGGGGTCATTGACAAAATGGCAACCAAAAAACCAGAGGTCAGGATGAATATCGAGCTCAGCTTCGATATACCCCTTATTATAAGCGCCACCGTCTTCTGTCATCTTAATGATGCGATCCATCATTAACATATTTCCAGAAGGGAGTAGTGGCCCATTCTCACCAAATAATTGACCTTTTCCAGAGGCTAGAAGTTCTTCTTTCGTGTAGGACTCTTGTCTTTTAAACATATTTTGAAATAGCCTTATCATTGGGTAAGGCTAGAGAATAGCGTACAGTTGTACGCTGAACAACTCCGATCAGATATAGGTATATTAACCCAACCAACGTAAGAACCAAGGTAACTTAGGACGTTCTTGAATATTCACTTGCGTAATACGCTCGTATATCATAGATAACAAGTGTTCTTTTTGTGCATCATAGTAAGGAATACCGGTCAATAATGAAGCGGCTTCGGATACGTGTTTAACAGCCCAAATATGGAATTTGCCACTTTTCACAGCGCTAACAATATCCTGATGCAAACATAGGTGTTGTACATTAGTCATTGGAATAATTACACCTTGTGAACCGGTCAATTCACGGCAGTTGCACACATGGAAGAAACCTTCAATCTTTTCATTAACGCCACCAATTGGTTGAACAAAACCGAATTGGTCGACTGCACCTGTGACAGCGATTTGCTGGTCAATAGGTTGCTGTGACAGGGCACTGATTAATGCACATAATTCTGCCAATGAAGCACTGTCACCATCAACTTCACCGTAGGATTGCTCAAATACAATCGAAGCAGAGAATGGCTGTGGTTGATCCAGTTTCAATTCAGAGATCAGATAAGCCTGCATGATCATCATGCCTTTTGCATGAATATTGCCACCCAGTTCAACCTTACGCTCTACATCAATAAATTCCCCATCGCCTAAATGGGCAACACAACTGATACGAGAGGGTTCACCGATGGGGTCTGGATAGCCCGGATATTCAAGTACGGATAATCCGTTAATTTGACCAATAACAGCACCTTGGGTGCGGATCAGTATTTGGCCTTTCAGAATTTCATCTATACTACGCTCAGCCAAATACGCATGGCGCCAACGTCGATTCTCTTCTGCCTGTTGCAGAGAATAAAGTGTAATCTGATTTTCCTGCTGATAATTGGCTGCTGTTGTCAGTTTTTGGTTCAACCACTGGATATCTAAAGGCAAGCTGAATTGATCTTCAGTATAGCGGATAGCTTGTCTGAGTAATTCTGTCCATGCATCGGCACTCAAAGATGGGAATTTTTGTTGCTGAATGAGTCCGTTGACATAGCAACACCATATTGCCAGATCCGCTTCTTCATGGAATGGCATATCCAGTTCAAATTCACTGTATAAAGCGTTACTTGCCAGCTCTGGTTCAATAACGTGTAACTCTTCAAGGCTTGACCGATCTCCTACAAGAATCAGGTGTAAATCTAACGGAATTGAGGGAATTGGCAGAGGTAAGGAACGATTCTCATCATGTGATAACCAATCAAAACGGCGCTGAATGATCATTTGCTTGAGGCGAACCCACATTAGTGGTTGGGATAACAGAGTGTGCAGAGGTAAAATTAGGACTCCACCATTAACGTGATGAATAAGCCCCGGTTGTAACTGAAGCACGCCTTGATGTGTATAGATGTTACCAAACAATTGTTCCGGTTCAATCCACTCACGATAAGCAACACGCTGATTTGGTGCGAAAGGGCCTTCACCAGACGGGTGCCACGTGATGGTTTGGTGTTTAATCTGATAGTAGCCTCCAACATTGGGACGATTTTCTGGTAATAATGCAGAAATTGTATCGGACAAAAGAGCCAGATAGGCATCACTCTCCTCTGCTTTTAGCAACATAAAAGATTGACGTAAGTTGGCCTGACAAAAAAGTGTTAGCCCATTATGCAATCTGGGTTGAATTGCTTCTATAGTAATAGTAGGCAATTCAGCAACAGAATTGAAAAGTACTTGATAAGGTGCACTGTCTGGCTGTAATGATTGCCAGTCTAATTTTAGATTCGTCAAAGTGATAGCTACATGTAGTGAAAAAAGGAAACATTTATTATACAAGATTAGGCAGTGAACCAACATGTTATAATCTTTGAAAAAGATAATATTCGTGCTAACTCATTAACTGTTCATAAAATATTTCAGTATTTTGTGTTGTTATGAGCAATTTAGATAAATAATTGCTATGCTTAATTTAAGTTACGCTGTCACTGAGAGATGAAATGAAATATCAACAATTGGAAAATCTGGAATGTGGCTGGAAATGGGCTTATTTGGTGAAAAAGCATCGTGAAGGTGAGCCAATTACTAAATATATTGAAAAAAGTGCTGCTCAGGATGCGGTTAGTGAATTACTGAAACTGGAACGAGAACCGGTCAAGGTCATGCAATGGATATCACAGCACATGAATCAGGATTTATCTAATCGCATGAAACAAACCATTCGGGCACGACGCAAACGCCATTTTAATGCTGAACATCAGTATTCGCGTAAAAAGTCTATCGATTTGGATTTTCATGTCTGGCAGCGTCTTTCAAATCTCTCCCAGCGCCGAGGTAAGACGTTATCAGAAACAATAGTGCAACTATTGGAAGATGCCGAATATAAAGAAAAATATACTCACCAGATGTTGAGCTTGAAACAGGATTTGGTTGCTATTTTAGGGAAATGAATCCAACAGCTTATAGCACGATGACAGACGAAGTTTACTGCCAAATAAAACCCCATGCTCACGCATGGGGTTTGCACTTCTATTACTAATGAGCATATTACAGAGATACTTTGGATTGAGTCTGATTAATTTCCTGAGTACCTTGAATATTGATGATTACACGGCGGTCTGGTGCCAGGCAATCAATCAATTTAGCGCGAGCTTTGATGTTATTACATGCTGACCCAGTAACAGGATCTTCTTTACCGCGACCTTCAGCTTGAATACTGTTTGCAGGGATACCTTTTGCTACCAGGTAGTCTACAACGGATTGAGCACGTTTTTGAGACAGAGGCAAATTATAGCGTTGACTACCAATACGGTCAGTATAACCGATTACCAAAACATGCCCCTGAGTTGGATCAATTTTCGTTAGTTGGTTATAGAGATTATCCAGCTCATGCTTGCCTTCAAGTTTCAATGTTGATTTATTGAAGTTGAACAGAACATCAGAGCGTAGGGTAAAGCTCTTTTTCTCGATAACAGGAGTTGGAGCCGGAGTAACAGGTGCAGCAACCGGGGTTGCTTCATCCTGACCAAAACGGTAAGAAATACCAACAGTTAGCAGGCCAATATCCGGTCGGGCACCGATAGCAGCCTCACGGCCATCCAGACGTGAGTTACCATCCCCCCCTCGACCTACTTTTGGGGTCCACTGATAATCCAAACGAGTTGCCAGATTTTTGGTTAGTGCGTACTCAGCACCAATAGCTATTAATGGAGAAATGCCTGTACTACTGGTTTTCACATTTACCTTGTCTGTAGTTGGCGACCAGGCTAAGTCTGGATACGTACCATCAGCTCCCTTAATATTGAAAAATTCACCTGTATAAGATATGTCTTTAGAATTATAATGGGCTGAAACCTTTGAATGCCATACCATCCCTCCCAGGCGGGTATAAACATCTAAATCATTCGTAACCGGAACGCTTAATTTTGCTGTCAACTGTACACCCTGAGCACGAAAATCCCCATTATTGGCGGAGCTTTTATATTTTATGCTCCCTAACCAGTCATAACCCAGTTCGAAACCCAAATATGGAGTTGCCTGATAACCTATATAAGCTCCAGCACCCAATTGATTTTTGTCTGTTGCATTACCTGTTGCGGCAAACGGCTGAGTAGGGCGATAATTTGGTTGACTTTCATATGATACCCCTTTCTTGAATATTCGATACGATATTGCTGCATTAGAACCGAAATCAGTAAATTTTGTTTTATTAAACTGGGACCAACCTAACTTAGCACCAGCATACCAGGTATTCTCTTTGGGAGCTGCTTGAGCAACAGTTGCGAAAGTTGCTACTGCCACTGCGATAGCTGTCTTCTTCATTGTACGCCTCGTTATCATCCAAATAAGCAGTTAGCCTTAAAAGTTTTATTATTGGCCATTAGTTGAGATATTTAGTTGGGTATATGCACTTCTACCAATAGATGGCTCCTGAAATATAAGATTAGCAAGTACAATCCCAACTTTGTTAAAGTCTACAACGAACTTTAAAACTTACAAGTACACTATGATTCGTGACGCAAATTTTTTAAATATACAATTACAATTGCTAAATGTTACTGACGGTAATTTACGATATTTACTGTTATAATACGTTGAATTTTCTTATAAATAAGAGCAGATATTAGTGGCGGGTTGTTTACTATAAAAAATATTGAGATAAATCCTAATTTAATTCAATGATAGTAAATAGAATGAACTTTTATTGTGCTTGATAATATCTTGAGTTGGCCGGATAAATTCTGTGGACGCATAATCAAACCTAATGCTGTACCTTTATGAGCTGCCAACTGTAGTTTTTGCACCTCATATTTCAGACAATTCTGGTAGCCATCCTAAAACTACACTGTAATTGCCACTTGCTAGTGCTTTCTCCATGGCATTAGGAGAGGCAATGGGAAGGATTTGGTTTAACTGAATAATTTTACTTAAAGGTAAGCCTGAATTTATTAGCCATTGGCGGCTTAGTTTCCTATTAGGTGTAATCCAGAGTAACCATCTATTTTCATTCCCAGATTGATGTAATAAAGGGAGAAGGATTTGATTGATCGTAGGTTGTTGCTCATTGTAGAGCAATTCTCTAACCATAGAATTTGTCGCTGGTAAAGTGGACTGACCAGATTCAATAGAGAATTGTAATTTTGGAGATGTGATATTTGTCACATTATCTATTTTTTGAGCTCTATTACGGTTAATTTTATTCTCAATAAGATATTCCAAAATTAATTGAATATTCATAGTTCACCCCACCATGGATGCGTGTATATTTATACAGTACTCGGTTGTTTGTCTAAAAGCAAGGGTATTTTTTTCAAAGCGCTTCGCAAAAATTTACATAAAACAGTTTTTTTCTAACTTAATGATTGGCAGGTTGGAACAGATTGAGTATGGTTTTAATTACTTGTTCTTGTTATCTATTTCATTAATGGCAAACATGGATATAGCATATAAAATATTTAATCAGGATATAATTCATGGAGTGATAAAAATGATTTTATCTGGGACTCGTTTTGATCAATTGGAACATAGTGTATCTTCACTGGGAAAACTTAAAAAGAAGTCTCAATTTGGTGGAGTTGGATTATCAATTGATGGAGTCTTGTTCGCCCTGAGTTCTGAGGGAGAGCTTTATTTACGAGGAAATAGTCATGCAGAGGTATTATTTAAAGTCATAGGCATGGAGAAGTTTATCTATTTAAAAAGGGGCATTCCAGTGGCTTTGCGGTATTACCGAGTCGGTGAGTCGCTTTGGCAGGATCAAAAGCAATTATTTGAATATATCAACTTGGCTTATCAATGTACATTAGCAGATATCATCAGCAGGCAGAAAATACCTCTCAGGTTAAAGGATCTTCCCAATCTGGGGATAGTTCTGGAGCGTCAATTATGGAAAATAGGCATATCTAAAGTAGAAGAATTGCGCGTGTTGGGAGCAAAAGCGACTTATCTTAAATTGCAGCGAAATAGGAAAAAGATGAGTGTTAATGTATTGCTTGCGTTGGCTGGTGCAATAGAAGGTTGTCATGTCGCTGTTTTACCAGAAAAATTACGACATGATTTGTTGCTCTGGCATAAAGAATTAGAATGAAGTAATTAATTACCCTTCAGGGTAAAAATTAAAAGGGGCATAGCCCCTATCTTCAGACCGCTGACAAACCTCGTTGAAAATAACGGGGTTTGTCAGCGGTCTGAGCTTTGATCAAAGCTTACATTGTGTTTGACAGGAAACACAGTATCTGTCTTGAACGATATTTTTATGAGGTAATTTGATGGTACGGTTCATCCCATTCCTCGTTCTTTTTGACCATGGCATTCAGGATAGTTAGAAGCTTACGCATACAGGCAACGAGTGCTACTTTTGGGGCTTACCTGCCGCCAACAGGCGGTTGTAAAATATCCTGATCACCGGGTTAAAGCGGGTTGCCACAAGTGTCGACATATACAACACAGTACGCACTCGCGCTCACCCACCAAAGAGGGTTTCGTCGGCCTCACATCGTCCCTGAGTCACGGTTAACAGGAGCAACACCAATAAGGGCGCTGATATCGCGACGCGAAAGCTTACCCAGCTCAGGCACTTCTGCCAATAAAACGGCGGTTGTCGTCGTGCCAATCCCCTTAACGATGCAGAGCCTGTCAGCGAGTACTTTAAAATACGTTCTGATATGGTTATTCATATCCTTGTCGATGCGCGACAGCTCTTTTTCCAGCACTTCAATAATCACGTTAATACTTTTGTGGTTCTGTGGATAAGAAGGATGTAGACGGTTACACTCAGCGACCAGCATGGTAGTCAACGGGTGTCAGTGCACACCACCATCGCCGCCAGGACCTGACTCTTTTTCAGGCATCGCACGAATAAAACGTTCCCGCTCGGGATGACGGTTTATCACCTCCGCCATCTGAGCCAGCATTTTGGCATCAATACGGTCGGTCTTCACCTAGATACCTCATGGCACGCGCAAAGTCACGGGCTTGTCTGGAGTTGGTGACAACGACATCAAAACTTTCAGCCTGAAGCGTACAAGCGACAGCGGCTTCCAGCCCTCCGGTTGCCTCCATAAGAACCAGTGATACTGTGTGGCTTCAGTACGGACAAAATGGCATCAAAGCCATCAATGTCATTACTGGCGGTGAATTCCTTTGCTCCCGTGTTGATGGCGATGTCCAACGAAGCTTTGGCAACATCAATGCCCACACAAAGTGGATTTGGCTGACTCATATTACCCTGCCTTGCAAATACGTGATGGATGACGGACAACTGTTCGGGTTTCAGATGAGTGGCTCAATGAATGCGCCGGTTGCTCATTAACGGGCTTTAAACCCCGAGGCTCATCAGGCTGCATACACTTGTCAAATCTAATTGTATTTATTCTAACTCACTTTCAAGATACAAGAGGCTTCTGCCTCTCTCCGGAGGCCTGCCTTTGGCTGGGTAAATTCGTTCCCGACGAATTTGTCATTCCCTTGCCGCCGCGATGCAACTTGAAATCCATTTGGTATATAAGCCAATTGATATTATGGCTTGTAGTGTTCTTCCTCATCTAAAAGTGGTGCTAAAAAAGAGGGCATCCATCACGTTACTACAGTCACTCTTAATTTTTCTGTATTTTTTGATAAGTTGGCTATATTTATTAATGTCCTATCCCAAATATGTGTTCATTTTGTGTTTTGATTGAGCTCAATTCAGGCTCAAGATAGCAAATAGAACAATCTGAAGAGATAGGGGCTAAGTCTGGTTAATTTAAAACAAGGTAGTAATATGAAATATCGTCATTTCTTTATTTTTGTAGTGTTGCTGTTTGCATCTTTACCAGTTATGGCTAATGAAAAATATTGGTATTATGGGTGCCCTAAGTATTCGGAAAAGGGAGTGGAAGAGATAATGCAAAAAATAAAAAATACTTCTTTTAGAACGATTAGTGAATTGCAGGGGTATAGCAAGGGCGAAGCTGAAATGTATATAAAAAAAACAAAATGTGATTTGCGTAATTTAGATGAGTACGCACAGGAATTAAAAAAACGGATAAAAGAGGGTAAAAAATATACAGGTCGTTGAAAGACATTTTTGACAGAGTGTTTTGCGGTTTTGTGTAATCGCCATTTTATACTAAATATGACCGTTTTGGCGGTCACTTAAAAAAATTATAAAACATAATCATCAGGATATTTTGATATAGGGTCGAAATCATCCCAAGACAGCATGGCAGCATTCAGCAGGGTTGATAGCTGTTTTGATAAAGATGTTTTGCCTGAAATGGCAATGATTTTGTTCATATCTACCTATTTGATGATATTTCTCTATTAAAAGTCTATTTATCATTCTATTGGATATTTGTAGCTTACTAAAAATATCCAGCCAGCTCCTAATAAGAAATATCACAAAAAGTGTAGCAGATTCGCTGGCTGGTGGTTTTTTATGGCAACCGAGCTATTTTGGCCTCGACAACGACACCCAGAATATGAATTTTATCACTGAGAGGTATCATATTATATTGGGGATTCAGAGGTTTAAGATAAGTATCATACCCTTCTGTAATCAATTGCTTGAAAGTCAGTTTCTTTTCCCCTTCAAGCTTTGCGACGACCAAATTGTTGGCGATAGGTTTTACTTCCGGATCAACCAAGATAATCATTCCTTGCGGTATGCTCAAGCCATTTGGTGAATTCATTGAATCATCTTTTACTTCCAGCCAAAAGGCACGGTATGAACATTCAACAGAAGTGTCGTACTGTTTAATATTATTTCTATGGTATAGCGATATAGGTTCTTCGCACCAATTTCCAGCATCAGCCCAGTTGAGTAGTGGGTATTGCTTATAAGAGGTTACATCGTCAACCAAAGTCATATTATCGCCATAGACTGCGGTGAGCAGTTTCCTTGCTTGTTTGTCTAATGATGGACTGAAATCATTAATTTTAACCCCTAATTTGTTGGCGAAATCGGCTGCTATCTCCAAATTAAGGGCATTTGTGCCGTTAAGATAGTGTGAAATAGCCCCCTGACTTTTGTCAAGTTCGTCCGCGAATTTTTCCTGAGAGATACCTAACTGTTTTTTCTTTGACTCATATATGTCTTTCAAACGTTTGGCATCTGCGAGTTGTTCTGTTGTAAGTTTCTTTTTCATGAACGCATTTTAATACCAATGCTATTGAAATGATAAATACTAAAAATATTGAAATATTTAATACTTTGGATATTATTTGAGAAATACAGGAGGAAAATATGGAAAAAATACCATTATCAGAATATGTGAAACAGAATGGTCAGGCTAAAACAGCAAGTCTGATTGGTGTTCATCAAACTGCTATCAGTAAGGCATTACGGGCTGGTCGTAAAATATTTTTGATTCGTCAGGAGGATGGTAGCTATAAAGCGGAAGAGTGTCGGTCATTTCCCAGCCAGAAACATACTGTATAGCGAAGAGAAAGAACCTTAGACGGAATTAGGTAATATCAATTACTGATTAACTTTAATTATTTCATTGATTTTATTCTTATACATTTTGTGTATATTGTCTCGGAGAAAATATGGAATATCACTTTCGTCATTATATTAGTGCAATGGGGAGTATTTTAGATATTATGCCCGCGAATGATTACCAAGGAATTTTGAACGATAAACAAGGTTTAAAAAATCAAATTGGTTCTGATTGTTTGGGGCCTCTTCCTCCCCCTGATGTTTTGAGGGACTATGAGTCCATTCTTTCTGGCAGCACAGAGAGAATATTATTGCTCAGGGAAAAAGAGCAAAAATTTCAGTATGATAATCAAAAGTTGGCACTGGATGGCATGATAAAAAAGGATAGAAGAGGGCAATGGATGGGTTTTTCTATTGCAATGTTTATTTTGATTATCGCTACGTTTTTTGCACTCAGAGGTGAAATGGTGTTTGCAGGAACACTCATTACAATTGATTTAATTGGGTTGGTGGCAGTATTTGTTATAGGAAGAAAGTTAGGTGCTAAGTGATCTTGTAATGCCAGTTATGATCATTTAAAGATGAATTTTTTACTTAGTGGCTTTATAGTTTGCTATTTTTAGTATTCTTATTGCATATTAATATATTGAGTAATTTATATATTTTCTCAAAATCCATCAATGGAAAGATTTTTATTGCAGACAGGCGATAAAGTATTGGTAGAAGCCAGTCCTGTTGATCGGATTTGGGGTATTGGAATGGCAGAGGACAATTCTAATATTTGTAATCCGTTAACATGGGATGGATTGAATTTGTTAGGTTTTGCTTTGATGACTGTGCGTGAAAAATTAAAAAAATAGGATATATGTTGGAAACAACAATATGACTATGTTAGAAAATTCTCTGCTATTAGACTTCTCTCTATAAACTGAAATTGTTACTCACTAGGATAAGATAAATGACACAGCTAACAGCAAAGGATCCTGATTGGTTTTCTGGTAAGAAAGTTATCATTGTTCATGGCTATACTGCTTCACCTTCATCGCACTGGTTTCCCTGGTTAAGTGAAGTGCTGACTGAACAAGGTGCAGAAGTGATTGTGCCAGAAATGCCCGATTCGTTATCACCTAAACCTGAAGCATGGGCCAAAAAATTGATTGAGGTTGCCCCCAAAGCAGACGATAACACAATTTTTATTGGCCACAGTCTTGGTTGTGTGACTTTACTTCGGTATTTAGAGGCAATATGCTCCACAACCAATCAAATTGGTGGGTATATTTTAGTCTCAGGATTTGATTCTGTGCAGTGTACTTTGCCAGAGTTAGAAAGTTTTACTCTTCATCCATTGAATTATGCCTTCTTGCGTGAAGTGACAAAACACCGTATTTCCATTATTTCTTCCAATGATGAAATTGTTTCTCCTCAATCATCCTACTCCCTTGCCAATTCGTTGCAAACTGAAATCATTAATATTGAAAATGCAGGCCATTTTCTTGATAGAGAAGGTTTTACCCGTTTGTTTCCTGTTTATGATGCACTGAAAACTATCGTATCAGGATAAATACCAAGAACTCAGATCTTAGTAATGTTCTTAGCTTAGTGGGCGATATTCGCCCACTATATTTCTCTTTAGATCACTAACCTTTTGTTGTTTCACCTGAATTATCATCAAATAAAACGGATGTTTTGTGAAACAAGTTTATGTATTTTTAAGCTTCTTATTGCGTTGTTTGATGCATTAGTCATGGGCAATATGATTAACCAGAACAATACTATTGCCGTCCACTCCATTTTGGGTAGAGGTACAAATCATGATTATTTCTGCTTCAACTGATTATCGGGCTGCTGCACAGGCTAAGTTACCCCCTTTCCTGTTCCACTATATTGACGGTGGAGCTTATGCAGAGCATACCTTGAAACGCAATACCGAAGACTTATCTCACATTGAACTGCGTCAGCGTGTACTGAAAGACATGTCTGAACTGAATCTGGAAACCAGTTTATTTGGGGAAAAAATGTCAATGCCCGTGGCATTGGCTCCCGTTGGATTAAGTGGGATGTACGCTCGTCGTGGGGAAGTACAGGCTGCACGAGCTGCTGCTAAAAAGGGTATTCCATTTACGTTATCGACATTGTCAATATGCCCGATTGAAGAAGTTGCTTCTGCAATTGAGCGTCCAATATGGTTCCAGCTTTATGTACTGAAAGATCGTGGTTTTATGCGTAATGTTCTGGAAAGAGCAGAGGCAGCCGGTGTTAAAAATCTGGTATTTACTGTTGATATGCCTGTACCCGGTGCTCGTTATCGTGATGCACATTCAGGTATGAGTGGCCCGAATGCTTCTATACGGCGTTTTTTGCAGGTGATAACCCATCCTCAGTGGGCATGGGATGTTGGCTTGATGGGTAAACCCCATGATCTCGGCAATATATCTAAATATCGCGGTATACCTACCAAATTGGGGGATTATATTGGTTGGCTGGGAAACAATTTTGATCCATCCATATCGTGGAAAGATTTAGAGTGGATCCGCGATTGCTGGAAAGGACAAATGATTATTAAAGGTATCCTCGATCCTGACGATGCTAAGGATGCTGTCCGTTTTGGCGCGGATGGTATTGTGGTTTCTAATCATGGAGGACGCCAGCTGGATGGTGTTCTTTCAACCGCCAGGGCTTTACCGACTATTGCGGATGCTGTCAAAAATGATACTACTATTCTGGTTGACTCCGGTATTCGTACCGGATTGGATGTAGTACGAATGATCGCATTGGGTGCTGACAGTGTTTTATTGGGGCGTGCTTTTGCTTTTGCATTGGCAGCAGCTGGAGAAGCAGGAGTTTCTAATTTATTGGATCTGATTGATAAAGAAATACGGGTTGCAATGACATTGACGGGAGCAAAGTCTATTGCAGAAATTAATTTAGATTTGCTGGTCGATAATTGAAAGTAAAATTAGCGAGTTTGGGGAGTTATATGTTCTGATTGATAGTCAGCAGAAACTGAATTGTTCTGCTGACTATTTTTCATCAGATCCCGATAGGGCGGTATCCTTGCCATTCTGGTTTGTCTGGCTGACCGTGAGGGTTTTCAGTCAGATGAACAATCACGTAATACAGGGTATGCTTCTTCAATTTTATTCACTGCAACAAACTGGACATCATGAACTTCAATATTGGATTTTCCAGCGTTCCCACCAAGATAAAACATATATAGCTGAATCATATCTTTCCTTAATACTTGAATGCTTCTGAGTCGCTACTTTTGAAAATAAGAAACTGATTGATTTAAAAAACTATTTTTCCAAAAGAAAATAGTTTTGCTTTTCCTGTCAGATAAACACGTTTTCCTTGTATTTCGCATAATATATCGCCGCCCCTATCTGATAATTGACGGGCACGAAGTGTCGATTTATTGAGTCTTGCTCCCCAGAAAGGGGCCAGAACACAATGGGTCGAACCCGTGACAGGGTCTTCATTAATGCCTTTTGCTGGAGCAAAATAGCGCGAAACAAAGTCCGTAGATAAATCGCCAAAGGCAGTAATGGCAAGTCCCGGTAGCGGAAGGGCGGCTATTTTATCAAAGTGTGGTTGAGCATGAAGAACTTGATCGGCAGAATCTAGTACACAGATATAACGATCGTGGGAAGCAAATACCTCGCTGATATCTTGCCCTAAAGCCTCTTGTATGATGGGAAGAAGTGTTTTTTCTTCTTGGTAATCAGCGGCAGGGAAATCTAACGTGAAAACGCTATCCTGATGGGTGACACGAAGTTCTCCAGAACGGGTTTTGAATGTAATTGGATTATTTTGATAAGAATGCTGTTCAACGAGAACAAAAGCTGTTGCCAGTGTTGCATGCCCACATAAGTTTACTTCTATTTTGGGAGTAAACCAGCGTAGATGATCGTCAACTAAAAAAGCAGTTTCTGAGAGGTTGATCTCAGCAGCGATCGCAATCAATGTTTCATCTGATAACCATTCGTCCAGTAAGACAACAGCAGCGGGATTACCGGAGAAGTTTTTTTCTGTAAAAGCATCGACATGATAAATAGGGTATGAACGCATCAAGAACTCACTTTGCTTTTAAAAAATGTTACCTAGCATGTTGAAATTGCTATTGTTTGTAAAGGGTTATTTGTTTTGGCTCTGGAACTACCCATTACTGGTAGTTGATCTAAGGTGGTAATGATTATTAAATAATAATACTTGTAATAGTTACACTAGGGGATTTATGAAAATAAAAGGGATCCATAGCCTGTTTTTTCTTACAGTAATTGGCTGTTTTCAGGCATTGGCTTACGACTTCAGCTACAAAAGTGATATACCTGCTGATAACAAACCTTCAGGAGAATATCTGAAAAAAAGGGAAGAACTTGGCGCCAATTATTGGAATGTTAATAAGTTAGCGCAAGACAACGCCCTGGCTGAGAAACGAGAAGAAGAGTTGAAGGAATACACCAAAAAAAACGATTCGAATATGTATGTCGAGATTTCTCCTAGTTGGGATTATGCCAAAGAAAGGCACTTTATGAACGAATTGTCCCTCTTATCTCAGCACAAAGAGCGTGTCGGGCTTTCTTATAGCTGGAATAACAAAGACCTGCAGTTTTATCAGATCAAGGAAGCTCGTTTTATGAGAGAAATAATCCGTTCAAACCGACGCAAATGTTATCGTGAAACCAGACAGAAATTGGAGAAAGAACGAGGGAATCTCTATTCCGAGATGGAGATCTCCGATGCTTGCGGGAGATAGTGATGGTTATTTTATGATTTAATAGATAACTTTCATTGCTAAAACTCAGGCGGTCACGTAAAAAATGGCCGCCTGAGAGTTTGCTAATGATGACTGACTAATGAATATTATCACTATATAAAGACGGCATATCTTTAGGACGTGTTTTAAAACGGCGGTGTAACCACATGTATTGCTCCGGAGCTTGCATAATTTCCCGCTCGATTACCTTATTCATAAAGGTTGCCGCCTCGACTTCATCTTTTTCAGGAAAATTTTCTACAGCGGGTTGAATAATCAGCTCATAACCTTTTCCATCAGGTAATCTGCGTGGGGTAAAAGGTAATAAAGCTGGATTGGATAATCTAACCAAAATTGAAGTCCCGGTCGTTGTTGCGGCATGTTCAACAGCAAATAATGGGGCAAATACACTTTTACGTGGACCATAATCATGATCTGGTGCGTACCAGACAATTTCACCGTTTTTCAGGCAACGGATCATTCCCTTGACATCTTTTCTGTCCAGCATGTATTTGTTGGAACGTAAACGTCCCCAGGTTTGTAGCCAATCGATAACCGGATTATCATTCGGGCGATAAACCCCGATGCCCGGATTGAGCATACCAAAAATGCGGGCTCCCAATTCCAGTGTCAGAAAATGGATCCCAATCACGATGATCCCCTGACCTGTGGCTTGCACTTTTTGGATGTTCTCTCGTCCTGTAATTTTGAACCAGCGTTTAATTCTCCAGTCAGGCCAGAACCAAGCCATGCCAGTTTCAAATAACCCCATACCAACAGATTCAAAGTTTTTGACCAGCCATTTATTCCGTTCCTCTGGTGGCATATTAGGGAAGCAGAGAGCCAGATTGCGTTCAGCGATTTTGGCTCGTTTTTTTAAAAAACGCTGTGATAACCGACCAAGCCGGGTTCCTATCCAGTAAATCACGGGGTAAGGAAGTAAGACCAGTAGATAGAGTATGCCGATACCCAGCCAAGTCAGCCAGTAGCGGGGATGTAAAAATAAACAACGAAAAGAGGATGCTTGTATCATGTGTTTTCAGTGTATTAAAGATAATAATCTAACTATAAAAAACCTGTCTTGTAAGGTTTTAAGAGTAATAGGGGTATTGTGACACTTTTTAGTGGAATATCGAAATACCGGGGCACTAAATGATTAATCAACTGATAACAAGTAAGAAGTTGTCCCCCATGCTTTGGCTATGCAGTGTTAGGGCATGATTATGATGTTCTTCAGCATCATATTCAAATGATTGTTTTATTCCGGTAGAAACGGAACGGCAGAAAGAGGCGCCGTGATGCGTTGTGGCTGCGGATTAAGAATATAGTGAAATGAGGGAGAAATGGTAATTTCTAAATGTTTAAGCTAGTTCGGGGGTTAAGTTGATTCAGAACAGGGATTGATAGATCTGGGCCACAGAAAAAAGTAATATTGCAGGGGATAAAAAACCTCAAGTGTAGAGCGTGGGGTTTCTGGTTAAAATTGTCGATAATGATCTAGTGTAAACACTCTGCGGACACAGACAGACATAAATGTATGAATATCAACAAACTATAAGGGTATTTTGAACACCATGCCAGTGTTACATAACCGTATTTCTAATAAAGAGCTGAAAGAGCGTATGTTGGCTGAAACAGAGCCGCGTACAACCATCTCTTTTTATAAATATTTTACTATTTCTGAGCCACAGGCTTTTCGCGATAGCTTGTATCAAAAATTCACTGAGTTATCAGTCTTCGGGCGGGTTTATATCGCCAAAGAGGGTATCAATGCGCAAATCAGCATACCTTCCAAAAATGTTGATGCCTTGAAAACATTATTAGATGCAACTGATCCTGCTTTGTATAACCTGCGACTCAATATTGCGTTGGAAGATGATGGCAAGTCATTTTGGGTATTACGTATGAAAGTGCGTGAACGCATAGTTGCTGATGGTATTGAGGATGAAACTTTTAATCCGTCAAAAACCGGTGAATATCTGAAAGCCGCTCAGGTCAACCAAATGCTGGATGATCCTAATACCGTGTTTGTCGATATGCGTAACCATTATGAATATGAAGTTGGCCATTTTGAGAACGCGATTGAGATCCCATCAGATACATTTCGTGAGCAATTGCCGATGGCAGTAGAAATGTTGAAAGATGATAAAGATAAAAATATCGTTATGTATTGTACTGGTGGGATCCGTTGTGAAAAAGCGAGTGCCTACATGCTCCACAATGGTTTTAACAAAGTTTACCATGTAGAAGGTGGAGTTATTGAGTATGCTCGTAAGGTGAAAGAGCAAAGTTTACCTGTTCGCTTTATTGGTAAAAACTTTGTTTTTGATGAGCGTATGGGAGAGCGTATTTCTGAAGACGTTATCGCTCATTGTCATCAGTGCGGCGCAACTTGTGATAGTCACACTAACTGTAAAAATGATGGATGCCATTTGTTGTTTATTCAATGTCCATCTTGTGCAGAGCGGTTTGAGGGATGTTGTAGCGATGTTTGTCGGGAAGAAATGTTACTCCCTGAAGATGAACAACGTGCTCGCCGGGCAGGAAGAGAAAATGGGGCTAAGATTTTTAATAAATCCCGTTATCGGTTGAATGACGGTCTAAATATTACCTCATTGCAATCCAACAAACAATAAATTTATCTTAAGTATATTTCTAGCAAGCAGATACAAAAATTGGCGTAATAATACTTAAATTATTACGCCAATTTAGTTATTTTTTGCGGCGTTAGCAGAGATATTTAAAAATATTATAAACAAAAAGTAGTTCTATTTTGTTGGTTACTCCTATTTTTTCTATGATATGCCGTTTATGTGAATAAACTGTACTACTACTTATATTTAGTATTCTGGCAATTTTATAGGTATCTATTTCCAGCATCCAATAATAGATGATCCTGTTTTCTTGTTGACTAAAAATAGAACTTTTTATATTAAAATTGGCAAAATAACGTTGAATATCATGTGATGCCAACTCTTTTAGCCGCGCTAACAATAAGCTAAGATTCCTTTTGGGTAAGATAAAATCTTTATTTGTCAATTGGATATAATTCTCTATCCATGGATATAGTTTATCAATATAGATATATATACGGGTATTACGAACCAATGAAATAAATAGTTTCATTTGTTCACAATATGAACTGTGATGACCATAATATGTCAGGTTAATCAGAATAATATCAGGCGAAAATATCGACAAAATATTTATCGCCTCCTGAATTGAATGAGCCGCTGTTGAAAGGATATCTGTATTTTCTTTTAGAGATTCAATGATCCCAAGACGTGTATAATGGCACTCATCAATAATTAATAATTTCATTAACTGAACATCCTTGTTCTATAGCGGTTATTATTAAATGAATTAGGTCGCTTGATACTTAAAAATCAGGCGAACGAACATAGCTGTATGATACAGTATTGTACAGAATAATAAACTATATGAATGATTTTGTCGGCTGATATTCGTTTTGATACTCATGTTGGACACTCAGTGTATTGAGTGTCCAGATGTGTTTGAATTTTCAAGTTTGTTGTTAATGTTTCGTATAGTCAAGTTGAGTGTATTCCGATGACTCAATCTTCTCGATTCCAGCCTGCAAGATTAGGATCAGTTGTTTTGCAACCCCTGTCGTTAACCACAATGTTTTGTCAATGCTAACATTATCTGTGGTTTGATCTTGGGAGGATAAGTAATGAAGACGAATCATCATAGCGTCATAGGTATCTACAATACTGATGTCCCAACCTACAACTGGATGGGTTTGGATTATTTCATTTTTTTGTCCCATATAACCCCCTAATCAGACTACAGCATCTTTATTGATATAATTGACTAAGAGCAGTGGACTCATCCAGGATGAGCAGTTGCAGTATAAACCTTTTTATCAATCTAATACTACAACCAGTTGTAGAAACCAGATATTGGTCATTTTATCTGATAATAAGAAACTAGAACTTCTATAACTTAAACTTGCTTATGAATGAATTACTGTTACTTCCCACCTTGCATTTTCTCCAGCCAGGAATGGGATCAGTTTTTCACCAGCATGTTCGATATATTCGGTAACTGGTGTAGTCTTGCGTATAAGCTCAATAAATCCTTTATTAACAGGCAAATCATAAAATTTCGGGCCATTCAGAGAGCAGAATGCTTCAAAGTGATTCATTGCACCCATTTTTTCAAAAACAGTGGCATAGGCAGCCAAAGCAGTAGGCGCGTTGAAGACACCAGCACAACCACAGGAAGATTCTTTACGATGCAACAAATGAGGGGCGGAGTCTGTTCCCAAAAAGAAACGGTCACAACCACTGGCGACGGCTGAACGTAACGCTTCTTGATGAATATTACGTTTTAATACAGGCAGGCAATAGAGATGAGGACGGATACCACCGACCAACATATGATTACGGTTAAACATCAAGTGTTGTGGTGTTAGTGTCGCTCCTAATTTATCGTTGCCTTCAAGAACGTATTCGGCAGCTTCTTTAGTCGTAATATGCTCGAAAACAACTTTCAGATCAGGGAACTGTTTACGTAAGGGTTCCATCACTTGTTCAATGAAGCGGGCCTCCCGATCAAAAATATCAATATGAGCTGCGGTAGCTTCACCATGAATTAATAGAGGCATGCCCAATTTTTCTATCGTTTCCAATAAAGGATAGATCTTTTGTATGTCAGAAATACCATGGCTGGAATTAGTTGTTGCATTTGCGGGGTAGAGTTTACAGGCTGTGAAAACGCCCTCTTTATAACCGATTTCAATTTGTGAGCTATCTGTTGAATCTGTGAGATAGCATGTCATCAGTGGTTCGAATGGATGCTCTGACGGAATGGCTGCCATGATTCGCTCTTTATAAGCTCTGGCGCTGGCAACATCTATTACAGGAGGAACAAGGTTGGGCATGACAATAGCTCGGCCAAAAAAGCGGCTGGTATGAGGGACAATGGTCTTCAATATATCACCATCGCGAAAATGAACATGCCAGTCGTCAGGGCGGCGGATTTTAATAGTATAAGATTCAGTAGTCATGGAACCGGCTCCAGAATATAGATGAAAAATGACGGATGCTGATTCAGCATTCCTTAAGCCGATGGAAGATGATAAAGAGAAAATAGTTAAATAGCTATTAATAAGTGATAAAATTCCACATTTTCGCAGAATTAAGTTTTTAATTTTACACAAGCTAGGGTATTCAGAGGAAATTAATCGTATCAAAAAAGAAAAAATAGAAGTAATAAACGAGGGTGAATTGAAGTTGGCTCCTCCAACTGGACTTGAACCAGTGACATACGGATTAACAGTCCGCCGTTCTACCGACTGAACTATGGAGGAACTCCTTCAAGACGGGGAGAATATTAATGGCTCTTTTTCTATTTGTCAAAGAGGAAAATCATAATACTGGTTTGTTTGTTGTAAATATGTACTTTAAGCGCTTTTTTCAGCTTTTTTCAGCTTTTTTCAGCTTTTTCGGGTTATTTTTGGGAAAATATTCAAAATTTTACAGAAATAAAATTAACAAACAAGGATAAGTGGAAAACATGATAATTGGAAGGTAAAAAGCCCGATTAGCAAAGCTAAAATCGGGCTTTTAGAATTTGGCTCCTCCAACTGGACTCGAACCAGTGACATACGGATTAACAGTCCGCCGTTCTACCGACTGAACTATGGAGGAATTGCTGTGTTCCTGAGAACGAGGCGAATAGTAGGTGAATGTAGAAAGGTTGTAAAGCAGAAAAATAAAAAAATAAGTTTAAGTGGTTGATGGTTGTTCAAAGTGATGATGTTTTATCATTTTTTGTGACATAATATCACCAATACTGTAACTTTTTATATCTTGTACATGAGATTAAGATTTCATTGTATTCTCTGACATGAGATCGCAGAGAAAATTATCGGGAAAACTGACAGGAAAGATTTTAGCGAAAAACATCGTCAACCCTCATCCGATACAATAGGGATATAAGTGATGATTAGATAGTTGGGGGAAAATGTGTCTGGGGAAGGGCGATGTGGTTATTAGCATAAGTGATAGATGGTAAAAAGCCCGACTAGCAGAGCTAAAACCGGGCTTTTTAGAATTTGGCTCCTCCAACTGGACTCGAACCAGTGACATACGGATTAACAGTCCGCCGTTCTACCGACTGAACTATGGAGGAATTACTATGTTCCTGAGAACGTTGCGAATAATAGGGGAATACAGAAGAGTTGTAAAGCGAAAAAATAGAAAATAAATTTAAATGGTTAAGTAGTGTTCAGAGTGGCAATGTGGAGAAAGAAAGCGTATATGAGCAAGATAGGAAATTATTCGTTAGAGATAGCCCATAGGGGATAGACAGCAAAAAACCCGACTAGCAGAGCTAAAGCCGGGCTTTTTAGAATTTGGCTCCTCCAACTGGACTCGAACCAGTGACATACGGATTAACAGTCCGCCGTTCTACCGACTGAACTATGGAGGAATTACTATGTTCCTGAGAACGTTGCGAATATTAACGATGAACTCAGGGAGTGTCAACGCCAAAATTCTATTTTTCTATTGTTTGTTCATCATATGAGCGCATTGTGCTATGAATATGCTACTTTGCTGAAATTACATATTTTTGTTCAACCTTGGGAGGTTGTAAATAAGGCGATTGTTCTGAACACGCAATCATAAATACATCATAAAAACAAATTCCATCTTTTCGTCTGATGATTCGTTTGATTTCATTCTTTATTTCGCTGGGTACATTCGGATGAGCAAGTATTGTGTTGATAGCATCCTGAGATACTTTTTCATCAACGAACCATTCACCGTTGTAGCATACGCGTAAATCTAATACATCAATGTCTTCAAAATGATAAACCGGTTTGATATCGAACAGTAAAACGGCAGCCATGGTGAAAAAAAGTATGGTAAATAGAATAAGTGACCAAACGCCAAAATAGGGGGCATACCACATCAGTACAGCGAGGAAAGCATAAGCAACGATCATCGCCAAAAACAGGTATGGATGCTGGTGAATAAAGATGCTATTAAAATGCACCTTACCATCTCGATGCTCCGCGAGATTGATCCGCTCAAGATCCTGTATCAATATCTGTTTGATGATATTCATAATACTAGCCCGATTATTGTAGAAATCTGTTTTCGAATTAAAAGTGTTAATATTTTCAAGGTTATCATGCTCAGAGCATCCATCTGTATAGCAATTACTTTTTTTTATTTGCAAAACTGTTATTGTCCGGAAAGAACACGAGTATTTTTTCTTAAGATAAAAGTTGAATAAATCAAATAAAATCATAAATGCATCTATTTATTCGGTTATTCTGTTCTAATATTGAGCGTATGGATTTTTTTTAGATCGATAATACATAAAAAGGTTGCTATTCCTGTGCAGTCATGCGTTAATGCGTCTGGCCTGATAAACAGACCTACTTTATGTACGACATCTTGAGTTAATGCGTTATGTGTAAAAGTGCTATCCTAAGTAGCCTTTGTAGACCGTTTCCTTCTTAGTGCCTCCATAAGTAATAGCTGATACTGGCCAACACATGCCCAAGGTGGCGAGTTTTTTTTGATATATAGGAAAGTCACATGAAAATGACAGGTCAAGTGAAGTGGTTCAACGAGTCCAAAGGTTTTGGTTTCATTACTCCAACCGATGGTAGCAAAGACGTATTCGTTCACTTCTCTGCCATTCAAGGTAACGGTTTCAAAACTCTGGCTGAAGGCCAGAACGTAGAATTCACCATTGAAGATGGTGCCAAAGGCCCGGCAGCAGCAAACGTAACTGCTATCTAATTTAGCTTTTATGTCTTATTAAGCTCGCCATGCTAAAATGCCTTGGCGGGCTTTTTGCTTATAGAATGATTTTTAATAAAAAAATAACCACAATATATTATAAATTACAGTAATTTTTTATTGAACAGACGATAAAAAGAGCATTTTTTAAAGCTCATTTATTAATTAAAGCCTTTACTTGTCAATTTTACCTGTTTATACACCCGGCCAAATTCTATTGGAGTACTGATAATTGAACAGTCAAAGTTTTAGGTTTAATAAAAAATAATCCGGTAATCTGTTCATTTACGTTCAATTTACTGCTTACCTGAGATGGCGGGCGGTATTACTTAAATTTCACAAGTTGTACTATCCCGAAAAATTACGCAATAATACTGTAGAGCTGCTATTTTAAATCCTTAAAGATAGTATCAACAGATGTGTCGGGATATCTATAATGCAACTTTATACTCATTCCTTATTCCCTCCGGGAACATATCAATAACCAAATCGAATTTCTATATTCTGCCTTATTCCTATTGTACAAAATAAAGAAATTATTTCTTTAGGCTATCCATTGAGCTTTAGCCCAATACAGAAAAATGAGTAGCGATTAAAAATCGTACTTGCAAAACGTAAGATCATTTTCATTGCAGGCTTGAGATTATCTGAAACCTCGAAGCCAATAAGCACTCAGCCATAAAAGTCCTGAATCAAGCCGGATCCTATACCTATAGATTTTGGGTTGCATCGTAGAGGCTGTAAATGAGCTAAGCCAATGAATAAGTAACCTGGTAGATAAAAGGGATAATTTATCCATTTTAATATTATGGGGAGAGTGTCATGCTTTTGACATCTATTGCTATTCATTTACTATCTGCTACGTGTTTCGGGGCACTAATTGGTGCAGAACGTCAGTGGCGTCAACGTATGGCAGGATTGAGAACTAATGCCTTAGTTGCTACTGGTGCTACGGTTTTTATTCTTTGCTCAATATCAACTTCGCCTGATAGCCCCGGACGTATTGCTGCGCAGATTGTATCTGGTATTGGTTTTCTTGGTGCTGGTGTGATCATGAGAGAAGGAATGAATATTCGTGGTTTAAATACAGCGGCAATTTTATGGTGTTCGGCAGGTATTGGGGTTTTGTGTGGGTTAGGACAATATTGGTCAGCGAGTATTGCAACTGCAATAATTCTATCCGCAAATATTTTGTTGAGAGAAGCGGCTCAGAGAATTAATGCCCAGCCTCAACAACAATCCTTAGATTTAAAGCAGCGTTATAAAATCCGAATTATCTGTGATATTAGTGATGAAATCTTAATCAGGACGCTGATCCGGCAAGCAATTAATGGATTAAACATTCGGCTACATCATTAAGTAGTGCTGATACCCACCAGCCAAATAGACTTGAGATCTGTGTAGAAATATTGGCAACACCTGCTAAGCAAAAAGAAATCGAATCGATTGTTTGTCGAGTGAGTTTAGAAAAAAGTGTTAGCTCAGTTAATTGGGAAATTGCTGCTGAGTTACCTACTTAGAATAATTTTATATAAGTAATTCAATTATTTTATAAGGAGATTATGTGGGAGATCCTCCTTCATCTCTTAGCATGAATAAGGTGTTGCCTATGAAATAGCGTCATTATATTAATAATATGGAATGGTATTGATTATTAATACTTTCATTAATGATAATGAACATTATTCTCAGTTATGCAACACCAAAAACTTTATAAATTCTTCTCTATTAGCAAAGAAGAGATAACCACTATGATGGGAAATTGAATATAGTGTGTATGATTAAGTGGGCCGTCACAAAACTAATTAATCATTTCAGAAAAGAATTTACCATAGTTCAACACTTCATTGGAACGGGATAAATAGTTTTCATCAAAGTGGATTTTAGATATGGAAGTAAAAGAAAGTAGAGATTAGTTTTCTTCACGGCTACAGAAAAATTGATGAGTTACTTTTTAGTTGTGTCAGTTGGAGATCGTCAATTTTTGTGTATAACCCACAGCAAAGCTACCAAGTGATTCGCAAAGGTACAGCAGAAGGGATGTGATCTGTTTGCTGTCATACATAGAACTTATTCCTCTTACTGAAGAAAGACGCAACAATATCATGTAATTGGTTAGTTGCTATAACGAACAAGGTTTCAGGGTGTTAATCTTAGTAATATGTGAATTAAATATTGATGAAGTGAAACATCTACTTTCTGTTACTAACGAAAAGGAGTGAGTATTTCGGTTAAGGTGTTTGCCGAAGATAATTCTGTCATTATAGTTAAAATTTGTCATGATATGGATTTAGATACTGAGAGTATTCTTAGTTACCTTGATATTAAATGTATGAATGATGAAAACCTTTCAAAAGAAGTGGAATTAAGACCTGTTTTTGTAACTTAATCCTTCGGCAAAAATCATACATTTTAAAGGCACTACAAAATAATACGTATGCAATAAATATTCCTGATGATGGAATAAATGATGCACCGACATTGCAGGATGTTGGCGTATTTGTGTGGATATTGGGATTGGGATCGCAAAAGAATTTGCAGATATCATTTTGCTTGATAAAAATCAGATGGCATTAGAAGAGGGCGTAAAAAGATAAGGAAAACGTTTGGAAATATCATGCAGTATTTAAATATGACAGTCAGATCGAATTTTGGGATGTATTTTCTGTATTGGTTGTCAATGCATTTATTCTATTTTTAGCTATGTTAACCATTCATTAGCTTGTACAAAACCTAATGTACGATATTTCACAATAGTCTTTGCAGTGGAATAAAATGGATAAAAGTTTCTTGAGAAAACCATTACAAATGGGATGTGAAAAATATCGGATATTTTATGCTCTGGTCCTTTCTATTTTCTATAACCTTGTTTGCGATTTTGTGTAATCGTTTTCTATATTACAACATATTTTATATGGTATTTATTCGAACTAATAGTATATAACATTAAGCCGTATTACAGTCTGGTGAGTGGTGGAAGAGGTGTTATCACAAAACTAGGTGTACATATGTTATGCAAAAAACCTGGTTGTATAAAGTACCGTCGCTTTACCTGTATTATTGATGACATTAATAACAATGATATTAGGTAGTTACATATCATGATCATCATTTGCTACTTTCATAAGGATTAAAATCGTTACCTTGGAAATATTTTCCTTGGTTAATTGGGGAGTTTATAAGCTACTGCATTGTCATTCATGTGATAAAACGATTTTATATTCATAGTTTTGGTGAATGGTTGTGAATAATTCTCATTAATTAATATCTTATTCTATCTTGATTAAGAAAATAGCCATCGCAATTTTCACATCAATAACTCTGGCCATTAATGATTTTTGGCAGATATTTTTGATAGGTATTGATGTTATTCTTTAACTACGAACCTACTATCATAATAATGATAAGCTTAACGGGATAATAGAATTATATTTGTATGCTATTTTTTTATTTTAATCATTTTGTTACATGACTCGTTATTATTTGTATTTCAAATTAAGAAGAATAAGACACTATTTGTTTTTATTTCATCTATTATTTTGTTCGCAGTCTATTTAAACTGTAAATTACTTTTTAAATTTAGTTCTGCGTTGTAATAATTTATTGGTTAATTTACATTTGGGAATTATTTTGTTTCTGAATTTATCGTATTTAAGGAAATTAATTTTAGGTCAATAGGTTATTTTGTACTTTGTATGTCAGCTAATCAACTGGTCAGATGAGCATCATAATCATCGATTATCCTTAACATTTTTAAAGTCATGGAAGATGTGTATTATAATTTTTTCTTATGTTTTTGGCTTATGGAGTGCTCAGTGGCTGTAAATAACCGCCAATGAGGTTTTCGTTAAGAGAATGTCAAAAGCTATCATTCTGTGCACTATATTTGATAAGTAAAAATTATTAATTTTAATGACTGGGTAAAGTGGTGCTGGCTTTGTCCAGTGATAGGATTTGTTGGAGTATCGGAGACTTATTGATTGCGATTGCTCTGGGATAAAGATGCAGATATTTTTTTATTTCAACATCATACTGTATTTTATCTTATTTTTGTGATCTGTGTGATACTTGTATTCTAAGTGATGTCGATGTTACCTCAGTAACTGTGTGAAAATAGCACAATCGTAAACTAAAAATGATCAGACTGGTATCTTTTTAATGACTAGTATTCACACATTATTAATAAATTTGGCATAACTATGATCCAAATCGACTAATAGTGGAAGATGAGTGCCTACCCACATTATCAGGAAACAATTTTTAATAATATTTTTATAATTTAGCTAAAGAAAGGATTTTTTCTCGTTATTTTAAATTTATAAGTTTAATAGATCGTATAAAACAAAAAATGGTCTCTAATATTTTTATTTAAATAATTTAACTTATTAATTATAGGCTATTTTGTGTTTTCTTTTGCTTGAATAGTTAATGAGCTAGAATCATAATAAAAAAGGTGGTTTTGTGATATATGTCACATAGTATTTAAAATGACATATATTCTCCGTTGTATAAATTGATGATTCAGGAGTAAAGTTAATTAGTATTAAGAATATTCTTAATCAATTGTGGCAAGTTCATTATCCAGATGATGCAATAATATTTTTACAATTCATTACCGAAATATTTTAGAAATTGGGCGATCCCAAGAGTAATACAAAGGACAGTTACTGCTCTGGCTAAAGATGTATATTTCAGTTATGTCGGAGATTATTGAATCTCATGCTACTGGTAATTTTGTCGTGAGTGATTCTTTGATCACTTAATTGATTTTTTCATATAATCGGACGGGATATATAGAAATGAGTACGGTTGAATTGCTCAAACATATTTATGACATAAATTTATCGTATTTGCTTTTAGCACAACGGCTAATTAACCATGAGAAAGCGTCTGCGATGTTCCGTTTAGGTATTAGTGAATCTATGGCTGATACGTTGGCCAAGCTGGCATTGCCTCAGTTAGTAAAATTAGCTGAAACAAACCAACTGATTTGCCATTTTCGGTTTGAAGATCACGAAACTGTACAGCAGTTGACGAAGGAATCACGGGTGGATGATTTGCAACAAATTCATACAGGTATCTTGTTGTCTACCCATCTTTTTCAACAGTTATCCACTCAGGATGACGCTTCAATCAAAAAAAGAGCATAAAGATGGTTGAGAAAAGTATTGTCCAGGAAGCTAAAGATATTCAATTGGCAATGGAGCTCATCACCTTAGGCGCACGGTTGCAGATGCTTGAAAGTGAAACGCAATTAAGCCGGGGAAGGTTGATTAAGTTGTATAAAGAGTTGCGGGGAAGCCCTCCGCCTAAAGGGATGCTCCCCTTTTCGACGGATTGGTTTATGACTTGGGAACAGAATATTCATTCTTCAATGTTCTACAACGCTTACCGTTTCCTGCTAAAAAGTGGACATTGTGCTGGTGTTGAAGCTGTAGTAAAGGCTTATAGGTTATATCTTGAGCAATGTCCCCCGGCGAGTAAAGATGGACCAGTTTTGGCCCTAACCAGAGCTTGGACTCTTATTCGTTTTGTCGATAGTGGGATGTTGCAGCCAACCGAGTGTCGCTGTTGTGGTGGAACTTTTATCACACATGCTCACCAACCGGTAAATAGTTTTGTTTGTAGTCTTTGCCAGCCGCCTTCAAGAGCGGTAAAAAAACGTAAACTTTCCGCTCAACCTGCCGATACTAATTCACAACTGCTGGATGGATTTGCTCAGCAAGCTATGTGAATTTAAATGGGAAAGTGAAAACTAGATTACAGGTTTTGGTTACTCTGGCCTGTAATCTACAGCCATCCTCTTCCTCATTGGCTAATTCGCCCTGTTCAAATCCCATCTGCTCACCAACTTAGCTAAAGGATATCGCGTGTTAGTACTTTTAGGATATATGATGGTTTTTGGTGCGGTAATTGGTGGCTATCTGCTTGTCGGTGGTCACATGGGCGCACTTTATCAGCCAGCGGAATTTTTGATTATTGCAGGTGCGGGCATTGGTGCTTTTATCGTGGGCAACAATGGCAAAGCGATAAAGGCTACATTGCGCGTTTTACCAAAAGTATTGCGTAGATCAAAATACAATAAAGCGATGTACATGGATCTGATGGCTTTACAGTTTCGTCTGCTATCTAAATCCCGCCAGCATGGGCTTTTGGCTCTGGAGCGGGATATTGAGAATCCGCAACAGAGTGATATCTTCACACAGTATCCCCGCTTACTAAAAGATCCTTATTTGATGAACTTCATCACGGATTATATGCGCTTGATCATCAGCGGTAATATGAATCCACATGAAATCGAAGCTCTGATGGATGAAGAAATCGAGACTTATGAGCAGGAAAGCGAAGTCCCTGCAACCAGTTTGACAATGGTGGGAGATTCATTGCCGGCATTTGGGATTGTCGCGGCCGTGATGGGGGTAGTTCATGCGTTAGGTTCGGCAGATCGGCCAGCAGGAGAACTTGGGGTATTGATTGCTCACGCAATGGTAGGAACATTTCTGGGGATCTTACTGGCTTACGGTTTTGTTTCGCCTTTGGCGACTTTGTTGCGTCAGCGCAGTAGTGAGCAGGTAAAAATGATGCAATGTATTAAGGTTACCCTGCTTTCCAGCATGAATGGTTATGCTCCACAAATTGCGGTTGAATTTGGTCGTAAAACATTATTTCTCACAGATCGTCCTTCATTTACAGAACTTGAAGAGCATGTTCGTAGGGTTAAGGTCCCTGTACAACAAGAAGCTGAAGACTAATTATGAGAGCGAATAATGTTTCTGTTATCAGAATAAAAAAGCGCAAAAAACATGGTCATAGTCATAATGGCGGTTCATGGAAAATTGCATATGCTGACTTTATGACTGCAATGATGGCTTTCTTTTTGGTTATGTGGCTGGTATCTATCGCCAGCCCGCAGGAATTGACCAGCATTGCAGAATATTTCCGTACCCCTTTGCAGGTTGCAATAAATAAGGGGAAACAGAGTAGTGATAATACAAATCCTATCCCTGGGGGAGGGGATGACGTTTTCCAGCAGGATGGAGAAGTTTTCCGTCAGAACAAGCAAGTTGAAACCAGTGAAGAAACCCGTCGTTTGGATCGGTTGCGCCAACAACTTGATCAACTGATTATCACGGATCCTCATCTCAAAGAACTGCGTCCGCATTTATTAATTGACATGATGGATGAAGGTTTACGCATCCAGATCATCGACAGGGAAAATCGTCCGATGTTCATGGTTGGTAGTGCGAAAGTTGAAAATTATATGAGCGATATTTTGCGGGCAATTGCGCCGATCCTGAATAGCATTCCAAATAAGATCAGCCTGTCTGGACACACTGATAATTTGCAATATATCAATGGACAGCGTGGTTATAGCAACTGGGAACTCTCTTCAGATCGTGCAAACGCATCAAGACGAGAGTTGCTCATTGGTGGTTTGGATGAACCCAAAGTTCTGCGGGTTGTTGGCATGGCATCCACCGTCAGTATGCAAAAAGGTATTGCTCCTGATGCTCCTGTTAATCGCCGTATCAGCATTATTGTTTTGAATAAGGAAGCAGAAAAACGGATTGAACAGGAAAACAGTGGCGGTAATGTCATGACTGCTAGCAGTAGTATGGATATGCAAGAAGTCATCAGAATGGATTCGAATGAGGGAACGCCTTCTCAGCAACCCACCGGACAATCCAATGAAATCACAATGCCCGAACAGCCAAAAGTGGAATCGGCAAGTGATACTAATAAGGTGACAGAGTAAGTAACGATGGATATTACCGCGTTTTATCAGACTTTTTTTGATGAAGCAGATGAACTATTGGCGGATATGGAGCAGCATTTATTGCTGCTCAATGCCGATGAACCTGATCATGAACAGCTAAATGCCATCTTTCGCAGCGCCCACTCTATCAAGGGGGGCGCTGCGACATTTGGTTTTACCAAGCTACAACAAACCACGCATGTTTTGGAGAATCTGCTGGATAGTGCCAGACGTGACGAAATACGCCTGACAACTGACATTATCAACCTGTTTTTAGAAGCGAAAGATATTATGCAGCAACAATTGGATGCCTATAAAAGTTCTCAGGAGCCAGATGAAGATACATTCAATTATATCTGCGAGACATTGCGTCAGCTTGCATTAGAGCTACAGGAAGATCGGCAGCAGGAAGAACAGCAAAAACAGCAAAATGTAGAAGTTTTTACTGCAATATCTGAAGCGGCGCCTGTAATGGAAGAGACTATCCAACATGCAGCAGAAAGTCAGGAAGAGAAGGAAGCACAAGCAGTAACAACAGAGCAACCTGAGCAATCAGAAGAAAAAATCTCTCCGGCTGTAGCAATCGATCAGGGCAGGATCCGTGTTCATCTGTCTGGGTTGAAAGAGCGTGAAGTTGCTTTGATGAAAGATGAACTAGGACATCTTGGAGAGGTTTATGATGTTGAACAAGCCACCGATAGCCTTGAGGCTTCATTAATCACATCTGCAACAGAAGATGATATTACTGCGGTATTGTGTTTTGTGGTTGAACCTGAGCAGATAACTTTTTTGCCTGTATTGGACTTCCAACCGACAGAATCAAAAACTGAAGAAAGTACTACATCATCTGATACTACAACGACAAATACCGTCATAAATAATGTGGAATCTGGCACGGTAGATATACCACAGTCTGTTAATGCGAATAATGCAAATAGTACAAATAGCGCGAAGAAAAAAGCAGATCTACATGAAGTTGGCCGTCCGGCACCGCGTCCGGTGGCAGGATCACCGCGTCAACGTGTGGAATCTTCCAGCATTCGTGTGGCTGTGGAGAAAGTGGATCAACTCATCAATCTGGTAGGTGAGCTGGTGATCACCCAATCTATGCTGGCGCAGCACTGTGATGCTTTAGAGCCGACAAAACACAGTGAACTGTTGAGTTGTATGGCTCAATTGCAGCGCAACTCTCGTGATTTACAAGAGTCTGTCATGTCGATCCGTATGATGCCGATGGAATATGTTTTCAGCCGTTATCCACGTTTAGTCCGGGATTTGGCGGGAAAATTGAATAAAAAAGTAGAACTGACATTAATCGGCAGCTCAACAGAATTAGATAAAAGTTTGATTGAGAGAATTATCGATCCGCTTACGCACTTAGTTCGCAATAGTCTTGACCATGGTATCGAAACCCCGGAAAAACGTCTTGCAGCAGGTAAACTGGAAACAGGTAACTTGACTCTTGCTGCGGAACATCAGGGCGGCAATATCTGTATTGAAGTTATTGATGACGGTGCAGGGCTGAATCGAGAAAAGATCTTAGCAAAAGCCCAGTCTCAGGGGCTGGCGGTCAGTGAAAACATGAGTAATGAAGAAGTTGCCATGTTAATTTTTGCTCCCGGATTTTCTACCGCAGAAGTGGTCACGGATGTTTCTGGCCGTGGAGTAGGTATGGATGTGGTTAAACGTAACATTCAGGATATGGGAGGACAGATCCAGATCAACTTCCAAGAAGGAAAGGGGACCGTCATTCGTATTTTGCTGCCGCTGACATTGGCGATATTGGATGGTATGTCTGTCAAAGTTAACGATGAAGTCTTCATTTTACCGTTGAGTGCTGTTGTCAGTTCCTTACAGCCACAAGAAGCAGATATTTATCCATTGGCGGGAGATGAAAAATTGTTGCAGGTACGTGGCGAATATCTGTCGCTGCTTGAACTGTACCGGATATTTGACATTCCAAATGCAGAAACGGCACCAACGAAAGGTATTGCTGTGATCGTTCAAAGTGCAGGGCGTCGTTATGCACTGTTGGTAGATAAACTGGTGGGGCAGCATCAGGTTGTTGTTAAAAATATTGAAAGCAACTACCGCAAAGTACCGGGCATTTCGGCTGCCACCATTATGGGGGATGGCTGTGTTGCCTTAATTATTGATATTCCTGCTTTGCAGAAACTTAATCATGAGCAGTTGGCCATGCGTAAGGCTGAACTTGCGGATAAAAAAACAACCAATTAAGTTAGGCCCAATTTCAAGTCACAGTAAAAGGTAACATCATGCCAGCCATAGACGAATTTAGTAAATTATCGGGGGAAACAGCCGGAAAGGAATATCTGGTTTTCACTTTGGGTGATGAAGAGTATGGAATTGAAATTCTGAAAGTGCAGGAAATACGTGGTTATGATCAGGTTACCCGGATTGCCAACACCCCAGCTTTTATAAAAGGCATAACTAATCTGCGTGGAGTGATTGTTCCTATTATCGACCTGCGGATCAAATTTTCACAAGAAGATGTCACTTACAACGATAACACCGTGGTCATCATTTTGAATTTGCTTAATCGCATAGTCGGGATCGTGGTTGATGGTGTATCTGATGTGTTGTCTCTGAAAGAAGAGCAAATTTGTCCTGCGCCAGAATTTGCCGTCACTTTGTCAACTGAATATCTGACCGGGCTTGGCTCTATTGAAGAGCGTATGCTGATCCTGGTAGATATTGAAAAATTGCTCAATAGTGAGGAAATGGCATTGGTGGATTCTGTCGCCAGAGATTGATATTTCAGGGCTGCCATCATTCTCGCTCTTTTTGCTAAGGGAATGCGCAAAATTGTAGCGTGAAAAGGCAGCCTGATTTGTTGTAGGTCAAAAAACACAGTAAAGACTCAATTTTTTGTATTACGCGTAAAGTTCCCTTTAAGGATGCCGATAACACAGGCATAGCAATTTATTACACAAGGGAAGTCATGTTTAACCGAATGAAAATAGTGACGGGACTCATCTCAGTCATCATATTATTTGGTGCTCTGCAATTTATCTCTGGAGGACTGTTTTTTAATGCGTTAAAGAATGATACCAAGTCCTTTGATACATTAGATGAAATGCGGCAGCGGCAAAAATTATTGGACGAGAGCTGGAGCAACCTGCTACAAGCCCGTAATAACCTGAACCGTATTGGCATCATCTATATCATGAAAGAGCATGATGGGGAGAGCGAGTACAAAATTGAGGATGTTTTAGCAGAAGCTAAGGTCAACTTAGCGCGTGCAGAGCGTCGTTTCCAGCAATTTGAGCAATTGCCAAGCACAGTTATACGCGAGCCAGAGCGTATGCAGAGCTTAAGACAAACCCACCATGACTATCTCAATGCACTGAAAGAACTAGATGTGTTGCTGGTAAAAAAACAGTTTAAAGAATTTTTTGTTCAGCCAACCACTACGTATCAGAACGCATTTGGTGCTGAATACGCTTTTTACCTGGATCAAAATGAAAAACTGTATCAGCAATTGTCAGATGAAGCTGATGCCGCCTACCACAATATTATCATTAGTCTGATTTTTATATTTGTATTGCTGATTGCCGTCATGGCAGCAAGTTGGGCTGGTTTGCGTAAATCATTGATCGATCCGCTGAACAAATTGTTGGATACCATTAAGGCTTTTTCGAAAGGTGATTTGACTAAAACTGTTGATGTCTCAGGCACCAATGAAATGGGAATGTTGGCGGTTGGCCTGAAAAATATGCAAGACGAGCTGATTCATACCGTCAGCAGTGTGCATCACAGCACTGAAACCATCTATACCGGCACCAGCGAAATCGCTGCGGGTAACAATGATCTCTCTGCCCGTACTGAGCAGCAAGTGGCTTCATTGGAAGAAACTGCGGCCAGCATGGAACAGTTGACGGCAACGGTAAAACAAAATGCTGACAACGCTCGCCAAGCCAGTAATCTGGCTGATAACGCCTCTGATATCGCTCGTCAGGGGGGTAAAGTGGTAGCAAATGTAGTGCAAACTATGCACGAAATTGCTGATAGTTCACGCAAAATTTCAGATATCACTGGTGTTATTGATGCCATCGCTTTCCAGACTAATATTCTGGCTCTTAATGCTGCGGTAGAAGCGGCTCGTGCAGGTGAACACGGTCGTGGTTTTGCTGTGGTTGCCGGTGAAGTCCGCAATCTGGCACAACGCAGTGCAGAAGCAGCGAAAGAGATCAAATCACTGATTGAAGATTCCGTCAACCGTACTGACACAGGCTCTGTGCTGGTGGAAAGTGCTGGTGAAACAATGAACCAAATTGTCGATTCTGTTACCCGTGTGACTGACATCATGGGAGAAATAGCATCAGCTTCTGATGAACAAAGTCGGGGAATTACACAAGTTGGTGTCGCTATCTCTGAAATGGATCGAGTCACACAACAGAATGCATCATTGGTTGAACAGTCTGCGGCCGCAGCAGCGGCGTTGGAAGAGCAGGCCATGATCTTGACCAAAGCAGTATCATTATTTCAGTTACCGGAGCAGGCAGAAAGGAAGCAGCCTGAGAAAAGAAAACATGAAGTTTTACCGACGATAAAATCGCCGACTCCTCCAGCTAATAAAACGAATCCTCCCGTGCTGAAAAAAAGCAGCGATGTGGAAGACCCATCTAATTGGGAAACATTCTAAAAAAATAATAGCGATAACTACGGCTGCATTATGCAGCCGTTAAACGAGGTGATTACATGTTAGGCAGGTTTCGCATATCAACCAGTTTGTATCTATTACTGATGATGTTTTGTGTTATGCAGATTATTTCCAGTGGCTTATCTTTGGGGATAATTCATACAGACCAGTCATATATAGAAAGAATTGATTTGGGAACTCAACGGAGAGATACCCTTGGATTGAGTTGGGCGGCGTTGCTGCAAACGCGTAACACCTTGAATAAGATCGCGATTGCTCATAAAGTCGGGCAACCGAGAGAGCAAATAGATGAAATGGAAGCATTGCTCAAAAGTTCACTGAATGAAGCTGAAAGGAGCTTCGCACGTTTTAGTGGATTACCTCTGATGGAGCAGAGTGATAATGGAGCGGAATTATTGTCGGCTGTTGAGCATGCATACCAAGAATACATTAATGCATTGAAGGAATTAAAAATCTTCCTTTACGAAGGTCACTTTCAAGAATTCCTCGATCAACCAACAGAGAGTTACCAGAGTAAATTAGAGGTTGCATACAATAACTATATGCATTATCTCGGTGCCCATATCAGTAAAGCGGTTTCTGATGGCGCATTTTATTATAAAGTCTCCATTGCCATGTTCTTTGGCTCTATCCTGATGGTGTTTGTTGTTTCCCTGTCAGCTCATTGGTGGCTGAAACGTAACCTCCTCAGACCTTTTGCAAACATGAGAGCTTGTTTTCAGGATGTGGCTGAAGGGCGGCTAAATAAAGAAGTGGCCGTCACCACCAATGACGAAATTGGTAACATATTCAGAAAACTGCGTGATATGCAGAATTCACTGATCAAATCCATTTCGTCGGTGCGGGATAATACCAACCAAATGTATGCCGGTATCCAGGAAATCACGCAAGGTAATACAGATTTATCCTCACGTACTGAGGAACAAGCGGCATCACTGGAAGAAACTGCGGCCAGTATGGAGCAGTTAACAGTTACTGTTAAGCAGAACGCAGAACATGCACGTCAGGCCAGCGCACTTGCGGTAGCGGCTTCTCAAACGGCGACGAAAGGCGGCGAACAGACCAGCAGTGTTGTTGCGACAATGGATGAAATTGCCAATAGTTCGAAGAAAATCAGCGCGATTATCAGCGTGATTGATGGTATCGCCTTTCAGACCAACATTCTGGCCTTGAATGCAGCGGTTGAAGCCGCCCGTGCTGGTGAGCAGGGCCGAGGATTTTCTGTAGTGGCCGGAGAAGTTCGTGATCTGGCGCAACGCAGTGCTGACGCCGCAAAAGAAATCAAAATATTGATCGATGAATCCGTCCATCGTGTTAATCAAGGCTCTGAGCTGGTGAATAATGCCGGAAGAACAATGGATGAATTAGTCAAGTCAGTGAATCAAGTCACTGATCTTATGTCTGAAATTGCGGCAGCTTCCGACGAACAAAGCCGTGGCATTCATCAGATAGCCCAAGCCGTTAGTCAGATGGATCAAGTCACACAGCAAAATGCGGCATTGGTGGAACAATCTGCGGCTGCTGCATCCGCGCTTGAAGATAAGGCAGATATATTGGTGAAAACGGTTGCACAATTTGAATTACCGACAGATTTGGAGCATGAGCATGACCATCAGGTATATCCAGCATCAAAAATGACCGATGAGTATGTTGTAAGTCAAGTACACTGAGGTCAGATGAAATCCAATTTAGCAGCTTCAGACGTTGAAGCTATTGTACCGCTGAACTTTATGTTTCAGCGGCATACGTTGTCGGATGCGCAATTTCAGCGCATCTGCCAGTTTATTTACCAACGAGCTGGCATTGTATTGGCAAAAAATAAACGTGAGATGGTTTACAACCGCCTGATCAGGCGTTTGCGTGTTCTGGGGCTCAATGATTTTGGTCAATATCTGTCGATTCTGGAACAGGATAGTTATAGCAAGGAGTGGGAATTATTTATCAATGCATTAACGACCAATCTCACCGCATTTTTTAGGGAAGCCCATCATTTTCCTATTCTGGCGGCACATGCCAGCAGAAAAAACGGAGGAACTTACCGTGTCTGGAGTGCGGCTGCGTCAACGGGAGAAGAGCCGTATTCCATTGCAATGACACTGTATGACACTTTGTGTGGTAGAGAGGCTTTGTGTGGCAGATCGTGTGATGTATTGGGACACCACTCAAACCGGATAAAAATCATTGGCAGTGATATTGATACCCAGGTGTTGGAAAAAGCTCGCCAAGGTGTTTATCGATTGGATGAATTACAGCACCTGAGTGAAAGCCAAAAGAAAAAATATTTTTTCAAAGGCGTTGGTTATTTTGAAGGGTACGCCAGAGTTCGTCCAGTGCTTACTGAGCTGGTTAGCTTTCAGCATCTGAATTTACTTGATTCTGAGTGGGCACTGGAAGGTAAATTTGATGCAATTTTTTGTCGTAATGTCATGATTTATTTTGATAAAAAAACGCAGGAAAGAATTCTGCGTCGCTTTGTCAATTTCTTAAAACCCGATGGTCTGCTCTTTGCAGGGCATTCCGAAAACGTCACTCAAATTAGCCGAGAGTTCTACTTGCAAGGACAGACCGTTTACGGTGTAGGCCGGGCAAGGAGGGGTCATGAATAAAATAACAGTTCTTTGTGTGGATGATTCGGCGCTGATGCGTCAAATCATGCGGGAAATAATCAATAGCCACCCTGACATGGAAGTGGTGGACTGTGCGCCTGATCCATATGTTGCCCGCGATTTAATCAAAAAATATAACCCGCAGGTATTGACATTGGATGTCGAGATGCCACGGATGGATGGTATTGATTTTCTTGATAAATTAATGCGTTTGCGACCTATGCCTGTTGTGATGGTTTCATCTCTGACGGCAAAAGGTTCGGAAATTACATTGAAAGCACTGGAATTGGGGGCTGTGGACTTTGTAACCAAGCCGCAATTAGGTATTCGTGAAGGCATGTTGGCCTATAGTGAGCTGATTGCGGAGAAAATCCGTGCGGCGGCACAGGCAAAAATCAGCACAGTAAGACCAACACAAGAAATTGTAGCTCCGCTGAATTTTAAGCCACTTTTGTCCAGTGAGAAATTGATCGCGGTTGGTGCTTCAACCGGGGGTACCGAGGCAATCAAGAACCTGTTACAACCGTTACCTGTTACCAGCCCGGCTTTGCTTATTACACAGCACATGCCATCCGGCTTTACCCGCTCATTTGCAGAACGGCTAAATAAATTGAGCCAGGTTACTGTCAAAGAAGCGGAAGATGGTGAGCGTGTCTTACCGGGACATGCCTATATCGCACCGGGAGATCGCCATATGGAACTGTGTCGTAGCGGAGCTAACTACCAAATTATGACTAGTAGTGCTCCACCGGTTAATCGTCATCGTCCTTCTGTCGATGTCCTGTTTCGTTCTGTTGCTAAATACGCAGGGCGCAACGCGGTGGGCGTTATCTTAACGGGTATGGGCAGTGATGGTGCGGCGGGGTTGTTGGAAATGAAACAAGCAGGAGCGTACACATTAGCACAAAGTGAATCGAGTTGTGTGGTCTTTGGTATGCCGCGGGCTGCGATCCAGTTGGGGGCCGTCGATGAAGTTATGGATCTACAAAAGCTGAGTAAAACTATGCTGGCTAAAATCAGTACCGGGCAATCGATTCGGATTTAATCGTTGTTATATCTGATATATTTCAAGTTGCTGCACCTTGAAAGATAAAGAGGATATTGTTGTTAACTTTTACAGCACGATGCTGTTGGATGAATAAAATTTCAAGGAGTTTTTATGGCAAGTAAGGATCTAAGGTTTCTGGTGGTTGATGACTTTTCAACCATGCGTCGAATTGTGCGTAATTTGTTGAAAGAACTGGGTTTTAATAATGTTGATGAGGCACTGGATGGAGCAGAAGCGCTGGCAAAGCTTCGTGCAGCCGAATTTGATTTTGTCATTTCTGACTGGAACATGCCTAACATTGATGGTCTCGAATTGTTGAAAACAATTCGCAGTGACGAAAAATTGGCTGCTTTGCCAGTTCTGATGGTGACGGCAGAAGCAAAAAAAGAAAACATCATTGCAGCAGCACAAGCCGGAGCTAGTGGTTATGTTGTGAAACCATTTACTGCGGCGATTTTGGAAGAAAAGCTCAATAAAATATTTGAAAAATTGGGGCTCTAAGGAGACAAAATGAGTGGAAATCCAGTCATGCCGAGAGATGAGGCGGTTACAACCAGTGAAATAATCAGTCGTATCGGGCAGTTAACAAGAATGTTGCGCGATAGTCTACGTGAACTGGGATTGGATCGAACCATTGCTCAGGCGGCTGAGGCGATCCCTGATGCGAGGGAGCGATTGAATTACGTTGTCCAGATGACAGCACAGGCGGCTGAAAGGGTATTGAACTGCGTTGAAGTAGCTCAGCCTCGCCAAAATGAATTGGAAACCTCGGCAAAATCCTTAACCCAACGTTGGGATGAGTGGTTTGCGAACCCGACTAATTTAGAACTGGTTGATGCGCGCTCTTTGGTAACGGACACGAGAGATTATCTCAAACTCGTGCCAGAACATGCTGCATTTACCAATACCCAATTGCTTGAGATCATGATGGCCCAAGATTTTCAGGATCTCACCGGGCAGGTAATTAAACGGATGATGGAAGTCATTCAGGAACTGGAAAAACAACTGGTCATGGTATTAATGGAAAATATGCCTTCTGACCAGGTGACCAAAACTAAAAAAGAGAACGAAAGTCTTCTTAATGGCCCTCAGGTCAACCAGAATGGGATCGGCGTCATTGCCAACCAGGAACAGGTTGATGATTTACTGGATAGTTTAGGTTTTTGATAACGAGTGATAATACTTTAACGAACAACATTTATTCTTAAATAAGTTTGATGTTTGGGCGAGTCAGGCGGCTGCCCAAACGTTATTTTCAATATGCCGGACTTTCGGTTAGATCACAGTGTTATCTGGTTGATTTGATGTATAAAACGATATCATTATTCAGACCCTATAAAAGGAAAACACAGTGCAGTCGATTGAAAAAGTCATCTATTTGGCAGATTCATTTGTTTCCTATCGTAAAGACTCTAATGAAAATCAAGCAAACCATCAAAATCCGGTGATGTTTCTCCATGGCACAAGATGATCCCTATTTCCAGTTGATGTTTACGACCTGGTTAAAATTGGAAAACAGCGATCAAACTTTAGCAACTGCTTTTGGACTTTCCCATGTTCTCAGCCCTGAATTTATTTCATCATTGGGGCAGGAAACGCTCCGTCAAATTTGTGCCAGACCATCAGAAAAAGAGGCGAACAGGCGGATAGCTTTGGGATTATCGATAAACATCAAAAATTACCTTTCCCGGATAAATAAGGACACATTAATTATTGGGCTAAGTCACGATACGCTGATTCCGCCTTATCTGGCACGTGAAGTCCATAAAAGTATAAAGAACAGTCTGTACATGGAGGTGAAGAGTGGTCATGCGGTACAGATGGAAAACCCGGCAGAGTGGGTAAAGGTTATCAAAGATTTTTTGCAAAAATAGGTAATTGGGAACAGCGTTTTATTCTGAAGAGGCAAGGCTAACGGTTAAATTCGCTGGTAAATATTTATAAATGGTTGACAGCGATACATTATAAATAATTGAGAGTTGTTTTCTGCTGTGGCCTTTACTCAGCAATCTGGCGGCTTGTTGCTGGTCTTCTTCGGTAAATCTGACAGGCCGCCCGCCAATTCGTCCCTGTTCCCGTGCTGCGGCTAAACCTGCGTTAGTTCTTTCAACAATCAATTCACGTTCCATTTCCGCCAATGCACTCATTACATGAAAGAAAAACCTTCCCATAGCTGTGCTGGTATCGATACTGTCAGTCAGACTTTGAAAATGAATTCCTCGTTCATGTAGTTCTGAAATGAGTGTCACCAGATTTTTTACACTGCGCCCCAAGCGATCCAGTTTCCAGACAACGAGCGTATCACCAGATTTGAGGTGCTTTAACGCACGTTTTAATCCCGGGCGATTGGCGGTTTTCCCACTGATTTTGTCTTCAAAAATCATTTCGCAGTTAATGCTGACCAATGCATTTTTTTGTAAATCACTATTTTGGTCATTTGTTGACACTCGGATATAACCAATTCTTGCCACGGATAATCCTTTAATTACATGGGAAACTATTTGTCAGTGAATAATACCTATTTTTTTGTTATAAAAAACCCCAAATTTGCCAGATCACACGATAAAAATTTGCCTAATGGCCTTTTATCTTTGATTTTGTGATGTATGAAGATTTGCTATAAGCGAAATTATTAAGATATTACTAGAGTCGGTGATCACACTCACAGTATTAAGTTTTCTTACCAGTAAGGTCGAATTAGTTCTTTCTTATTTCCTCAAAATATTCTTTTATTTAATTGAAGCATTTTTGTTACTAACTTGTTACGTAGAATTCCGAGGGTATATATGGAACTGATCACACAATGGTTAGGTGCAATAAACGGGGTTGTATGGGGAGTACCAATGCTGATTGGTCTTCTGGGGATAGGTATTTTCATGCAGATCCGCCTGTCTTTCTTGCCGATACGCAAGTTAGGGACAGGGTTCAAATTACTCTTTCAAAAAAATACACAACGTGGTGAAGGGCAAGTTTCCCCTTTTAATGCATTAATGACCGCATTGTCCGCAACGATAGGCACAGGGAATATAGCAGGGGTTGCAACGGCGATTGTTATGGGTGGGCCGGGAGCATTGTTCTGGATGTGGATGACTGCGTTGGTGGGAATGGCAACTAAATATTCCGAAGCTGTGCTGGCAGTACGTTACCGTGAAACAGATAAGAACGGTAACTATGTTGGTGGCCCCATGTACTATATTAAAAATGGATTGGGGGAAAAATGGGTATGGCTGGGAACATTATTTGCTTTCTTCGGAAGTATAGCTGGCTTTGGCATTGGTAATACGGTACAAGCCAACTCAGTTTCTGAAGTACTGCAAAGTAGCTTTGGTGTTGATAAAACTATAACTGCGGCGGCACTGGTTCTTCTGGTTGGTGCGGTATTGATTGGTGGTATCAAACGGATTTCTGATGTTGCAGGTAAACTGGTGCCTGTTATGACTGTAGGTTATCTGGGGGCCGGTATGGTCGTTTTAGGACTCAATGTGAGTGCTATTCCAGATGCGTTTGCCTTGATTATCAAATCCGCTTTCACTCCTGTTGCAGCACAAGGAGGATTTGCTGGAGCAGCAGTCTGGGCTGCAATCCGTTTTGGTATTGCCCGTGGTGTGTTTTCTAACGAAGCAGGTATGGGTAGTGCTCCTATTGCTCACGCTACAGCGAAAACCCAAAACCCGATCCGCCAGGGTTTAATTGCCATGTTGGGGACTTTCATTGATACCATTGTGGTATGTTCCATTACCGGGTTGACCATCGTTATTACTGGCGGTTGGTTGACAGGCCAGACAGGAGCAACATTAACAGCGGCTGCTTTCTCGTCAGTTATTCCGGGAGGCCATTACGTTGTTGCAATCGCACTGGCAATCTTTGCTTTTACAACTATCTTAGGATGGAGCTTCTATGGTGAAAAATGTATTCAGTATTTACTGGGAACAAAAGCCATTATTCCTTTCCGTATTATTTGGATCATTGCGTTACCGATTGGCGCAACTCAATCACTGAACTTTGTCTGGTTACTGGCAGATACACTCAATGCCATGATGGCTATCCCTAACTTAATTGCGATTGCGCTGTTAAGTCCGGTTGTGTATCGCCTGACGAAAGACCATATCTATGATGTTAATGCGGATAGCATTGAGATTAAGGCAAGTAGTGTTGAGATTAAAACCGCAATGAAAATAGATTAATAATTATTAAACCAATATAAATTGGAATAGTTTCCATGTCTCAAGCAGAGCGTTATCGTCCTGAACGCACGGATTGGGATATGGGAACATGTTATTTATGAAGGGGTATATATTATTAGTAAAATAATAATTATGAGGAACGACAATGAATAATAGCGATGTAGTACCTCATTTACAGCAGATTCTGGTTGATTCTACTGAAAATTGGGTTGATTGGCGTTGGCAGCAAAAAAGATGGGATTTTTTTGTCTGACTGTAGCGCGTAAAAGACGCCAGAATACAGAACGACTTTTTACTGATAGTGATGAAGTTTTCTTATTGGAATCATTATCGTTTGAATCTTTGCAAGATTGCGTTACCGGTTTGCAGCAATCTTATAATTTGTGCGCTATTTTTTGTCACGCAGGGCATGCTTCTGCCAGCGGGCAAATGGGTTGTATTGTTGCCGAAATATGTCAAAAAATTGGATTGCCTTATACTTCTCCCGCCTCCATTGCTACCTGCAACAACAAATTCCTTATGCGTCAGGCAATACAAACGCATGGAATTAGAACAATACGCCATGCACTATGTAATAGTGAAAAGGAGTTATATAAGCAAGCCAATAGAATTGGTCATCCGGTGATGGCAAAACTGCCTTTTGGGGCATGCTCAGCTTTTATTAAAAAGTGTTATAACTGGTTTGAATTGCAAGCTCATTACCAAACATTCACAGCTCACTATAAGCACTCAGCCGTAGTGGATTTTCTTGGAAATATTCAAACATATTCTACTCCTGAAGGCACAGAATACCTGAACCAGCCGGGGCAACGTATGTTACTGGAAGAATATATCCAAAGTATTGAAGATACTGTCGAATGTCTAATTACCCAGGATACTGTCCATCCGGTATTAATAAATGAAAAACTTATTCTGACAGAAAAAGATAATACGGTATTAGAAAATCTGCTCATTGCTCCTCCGGTTTCATTATTCGGAGGAAACTTTTATTACTCATCTTATAATGCAACATATTATTGCTACAGATATTGCCATTTTAGGTGAACGTTTAATAAAAGTTTGCAGTATGGGCAGGAATTGGTGATGGAATTGCGGAAGTTAGTCTGATATCCCGTGCGCAAAGTGAACCGGAAAGTCTGCGATTGCCCATTTTCAGTTTGCTGACTCTATTACAGATGACCGGTTTTGGAATAGGAATGCTGTTGGTTGCCGCCGTCCAGCGTTATCATTTTTTTCCACGGCTTGCCGCTAACAGTATTGGTCATCATTCTGGTATGGGGGCGGCGTTATACTTCCAGTAAGGCATAAATCTCATATATCCGTTGTTTTTCAAGTTGCGGTATCTTGAAACCCATCGGGTATAATGCCGCAAATATCCCCGCAAATTTTGCAGTGTTCCTGCCATTGAATTTCCTGGCTTTTGTCATGCTTAGCACAATTTTATTTGTCCTTTGCTGAGGTTTGTTGAGGGCAAATTTCCTGCGTGTAATAACAAATGCTCACCAAGGAAAGCCGTGGCTGAAGATAGCGATCTCGAAAAAACTGAAGAACCCACGTCCCATAAACGGGAAAAAGCGCGTAAAGAGGGACAGATAGCGCGTTCAAAGGAACTCACCTCTATCCTGATGTTAACGGGAGGCGTCAGTCTACTTTGGATGAGCGGACAGTCGATCACTCACGAACTTTCATTGATGGTATTCGAAGGATTCAACTTTGACCATAACATGGTCAGTAATGATAAGCAGATAGTACAGCAGGTTGGCCGTTTATTAAAACAGGCAGTCTGGGCGTTGTTACCTGTGTTTATTGGCTTGGTTCTGATTGCCTTGAGTGCGCCGACATTGATGGGGGGGCTGATATTCAGCTCAAAATCCATCAAATTTGATCTGGCGAAACTGGATCCGGTTGCTGGCCTGAAGAAAATTTTCTCTATGAACGCATTGGCGGAACTGTTCAAGGCCATCTTGAAAGCATCAATGGTAGGAGGGGGAGCAGCCCTGTTTATCTGGGAGAATTGGCCTGCCATGCTAAACCTGACTACCCAAACACCCTTGGTGGCATTGAGTGATGCCATGCTGATGTTGATTTTTGCAGGCTACGTTGTCTTGTTTATGTTAATACCGATGGTGGCGTTTGATGTGTTTTATCAGATCCGCAGCCATCTGAAAAAATTGAAAATGACCCGTCAGGAGATCAAGGATGAATTTAAGGAACAAGAAGGAGATCCACATGTAAAGGCGCGAATTCGCCAACAACAGCGTGCGGCTGCACGTAAGCGGATGATAGCGGATGTGCCAAAAGCGGATGTTATTGTCACTAACCCGACCCACTATGCCGTTGCTTTACAGTATGACAGTAAAAAAATGAGTGCACCTAAAGTATTGGCGAAAGGAGCGGGACTCATTGCTTTACGTATTAAAGAAATTGGTGCGGAAAATCGCATTCCACTGTTGGAAGCCCCTCCATTAGCACGAGCGTTGTTTCGCCATGCTGAAGTGGGCGGCTTTATTCCGGCGGCACTTTATGCTGCCGTTGCTGAAGTGCTTGCCTGGGTTTACCAATTGAAACGTTGGAAACGGGAAGGTGGCCTGAAACCAAAATCACCTGAAAATCTGCCAGTGCCGCCAGCACTGGATTTTGCTGGAGAGAATAATCGTCATGGCTAATCTGGCCTCATTGTTCCGTTTACCGGGGAATATAAAAGGCTCCCAGTGGCAAATGCTTGCGGGGCCTGTACTCATCCTCATGATCTTGTCAATGATGGTACTGCCGTTACCACCATTCCTGCTTGATCTACTGTTCACTTTTAATATCGCACTTTCCATCATGGTTTTGCTGGTGGCGATGTTCACTCGTCGGACGCTGGATTTTGCGGCCTTTCCGACGATTTTGCTGTTTTCAACATTGCTGCGTCTGTCACTGAATGTCGCATCTACGCGTATCATTCTGATGGAAGGGCATACAGGAACGGCAGCGGCAGGACAAGTCGTAGAAGCTTTCGGTCACTTCCTTGTCGGTGGTAATTTTGCCATTGGTATCGTTGTCTTTGTTATCTTGATTCTGATTAACTTTATGGTGATCACCAAAGGTGCAGGACGTATCGCTGAAGTCGGCGCACGCTTTGTACTGGATGGGATGCCCGGTAAACAGATGGCAATTGATGCCGATTTGAATGCCGGATTGATAGGCGAAGATGAAGCCAAGAAACGGCGCGCTGAAGTCACACAAGAAGCAGACTTCTACGGTTCGATGGATGGGGCGAGTAAATTCGTGCGCGGCGATGCCATTGCCGGCTTGATGATCCTGGTGATCAACATCGTTGGAGGTTTGATTGTCGGTGTTGTCCAACATGGGTTGAGTTTGGATGATGCGGCAGAAGCCTATACATTGCTGACCATCGGTGATGGTTTGGTTGCTCAGTTACCGGCGTTGATTATCTCTACGGCAGCGGGTGTTATCGTAACCCGTGTCGCAACCGATGAAGATGTCGGCCAGCAAATGGTGACCCAGCTTTTTAACAACCCTAAGGTTATGATGTTGAGTGCTGGTGTATTGGGTCTGCTTGGTTTAGTGCCGGGAATGCCTAACTTTGTTTTTCTGTTGTTTACCGTGGCATTGGCGGGAGTAGGGTACTTCCTGCTTCGTAAGGATAAAGATCCATTTACGGTACAACACGAAGAGATGAAAGCGGTAGAAGAACAACAACAAACCGCAGAAGCTTCATGGTCTGATGTGCAACTGGAAGATCTATTGGGCATGGAAGTCGGTTATCGGTTAATCCCGATGGTAGATTTTCGTCAGAATGGCGAGCTGCTTGGGCGTATTAGCGGTATTCGTAAAAAATTCGCACAGGAAGTGGGCTATTTGCCACCCGTTGTTCATATCCGTGACAACCTTGAATTGGCACCAGCCAGCTACCGTATCATGATGAAAGGAGTAGAGATTGGCCGTGGTGAAGCTCATCCCGGACGTTGGCTGGCGATTAATCCGGGCGGTGCAGTAGGTGAATTGCAGGGTGATCTGACTCAAGATCCGGCTTTCGGACTGCCGGCTGTCTGGATTGATGACAGTTTAAGGGAACAGGCACAGGTACAGGGTTATACCGTTGTAGCGGCAAGTACTGTTGTGGCAACTCATCTGAACCATTTGTTGTCTCAGCACTCTAGTGAACTATTTGGCAGACAGGAAGCACAGCAACTGTTTGAGCGCGTCAGTCAGGAAATGCCGAAGCTGACAGAAGACTTTATTCCTGATGTCGTCAGCTTGACCACATTACATAAAGTTCTGCAAAGCCTGTTGGCGGAGCAAGTACCGATCCGTGACATGCGTACCATTATTGAAACACTGGCTGAACATGCACCGGTACAGACAGATCCTTATGAACTGACTGCCATTATCCGTATTGCTCTTGGTCGGGCGATTGCTCAACAATGGTTCCCCGGTGCGGATGAAATTAAAGTGATTGGTTTAGATGCGAACCTTGAACGTATTCTGCTTCAGGCATTGCAGGGTGGTGGTGGACTGGAGCCGGGACTGGCTGAAAGTCTGGAACGTCAGGCGGCAGAAGCACTGGAGCGTCAGGAAATGCTCGGTGCACCGCCAGTGCTGTTGGTCAACCACGCACTGCGTCCATTACTGTCTCGTTTTCTGCGCCGTGTGCTGCCCAGATTGGTTGTACTTTCTAATCTTGAAATTACCGATAACCGTCAGATAAGAATGACAGCGACGATTGGTGGTACAAGATAGTACTGGCAGTGAAGTTTTCTGCATAATAATAAATATAAGTGATCACTACGGTGATCACCTTATTATAGAAATAATCAATTCTCAGACTTTTTACATTAAAGCTGTTTTTTCATTTCATCTGGAACTAACTCAAAATCGCATTTTAATTCTCTCTTTATAAAATTGTTAATTCGGACATATCCTGTTATTGGTATCTTCTAAATAATATCTGACCTGGTTATTTAAAAAATATATCTCTTTCAATATTTATATAGTACATACAAAAATAGTAATTAATTTTGATATGAACTACCTCTGGATGGGGATATATTATTAAATATAATTTACTTCCTCTTATTAGATATATCCACAAACTTGCAATGCGGCAATTTTAAAATGAAGGATATCCTTGTATACCAATAATGCGATATTACATTAAGAAAATTAAGAACCTAATGAAATATACTGTAAATATTGCAAAAATAATTTAATATTAATAATGATATTAAATTTGAAAGCTAGACAGGCGTCTTTCATTTGTAGTACGGTTGATAAGTATATTTTTTAGCAAGAATATTCTTAATCTGGATTCAGGTTAATTATTTTTAATATTCAAATTACATAAAGGATCTTCTGTTTATTAGCAGCAATGTAATAATAATGAGGTATAAAATGGATAAAACTGAAAAGAATACAGAAAGTAATCTTGTGTATAGTGTTGATCCTGGATATCAACATGAAGGTGCTCTTAAAGGTTATGGCAAAGAGGCAACGCAAAAAACCTATGCCCTCAACAATTATGATCCCGCCGCGAGCACGGATATCTTGACCTACACTTCTACTCGTATGGCCAAGACCGTGTTTAATACTTATGAGGATAACGATGATTTCAGTATCGCGTGTTATTTTACTGATTGGGCGCAATACGATGCCAGAGCGGTAGAACCATTGCCTCCAGATGAGGTATTAAAAAATCAGGGCGGTCGTGGCGCTGATTTAACTCGCGTTAAAGGTGATGCAACCAATGGTAGCCCCTTTAAAAAACTGATATTCAGCTTTGTTGGCATCATTGGTGATAAAGGGCCAAAAAAGGATACTATTTTATCGGCTGCTGCAATTTGGGGATTTGGTTCAGATAAGGATAATATTCCCGAAAGTTACACGGGTTGGCCGATCCCAATCGACCCGTGGGCAGATGTCAGTTCATTTTTCAACTGTGGTTTTAAAGAAGGGGCCGGAGGCGTCGTCGCGAAGGATCTCTATGACCAGGAAAAAGCCAAAGGATTACTGGGTGGCTTCCGTGAACTGAAAAAAGCTGACCCTAATCTGGAGATTTCCGTCAGTATTGGTGGCTGGTCAATGAGTGGTGCTTTTTATGATATCTGCCGCGATGATATCCACCGTAAACAGTTTGTTGAGGGGCTGAAAGATCTATTCAATCGTTTCCCGATGTTCAATCATATCGATATTGACTGGGAATATCCCGGCTCTGCGGGAATGGGAAATCAGTTTGATAAAGATGATTATATTTATTATAAAAAACTAATTGAAGAAATAAAGGCTGCCAATATTTCTAATTTAAAAGGGATTAGTATTGCGGCTTCCGGCGATCCGGAAAAAATTGATGATGCCCATATTCCTGAATTAATAGCCGCAGGAGTCACTGGTATTAATTTGATGACTTATGACTTTTTTACTTTAGGTGATGGTCAACTTTCTCACCATACCAACCTGTATCGAAATAAAGATGATAAGTATTCCAAATATTCCGTTGATGATGCTGTCCAGCATTTAATTAAACTTGGTATTGATGAGGAAAAGATTTTTATCGGTTATTCGGGTTATACACGTAATGCGAAAGGTGCAACTATTAACAATCAAAGTCCACTGCAAGGCACTTATACCGGAAGCGGTAATGTTGTAGGCAGTTTCGAATCCGCAGTTATTGAGTGGACAGACGTTATTTATAACTATGTTGATTTCGAAAATGGCATAGGCCGTAATGGCTATGAAATTATCCACGATGAAATAGCACAGGCAGATTACCTTTATAACGAAAAGCTGCAAGTCTTTATGTCATTGGACACGCCCCGCTCTGTCAGAGAAAAAGCCCGTTATGTCAAAGAAAAAGGATTAGGTGGCTTATTTATTTGGTCTGGTGATCAGGATAATGGCTTATTAACCAACGCAGCTCACGAAGGTTTGGGACGTAAAGTTAAGCATCAGATTATTGATATGTCACCATTTTATTTTGATGACGATAATCTCCCTTCTTACGATAAACCCAAAGAGCCACAATGCAAGGATTGTGTTTAATTCTCAATATCATGTTCAGATGGTTATTTAATTGATAACTGTTTGCTGAGTATGACCGAATCACTGAAATGGGATAATAAAAATGAGTAAGAATCGTGATTATTCTGACGGGCCGCAGAATATGAAAAAAGTTTCACCATTATTAGCGGTGGCGGCAGAAATACCTTTATCTAATTCAGCACTAACAAAGAAGAGCACATTTCCACAAGAAGAATATTCATCCACGACATTTTCATTGGTTGATGCACTTAAAAATTTAGGCTATCACTCTATTTTCGATATTGTCAGTGTGTCAAAGCAGCGTTTTGTTAAACGACATAACCAGTCTTTGACCGGTCATGCTGAGATTATCTTTGACAAAGCGGTGAGTATGGCTAACCAATTGGTTCAGCATTATCGGCAAAATTCACTCAGGCAACATGATAGGGAAAAAGCATCATTCCGAATTTCAGGCGCAGAGTATCAGGATGCTGGCGGACAAGTTGGAAAACTACCAGACTATAGCAGCCTGTTCCCGGAACCGTGGGATAATTTTTGTCAGCCAGATGCTATTGAATCCCTTGATAGTCCAGCGAATTACTTACTTGATCTTTATAAATTTGTTCAGCAAATCGAAGTCGATGGCACTAATCAGGCAAGAGTACTGGCAACAAGACGGGAAGATATCTCGCAGTTGATGTTGGACAGTGAGGCACTTTATAAAGAGGTGCGCGCCCTGACTATCGTGAATAATGTGTTGTCTGAAAGTGCCAGAAAATATATTGACCAGACTGGAGAAGCCACTAAGCCCGTTAATCAGGTGTTGGGAGAAACCCGCTTCCCCTTTACGTTGCCCTATAATTTAGCCACTCAACAAATCAATAGAGGATTAGCAGAAAATAACACTGAATTAGGCGCCGTGATCCAGCAAGTAGACACACAATTTCCGTGGAGTACAGGAACTGCAAAAAACCATCAGACTTTGCTGGCCTATACACAATTGAGTAATGAACAAATTGAGATATTAACTGAACCTGCTAATTTTTCTGAAAATTTACTGTCACGTGACCAATTGATGAAGTCTTACTACAGTGGCAGTACTACAGAGCTGGTGCCTGAAAAAGATATTTCACGGCACGCTTATATTGTTGCTCAAGAGGAAGGTATAAACGGGCCAACGAAATTAGTTGAAAATTCTCCCAATGCTTATGACACCATTTCCATCACCTGCAAAAATCAGGCAGGTAAAACCATCACAATTAAACTGCGGGCAGAAAACGTTTTAACTTACTATCGCATCAAGGCAAGAATGGTGCCGTTTGATAACTCTCCACCTTTCAGCCGACAGTTAAAACTGACCTATCTGGAAAGTGATAACCCTGATATCGGTAATCTGGATGAAGGGCCATATTTTGCCAATATGACCATTTACGCAGCTATGCCAGCAGAAAATAATCAACGAATTGGACAAGTTGTCGATCAAATAGATGGCGTCGTATTTCGGGCTATGAGCTATCGGTTAGCGATTGCTAAGTCTGGTACACCATCTTCCGAATTATCACCACAATCCAATGATTTTTTTGAAAATAATTATGGCCTGTCGGAAGGGCAAAGTGTCCAGCTCAAGCAATTGACTGTTTTTGGTGATCAAACTAATACCAAAGTTACTGAACTTGAAAATCTGTTTAGCAGTGGCAAATATCGGCCAATTGTTTCCCCGCATGTTCACTTCTCTAATACGATTTTCAGTAGTGAACAAACTTCGGCGACTTTTCCCGCACCTTATCATTATGGTGGTGTTTATATCAATGCCGGGCAGCGTGATGCGCTGGAAATTATCCGAACAGATGATGGGCGAGAAATTAAGGCAGTATCACAATTCCGTTATGACAGGTTAAATCGTTTTATCCGTTTACAGCGTTGGTTTGACTTACCTTACCATCAGCTTGATCTCTTGCTGGCTTCTGGCATAAAAGCTGAAACCAATAATCTGGACATGAGAATTACGGATAATATATTGAAATCATTAGGACTATTCCGGCATCTGAACGTTCAATATAAAGTGACAGCGGAAATGTTTGCCAGTTGGCTATATCAGGTGACACCATTTTCAATCAGCGATAACGTGCCATTCTTTGACCAGCTCTTCAATCAGACAAAACTGTTTGATCAACCGTTAGTACTGGATAATACAGAATTCAATTATATGGCAACTCAAGGAGATGATGCCAAAACGATCAAACAACTTTGTGCAGGGTTGGGCATTTCTTCGGTGACGTTCCAACTGATTGCCCCGCTTGTTGAAAATGTGTATACGCCAATACAGTCTGCGATGCCTGGAAGATTAAAGCGTAATCTTGATGTTGTCTCAAGCCTCTACCGTTTAGTTAGTATTCCTCGCACCTTTGGTCTTTCCACAGAAGATGGGTTGATTCTTGCTGATATTCTGACGAATGACCACGGTTATCTGGCTAAGCCACCTGTTTTCCCTCTGACTAATACTTCTGCCAACAGTGCGGAACAGAACAATCTTCTTATCTTCATCATGAAAATGGAGATTATGAGTGCCTGGTTGGTGAAAAGCAAAATGACGGCGGCAAAACTTTCCCTGATGCTGGGTAAAACAGTATTGCCTGTTGTGCCTACTGATAGCATGGTCACTTTCTTTAAAGGTATTGCTGCCGGGTTATCTGAAAACGTACTTTTATCATCGTCAGATTTTATCCGTCCAGAGCTGGTTGGAATCGACTGGTGGACATTACTGACAGGGGAGCATGGACTACTTAATCAGCAAGGGTTGGTATTAGATATTCCACCAGAGTGGAACAAAACAGAGGAAAATCAAATCAGGGAAAAGGTCAAAGCATTGTTTACTGAAGAGGGAGCGGTTTCAGATAATGCTATTAATATTGTGGCCCAACTCTTGATTCAGGCCAAAAATGCACAGGATAATCTGCTATCCAGTGCGATTGCAGCGGAATATGGCGTGGAAAAGAGCCTGGTTCCCTTACAGCTTCTCTGGTTAGGCAGTAATGTTTATCAAGTTTTGAACATGATCCTGACGGGAGTACCGGAAACCGCAGCGGATCTCAGTAGCCAATTTACCGATTTAACCTATAGCCTGCTTATTTATACTCAAATCATCAACACGTTAAAAATCAATAAAAACTTGCTGTTACTGCGCCTGACAAAACCAGAATGGCTTGGTGTGTTAAATAACAAAACCTCAAACTCATTGTCATTGGATGAAATATATTCTTTGACTCGTTATCAAGATTTGGTGAGCAGCGCCAATCAGAACGAAGACAAGTTGTATGATTATTTCACTTATGCGAATGAGGATCATACCAATCAGCTACAATCCAATCAGTCACAACCCAATAGAAAAACAGCCAGAAATGGCATTGATGATCACAGTGAAACATGTGCAGATATTCTTGCCGATATTTTGGGATGGGATGCCAATGAAATCTATCTGGCTTGTACTTTGCGAGCATTAACTCCCCCACAGGCACAAAATCTACTCCATATCGACTGGTTACGCAGATTGCAGCAACTTGCAACCAGTACAAACCTGTCAGTGAAAACCTTATGGGATGCCAGCGAATTAACAATCAGCACTGATTTCAACCTCTACCAGAGCGTTGGTGAAGCGGTTATGGCGGCCTTAAAAGCGCAAGGAGATATTGAGAATGTCTAATTCCATTGAAGCAAAATTACAAGAAGATTTGCGTGATGCTCTGGTCGATTATTATCTTGGGCAAATTGTTCCCAAAGGGGCAGATTTCCAGCGTGATCGTGAGAAAATCAAGAATGTTGATGATCTTTATGATTATCTGTTGTTGGATACACAAGTTTCTTCAAAAGTGACCACTTCACGTTTGTCCTATGTTACTCAATCGGTACAACAATATATTAATCGCATTATGCTCAATTTGGAGTCGGGCCTTGCCATGACTCAGGAAGAGATCGCCGATTGGCAGGAGTTTGCCAACCGTTATGGTTATTGGTCAGCCAACCAGCAACTCAGGCTATATCCTGAAATTTATGTTGATCCGACTCTGCGCCTGACAAAAACAGAATTTTTCTTTCAACTGGAAAGTGCATTAAATCAGGGAAAATTGACTGATGATGCGGCACAAAAAGCAGTTCTTGGTTATCTGAATCAGTTTGAAGAAGTGAGTAATCTGGAAGTCCTTTCCGGTTATGAAGATGGCGTAGACGTTGCCAACGATAAAACCTATTTCATTGCCAGAACCCGCACCCAACCTTATCGTTACTTCTGGCGCTCACTGGATATGATGCAGCGTAACACTGCGACCAATGAGCTGTATCCGACAGCCTGGAGTGAGTGGAAACCTATCAGTGTGCCATTGGAAAATGCCCGCAACGGTATTGTTCGTCCGGTGATTATGAATAATCGCCTCTATATTGGCTGGTTTGAGGTTTCAGAAGAGAAAGATGATAAAGAGAGCACAGCAATTCGTTACCGCACCAAGCTCAATATAGCGCATCTGGGGTTCGATGGTACATGGAGCAGCGGCACAACAGTTCGCGAAGAAGTGTTGGCTCACGCTATGGATAAAATGATCGCTGTGCTTGACCGGACAGGAAAAGAAGAGCGTTTGGCGCTGGTAGCCTTTACCCGTCTTCATGGTGAAGATAAGAACGGGCCTTATGATTATGACGAAGTATTCAGTTATATCTGTGACAATATGCTGATGGCTTCTTCAGATCTTCCTCCTTCAACAACGCATCTCTCTGACCAGGATGATTATGGTAATAAGCTGGTTTGGTTTTTCTTCCGTGAACCCGATAATGGGGGAATGGAAGAATTCAATCAGCTCATCCTCTATCCCGTTAACATCAATAGAAAATGGCCAATTGAGGGAGAAACGACATTTGAGGGCAAACTGGGCAATAAGGAAAATTTCAAGCTCAGTGCAGATTATGTGGAAGATACACTGGATATGTATCTGACCTCTACTTCAACCTACAAATACGATTTCAGTAAGAGTAAAAATATTTTGTATTGCATCTGGTTGCAGGATAAAAACGGTAACCGATGTTGGCTTGAATATAAGTCCCTGACCAAAGAAGACTTTGAAAAAGGTAACATCGAGCTTCATGCCCGCGTGAAACGGTGTAACAGTGATGACCTGAAAGATATCATTGTTGTTACTGGTTTCAGCTTGCCGAAAGAAAATGGTGACGATATTGGTGGCAGAATTAAGGTCACGCTAAGTGTTGGTAAATTGTTGCGGGAAAAATTCCAGATCAAACAGAGTAAACAGACTCAATATTTGCAATTCCCTGACAATCAATCAAAACCCGTTTGGTATTCCGGTAAGCAGACTCGCTTAAATACGTTGTTTGCTAAGGAACTCATTAGTAAAGCAAGCAAAAAGCTGGAACTAGTATTGAGTTGGGAAACTCAAAACCTGCATGAAGAATCCATCTCTGGCGGCGGTTCAGTACCGATTGATCTGGAAGGAGCGAACGGTATCTATTTCTGGGAATTGTTCTTCCATATGCCGTTTCTGGTGGCATGGCGATTTAATGTTGAACAGCGTTTTGAAGAAGCCAGTCGCTGGATTAAATACCTCTTTGATCCATATGAAAATGAAGATGAACCTGCATTGAAACAGGGAAAACCACGTTACTGGAACAGTCGTCCATTGCTTGATGATCCCAAAGAGACTTACAGTTTGATGCAACCCAGTGATCCTGATGCTATTGCCTCTGGCGAACCGATCCACTACCGCAAGGCGATTTTCTATTTCCTGGTCAGAAACCTCATTGATCAAGGTGATATGGAGTATCGAAAACTCCAGCCTACGGCAAGAACCATTGCCCGTCTGAGTTATGCCACGGCCAGTTCGCTGCTTGGCCGGCGCCCTGATGTGCAATTAGCCAGTTATTGGCAGCCACTGACATTGGAAGATGCGCTTTACCAATACGATAACAGTGAACTACGCCAATTGGAGATGCAAAGCCAGCCGTTGCCGTACATTCCGGTTGTTCACGACAACACTATCCGTGCCATTGACAATGATCTGTTTATGAAACCGATCAACAGCGATCTGACCGCGCTTTGGGATCGCCTTGAAAACCGGATTTACAATTTGCGGCATAACCTTACGTTGGATGGTAAAGAGATTAATATGGCGTTGTATGATGAAAAAATCTCTCCACGGGGCCTGATGAATCTGCGTTACCAACGTGTCGTGACAGCGCGTAATGCCAGCCGAATGAATTTCAATCCTCCCAATTACCGTTTTGAACCAATGCTGGCTCGTGCCAAAGGTGGGGTTGATACATTGATCCAGTTTGGCAGCACCTTATTGAGTCTGCTGGAACGCAAGGAAAGCCTGAGTTTTGAAAAATACCAAATGCTCCAGAACAGTGATCTGTACCGCTTTTCAATAGATCTGCAACAGCAGGAAATCAATATTAATCAGGCTAGCCTGGAAGCGTTGCAAATCAGTAAGAAAGCCGCACAGGATCGATATGAACATTTCAAATCACTGCATGACGAAAATATTTCACCAACAGAACAACAGATAATTGAACTTCAATCCCAATCGGCTTCTGCTTTACTGGCCGCTCAAACATTGCGTACTGGTGCAGCGGCATTGGATATGTTGCCTAACATTTATGGGTTGGCAGTAGGGGGATCGCGCTGGGGGGCAGCATTAAATGCCGCAGCCGAAATCATTATGATCAAACATCAGTCTGACAGTATCAAAGCTGACAGTTTGAGTGTATCGGAATCATATCGCCGTCGCCGTCAAGAGTGGGAAATACAGTACAAACAGGCGGAATGGGAAGTGAACTCTATTGATCAACAAATTAATGTGCAAAACTTGCAAGTGGAGGCTGCGAATAAACGGTTGGTACAGATTGCAGCTGAACAACAAAAGTCATTGGAATTGTTGGATTATTTCTCCAGTCGTTTTACTAATGAAAGCCTGTACACATGGATGATAAGCCAACTGTCAAACTTATATCTGCAAGCTTATGATGCCGTTTCATCACTGTGTCTTTCCGCGGAAGCCTCATTGCAGTATGAACTGGATTCAGAGCAAACCTTTATTGAAGGCAGCAGTTGGAATGATTTTTATCAGGGGCTGATGTCTGGTGAAACCCTGAAATTGGCTTTGCAGAGAATGGAACGTACCTACATTGAACAGAATTCACGCTTGCAAGAAATTACTAAGACCATCTCCCTGAAAGAACTTCGAAAAGAGATGTGGGATAAAGACCTGGAGACGCTGAAACAACATTCAGCAATCACTTTCAACTTACAAGAAGCCGATTTTGCAAAGGATTATCCCAATCTTTCTCATCGTCGAATTAAATCTGTCTCAGTTTCCCTTCCTATGCTGGTGGGGCCTTATGAAGATATTTGTGCGCAGTTATCGTTGGGCGTCAATGCCCGCATGGTAAAAGCCGATGTTCAGGTCATGGAAAAAGTCCTGAAAAATGGTCTTAATGCTGATTCTCCCTATTGGGTACGTAGCATCCATCCTAACCAGCAGATCTCTCTGTCCAGTGGTATGAATGACAGCGGCATGTTCACACTGAATTTTGATGATGAACGTTTCTTACCATTTGAAGGATCTGGCGTCGAATCAAGCTGGACATTCGCCTTCACTAACCAGACACAAAATCTTGACAGCTTGACCGATGTCATTCTGCACGTCAGATATACGGCTAAAGCAGGTTCTTCTGCGTTTGGCAAAGCCGTCCAGAAACTACTGGCAGAATCCAAAACGGCGGACTCATAACCGCATGGTTTTGGTTTGTTACAGGTGATTTCATGATGAACCAGCCTTCTGAAAAGGAGGCTGAACAGGAAAAACGATTGGAGTTTCTCAATGGCTAATAAATACATTTATACATCATCAAAAGCAATGTCCGATATCAGTGATGCTATTGGTGAACCATTAACTGCCTGGAACCAGCAGGAAGGCGGGCAAGTTTATAATGTCATTTTTGATGGTAACGTTTATACCAATACTTATTGGGTTGAACGCTGGCATGTTCCCGGTCAATCCGGCAAAGAAAGTTCACCGCATAATGCCTGGAAATATGTACGTGCAGCAACGGCAGATGAAATGAAACAGCATGGCAATCCAACGGATGGCACGGTATTGCCAACAGAAAATATTCCATTCCCTATTCTGCAATTTGATGAATATACGGAAGACAGTTACCAACAAGTTGGATACAAACCCGATGGCTCAGGTTCATATTTATCTTATACCGCTACCCGTGTCTGTAAACCCATGTATAACCAGTATGAAAGCGATCTAACAAAGCCCAAACTTTCTGCTTATATTACAGATTGGTCCCAATATGATGTTCGTCTTGATAAAGATGATGAAGAGAATAAAGATCCAAACCAATGGGGCAGGGGATTTGATTTAGCGACCATTGATCCAACTATTTATGACAAATTGATTTTCAGTTTTTTAGGTGTTTGTGGTGATGTTGGTGTTAAGAAAGACAAAGTGAACGAAGTGTGGGCTGGCTGGAATTCCCAGACTGATCAGAAAATCAGTGAAGGTCATATTGTGCCACTGGATCCTTACGGTGATTTAGGAACAGCGCGTAACGTGGGATTGCCAGAAACAAATCAGAACACGGCAATTAATCCGGGAACGTTTCTGCCCTATTACAACCAGAGTAAAGCGGCTGGTTTGTTGGGAGGATTGCGGGAACTCCAAAAGCGTGCACGTGCGGCCGGCCATAAACTGGAGCTGGCATTCAGTATTGGTGGCTGGAGCCTGTCGAGTTATTTTTCCGTGATGGCGGCTGATGAAAATCAGCGTAGTGTTTTCATTGGTAGTGTGGTCGATTTTTTTGAGCGTTTCCCGATGTTCAGTTGTGTGGATATTGACTGGGAATATCCGGGAGCCGCGGGGGATGAACACAATCACATTAGTGAAGATGATGGTAAAAATTATGCCCTTTTGGTTAAAGAGTTACGAACAGCACTGGATAATCGGTTTGGTATCGGCAGCAAGGAAATTTCCATTGCCTGTAGCGGGGTAAAAGCGAAATTGGAGAAATCCAATATTGCTGAACTAGTGAAAAATGGACTGGACAACATCTTCCTGATGAGTTACGACTTTTTTGGTACAGGATGGGCGAGTTATATTGGTCACCACACTAATCTTTATTCCCCCAACGATCCCGATCCCAAGGGAGAATATGATCTTTCCGCTGAGGCAGCGATTCAATATCTGCATCAAGAATTGGGCATTCCCTTGAACATGATTAACTTAGGTTATGCCAACTATGGGCGTGCAGGTAAAGGTGCCAATCTTGAAACACGCCGGTATGATATGCCCGCTGATGCGTTAGGAACAATGGAAAAGGGGGCACCGGAATTTTTCGATATCGTCAATAATTACCTGGATAATGAACACACACTCAGCACCGGAAAGAATGGATTTGTATTGATGACGGACACCAACGCGGATGCCGATTTTCTGTTCAGTGAAAAGCAGGGGCATTTCATTTCATTGGATACGCCGCGTACGGTGAAACAAAAAGGAGAATACGTCAGCGAACATCAATTAGGAGGGATCTTTTCTTGGTCTGGTGATCAGGATTGCGGGCTGTTAGCGAATGCAGCCAGAGAAGGAATGGGATATGTTGCCAAATCTAACCGTGAAACTATTGATATGGGGCCGTTGTATAATCCCGGAAAGGCTTACTATTTAAAATCGCTTCGTGAATTAAAGTCTTCTCGTTAAAACTATAGATTCAGATCTCTGACAAACCTCGTTGAAAATAACGGGGTTTGTTACTTTCATCTCGAATAATAATCTTGCCTGTTTCCCCTCATCTTAATTGAAATATGAAGGGCATATATAAATTTTTAATTATTCATTAGGTGAAAAAGACCTTGATGCGTTTGATGGTGTTACTGGCTCCTTTCAACATAGTGGTCTGTATGACCGATGGCTGGAAAAGCGATGAAAAAAACACTGATGGGGAAATTGCATGTGGTCAGCAAGCGTTATACACAACGCATAGAGAGACATAACCTGAATCTTCGTCAGCATTTGGCAAGACTGACTCGCAAAACCTTATCTTTTTCAAAATCCGTGGAAATGCATGACAGAGTCATGGGGGATTATTTAAATATTCATCACTATCAATAAATTGGAATCATGGCCTACATCCAAAGGAAAATATAACTACACAGAAACAGACCTCTTATTATTACGGATATACCAAGAGGTCTGTAAAGATTGTTGCTTAAGCAGCATGAGAATAATCAAACACTGATCTTATGACCCGATAATGCAGAATTATGACGGGCCTGACCATCAGCGCCATAAAGAGAAGGGCTGTGATGGCTTTTCAAAAAAGCAATTGCCTGACTATTTAACTCAATATGTTGATCCAACAAAAATCCATTATGCGTATTTAAATCACGAATTCGTTCAACCGACTGACTGATTTGATCCCACAACACAGCTAATATTTCATGGTCAGCATAAGGTGCACTCACTTTCAGCGTTCCATTTAATTGCTGACGCTTTCTTTCCGCATGATCGAGTGCCGAAAGCAAAAATGTTTTTTGCTCTGTGACACGATGCAAATGATTCGCTTCAATAAAGCCTTCGTTCAGGATACGTTGTTCTTCTGCCATCGTTGTCGAAAGCGAATGTAAGTGTGCACTTTGCTGCTCAAGCAAGAGTTGAAGTTCTTCCATTTATGGCCTTTATGATTTTGCTGGTTTATTTCTTATAATTCTTGTTATTAAGGTAATAAGTTTTAAGTAATCAGTTTTCAAGGGCTTCTCTGAGCAGGGCATCAGCAATTTTACCACTGTCCATAGTTAGGGTTCCCTTCGCAATAGCTTCTTTCAGTTGTTGTACTTTCTGGATATTAATGTCTTGACTACTTGGCTGAACCAGTTTTTTCTGCGCCTCACTCAGTCTAACTTGCGTATCGGCGCTTTTTTCTGCAACAGCCACAGTCCTGCGAGTGCTTTGGGCACTTTCATTGGCATTGCGTTGCTGTAAAGCAGCAATAGCCAGTAGAGGTTGAGTGCGTTCAATACTCATAATTGTAATCCTTTAATCAGGCATTATTTATTTATCTTATACTCTATTGGGTAGAGGTAGCAGGCGATATACCGCTGGCATGCCTGTAAATCATGGTCTGATGGTTATATCGGCGTAGAAACATAAAACTTTAGCCATTCATAACATCATTTTTACACTACCATTTTCCTGAGCTTCTCCGGTAATAACCTGCCCGGAAACCAAGCGGACACGGATATTATCAAAACTTGCAGCATTGTTAATTGCTTTTCCTTTATAACGTACCCGGAAATTTTGTCCATCTACAGTAATGACAACATTTTGTCCGGCTTTAATCACCCAGGGACGCCGGAGCATATTACGAGTGATGAATTGCCCGGCAGGTATGTTGCGAATGGCAATACCATTAAGTGTAACCTTTTTGTTATGGATGATGTCGTTTGGTAGTTTGTCTAAAGCGCCTGTTTTGACCTGAAAATCTTTTTCTCTCAGTACCGAATTACGTTGAATTGCACGATTTGAAACTAAATATGGGCCAGTAACACTGACGTGGATTTGCATAAAACGACGTTGCTGACCACAGTTAACCGGCAGCGAAATATTTCCCCAATTTTTATTGCCCATTGGTGGATGTATTTCAGGAGATTCACATGTTGGCCATTGTTGTTCCGGTGTTTTGATGTCTACGGAAACCTTATAATTCGTGCCGTAATGAATCTGCTTGAAATAATCATTGATTGAACGGGGTAAATCATTTCCCCATGCCAAAGAACCACCAAAAAACAGGTTAAGAAAAAAGGTAAGGGATCCGATAAATTTTACTACAGGTATTTTAATCATTTTTATCTCTCTTACTCTTACCTTCTATTACCTGACACTAGTGAGGTAAACCATGATTCCAAAAATATTCAGTATCTGCTGGATGTTAATAGTGTAACGCGCTTGATTATTAGTTAATGGGATAAATAGCAAATCAATTTGTGTCTATTCTTCGAATCGGCTTTTTCTTCTGAGTTTATGCTGTTAGCACTCTTAATGCGTTACGGGGCTTGGTTCTGCGGGACTTACCCTAAACTGGCCTATAAAAGCCGGCTATAAAACAGGCGAGGGAGGAATATGCTCGATAAATTAGATACCGCCTTTCATTTTCGACAAGAAGCCCTGGTACTCCGCAACCAGCGGCAGGAAATTCTGTCGGCGAACATTGCCAATGCGGATACCCCTGGCTATCAGGCTCGTGATATCGATTTTGCCGCCCAATTAAGAAAGGTGATGGAACATGGTCGTGTGACGGGGAATGGAATTGGGCTGACTCTGACTTCCAATCGACATATTCCCATTCAGCCTCAGAAACGTTTGGAGATGGATCTATTGTACCGGGTGCCTCACCAGACGGCGATGGATGGAAATACCGTTGACATGGATATGGAACGTAGCAATTTCGCAGATAACAGTCTGAAATATCAGGCTGAACTTACCATGACGCATGCTCAGATCAAAAGCATGATGTCAGTTCTACAGTCACAAGGATAATGGGAATGTCTTTACTCAGTATTTTTGATATTGCCGGCTCCGCGCTTTCTGCTCAGTCTCAGCGGCTGAATGTCAGCGCCAGTAATATGGCGAATGCCGATAGTATCGTTGGGCCGGATGGCGAGCCTTATCGTGCCAAACAAGTCGTATTTCGTGTCGCTGCGCCAGCAGGACAGGAGATCGGCGGTGTGCACGTCAGTGAAGTGGTGGATGATCCCACACCTTTCCGTCTTGAATATCAGCCGGGCAGCCCGTTGGCGGATGAAAAAGGTTATGTTCGTATGCCAAATGTCGATGTCGTCGGGGAAATGGTCAATACCATCTCTGCTTCCCGCAGTTATCAGGCAAATATTGAAGTTCTCAACACCACTAAGTCCATCATGCTGAAAACCCTGACTCTGGGTCAGTAACAGGAATTCCATTATGGCAGTTACCGCTTCAATCAATGACTCTTTGGATAATTCAACGGTCGGTGAATTAGCCAGCATCACCAAAACACAGCCGCAGAAAAGTGGCGATATCAAAGATAACTTCTTGAATTTACTGGTTACACAGCTTAAGAATCAGGACCCAACCAATCCAATGCAAAATAATGAACTGACTGCGCAGCTTGCGCAGATCAGTACTGTTGAAGGCATTGAAAAACTCAATAAATCGTTGGGTGCCATTGTTGGACAAATGGAAGGCAATCAAACAATGCAAACGACCATGTTAATTGGTCGTAAAGTCATGATCCCTGGCGATAAAATTTTAGTAGGTTCCAATGAAAAGAAAGAAATCAGTACATTTGGGTTTGAACTGAACCGGCCTGCCGACAGTGTCAAAGTAACCATCAAAGATAAGAGTGGTGCGGTAGTCCGGGAATTGGATATCGGTAAGTTAAATACAGGTGTTCATAACCTCGTATGGGATGGTAAAGACGCGGATGGCAAGGAAGTTGCAGACGGAGCATATAGCTTCACTGTTTCTGCAAGCTATCAAGATCAAGCGTTAGTGACACTTCCGCTGACACAGGGTGTGGTAAACGGTGTCACGCGGGGTGAGGACGGCACTAAATTAGATTTAGGGCTGGCGGGTACGGTAACCATGGATAAAGTTCGTCAGATTCTTTAATTAAACGGAGGACATATGTCTTTTTCACAAGCGGTTAGTGGCTTGAATGCCGCAGCGAGTAATCTGGATGTTATTGGTAATAACATCTCAAACTCAGCGACATTTGGCTTTAAATCTAGCTCAGCCGCGTTTGCGGATGTTTTCAGTGGTTCAGACGTGGGTTTGGGGGTTAAGGTTTCTGGTATGTTTCAGAACTTTAAAGATGGCTCAACCACTAAGACTAATCGCCAGTTGGATATGGCAATTACACAAGGCGGTTTTTTCCGCATGCAGGATTCCAGCGGTAATATTTTCTATTCCCGTAACGGTCAGTTCCAAATGGATAAAGAGCGTAATCTGATCAATATGCAGGGCATGAAGTTGACGGGTTATCCGGCGGTAAACGGAGAAATTCAGCAAGGCGGAGCTGTAGAGCCGCTTTCAATTCCAACGGATATGTTGAATGCAAAAGCGAGCACAGAAGTTAAGTTGAAAGCTACCCTAAATTCAATGCATCCAGCGATTGATCAGGTAAAAAACGCCTTTGATCCGAATAATAAAGATAGCTTTAGCTACAGCACAACTCTGCAAGTCTATGACAGTTTGGGAAATCAACATGATCTCAATATATTCTTCGTGAAAACAGCCAATAATAAGTGGGAGTTTCATGCTAAGGATATCTCTGTAGCAGGTTCTACCGCTCATCATAAATTGGGTGATGTGGAATTTGACGGCAATGGTCAAATGGTCGGCATCAATAATGCATTTACATTCAATGTAGAATCTTTGAATGGGTCAATTACTGCACCAATCACCATCGATTTTTCGGGTAGTAAACAGCAGAACATTGCACAAGATTCTATCTCTAATCCAATACAAGATGGCTATGCTGCGGGTAGTTTCATTGACTATCGTGTGGATAATGACGGCAAGATTTACGCTACCTATTCCAACAACCAGAAACAAGTATTAGGTCAGGTAGTACTGGCAAACTTTTCTAATCCTGAAGGCTTGGCTGCGCAAGGTGATAACGTTTGGGTAGAATCCGGCGCATCCGGTAGTCCGGTAGTGGGTCTTGCGGATTCTGGTAACTTCGGCAAGCTGATCAGCGGTGCGCTGGAAGCGTCTAACGTGGATATGAGTCAGGAGCTAGTCAATATGATCGTCGCTCAGCGTAACTATCAATCTAACGCCCAGACTATCAAGACACAGGATCAAATCCTGCAAACTTTGGTCAGCATGCGTTAATAAGCTCAGGCGGATAGCTTTATGGATCACGTTATATATACCGCTATGGGCGCCGCGCGCCAGACACTGGAGCATCAGGCCGTTACTGCTAACAATCTGGCGAACGCTTCGACGCCGGGCTTTAAAGCTCAGCTTGCTGCATTGCGTGCTGTTCCAATTGAAGGTGAAACCCTGCCAACCCGTACTTTGGTTGTTGCCTCCACTCCCGGCATGGATAGCCGTCAGGGGCCAATGAATTATACTGCTCGTCCATTGGATGTTGCTGTCGGACAAAGTGGCTATCTGGCTGTTCAACTTGAAGATGGGACGGAAGCCTATACCCGCAACGGCAGCATCCAGATTTCACCAGAAGGGCAACTGATGATACAGGGGCGTATGTTGATGGGTGAAAACGGGCCAATTGATGTTCCACCACAAGCTGAACTGACCATTGCAGCAGATGGTGCCATTTCTGCCCTGATTGCCAGCGATCCTCCGACTTTATTGGGGCAGATTGGCAAACTGAAAATCGTCAAACCGGAAGCGGGTCAAGTAGTGCGCGGTGATGATGGTTTGTTCCATTTAACGCCACAGGCGCGGGAACAACAAGGTGATGAACTGGCGGCGAGCACTGAAGTGAAAATCATGCCGGGTGTACTGGAAGGCAGCAATGTTAACCCAGTGGAAAGCATGGTGAACATGATCGCCAACGCGCGTCGTTTTGAGATGCAGATGAAAGTTATACACAGTTCTGATGAAAATGCTCAGCGGGCTAACCAGCTTCTCACTATGAGCTAATCGGGGGGATAAATTCATGATCCGATCTTTATGGATTGCCAAGACTGGGCTGGATGCTCAGCAAACAAATATGGATGTAATTGCCAACAACCTGGCAAACGTCAGCACTAATGGTTTTAAACGTCAGCGTGCGGTGTTTGAAGATTTACTTTATCAAACTGAACGCCAGCCCGGTGCAATGTCATCTGAACAGACTAACCTGCCATCCGGTTTACAGATTGGTACAGGGGTTCGTCCGGTAGCGACTGAGCGATTGCACAGTCAGGGTAACCTAGCACAGACCAACAATAGTAAAGATGTGGCAATCAAGGGACAGGGTTTTTTCCAGATCCAGTTACCTGATGGCACAACTGGCTATACCCGTGATGGTTCATTTCAGGTGGATCAGAATGGTCAGTTAGTGACTGCCGGCGGTTTTCAGGTCGTGCCTGCCATCATCATTCCAGACAATGCCACCAAAATTAACATTGCTCGTGATGGTATCGTCAGCGTAAACGTGCAGGGGCAAAACGCGCCGCAGCAGGTTGGACAATTGACACTGACTACCTTTATCAATGAAAGCGGTCTGGAAAGTATCGGTGAGAACCTGTATCTGGAAACCAACAGTTCCGGTGTTCCGGTAGAAAATGCACCGGGCATCAATGGTGCCGGATTGCTCTACAAGGGGTATGTTGAAACCTCTAACGTCAATGTGGCGGAAGAACTGGTCAGTATGATTCAGGTTCAACGAGCCTACGAAATTAACAGTAAAGCAGTATCGACTTCAGATCAGATGCTGCAAAAGCTGACTCAGTTATAACCTAATCATTAATCAGTGGGGAATAAATTCCCCACGATTTCTACGATAAACTTAAGAGCATCGAAGATGGATACAATGCCCGTTGCTGAAAGACAGGCTGAAAAACATGTAGCTTATAGCTCTGCCGGTTTACGGAAAAACCGGGGGAATAAGCGGCATATCAGCAGAACTGTGGCGGTAATCGCATTGTCGGTACTGACATTAGGGGGATGTGCTTATATGCCGCACAAACCACTGGTGAAAGGGGTGACAACTGCCAAACCCGCCGAAGCACCTGCCCCAGCGCCGAATGGTTCTATTTTTCAGACTGTCCAGCCAGTCTATTACGGTTATCAGCCACTGTTTGAAGACCGTCGTCCACGCAATATCGGCGATACACTGATGATTATCCTGCAAGAAAATGTCAGTGCCAGCAAAAACTCCTCAGCGAATGCCAGCCGGAATGGTAAAACCAGTTTCGCAGCTGCCCTGACTCCCCGTTTTTTACAGGGATTGATCGGTGGTGATAAAACTGATTTGGGCATGGAAGGTAATAATGAGTTTGGCGGTAAAGGCGGAGCGAATGCGAACAATACTTTCAGGGGTACAATTACTGTGACCGTGGATCAATTGTTGGCAAACGGCAACCTGCATGTTATCGGTGAAAAACAGATTGCTATCAATCAGGGAACGGAATTTATCCGCTTCTCCGGCGTTGTGAACCCGCGCACCATCACCGGCAACAATACAGTCAGCTCCAATCAGGTTGCAGATGCCCGCATTGAATATGTTGGCGATGGTTATATCAATGAAGCGCAGCACATGGGGTGGTTACAGCGTTTCTTTATAAATATCTCACCGTTTTAAAAGAGGATGGTCAGGATGAAAAAATTAGTCGCCAGCCTTTTTACGTTTTTGCTGGTATTGTTCAACACGTTTGCGCTGACCAACGCTTTTGCTGAGCGTATTCGTGATTTGACGACCATTGAGGGTATCAGGGATAACGCGCTGATTGGTTATGGCTTAGTGGTCGGGCTGGATGGCACGGGTGACCAGACCATGCAAACGCCTTTCACTACCCAAAGTTTAAGTAATATGTTGTCACAGTTGGGGATCACTGTGCCGTCCGGTACAAATATGCAGCTTAAGAACGTTGCTGCCGTTATGGTGACAGCCAAACTGCCACCATTTGCGCGTTCAGGGCAAAGCATTGACGTGGTCGTTTCCTCACTGGGTAATGCCAAAAGTCTGCGTGGCGGTACATTGCTGATGACACCACTGAAAGGTGTTGATAATCAGGTATATGCACTGGCACAAGGTAATATTCTGGTCGGTGGTGCGGGAGTTAGTGCCGGTGGCAACAGCCTTAAAATTAATCAACTTGCAGGCGGACGAATTTCCAATGGTGCTGTCATTGAGCAGGAGTTGCCAACAAAATTTGGTCAGAAAGGTATTTTGAATCTGCAATTGAATGAGGATGACTTTAGTCTGGCTCAGCAAATCAGTGATGCTGTCAACCGCCTGAAGGGGGTAGGCACAGCAACAGCGCTGGATTCCCGTACGGTACAGTTACGTTTGCCGATAGAGAGCAGCGAACAGGTGAAATTCTTGTCACAGGTTCAGAACCTGAATATTCGTGTCGGTGCCGGCGACGCCAAAGTGATTTTCAACTCCCGTACAGGATCGGTGGTGATGAACCGTAATGTCACATTGGATAGCTGTGCAATTGCTCATGGCAGCCTGTCTGTGATTGTTGAACGTCAGACGGTAGTCAATCAGCCGAATACACCACTGGCAGGGGGAAATACGGTTGTAACACGCAATACCGGGGTTGGTATTCAGGAGCAGGGCGGTGTGCTACAGAAAGTTGATGCCAGTGCAAACCTGACTCAGGTTATTCGTGCGTTGAACGTTTTGGGAGCAACACCGACAGACTTGATGTCTATTTTGCAGGCGATGGAAAGTGCAGGTTGCTTGCGGGCGAAGTTGGAGATTATTTGATGAATGATTTTCTGACGATGCCGAATGTCGCTTACGATGTGAATTCACTCCATTCACTGAAAGCTAAATTGTCACAGGAACCACAACAAGGGCTACGGCAGGTAGCCCAACAACTGGAAGGCGTATTTGTTCAGATGATGCTGAAAAGTATGCGTTCCTCGTTGCCACAGGATGGCATATTGAGTAGTGATCAGACGCGTTTTTATACTTCAATGTACGATCAGCAGATTGCCCAGGATCTTTCTCAAAAAGGACTGGGATTTGCCGATATGATCGTCAAACAGTTTTCCAATGCTATTCCTAATACTAACAGCGCTCCCAGTGAACTGGCCGGAATTGTGCCGATGCCATTGGATAATGAAATCCTGCATACCCTGCCAAAACAGGCTTTGGAACAGTTTCTGCGTCGGACACTACCTGATAAATCGCCCAATCGTGCAGCACAGTCGAAATCATTGTCAATGACCAGGTCTGTGCCAATGAGCAGTGCCAGCTTTGTTTCTATGCTTTCCGTGCCTGCGCAGATAGCCAGTCAGCAAAGTGGTATCCCCCATTTACTGCTCATTGCGCAGGCGGCGCTGGAATCTGGTTGGGGGCAGCGGGAAATTCTGACCGAAGAGGGTAAACCGAGTCATAACCTGTTTGGCATCAAAGCAGGTAAGAGTTGGCAAGGGCCTGTCACTCAGATTACGACAACCGAATACATTGATGGTGAACCGAAGAAAATACGTGACAGTTTCCGGGTTTATGGCTCTTATCTGGAAGCCGTCACAGATTACGTCAAATTACTGGCGGAAAACCCGCGCTATGCCAAAGTCGCTCGGTCAACGACCGCAGAGCAGGGAGCATACTCCTTACAAGATGCCGGGTATGCCACAGACCCCGGTTATGCCGGGAAACTGGTATCACTGATCCAGCAATTAAAGAGTAGCGGCAATCAGATGGTAAAAGCCTATAACTATGATTTCGATAACTTGTTCTGACCGAACAGCCCAAATCATTTTTGTTCAAGGATCAGAATATCCTGCCGATAACTTTTACAGATAATTTATCCCCTTCGTCTTTCAAGTCGTCTCTTGAAATCCATTGGGTATATACCGATAACGACAGCAGTTGGCCTCCCATGATGGAGGCATAACGGAAACGTAAAAGGATCTACACATGTCCAACAGTCTTATGAATACTGCCATGAGTGGTATTAATGCCGCACAGGTGGCAATGAGTGTAGTGGGTAATAACATTGCCAACTCCAGAAGCGAAGGTTATAACCGACAGACCACCGTAATGACACAAAATAATGGAACTATGTCACCCGCTGGTTTTGTGGGTAACGGTGTGACGGTGACTACCATTAACCGTGAATATAGCGAGTTTATCAATCAGCAATACAGCTCTGCGCAAACCAAACAATCTGCTTTAAAGGCTTATAACGAGCAGATTACCAAAATCAACAACTTGTTGGCAGATAAAGACACCAGCCTGTCGAACTCCATTGAAGACTTTTTCAAAAGTCTGGGGACGGTTGAAAGCAATGCGGAAGACAGCGCGGCAAGAACTACGGTGTTAGGCAAAGCGGGAGGTTTAGTCAGTCGATTTAAAGAATCGGACGAATTTCTGCGTCAGGTTGATAGCAGCATCAATTCTCAGATTGAGCAGAATGTTAAAGAAATCAACAAATACGCAGAAGAAATTGCCAAACTGAATAATGAAATCACCCGTATGCGTGGTGTTGGTACAGGTGAACCGCTGGCATTGCTGGATAAACGTGATCTGGCGGTCAGTAAATTAAATGAGCTGGTGGAAGTGAATGTCACTCAGCAGGATGGCGACGTTTATAACGTTTCATTCGGTGGTGGTATGTCACTGGTATCGGGTAGTAAATCCTACCGGATGGAAGCTATTCCAGCCAGCACCGACAGTAGCCGTATTACGCTGGGTTATAACAATGGCACAGTGGGTACGAGAGAAATTGATGAGCGTTTCATTTCAGGCGGTAAGTTGGGTGGTGCATTGCGTGTGCGCAGCGGAGTTGGCGATTCAACCCGCAATGAACTGAACCAACTGGCGCTGGTCATGGCTGACCAATTTAATCAGGTACAACATGGCGGTTTTGACCTGAAAGGTAAACCAGGCGTTGATTTTTTCAACTTCACTAAACCGGATGTTGTTTCTAACAGCGATAACAAAGGTACGGCTGACATCAAGGTGGCGTACACCGATACCACTAAAGTGAAAGCCAGTGATTACACTCTCAAATATGAAAGTGGAGATTGGAAAGTACAGCGTTTTTTTGATCGCGAAATGGTTGCTGTGACCAAAAATGGCAATACGCTGGAATTCGATGGGCTGAAAGTAGAAATCGATGCTACTAACGCACAGGATCACGACAAATACACACTGAAAACGGTCAGTAACGTCGTGGCAACGTTGGAAGTGAATCTGAAGGATTCATCCCAATTGGCAACGGCGGGAGCCAAAGATGCTGGTCAGAGTGATAACCGCAACGCGAAGAAATTCCTCGAATTACAGGATAAACGTTTGGTGGATGGCAAGGCTTCCTTTGCCGGAGCGTATGCTTCACTGGTAAGTACAGTGGGCAGCAAAGCCAATAGCGCAAATATCAGCGTTGAAACACAAGGCCACATCGTTGATAAACTGAAATCGATCCGTGAATCAATTTCCGGCGTTAATATGGACGAAGAATACGGCGAACTGCAACGTATGCAACAGTACTATCTGGCAAACGCCCGTGTGATCCAGACGGCGACGACTTTATTTGATGCTATTTTGGGCATTCGCTGATAGCTGTTTTTTATGGTAATTATTCTTGCTAGTAACTATTCGCCGATAACAAAAAGGAAATGATATTGTGCGTGTAAGTACGAATCTATTATACAGCCAAAAAATGAATGGGATTTTTGGCGCCCAATCCAAGTGGATGAAATATGGTGAACAACTATCTAGTGGCCGCCGGGTAATTAATCCATCCGATGATCCTTTGGCTGCATCACAAAGCATCATGGTTTCTCAATCTGAATCGAAAAACCAGCAGTTTATGACTGCTCGTATTTTTGCCAAAAATGCAATGTCATCCCAACTGAGCATTACTTCTAATGTCGTTAAGGTGGCAGCTAATGTGTTTGAGACTTTAGTTGCGGCTGCGGATGAACAGAGTGAGCAGGATCGTGAATCCTATGCGCAGCAATTGGAAGGTCTTAAACAAGAGCTGTTAAACCTCGGCAATAAAACTGATGGTAATGGCCGATATATTTTTGCTGGTTATAAAACGGATAAGCCTCCTTTTGTCGCAGATAAAGATGGTAAAGTCAGTTACGCCGGAGGTTACGAAGAAATCACCCAGAAAGTGGATGATAACCGCACAATGGTGATTGCTCATACTGGACAGCAGGTCTTCTTATCAGCGACATCCAGCCCGATTAAAGAGCCTGATGGCAGTTCGAGTGAATCTGATGTTTTTGCCACCATTGATATGGCAATCAAAGCGTTGAGAACGTCATACAGTTCGGCGACTGAAGAACAGAAAAACGAAGCTACGGAGCTGATGAATAAAGCTAACCGTGGTATTCGTAACAGCCTGAATAATTTATCTTCTGTGGAAGCCGTACTTGGTTTACAACTTCAGGAATTGGAGCAACTCGATTCTTTGGGTAGTGAACATAGTATTGCCAATAAAGTTCGCACTGGGGAATTGGTAGATGTGGATTGGACTGCGGCTATTTCCAGCTATTACCAGCAACAGGCTGCTTTGCAGGCTTCTTTTAAAGCGTTTACAGACTTAAAAGGAATGTCTCTGTTTGAGATGTATCGATAATTAAGTTTAATGTGAGCTTGTGACTTTCAGGTTCTTGGCTCTTATCTGTTTGCTAATTAAACGGATAAGGGCTTATTCCTTCCCTCTGCTGTTTTTATAACGCATTGTTATTAATAGCCTGAATTTATTATACCTCTTAGTGTGTATTGAATTTTTCGCCTCCGACAAATCCTGGTTTTTCTGTTCATTATATTATTTTATCTTGTGATCAAGATCTGATCTTTGGCAGGCCAAGAGAATGCCGTATTAAGTTTTTTGATATAAACGTTTCAGATTTAATTTAATGAGCTTAAGAAAGGATTAAATCTCGTCTTATGCCTTATAAACAGATGAGAAAAATAAATGAGCATGAAAATTATAAATATACTCGCCTGTATCACCTTTATTTTATTCAGTATTATATTGATAGGATGTTTGTCAACCGTTGATTTTGAGTGGGCGATCGGGGAAGAAGGGATCAATACCGTTTGTGATGTGGTCAGTTCTTTTGTTATTAATGATGACAGAATATTGACAGCACCATTATGTCTCTTTTTTCTTTTGCCATTTATGTTGGTATTTGCAGTGAAAGGCATCAAAACATTTTCACTGTGTAAATTAAAATCGATCAGTTATGTACTGGTTGCAGGATTTTCAATGGGATATTGGTATTGGATGTTCTTTGGTCGATTTATGGGTTGTTCGTTCGCGACATACTAGTCTCTGATATGTCCTTTAATAAGTCTCATTGCCTAAAAATGGTTATTTATTGGGAGATGACAGCAATTTATCTCCCAATAGATAACAACCAAAATATTTTTTAAGTAAGTAAAGTGCGGTTGCGGCATCAAAGTAACGTTCACCTTGGTTTTCTGCGATTTCGACTTCAAATATGACAGCTAATATTATTGTTCCTCTGAAGGATAGAAAACGCCATGATATCTTGCAGGTTTTGTGGTCACTTCGGTGATTATCGAAATATGATGAGATAGTTTTACTCTGACTTTACCCCTGCTTTGACCATAACGCATCAATAAATGTTTTAACATTCGGCATAGACAACATGGTCATATGATTGCCGGGTGCCAGCATTGTATTTAACTGAGTGACATGTGTTTTCCAGCGGGTGATATGGCCTTGTGTTTCTTGCATATCTTCTTCTTTGGCATTAATCAAATGCACTAAGCCGTTATAGTGAGTATGAGGCGTATAGCACGTATTCAGGTTGGCCTGCATAACCTGAACAATACCTTGTAACAAGGATATTGATGAATGGGTAGTGAATAGCCCAGAGCGTATCAGTTCCTGATACAGGTACTGGAGTTGTTCGCTTTCCGACTGCTCCTCAAAATCTTTTCTCGTAAGCGGCAGTGGCTGGTTGAGTATCATGTTGTAGATTTTAATTAATTCCATCAATGTTTCGATACGGCCGAAAGACTTGGATTTGCAACCTTGTGGGTCAGGTGCTTCGGTATCGATGAGAATAAGATCAGTAATTTGTTCTCCCTGTTCCAGTAGCTGTAATGCAATTTCGAAGGCAACCCAGCCACCAAAGGAGTGCCCTAATAAGTGATAGGGACCTGTAGGCTGTATTTGGCGGATAGCCTGAATGTAATCACGAGCCATCACATTGACACTGGAATGAGGCGGCAGTTTGGGATCTGCTAACCCACGTGATTGTAAAGCATAAACAGGCAAGGATGGCGGGAATGACAAAGCAAGCTCAAGGAGGCTGAAAGCGCTGGCTCCCGCACCCGGAATACAAAAGAAAGGTGAACCAGTTCGAGAGCCGCTTTTGATAGTGACGAGAGGGTTATAATCGTAAAGTTTAGTCATAGAGTCAGTTGTTTGATTAATAAGGTGTATTTATTGTGATGCGATTTAGAACTTATTGATAGTGCTATACGCTAAGATCAATGTCAAAATCGATAGTAGAGTGATAGCCTCTTTCTGTAGGATCTATCAATTTTACCGGGGTGACTTCATGCCACAAATCAGTGCCTTTATCGGGCTGAAATATTCCTTGCCCACTTTGTAGCTGAGTGGTCAGAATGTGATTATTTTTATCACTAATATAGATCTTACTGTCGCCACCTGAAATGTTAACTCGCTCCAGAACAAAAGCGGATACGATATAATCCACTCCATCCTGATGAATCCCCTCCGGTGAATTAGAGGTTTCCATTCCATCATTGGAAAAGCAATCTATTAAGGTATAATGGGTGATAACCTTAAATTGAGAAATTTTTTCATACTGAAAAACGCGATCGGCTATAAAGAATATTAACTTAAATAAATCATCTGATTCCATTTCTTCAGGCGCTTCTTTAAATAATCTGGGGATTATTCTGAAATCAAAGGTGTTATTTTTGGTTCCTGCTCCGGCCTGATTAAAACTGCCACTTTTTATCCGTTTTATCCTACTGTCTTTGTTAAAAATAAAAGTTGATATTAATCGTTTTCTATACGATTTAATATTGGATAATGTATCAAAGAAACAGGAAGCCTCAAAATTCAGCTTTTCTCTGAATTCATGCTCGCAAATAATATTAGAATAATAATTAGTCAGGAGAGCACTATCTTTCTCAAAAGAAATTAGTGATTTTTTGACTAAGGCTTTATGTGAGATTGACAGGGTGATCCTGATTACCACGTGGCAGACCGCTGGGAGCACCGATATTGGCATGACCAAAACTGGTTAACCCCGTCCAGTTTGAAATCTATTGGATATAAAATCAGATAACAAACTAATTGGATGGTGTTATTTTTACTATGTTTAAAAATTGATGAAATATAATATACTTGGAATCGTAAATATTCTATCAAATAACAGTGTGTCTGATAAATGAACTAAAGTTGGCAATAAAAATCATTGCAAAAAGATTTGGTGGATAAAGACATATTTGTTATCAAGCTAAAATACCTGAATGAAGTTAGTGATATAAATGGAATATCATTGAATCCTTCAGAAGAGATACCTGCTTTTGCTAAAGCACTTACTGAAGCCGGTTGCCGATGCATATCAGATAAAAGTGATGGTACAGAAATTTTGGGTGGTTGCGGGCAACTCAAATCTCAGGTCAGAGATATTCGCAGTAAGTATCGAATTATGTAAAGTGTAATTGCAATATACCCTATGGATTTCAAGATGTAACTTGAAAGACGACGGGTATATCACAAATTTATAGAAAAGATCCAATGGCTTGGAATAATAACATACCAAACCATTGATTGATTTATTTGAAATGATGCGAAATTATGGACATCTATTTAAGGTGTCCGTCTGATGAATTTTGAGCCAATACAAGTCAGAAAACTTACAGATAGATTACTTAAACCAACCACTGGATTTTTTCTCTCTGGCTTTGCCTTCGCTTTCTAACAGAGACTTAGCTCCCGATGATAAATTACGGTTGGCATCAGCTTCTGACTGGATAACATCCGTTTTTGCTGCCTGAGTTTTTAGTTCTTGATCAATGAACTCATTTTCACGCTTCGTTCTGGCTGAACGTTTCTCTAGTTCAAGTTTTTTCATCTCTATTTCGAGTTTGCGTAGTTCATCTTCATAAGTCTGATCCCGTTTCTTATCTGCCGCTGCTTCAGTCAGCACTCTTTGTTTTTCAGCTTTGCGGGTAGCTTCTTGCTTTCTGATTTTTTCTGCTCTGACAGCAGTTTCTCTTTGCTTTCTTTCTCTTTCCGCTCTGGCTGCTCTTTCTAACAGCGCTTTCTTTTCGGCCTGCTGTTTTTGCTCTTCTGCTTTACCTTCACTTTCTGCCTGAGCAATGGCAGAAAGCTGGCTTTGAAGAGGTGAAGCAAGTACAGGAGTGGATAGAACGATCAGTAAAGATGTAATAAGAATTTTTTTAATCATGGTTCACCTGCTTATTTTTTATCCTGGCACGTAGCATTAGGCTGAACGCGCGTTTCGTTTGCTCTGGTTGAAATGACTACCGCTAGCCCTGGAGTGAATTGGCATGTGCGCCCAACTTGAGTTGAGGTGTAAATTTTAGTGTTTTCTTTATAGGTAAGAGAGACACCTTCAACGATGACTTTATCATCTACTATTGATCCTGCTGCTGCACCAAGTGCGCCACCACCGACTGCACCTGCCGCAATACCTGCTCTGGAACCGGGACCTGCGTTATAACCCACAACACCACCAGCCACAGCACCAAGAATGGCACCAAATGTTTGAGCAGCTTGTCTATTGGAGTTGTTTTCTACAACGATTTTGGCAGGAAGGACAGAAATGATATTGATTGTCTTTGTTTCTTGTTTTTCGTTTAACTGAGTTGTGTCATAAACATCTGCTGCAAATGAATCAGCATTGGATTGGCATCCACTGATGATAATTGCAGAGGCTGCGATTGCTGAGATGCAAAATGATTTCATTTTCACTTTTTATTACCTGCTAAACTGCAAAAAGGAGAATAATGCATTATTTTATGAGAAAAAACAATATCATATCTGAATTATGTTAAATTAGCTCAGCCGACAAAGAGGGAATTTGAAAGACGAAGGATATAGCACCAGCTCTCTAATAATCATTGCTAATCCAGGGATTTTGTTGTTGCACATTAGCCAATTTTTCTACTTTATTTGGGGAAAACTATTTTTGTTGTATAAAGCTATTTTTGTTTTATAAAACTATTAGCCTGAAATTACTGGAAGAAGGGTTATTATATTTTTTACTGAGAAAACATTAATTAATCCTTTATTGAATAATTAATGGTTAATCAGGTATAAAAAAAGAAATAGCAAGGTAATTAACAAATTATATTCTGGAGGATATGATAGTTAAACATTTCCTGTTTTTTATAAATTTTAAAATACATTATCTGACGATAAGATAACATCTATCTTGAATAAATCAGTTTCCATATCTCAATCAATATCTGAAATACGCAATGCTCACTGGCATATAAATTCCAGTCAGGAAGAACGGGATCAAGAATATTGCTATTTCTGGATTTATAACGGGCATTGAAAATACATCAATGAGGGTAATAACATGATTCGATTTGAGGATAAGGTTGTCATTATTACTGGCGCAGGAAGCGGTATTGGGGAGGCTACAGCGAAACGTTTTTCGCAAGAGGGGGCCATTGTTGTATTAGCAGGACGGGATACTGATAAGCTTCATTGTGTTTTCAGTGAACTGCCATCGGAAAAAGCGTTGGTGATCCAGACTGATGTTACAGATCGGGAATCAGTTAAAAATATGGTTGATGAAACGGTCAGGCATTTTGGCCGGATCGATATTCTGGTGAACAATGCAGGATTGTATGCAGTCGGCGATTTATTGAATATCTCAGAAGAAGAGGCTAATGCGGTATTAGCGACGAATTTCAATGGCGTGCTTAATTGTAGTTATTTTGCTTTACCTCATTTGCTGAAAAGTAAAGGATGTATTGTCAATAATGCCTCTATATCTGGTTTAGGGGGAGATTGGGGTGGCGCTCACTATTGCGCGTCAAAAGGCGCTGTCGTTAATCTCACCCGTGCTATGGCTCTGGATTATGGTTCACAAGGTGTTCGTGTCAATGCCGTTTGTCCAGGTTTAGTATTGACCCCGATGGTCGCACGTCTTGACGAGGAAACTCTTGAGTCTTTCGATAGTCGTATTTCGTTGAAACGGCCAGGGCAGCCTTCTGAAGTGGCCGCTGCTATTGCATTTTTGGCGAGTGAGGATGCCAGTTTCATTAATGGTGTGAACTTGCCAGTAGATGGCGGGCTAACGGCATCCAATGGTCAACCTAATTTTAATTAAAGGTGTCCGTTAGGTAACTGATTGAAAAGTGGCTCCACAGTCTACAGATTGTGGAGCCGTTTAATTTTTATTTCAGTTCATAATTGCAGTTTGAGCGATTAAATTCGGTTGAGTGATTTTGGTTTATGGCCTTAGCCAGTTCACATAATGTGGGATGAGTAAACAACGTTGCTAATGGGATCTCCATGTTTTGTTCACGCATACGGGCTAACAATTGTATCGCTATCAATGAATGACCTCCTAACGCGAAGAAATTATCATGGCGGCTTACTTGTTCCAGTTTCAGCAACTTTTGCCATATTTCAGCCAGTGCAATCTCTACTTCACCGAGCGGTGCTTTATAGTCGGAATGGCCGGAAGTTACAACGGCAGATTGGTCTGGTATCAGCAAATCTTGCGCTAAGCCAGCCTGAACAGCACTAAAATCCGCCAGTAATTGCTGGCGTTCTTTATCGGGCAAAGTAGAAATATCCATGATTGGTTTATGAGGTTCGTTTGCCAATGTTTTTACCAGATCCGTTAGGGCCGTCGTCATGCAGGCAATCAGGCGCGCCGGATCGATTCCCGATACAGTCTGGGCTGTCAACAGGAAACCTCTAGCCAAATCATCTACTGCCAAGTAGAGAGGGTAATTGGTTCTTTCCTGTCCTGTCACCAGGCGTATGCCTTCCCATAGGGTGTTAGTCACGTTTGATTGACTATGGCGATAGTTAAGCAGTGTATTAAACAGTGGCAGAGGCGGTGTTACACCACTACAGCGCTGAGCCAGTGCCAGTGGTGCCTGTTCGTGCTCAAGTAACTGCGTCAGACTGCGGTAGGCCGCTTGCACAGTTTCTTGTGCGCTGTTCTCTGCAAGTTGGATGCGCACAGGCAGAGTATTGATAAACAGCCCCAGAATCTGCTCAATGTCAGCATTTCCCTGCATGCGTCCGAGCAAGACTGTCCCGAAGACGACATCATCTCGTCTGCTTATTTTTGCCAGAACTTGTGCTAGCGCGACATGGAACAATACTCCGGGACTGACTCCCTGACGACGCGCCTGTTTGCGGATAGCTCTGGATAGGGCGGCGTTAAGTGGCTTGACGACCTCGGTTATCTGTCTATTTTCACTGTAGATATCCACTATTCCGAAAGGCGCGGTTGGTGCATCCACATCGGCGAGCATTTCACGGAAAAAAGTTTCGTGATCTGATATCGGTACGCATAAAGACTGAGCGATAAAGTGACGATAAGGCAGTGCAGGAGGTAACAGTTTGATATGCGGGTGCAAAAGTTCTTTGATTTCAGTGATGATAATATCCAACGATATATGGTCATTAAGTATATGGTGGCAGCAGAAAGCCAGCAACCATTCATCTTGATGCGGATCATAGGCAATATCAGCAGAGAATAGCGGTGCCTGACTTATATCAAGACGGCGCTGGTGTGGGGCGGTATGCGCCAGCAACTGGGAAGAAATATCGTTATCACCGTCCGGCACAAAGTTGTTGATATGCAAGGAAGCCTGACGCCAGACAACTTGCACTGGTTGTGTTAAGCCCTCCCAGCAAATAGCTGTGCGCAGAATATCATGGCGATTAATGAGCTGTTGTAAGGCTGCCAGAAAAGCATCAAGACGTTCGCGGGTGTCGAACGTAAACAAGGTATGTAACAGATAAACGTCTCCTTGTGTTTGCATCAGATGGTGGAACAACATACCTGCCTGTAATGATGCGAGTGGGTAGATATCCTGAATATTGGTGATGCCATCAGGAACGGCGGCGGCGATAGTATCAATTTCGGGTTGTGTCAGAGAAACCAGTGGCAGCATATCAGGAGTAATGGCGGTGCAGTCATCAGGGATCAGATTAGGCGGTATAGCGGACATGGTGGATGTGGCCGCGTTATTTTCAATGTCCTGCATTACTTTTGCCATTTCAGCCAATATCGGAGTGACAAAAACGGTTCGTATATCAAGGCTCCAACCCCGGCTGCGCAGTCGTTCGATCAGATGGATAACCATCAGAGAATGACCACCCAGTTCAAAGAAATGGTCATAGCGGCCAACTTTTTCCAACCCTAATAATGTTTGCCAGATCTCCATCAGAACTCTTTCTTTTTCACCGAGCGGTGTTTCATAAGCTTGAGTCACGATTGATGACTGATCCGGCATCGGCAGGGCTTGGCGGTTGAGTTTGCCATTGGGAGCCAACGGAAAAGCACTCAGTATCACAAATGCACTGGGCAGCATATAGTCAGCAAGGTATTGTGCGAGTTGCTGGCGTAGTTCTGCGGGCACAAGTTTTGTATTGGGTTCGGCGGTCAGATAAGCAACAAGGCGTTTATCACCCCTTGTTTTTTCATAAGAAGCATCTTCGCGAGCAAGTACAATAGCTTCACGTACGCCCTGACATTGTAGCAATCTGGTTTCGATTTCTCCCGGTTCAATACGGAATCCGCGGATCTTGACCTGAAAATCATTGCGACCGAGGTACTCGATATTGCCGTCAGATCGCCAGCGAGCCAGATCGCCAGTTTTATACATACGCGCGTTGGGGTGCTCGCTAAAGGGATCAACAACAAATTTTTCTGCTGTTAGCTCTGGTTGATTTGAATAACCACGGGCGACGCCCATGCCTCCGATATAAATTTCGCCACTTACGCCGATAGGAACTGGCTGACCGAGTGTGTCCAGAATATAGACACGGGTATTAGACAGTGGGCGCCCAATCGGAATGTTGTTGGTGATAACGTTGTTGGTAATAGAGGGAGTATTTTTATTATCTGACACTGTTCCTTTGTCTACTGTCATGTCCTTGTTTATCGGCATAGTAGTTGCAGTAACGGTGATCTCTGTAGGACCATAGGCATTGATCCAACGGCAGGATTGTGTTTCCGGGTACGATAGCCAGTCCATTAAATAGCGGTGCTCTACTTTATCACCTCCAACAATAATGGTACGCAGGTAGGGGCTGAAACCACTGCGTCTGACTATCATTTCTTGTACCCAATGGTGCCAGAAGGCGGTCGGTATATTGATAATGGTTATTTTCTGTTCACGCAAAAAATCGACAAAGGTGACATCCGGTATTTTGATATAGGATGGGCGCAGAACCAGTGTGGCACCTGAAGCCAGAGTAGGAAAAATATCTGACACTGAAATGTCAAACGCGAAGGTCACAAATTGCAAAACCCGATCGCCCAAGTGAGGTTCACTCACCTGACATTGAGCATGAATAAGGCTAACGATATTGTGGTGTTCCAACATAACGCCTTTTGGATTTCCGGTTGAACCAGAGGTGTAGATGATATAAGCCAAGTGGTGCGGCTTGATCCCCATTTGCGGGCTATCAGGATTATAGGCAGGCAGTTTTTGCATGTTACCTTGGTGAATTTCGTCGTCCAGCAGCCAGATGGGAATATCCTGTATTGGTAAACGTGTCTTTAATTGTTTCTGGGTCAACAATAATACCGGTTTGCAGTCCGATAACTGATAAATCAGCCGTTCGGTAGGGTATTCTGGATCAAGTGGAATATAACCGGCCCCGGCTTTTAAGATCCCGAATAGGCCGATAATCATGTCTAAACCCCGTTCAACATGAATGGCGACACGATCATCAGGATGAACACCAAAGGCAATTAGTCCATGTGCCAGTTGATTGGCGCGACAGTTCAGTTCGTGGTAACTCAAAGATTGGCCTTCAAATATCACCGCTGTCGCGTTTGGTGTGCGTTGTACTTGTGCTTCGAACAGTTGATGAATCAACGTACTGTCCGGCAAGTTAACTCCGGTATTTTGACAGGATTGAGGGGTATTGAAATCCACCAGTAATTGTTGGCGCTCCTCAGCAGATAACATCAGCAGGCGGCCAATGGCTTGGGTTTCATCGGTTGCCATGGCAGTTAGCACATTGATGAGATATCCAACCATGCGTTCAACTGTTGTGTGCTTGAAGAGATCCGAAGCGTATTCCAGATAACCATTGAGGTCATCCAAAGTTTCGGACAGTGACAGCGTCAGGTCAAAGTACGCGCTGGGATGTGGCTGTTCTATCGGTGAGACAGATAAACCCGGCAATTCAAGAGACTGAGTGGAAGTGTTGTTTAGGGCCAGCATAACCTGAAAAATTGGGTTGTAGCTCAGGCTGCGTTCAGGTTGCAGAATTTCCACTAATTGTTCAAAAGGCAAGTCTTGATGTGCATAAGCTGCCAGCGCACGTTCACGAACGTGGGTGAGCAGATTTGCCACAGAATCGCACGGTTTCAGCTCAATGCGCAAAGGCAGGGTATTGACGAAAAAGCCAATCAATCCTTCAAGTTCACTCAGTGGACGGTTAGCGACAGGCGTGCCGATGACAATATCATCCTGCCCGCTTAAACGGGTAAGTATGATCCCCCAGGCTGCAAGCAGGATCATAAATAACGTCGTGTCTTGACGCTGTCCGAGTGTTTTGAGAGCAGACAGTAAGTCAGCATTCAGGTGAACAGGGACGTGACTGCCAGTGTATCGTTGTTCCGGCGGGCGTGGATAATCTGTAGGAAGATCGAGCAATACCGGTGCACCCTGAAGTTGTTTTTGCCAGAAATCCCGTTGTGTAGTGAGAACCACACCTTGTAACCATTTCTGTTGCCAGACGGCATAATCCGGGTACTGGATGGGGAGGTGAGGTAAAGGATCGCTATATTTTCCCAGTGCGGTACGGTAAAGAGCACTTAGTTCCCGGAGCAGTATCCCCACCGACCAGCCATCGGTAATGATGTGATGCTGGGTCAGGAGCAATACATGTTCTTCATCAGATAGTTGCAGTAATTGGCCCCGAATCATTGGCTCATTAGCAAAGTCAAATGGCGTTTGTGTTTCGAGTTCTGCCAATTCGTTAATATGGGTCATGCGAGATGTTTCGTCTAAACTGCGCAGATCTTGATAGGCCAGAGAAAAACCAGTATCTGCACTATCAATATATTGGTGAGGCTGTTCATCAATCAGGACAAAACGGGTACGTAAACTTTCATGTCGGCTGACGAGATGGTTAAGCGCAGTCGCAAGAGCAGTATGATCGAGATGTCCGCTGAGATGCAGGGCCATCGGGATATGATAGGCCAGATTGGTTTTGGTATTGAGATGGATGATAAACCACAAGCGTTGTTGAGAGAAAGAGAGTGGTAAGGGTTGGCTACGATCAGTCGCAGAAATAATGATTTGGTTTGTCACAGGGGTGTCGATAAGCACGGTTGCTAAATCGGTCAGGACAGGGTGGGAAAAGAGTTGCTGTAAGTGCAATTCCCGCGCCAGTTTCTGGCGTATTCGGGCAGCAAGTTGGATAGCCAGCAGGGAGTGACCACCGAGTTCAAAGAAATGATCGTGACGACTAACTTGTTCCAATTTCAGCAGTTCTTGCCAAATCTCGGCCAATCCTGTTTCCATGCTTCCGATGGGCGCTTCATAATTGCGGGTCACCAGTGCCGTCTGCGCTGGTATTGGCAGTGCCTGACGATTGAGTTTGCCATTAGGTGTCAATGGAAAGGCATCAAGCGTCACAAAAGCGCTGGGTAGCATATACTCGGCAAGGTGTTGCGCAAGTTGCTGGCGTAATTCTGCCGGCACCAGTATCGCATTTGGTTGAGCGAGTAGATAAGCAACCAGACGTTTTCCATTCCCTGTTTTTTCACCCTCTGTTTTTTCATAAGAAGTATCTTCTTGAGCAAGCACAACGGCTTCGCGCACATCGTGACATTGCGCCAGTCTGGTCTCAATCTCGCCAAGTTCGACACGGAAACCGCGTATTTTGACCTGAAAATCATTCCGGCCAAGGTATTCAATATTACCGTCAGGTAACCAGCGAGCCAGATCGCCACTTTTGTATAGACGAGCATCAGGGGCTGAAGAAAAAGGATCAGCAATAAAGTGTTCGGTTGTGAGTTCTGGGCGGTTCAGATAACCGCGGGCAACACCGACTCCACCGATATAAATTTCACCTGTAACACCGATTGGAACCAGCTCCCCATGGCGATCAAGAAGATAGATTTGAATATTGGTAATAGGCCGTCCAATGGGAACCTGCCCGATATAACGATTCGGAACACATCTCCAGGCGGTAACATCAATTGCTGCTTCAGTTGGACCATATAAGTTGTGTAATTCACAGTGAGGAAAACGGGACAGGCATTGCTGCTGCAAGGCATAAGAAAGCACTTCGCCACTACACAGAATATGGCGCAGAGAACAGCAACTTCCGGCTGGCGTATCATGCAGAAAATGTTGCAGCATGGAAGGGACAAAATGAAGCACGGTAATGCTGCGTTTTTCGATTTCACTCAGTAAATAGCTGGGATCTTTATGACCGTCAGGACGAGCCATAATTAACTGCGCACCAAACATCAAAGGCAGGAAGAACTCCCAGACGGAAACATCAAAACTGAATGGTGTCTTCTGCAAAACCCGATCCTGCGGGGTTAGCCGATAGGTCTCCTGCGCCCAGAGCAAGCGGTTCATGACACCACGATGCTCATTCATCACGCCTTTGGGTAAGCCCGTCGAACCAGAGGTATAAATAACATAAACCAGATGATGTGAGGTGAGGCTAAGAGTTTGTCGGTCCGGGTTGCTGGTTGGCATATCTTCAATAAAGGACACTGTATCATCAAGATTTACAATGGGTATGGAGCGGATGAATTGTTCAATAAACGCCGTCTGGGTGAGTAAGACAACAGGGGACGCATCCTCAAGTATATAGGCCAGTCTTTCGGCAGGATAGCTTGGGTCAAGCGGAACATAGGCACCACCGGCCTTAAGGATAGCGAGCAATCCCACTACCATTTCCAGACTGCGTTCAGTACAAATCGCCACCCTATCATCAGGGCGGACACCTAAAGTAATCAGATAATGGGCTAGACGATTGGCTTGGTGGTTCAATTCAGCATAACTTAACGACTGTTCTCCAAAAATGACAGCAATTGCATCAGGATTGCATTGCACCTGTTTTTCAAATAATTCGTGAATAAACGCATCATGTTGTGGGAAATCTGCCGCTGTATCTTGAGAAAATGAAAAGTCTTGACGGGATTGAACTATGTTGAAATCCACCAGCAACTGTTGACGCTCGCTAGCGGGCAAAATCGAAATCTCCAAAATTGGCTGGTGAGGTGAGGTTTCCAGCGCCTCGACCAAGCCTGTCAGGGCTGTGGTCATATAGCCAATCAGACGAACCGAATCGATGTTCGATACAGTTTGGGCAACCAGGCTAAACTCATCACCCCAATCATCAACAAACAAACCGATGGGATAATTAATCCTCTCTTCTTGCATCAACAGACGTGTACCTTCCAATTTAGCAAAGGTGGTATCCGATTGACTATGACGATAGTTAAGCAGGGTGTTGAAAAGTGGTAAAGGTGGTATTACGCCGCTACAGCGCTGGGCCAGTGTCAGTGTTGCCTGCTCGTGTTCTAACAATCTCATCAGGCTGAGGTAGGTCTCTTGAACGGTTGTCTGTACGCTATTCTCCGTAAGCCTAATCCGAATAGGTAAAGTATTAATAAGCAGTCCCATAACTTGATCGATGCCGGAACTGCCTTGCATACGCCCTAACAATACCGTGCCAAAGACCACATCATCACGCCCGCTGGTTTTTGCCAGCACCAGAGCTAAAGCAACATGAAACAAGATACTGGGACTGACACCCTGACGTCGGGCCTGTGTGCGGATAGCTCTGGACAGTGCAGTATCAAGTGGCTGTTTGGTTTCAGATATTTGCTGCTCGCCACTATTTTGTTGCTCACCGCTATGAAGATCCAGTATTTCGAAAGAGGCTGTTGGCGCATCTACATCAGAAAATACTTTGTGGAAATAGGCTTCGTGAGTTGAAGTCGATACATGCAGGGATTGAGCAACAAAGTTACGATAAGGTAATACGGGTGGCAATGTTTCGGCATGGCTATGCAGTAATGTACCGATTTCATCAATGATACGCTCCAGTGTGATATGGTCACAGACTAAATGGTGGATGCACAGTGCCAGTAACCACTCATTCTGAGCTGGATCATAGGCAATGTCGGCAGAGACTAACGGAGCCTGACTTATATCAAAACGGTGTTGGTGGGGATCAGTGTGTGTCAGTAATTGAGAGGAGATCTCCTGCTCGCTATTTGCCAAAAACGTATTAATGTTCAAAGAGGCCTGCCGCCAAACGACCTGTACCGGCTGTGCTAATTCCTGCCAATAGATTGAAGTACGCAGAATATCGTGACGGTTAATCACCAGTTGTAAGGCTGCCAGAAAGGTATCGAGCCGTTCGCGGGTGTTAAAGGACAGTAAATTGCGTAATAGATAAATATCCCCCTGTTTCTGCAACAGATAATAGAAAAGAATGCCTTCCTGTAGTGGTGCGAGTGGATAGATATCTTGAATATTGGCAGCTCCTCTGGGAATAGCTGCGGCGATAGCATCAATTTCTTGTTGAGACAGAGAAACTAGAGTCAGTATGTCGGGTGTAATGGTAGTACAGCCGTCAGGGATGAGATTAGGCGGAACGGTGAATACAGCCGCATTTTCTTGTTCTATATTTCCTTGAATTGTCTTTTTCTGAGCCGACAGTATTGCGTTTGCCATCTCGTGCAGTACTGGTCTGGTAAATATGATCTGGATATCAAGAACCCATCCCATATTGCGCAGTTGTTCTATCAGACTAACGGCTATCAATGAGTGGCCGCCAAGCTCAAAAAAGTGGTCGTAGCGGCTGACATGTTTCACTCCGAGCAATGTTTGCCAAATTTGGCTCAGAGTGGTTTCGATGTCTCCTATAGGCGCTTGGTAACTGCGAGTGACGATTGCGCTGTGATCTGGTTTTGGGAGAGCCTGGCGGTTGAGTTTGCCATTGGGAGTCAGAGGAAAGGTGTCGAGCGTCACAAAGGCACTGGGTATCATGTATTCTGCAAGATGTTGTGAGAGTTGTTGCCGTAAGGCCATTGGCTCCAATTCAACATCTGCCTCTGGTAGTAAGTAGGCGACCAGATGTTTTGAAGCTGACCTATTGTCATCAGACGTATTTTGATGAGAAAGATTCTCATGGGAAAAATCTTCATAAGGTAGCACTATAGCTTCATGTACACCGTGGCATTGCCGTAATCTTGCTTCGATCTCTCCCAGTTCAATGCGTAAGCCACGTAGTTTGATTTGAAAATCATTGCGGCCTAGATATTCAATCTTGCCATCGGGTAGCCAACGCCCCAGATCACCAGTTTTGTACATACGTGCGTCGGGTTCAGAAGAGAACGGATTGGTAAGGAAACGTTCAGCAGTGAGTTCTGGGCGGTTCAGGTAGCCGCGGGCAACGCCGACACCAGCGATATGAATCTCTCCTACAATCCCTAACGGAACGGGTTGACCATAAATATCAAGAATATAGATTTGGGTATTAGCAATGGGATAACCAATCGGCGGCGCTTTGTCTTCCTGACTGTCACATTGGTAAAAAGTGGCACAAATGGTGGTTTCAGTCGGGCCATATACATTGAGCATCCGTCGTCCTTGTGCCCAGCGTTTCACCAGCGTAGGCGGACACGCTTCCCCTCCCAGGATTAAGGTTTGTAGTGTTGCCGGAATAGTATCCATTGTTGCCAGAACCGTGGGGGATAAGATGCAGAGAGTAATAGCATGTGTCTCTAAATAGTCAGACAGCGTTGTACCCGGCAGAAGGTTGTCCCGTTTGGCAAGATAAAGGCGGGCGCCTGCCATGAGGGTCATAAAACATTCCCACATACAGGCATCAAAACTGTTTGAGGCAAATTGCAGGATTCGATGATCTGGTGTGATGGTTAGTACGTCTTTCCGGGTGACAATATAATTACACAAACTGCGATGTTCTATCATGACGCCTTTGGGCTGCCCTGTAGAGCCGGAGGTATAAATGACATAAGCCAGATGGCGGGAAGTCATCCCCAGTGCCCGGGCTTTTGGGTTTTCTTCTGATCCTTCATCCAAAACAGAATATTCTGGTGTATCAAGCAATGGTGTATCAAGCAATATAGTTGGCAGGTTACTGTTCCACGTTTCTGCCATTGTTTTCTGGGTAAATGCTTTTTGAGTAATCAGAGCCACGGGGTCTGAATCATTGAACATATATGCCAGCCGCTTGGCCGGATAAGTCGGATCGAGTGGCACAAAGGCGCCACCAGCCTTGAGAATACCTAATAAACCGACCACCATTTCCAGACCGCGTTCAACACAAATTGCCACCCGGTCGTCAGGACGCACGCCGAACGCAATCAGATGATGTGCCAGACGATTGGCTCGTTTATTCAGCTCTTCGTAGCTTAATGATTGCTCTTCAAAGAGCACGGCTATGGCATCTGGTGTGCGCTGCACTTGTGCTTCGAACAGTTGATGAATTAGTGCCTCCTGTGGAAACTCAGTTTGGGTGGCGTTGAAATCCACCAAAACTTGTTGGCGTTCAATGTCGGTCAGGATAGGCAGATTGACTATTTTCGTATTCGTAAGAGATGGTGTTTCCAGAGAAGTGAGAGCGGCATCAAGCAAGACCGCAAGGCGGGACTGAAGCGTTATAACTTCCGTAGTGCTCAGGTAATCAGGAGAAAAATAGAACTCAATGGAAAGTGGGGAATCAATATCTTCATGACAGGTGTTTGTGTATTGTTTGATTCTGATAGCGAGAGGATAAGGAGCACCAGAATGTAGGTCGAAGAGTTTGACGTTGGTGCTTTCTCCTTCCATATGCAGATTAACTCTGAACGGTTCGAAAGATAAGGTCACGTCAAATAATCGAGGAGCCGAGAATTTTTGTCGGGTATGTATTTGTCGGTTTAGTTCTACGATGGGAAAGCTTCGGTGCTTATAGCAAAGATTCATTTCGGTTACGACTTTGTGTATGACATCACGAAATGTATCCTCTGGTGAAAGGGTGATGCGAATAGGGAGCACGGATGCGAACATTCCCATCGTGTGCTTCTGTTGTATATTTTGGCGATTGTGTAAGGGAATACCGATAACGATTTCATCCACATCTGCTGTTCGAACGAAATAGCAGGCCAGAAGGGCATACATGAAATGCAGAAGGGGGAATCCCTGTTTGCCACCGGCCTTTTTAATACGTTCAAAAAGTGTCTGGTCGACTGACCAAATAACAGGCTTGGAAGTGATAGGTTTAGCTTGTTTGTGGCTCTTGATATTATTGGCATCAGTGTTATTGAAATTAGGGAGCTGGAGTAAGGGAGGAGGCAGGTTTTCATAACGCTTCAACCAAAATTGCATATCTTGTAAGTAATGTTCAGAAGCAAGGTAATTGAGGTTATCCGTAATAAAATCCAGATAAGAGTGAGCTGAGTTACTCAGTGTTTCTCCTCTCATCAGAAGGTTATAGTGATCAATAACCTTGTCAAGCAGTATGCACAGGCCAGTTCCATCAATAATTAAATGATGACTGCAAAACTGCCAGTACCGACAGGTATTGCTTACTCGCAATAACTTGGAACGCCATAATTCATCATTCAGTTGAAATGGACGTATAAACTCGGCATCCATGTATTGTTGTACTCTGATTTCAGCATCTTGATACGATGAAAAATCGACTATATCCATAGCTACAGACAGAGAATGAACAATCTCTTGGGTGGGCAAAGCGTGGGTGTTGGTAAATCGTAAACGTAGAGTGTCATGACTATAAACAATATTTTCAAAGGCACGGATAAATAATTCTTCATTCAGCTCTCCTTCAATACAGACAAAAATGTTGAGATTGTAGTGAGAAGAATTGGGGTGAATGGCCTGATCAAACCAGACGGCTTGCTGAGGAGAACTAAGTGGGTATGTATGCGGGGGGAGAGGATTATTATTACGAACTGCTGAGGAAGTTTGTGAAGAGTTGTTATGTAACATTCTCATTTCTCCTTGATAATAGTTCGGTTTTGGTTTGTTTCATCCACTTGAAAATAAATAAAATATTTCTTTTAACTGTCCTTCGATAAGAATGAACTGGGTATGGTTGGTAGGGAAATCCTACATTAAATACATGTATTACTATAACAATTAGAAATTAAATTAACTGAAATAAATACCGTATGTCGATAGTTTTGTAATGGAAATGTTAATCGTGAATGCGGATGCTATGGTGGATGGTGTTTGGATGAAGAGAAGACAGGGCGAAGTGGGATTTATCGGGACATTAGCAGGAATGGAGAATACGAGGAAATTATCCCGCCAAATGACGGGGTTATCAGATAAATAATATCTACAGCACCATAATATTAATGATTAATGCCAGACGATCGAACATCTCGCTAAATAATCGCTCAGTAAATGGCACCAGCATTGGGAACAACAGGGAAAGCGTGAAAATACCGACTGTCAGAGTCAGGGGAAAACCGACCACAAACACAGAAAGTTGAGGTGTCATGCGATTCAGCATACCTAAAGAAAAGTTCAATACCAGAAGCAGAGTAATCATTGGCATTGCCAGCATCATACCGTTAATAAATATCAGGCTGGCACTTTGTGCTAACAATAGAAAACCTCTGGGGTTCAATTGGGTAGATTGAATCGGGATGGAATAAAAGGTATCTGCCAGAATAGACAATATCCATAAATGACCATCAAAAGCCAGAAACAACAGTAGCATCAGCATATTCAGAATACGCGCTAAGATCGGCATATTCGGGCCACCGGTAGGGTCAAAAAATGTGGCGAAAGAGAGTCCCATCTGCAAGCCAAGCACTTCACCCGCATAACGCACTACAGCAAACGCAATCTGTATGGTTAATCCCAGGGCAACACCAATCAGCATCTGCTGTATCAAAACCCAAATCCCGGCAACGGAAAAAATCGGGATTTGAGGAGAAGGAATGTTTGGAACCAATAAGGCAGTGATCACTAATGCCAGGCCAATTTTGACTTTTATCGGCATCTGTTTTTCACTGAAAATCGGGGCAATACTGAATAATGCCAAAAGACGCACCATTGGCCAGAAAAAATCACTGACGAGGCGGGAAAGTGTTTCGCTATCAAACGGGATCATGATTAACCAATAATGGTTGGAATACTGCTAAAAAGTGTACGCATGTAATCCAACAGCAGATTCAGCATCCACGGTCCGGCAACAATAATAGTGACAACAACGGCCAGAATTTTAGGGATAAACGATAAGGTCATTTCGTTTACCTGTGTTGCGGCCTGTAACAAGCTGATCACTAAACCACATATCAGCGCTGATAAAAGCAGCGGGGCAGCCAGCGCCAATGCGACTTTCATTGCTTCAACACCGAGGGCCATTACTGATTCAGGAGTCATAATTTTTCAAACCGTTCTTGAGCTTTTCCAATGATATTTAGCGCCGAATATTTTTGTCTGACACTTTCATCAGACATAAAAACTTTGTGCCAACGAGCCAAGCAATAATTGCCAGCCATCTACCAGAACAAACAACATCAGTTTGAATGGCAATGAGATTGTGGCAGGTGGAACCATCATCATCCCTAGAGCCATCAGGACGCTGGCTACAACCAAATCGATGATCAGGAAAGGGATAAAAAGCGTAAAACCAATCTGAAACGCCGTTTTCAATTCGCTGGTAATGAAGGCCGGCACCAGAACACGCATCGGGACAGAATCTGCCGTTTCAAATGCCTTTTGATCGGCAAGGCGGGCAAACAGTGCCAAATCATTTTCCCGTGTCTGACGCAGCATAAACTGGCGTACAGGTTGAGAGCCTTTATCCAGTGCAACTTCCAGCGTGATTTTATCTTCGCTAAAAGGCAGATAAGCATCCTGATAAACTTTATCGAATACCGGGGCCATAATGAAAAAGGTCATAAATAGCGCTAATCCCAGCATGACCTGATTCGGGGGGGCAGAAGGTGTTCCCAGTGCGTTGCGCAGCAAACCTAGCACAATAATGATGCGGGTAAAGCTGGTCATCATCAGTAAGGCCGCAGGAATAAACCCCAGTGCGGTGATGAAAATCAGGGTCTGAACCGGCAGTGACCAACTTTGTCCACCATTGACCAGTGGCTGGCTAATGATACCGGGTAGTTTCGCGGCAGCATTCATGGGAAACAGTGGTAGCAAAAATGCCATAAATACAGTTGCCAGACGCACCAGATGAATGCGCGAGACAAATTTTCGGCCTGTCTTTTGATTGCCTGTCATAAAAAAACTCTATTTTTCATCGTTATCCTTGCCGTTTTTGCTTTTTCGCTGGAGCGTATTTTTTAATAACTGACCGAAAGGAAGTGTTTTAAGTACGGTTTCCTTTTCCGTGTTATCGGGGGGGACAGGGAGCTGATGTAATACATTGATTTGTTGGGATGTTACCCCCAACACCAGCCAGCTATCTTCGATTTCAACCACCACAACCCGTTCTTTTGGTCCAAGTGAGCAGCTTGCTTTGACATTAAGCAGTCGGTGATTTTTGTTCTTGGCAGGCGAAAGACCCAGACGACGGATCAGCCATGTCATGAAAAAAATCAACAATAAGATCCCACCCAGCGCACTGCTGACCTGCATAAACGTTTGTCCCGCAGAGAGGGAAGGGGCATTAGTCATTGGAATAGTCGGTGCGGCATTTGATGCCGCACCATTTTGAAAAGAAGCATGAAAGGCAGGCTGATTCGCTATCATGGTTAACGACTCAAGCGACGCATACGTTCAGAAGGCGTGATGATATCCGTGATACGGATACCGTATTTGTCAGAGACGACAACCACTTCTCCTTGAGCAATTAAATAGCCGTTGATCAGGATATCCAGCGGTTCACCGGCAAGGCCATCAAGTGATACTACTGAACCCTGAGACAGTTTCAGCAGTTGTTTGATGGTCATTTTGGTGCGCCCTAACTCAACGGAGAGCTTAACGGGAATATCCATAATCAGATCAATATCGGAGAGCTGAGAGAGCGCATCCTGCGGCTCAAGGCTCTCAAAGATTGACGTGCCGCTGTCAGAGGTCTGCTGTGCGGCCTGTTGTTCCAGCGCTTCTGCCCACAAGTCTTCAGTCGATCTGGTATCTGCGGGTTGTTTAGCATCACTCATTGGGCTTTTCCTCATCCAGAGCATTTAAAACAGGGTTAATCAGGTGTTCAACACGCAGGGCATACTGCCCGTTGAGTGTTCCATATTGGCTGGTGAGCACTGGCACACCATCAACGTGAACGATGAGACGTTCAGGTTTTTCAATCGGTAAAACATCGCCACTTTTCAGTTGGAGAATTTTTGACAACCGCAGGGGGATATCAACAAAATTCGCCACCAGTTCCAGCTCTGAGTTCTGAACTTGTTTCACCAGACTTTCACGCCACTGCCCATCTTCCTGACGCACATTTTCCACCGGAGGATTGGTCAGGAGTTCACGCAGAGGTTCGATCATGGCGAATGGAATACAGATGTTGAATTCCCCGCACAGGTCGCCAATCTCCACCTGGAACGGCGTAGTTACCACGATATCGTTGGGTGAAGTCGTGATATTGGTGAATTTTACCTGCATCTCGGAACGCACATATTCCACTTCAAGTTTAAAGATAGAATCCCAGGCGTCGCGATAGGCATCCAGCGCCAGTTTCAGCATCCGGTTGATAATACGCTGCTCGGTATAGGTGAATTCACGGCCTTCTACTTTAGTCGGGAAACGGCCATCACCACCAAACAGGTTATCAACAGCGATATAAACCAGATTAGGTTCAAAAGCGAATAGTGCAGTTCCTCTCAATGGTTTCAGGTGAACCAGATTGAGGTTAGTCGGCACGGCCAAATTGCGGGCAAACTGATGATAAGGCTGGATCTTAATGGCACCGACAGTAATATCCGGACTGCGGCGCAGCATGTTAAACAACCCCATCCTGAATTGGCGGGCAAAGCGTGCATTGATGATTTCCAGTGACTGCAAACGCTCACGTACAACACGGCGTTGTGTATTGGGATCGTAAGGACGAACCTCACTCTCCACTGATGACGCGATTTGTTCTACGTCATCCGCAGCAGCACTGTCACCATTGAGCAGAGCATCGATCTCTGCCTGTGAAAGAATATTGTCACTCATCGTGATTATCGCAGAATAAACGTAGTAAACAATACATCGGTGATTACCTGATCAGGTTCACCGGGTATCAGTGTCGGGCTCAGTGTCTGTTTAATGTCTTCCACTAAACGTACTTTGCCGTCATCTTTCGCCAGATCAGTCGATTTCTGGCGGGATAGTAACAGCAGCATACGGCTACGAACTTCTGGCAGATAATCATGGAAGCGCTGACGAGTTGTTTCATCGGACAGACGCAATGTCACTCCGACATACAAAACACGATCAAAATGATCTTCTCTGTCGATCAGATTGACGGTGAAAGGCTCCAATGTCATGAATACCGGAGTATGAATGACTTTGGCTTTTTCTGAACTGTTATTGCTGGATTGCTTCATTGTCCACCAGCTATATCCCCCTATGGCGGTACTAAGAACAGCAATCAGTATTAACAGTATCATCCAAATTGGATTTGTGCGTTTACGCTCGTAGCTATAATCAGACATGGACAGACGAATTCCTGTTTTCTGTAACGAATAAGATACCGCGCATTCCGTGGCGGAGCTCCTTATTCATCAAATTCAATATCAATTATCCCGCGTCTTTGTTCCGGCAATAGCAGGAACAAACGTGGAAAAAACTATTAACTCACGCGTTTGTTATCGGCCTTGTTTCCTTTTTTTACAGTTTATTGCCGTAAATTATGAAATCAGGCAGATAATCAGGCGAAAATATCAACGCCCCCCCGACTTGAAGCGAGTTGTTGAGGCGTAATTCGGATCGTTGATTCATGAGTTGTTGGTACTGGTGCTGCTGCTAGTGTTCCATTACTTTCAGCATAGGTTCTGGTATTGGCATGTTGCTGTGGATCTGCTGACTGTTCCTGTTGCCAATTCCCTGATGTATCACTACCTACACTGCTTTGAGCTAATTGGATGCCATTTTCTGCCAGCGCATGGCGAAGATTAGGCAGAGCTGCTTCTAAAGTGGCACGGACATGTTGATGGGCAGAGACAAAATGTAATTGTGCCTGATTGTCTTCAACATTCATGCGGATATGCAATGCCCCCAGCTCTTGCGGGTGTAAGCGCAATTCAGCTTGTTGTAATCCATTACGGTTAAAAAACAACACGTGTTGGTTTAGTTGCTGCTGCCACTCTTCGCTGCCAAGATGGGCGCTCAGTAAAGGCGCAGGTGTACCATTTAACTGGAATTGTCCGTTTGTTTGATGGCCCGCGGAAATTTGGGCAGAAGCAAACAAGGTGTGTAGTGCTCCAGAAGAGAAAGTCTCCGTAGAAGCCGTTGCTAATGTTGATGCCCCTTGTATGAGCGAGAACTCTTTCCCGCTATTCTCCTTTCCACTCGCTGATGGAATTGAATTTTGGTCAGTATTGTTAGCAGTTGATTTCACTTTTCCGCTAGTTGATGCCAATACGGATCGGTTTTTGACAGAAGTTTGTCCATTGTTGATTGAGGCAGCATCTTGTCTGATAAAAGAGCGGATATCGTCATCCAAACCCTTATCTTCGGTATGCTCTGCCGGATCTGTAATCGTCAGTACTATATCTCCCTTGGCTTTTTTACCAAGTTTGTCAGCTAACGTGCCATCAATGCTGTTGTCAACGTCTGACAAGTCATCTGGATTTTCTGAACATCCCTCGGTTGACTGGCGATTGATTAATCCGGCTAGCTGAATAGGCATAGCGTTGATCAACGTTTCAGCAGACAAAAGGTCTTCATCATCCAGCAAGGTAAGTTCTGCATCACTATTTGATGCTGATGCTGATGCTGATGTTGAAGTTAAGGTCGAAAACTTATCCTGTATGGTTGTTTGGCTGGCTACAACTGATGAAGGGGTTAATTCACTTTCTATTTTGTTATCAGTGGAACGTTTCTCACCATTCTGCAACAAATTTCCGCGGACTTTATAGCTTTGAACAGAATTAGTTTTAGCAGAATTGCTTTGAGCAGAACGGGTCTGAACAGAGGTTTTCTGTAAAGTGTCCGTCTCTGCATTGAGAAACTGTCCAAATTCAGGTGTCTTGTCTTTAGACACGTTACTGTCCAATAGGGTCTGCTGACTTTTTCCTGTCGCTTTTTCCGTTGATGTTAAATCAGTAGGCAAAAGAGTGAGATTCATTGTTTCATTCTCCGTTGTGCACCACGTTGTGCGTACTCGTCCATTTGTTTTTGCTCCATGCGATTTTGGTGTAACTTCAAATTGTGTTCTGCCCGCTGTTGCAGAGTGTCGAAGGCATTCAGACGCTGCTGTTTTTCCTGCCACTGTGATATGGCTTGCTCAAGCCGTTTTTTCCATTGGTTGAGCTGTAATTTGTGTTGCTCAATTGCCATTTCCAGCGTTTTCATGAACTGCTGATAGTTTTGCCACATTGAGCTGGATATGCCGCCGCTGAGTGTGGTGTTTAAACGTGTACGGTATTCATCCTGATAATCCATTAACGCTGCGAGTTGCTGCTCCATTTGCTGATGACTCTGTCGTATCTGTGCAAGCTGTACTGCGGCTTTTTTTGCTGCGTCCTGAGCAAGGTCACGCAAAGTCATAAGAGGGGAGTGTCGTTGCATTTATTTCCTCAGCATCTTAGATCGGTAATAGCTGTTGCAGTTGGGTACATGCTGCATCGTACTCACTACGTTCCTCAATATCTTGACGCAGGAACTGAGCCATATGCGGATACAGTTCAATCGCCCTGTCCAACAAAGGATCACTACCGGCAGCGTAAGCACCGACATTAATGAGATCCCGGTTACGCTGGTAACTGGAAAGTAGCTGTTTGAACTGCTGTACCCGTCGATAATGGGTATTATCAATCAGTGCAGTCATGGCACGACTGATTGATGCTTCAATATCAATGGCAGGATAATGCCCGGATTCTGCCAATGTCCGCGATAGCACGATATGGCCGTCCAGAATGGCACGAGCAGAATCGGCAATCGGATCTTGTTGGTCATCACCTTCTGTCAGAACGGTATAAAAGGCTGTAATTGAGCCACCATCACTGACGCCATTACCCGCTCGCTCTACCAGTGTCGGCAATTTGGCAAATACAGAAGGGGGGTAACCTTTGGTTGCCGGAGGTTCACCGATAGCCAGTGCAATTTCACGTTGCGCCATGCTGTAACGGGTAAGGGAATCCATAATCAGTAAAACGTGCTTGCCGCGATCGCGAAAATCTTCAGCTATGCGAGTAGCATAGGAAGCCCCACGCATTCGCAGTAACGGAGAAATATCAGCAGGTGCTGCGACAACGACTGAACGGGACAAGCCTTCTTCACCCAAAATATTTTCGATGAAATCTTTAACTTCCCGGCCACGTTCACCAATCAGGCCAACAACGATAATGTCAGCCTGGGTGTAACGAGCCATCATGCCAAGGAGCACACTTTTACCGACGCCTGAACCGGCAAATAATCCCATGCGCTGCCCACGGCCAACGGTTAGTAAGGAGTTGATAGCACGAACACCAACATCCAGCACATCACTGATAGGAGTGCGTTGCAGGGGATTGAGTGGTGGTGTAGTCAGAGGAGCGCGGTAGCCTGTATCAGGGGCAGGTTGTCCATCAAGGGGACGGCCTGCACCATCCAATACCCTGCCGAGTAACTCTGGCCCTAGTGGCAAACGGTGTCCACCACCAGCGTCTGTACCGTAAGAACGGGCATAAACACGGGCTCCCGGGACAATACCTTCCAATTCTTCCAAAGGCATCAATAACAATTTTTCGCCATTAAAACCCACGACTTCACTTTCAACTTCTTCAATGGCATTACCATTTTGCCGTTCGATAAGACAGGTTGCCCCCAGAGGCAGATGTAAACCCGTTGCTTCGAGTACCAAACCCGTGGCGCGGGTCAAACGCCCATAACGACGCACTTTCGGCGTTTTATCCAGACGTTTTTCCATTGAATCTAATGTGGCCAGCCAGCGCCCAAGTCTTGTCGTCATCACAATTCTCCTGATACCGCCAGACGGCACATTTCATGCCAGCGTGTCGCCAGACTGGCATCCAGATCGCCATCATCAGTGCTGACTTTGCAGCCTCCCGGATGCAGTTTATTGTCAGCAATCAAGCGCCAGCCATGCAGTTTCAGGATCTCACCCAACTGTTGTTCAACCAGTGGAATATTTTGTGGATGAACGCGCAATTGTGGTTTACCACTGAGCAGTGGCTCTTGCTGGATAAATTCACGGATCTGATTTAGTAAGGCAGTGCCATCACAAACTGCTGGTTGCCCGAGAATGTGCTGAGCAGCAGTCAGGGAAAGCTGCATCAGACGTGAAGCAATAACGGTATCCAATCCATCCAGCGAATGGTTAAAATCAGTTAATAGTGCTTCCCACTGTCCGATTATCGCTTGTTGTTGCTCTCTGACTTCCTGCAATCCCTGTTCAAACCCGGCTTGTCGTCCTTCCTCAACGCCTTGCTCGTATCCACGGGATAGCCCTTCAGCAAAACCTTGCTCATGGCCAGTTTGACGAGCTTGTTCTTTCAATTCGTCCAGTATTCTGGCCTGTTCTTGCAGCCGCTCCTGTTCACTGGGTTCCTGTTCATCGTCCAGCGATTCCAGTTTTGCCTGTAATGTTTCCCACTGTGTCAATTCACCTGGCAGCCAGCGCTGCCAGTTTCCATTATTCGAATTATCAGACATAGGTATCGTCACCGCCATTCAGGATCATTTCCCCGCTTTCTGCCAGACGACGAACCACAAGCAAAATGGCTTTCTGTTCAGCTTCCACTTGAGACATGCGAACTGGGCCACGGGTTGCTAAATCATCACGCATAATTTCAGCAGCACGCTGCGACATATTGTTGAGGAAGTGATCGCGCAGTGCTTGATCGCAGCCTTTCAATGCAATCAACAGCGAATCGGTTGTAATTTCCTGTAATAGACGCTGGATACTGCGATCGTCCACACCAATGAGGTTTTCGAACAGGAACATTTCATCAATGATTTTCTGTGCCAGTTCACCGTCATAGGTACGAACCGCTTCGATAACGCTTTCTTCCTGCTGACTTTTCATCAGGTTGATGATTTCAGCCGCAGTACGAATACCACCCATTTTGCTGCGTTTCAGGTTCTGACCATCCAACAGATTATTCAGTACTTCGGTTAATTCAGCCAATGCGGCTGGCTGAACACCGCCAAAGGTAGCAATACGCAGCATGACGTCATTACGCAGGCGATCATCAAACATGGCGAGAATATCTGCTGCCTGACCACGGTTCAGGTGAACCAGAATAGTGGCAATGATCTGCGGATGTTCATCACGGATCATATCGGCTGCTGTCTGAGGTTCCATAAAGTTGAGGGTTTCGATACCCGTTGTGGTATCGCGGGACTCAAGAATATCCTCAAGCAGGCTGGAAGCACGTTCTTCACCCAACGCTTTCACCAATACGCTGCGCAGGTAATCGTTGGCATTGATACTGAGAGCAGCGTATTGTCCGGCATCTTCCTCAAATTCCGCCAGTACTTCTGCCAGTTGTTGATTGGAGATTTGTCTCATCCCCGCCATCGCAATACTTAATTGCTGAACTTCCCGGGAGTTCAGGTGCTTAAACACCTCGGCTGCCTGATCTTCTCCCAGGGTCATTAACATGATGGCGCTTTTTTCTGTTCCGGTCAGGCTCATTGTTCGTTACTCATCCATTGACGGATCACCAGCGCAACTACGCGAGGATCTTTTTCTGCAAGTTCACGGATACGCTGGCTTTGGATCTCAGCACTAACACGTTGGCGAGCCAGCTGACGGCGCATTTTTTCATCCAGCTCAGCATTGGATTCAGTTTTTTGCTTACTCTGTTTTTTCTGCGCTTCCAGTGCTGCTTTTTCCGTTGTACGTTTCTTAGCAATTTGTGGCACGATCATCTTGCGCCATAGCAACCATGCAACCAACGCTAACAGTAACCAACGACCCAACTCTAATGATTTCTCCAACAGGACAGGGTGTTGCCAGAATGGCAGCGTTTCTATCACTTCGGATGTGTCATTAAACGGTGTGTTAACGACGTTCAGACTATCGCCGCGTTCGGCAGAGAAACCCATTGCTTCACGGGTCAATGCCTGAATCTGGGATAACTGTTCTGGCGTCAGAGCTTGAGTTTCCGGGCCATTTTTTCCCTGAACGGTAGCGTAATTAACTACAACCGCAACGGAGAGACGCTCCACACCGCCAGCCTGTAACTGGGTATGGCGAATGGTGCGATCCACTTCATAGTTAATGGTTTCGTCATGACGGTTATTGCGATTGTTGCTAATCATACGCTCATAGCGGTTATTACTATTGCGTCCTTGATCAGATTTTTCGTCACCTTTAGTGTTCGTTTTAGGCTTCTCAATCGGCGCACTTGGTGCAGCACTCGGTTGATTTGACAAAGCCCCCGGAACACCACCAACCAGTGGCCCACCACTTTGTTCGCTTGAACTGGTCTGTTTTGAACGAACGGCAGCCTGATTAGGTGGCTGGTTAGGTTTATACTCTTCTGCGGTTTCTTCGCGGCGAGAAAAATCAATTTGCGCTGTCACTTGAGCATGTACATTGCCACGACCGACGACAGGCGCCAGAATAGTTTCAATGCGATGCTGGAAGCGATTCTCGATTTCTTGTATGTACTTTAACTGGGTCGTGTTCAGATCACGTCCGTTAGCATCGGACTGTGTCAGCAGACGCCCGGCCTGATCCACAATGGTGACATTTCCTGGCGGTAAACCAGCAACACTACTTGAAACCATATGGACAATGGCATTGATTTGTCCTTCATCCAGAATACGGCCTTGCAGTAACCCCACTGTTACGGAAGCAGATGGTGATTTCTGCTCACGCACGAACAGGGATGGTTTTGGCAATGCCAGATGGATCCGGGCGCTCTGAACAGGGCCGAGTGATTCAATGGTACGTGCTAACTCTCCTTCCAGTGCACGTTGGTAATTAACTTGTTCACTGAACTGGCTGATGCCGAACTTCTCTTTATCCAATAACTCAAAGCCTGCAGCCCCCCCTTTCGGTAACCCTTGTTGTGCCAGTTTCAGTCTGATTTCATGAACCTTGTCAGTCGGTATCATGATGGCAGAGCCGTTTTCGGCAAAACGGTAAGGGACATTCATTTGAGTTAATTGTGTAACGATCTCGCCGCCATCTTTATCACTCAGATTGCTGTAGAGCACCCGATAATCAGGGCTGCGCAACCAGAGAAAAAGAGCGACGATAATAGCGATGGCAGCAGAACCAGCAACTAATAATGGAACTTTTGGATCAGCTTTTATCCTGTTGATAATAGCGCTGAAACCCTTCTGTGGATTCTCAGCGTCGGTTGTTGCTGCACTCATAGACGATCCTTGCCTTGCTGGTCAACATGAATACTAAAAGCGTGGCGTAACAAAACAGACTCCCCATACGCAAGCGAAAAAACTCTTCTTATATACCCATCGTCTTTCAAGTTGCCTCTTGGTTGGCGGTGTTCGCTCCTGTGACATGGTTGATTATGCCGCTGAGAACTCATCCTCTTGCCGTTGCGAAGCAACTTGAAAACGATTGATATAATTAATCTCGTCATTATTCGCTGTTCACATATCTTTTAATGGCACAATAAGCTTCGAATTTTTACTTCAATTACCCGCTTTAGATTGAAAGGGCTATGTTACGGTGGCAGCCTGGAAAAACTGCCAACCAGCCTACGGCTAATATGGCATTTAATCACGTAATCAATAGGGTGATTTAACACGAGGTTTTTATGTCAATTCAGGCAATTGAAGGTGTACTACAACAAATGCAGACGCAGGCATTACAAGCAGGCAATATTGCTAAACCTATGCCTGTAAAGGGAGGATTTGCCAGTCAGCTTACCGCCGCGGTAGAAAAAATAAACCAAAACCGTGTGAATGCGGCTAAACAGGCACAAAACTTCACTCTGGGTGTACCAGGTGTGGAACTGAATGACGTGATGGTCAATATGCAGAAAGCGAGCATCTCGTTGCAAATCGGTATTCAGGTCAAGAATAAGCTGGATAGTGCGTATCGTGAAGTGATGAATATGCAGTTTTAGAATACCCAATTACATTCCATTTACATTGATGATTAAAATTTTTCAATGAGTTATGGATACTCAAGTAAGGATGGTTGAAATCGTGACCGAAAGCATCATAGAAACATAAAGTAACCCATCATAATAAATTAGCTCTGCTGATCCGTTGATCAGGGATGGTTTACATTTATGAAGTGGAAAGAGAGCTAGTTTATAGGAACGCAATAAAAAAGCGTATTTGAGTTAATGGATTGTATTGGTGGGGGAATGTTTGGGGGGATGTCGTTTTGGGAGAGAGTTTTACACCCATTTTACACCAAGCAAATTTCCCATAAAAAAACCAACCGTAATAGGTTGGTTTTTTTATGGGAAATTTGGTCGGCATGATAGGATTTGAACCTACGACCCCCGACACCCCATGACGGTGCGCTACCAAGCTGCGCTACATGCCGATGACTTCGCTTATAGTACCTTTTTTTATTCGCAAAGCAAGCCCCTTGTTTAGTGAGTGATTGATTTTTCAACAATTAGTTTGCTAAAAATCGTTTAATTTCAGTTAGTATTTGTAACAACTGAGTCAAATTGGGTTTGGCATCTTGGATCTCATTGCCATTTAGGTCATACAGGTGATATTCACCATTCTTGGAAAGGTAGATTGTGTTTTGAGCTGTTGTCACAATTAATGAACCATTTTCACCAGTGATCAGCCAAGGAGTATTTCTTTGAGTTCTGAAAAGGTCTTCTCCCTGCGAGTAATCACAGGGGGTATTACTGACATGCAATAAACGTTGCATTAATGTCGTCATAACATCCTGATGGCTAGTCAGTTTGTTAATAGTTTGTGCTGGTGTACCTGGCCAATGGATAATCAGTGGAACGTGCATCTGTTGACGATTGAATTTATCGCCTATAAACCATTTTGGTGGATAGTTTGTAATGGTGCTGCCATGTTTAGCAGTAACAACAACAATGGTATTGTTTAGGACACCTTTATTTGTTAAAGCTTCCAGAACATGGTTGATTTCAACATCCAGTGTTTTCTTGTCAACTTTATCTGATGAAGGTGGAATACCATTCAGGTTTAAGAATGAAAACCATGGTGTTGTGTTATTACGTAAATTTAGCCACTGTTGCCATTGTTCCAAGGTTAAGCGGTCATTTGGTTTGTCAACATTGGGGAGTGAATAGTCAGTTAAAATAGCTTGGCGGTAAAGTGGAGTTTTGAATCCATCTGATGAGTATAAACCAAACTGATACCCTTGATGAGTCAAGGCATCTATAAGTGCCGAAGATTTTCTGCTGTAAAGAATACCATCCAGATAGCCAGATGATATGCCGTAGAATACTCCGAATAACGCAGTATCGTTTTGCATACCAGTGCTGAAGTGTTGGGTGAACTGGATGTTATTCTTTGTAAAGCGTTCAAGGAATGGCATCTCATTAGCGGTAATGTCATCATTATCTAAACCATTCACAACCAGTAACAATAAATTATAACCGCGCCCGCTATCACGGTAAGACAACGTATTCAATGGATATTCAACTGTCAGGGCAGCAGGATTGCCTTGTTGGCTTATACGACGCTGGTACTCTTGCTTATCCAGCAGGCCATGTTTTTCAAGAAACTTACGTGCTGTCATTGGATATGAAAGTGGTAAGTTCGAGCGTTGCATGGTAATAGGCCGATAGAAATTGGCATCTGCCCAGATATACATCATATGGGAAGCGACAAAAGCTGTGATAAATACAGCGGCTAATGGTTTGCCGAACCGTTGTCGATTCAGGCTGCGTAATTTTTGCCAACTCCACGTACTGTATAGCATCTGTACCAGAAAAATAACTGGTATGCAGATGAACATCAGTTGCCATTCTCTTGCCCGTTCACCTTGTTCCGGGTTGGTTACCAGATCCCAAACTAATGGTGTCAGGTGTAGGTGAAAACGCACATAGATGGAGGAATCAAGTATCAGTAGTGTTAACCCTGCCGTTGCCACGGTGGCAGAAAGAAATCGTAGCAACCTTTGTGACATAACAATAAATGTCAGCGGGAATAGCACCAATAAATAAATGGTAAAAACAATGAAGCTGAAATGACCGAGCCAACTGACCAGCGCATAGATGCGTCCAAACAGTGAACCCGGCCAATCCGATGCGAATAAATAGCGACTGCCCAGCACAAGACTGAACACAATATTGAACAGAGCGAACCAGTGTCCCCAACTGATCATCTGAGAAACTTTTTCGCGGTAATGCTGGCGGCTAGTCACCATATTTTCTTACGTTAATGTCTTAATGGAAAAATCAATGCGCTTTATCTTCATTGATTGAAGATTGTAACGCGTGTGCAAACGAGTTTGCGATATGTCTGCGTTGGGCAGGAGCAATACTCGTGTTGATCAAATTCGTAACCATGTTACCTAAAACCATCAATGAAAGATCGGTAGGAATATGGTTTTTCTCGAAAACATTTACCAGTTCAGCGAGTAAATGTTCAACTTTTTCATCGCTGTAGCGAGATGACTGTGGCATGACTCAAATATCCTGAATATACAAAGCTTCATATATTACCGTATAGAGGGGGTATTTTCTGCTTTTTTATAACAATTTAATTTCATTATTGTGCAAATTGTTGCCATTCTTTTAGCTGTTGCATTATTTTAATCTTTGAAATAATTAACGTTAATAATTAAATTGTGAGCGCTTTTCCACCATTGGGATTTTTGGTTGCAGCAGAGAGGTAACAGTGTTTGAATACGCCGCTAATTGCAAGGCCCTGAAGGTCAAAGCTGTAAAAGGAGTATAAATAATGAGTCTGGAAATTACCCAGATCGCGTTACATCAGTTGATTAAACGTGATGAACAAACACTGGAAGTGATTTTGCGGGATTCTCTGCTGGATACCAATGAGGTAGTGGAAGAGATGATGGCAGAATTACATCGTGTGTATAGCGCCAAAAGCAAAGCTTATGGTGTGTTCGATGATGAAAGTGAACTTGCGGAGTCACTTCGTCATCAACGTAAGGGGAATGAAGATTTTTTAGGTTTTAGCCGAGCTGCAACCGTTCGTCTGAAAGATGAACTGACAAAATACCCGTTTGCAGAAGGTGGCACTGTGTTGTTTTGTCAGTACCGATATCTGGCTGTGGAGTATTTGTTAATTGCAGTTCTTAACAGTTGTAGTAGCACTTCTGTCAATGAAAAACTAGATGTAAATACAACACAGTATCTTGATATTCCTCATGCTGATATTGTTGCCAGAATTGACTTAACTGAGTGGGAAACTAACCCTGGATCCTGTCGCTATTTGACTTTCCTGAAAGGGCGAGTAGGGCGTAAAGTCTCTGACTTTTTCATGGATTTTCTGGCTGCTAGTGAAGGAATGAATGCTAAAGTACAGAATAAAGGGTTATTGCAGGCAGTAGATGATTATTGCGAATCTGCTCAGCTGGATAAAAATGAGCGACAAGCCTATCGCCAACAAGTTTACAGTTATTGTAATGAGCAGCTACAGGCGGGTGAGGAGATTAGATTGCAGGAGCTGTCTCAAGAATTATCACCATTGGGTGAACAGAATTTCCAGCAATTTTCACAGGATAAGGGATACGAGTTGGAAGAAAGTTTCCCGGCAGATCGCAGTACATTGCGTCAGTTAACTAAGTTTGCTGGCAGCGGTGGCGGATTGACAATTAATTTTGATGCTATGTTACTCGGAGAAAGGATTTTCTGGGATCCGGCAACAGATACATTAACGATTAAGGGAACTCCTCCAAATCTGCGTGATCAACTGCAACGTCGTGGCTCTGGTAATCACTAATATTTTTCGATTCTGAGATTGAAATATTCAGTTACGAAATGACAAAAATAAATAACGCCGCAAATGCGGCGTTATTTACTCGGCGTCCCGATAAAAGCTCGATTGTGGCTAATTAAGCACGCAGGAAATCAATGTGCGTCAGTTTAGGTTTAAACGGATGACGCTGTACTGCCTGCACTTTAACTTTAGTTTCTTTACCATCAACAACCAGAGTCAGAACTTCGTAGAATTCTGGCTTGCTTTCGTGGTTGATAACTGCATCGTGATCCAGCTCAATAGAAACTGGCTCTTGGTTACCACCATAAATGATTGCTGGAAACTTGTTAGCTCTACGCAGGCGGCGGCTCGCACCCTTGCCCTGCTCTTTACGTACTTCTGCATTAATAGTTAACATTATTTTTTCTCTATAAAAGAAGAAAATAAATCCGGCTACAGGCGACCCAGCAGCAGGTTCGATACTTGGCTAAACATTATGGATTACGCTAAGCGGGCGGCATTTTAACGAAAAACCTATATGACAGCAAATAGAAAGTACTTTGCCATAAGTAATGACATAGCTTAATACAGGTCATCAGCCCGTCGGAAGCGGCCTTGATAATCAAAAATTTTTTCCCGGATCTGCCAGAACTGCCCTTTTTTCCGTGCAACAACAAAATCAGGATGTCGTAGTAAAGGAAGTTGATGAGCAATATCTCCAGCTGTTTTCCAATGTAAAGGAATGCCTGGTGCTCGTTGGTGATGGCGCATGAATTGCAGTTCAAATACTTTTTTTTGACCGGACGTTGTCAAACGGAATAATTCAGATACGTTTGCTCCATATTCATCGTAATAAGTGATTTTGAGCCATTCGCCTTTATTGTCATTACCCGGAGTTAATTGCATACCACCACAACGCAGTACAAGAGCATCTTTGAGTTTAAGAGCTGCTTTTAGCATATCATCAGGGTCCACCAGCACTTTTTGACAGCGATGGCAACGTCGGGCTGCAATATCGTTTTCTGCTCCGCAATGCGGGCATGATTTGAAGCGAAAGCGAAAATCACATTGATGTCTTTTTCCTGTTTCGTCTTCTTCCCATCCTTGGCAACGGCGTCCAAAGTGTTCAATGATATTACCTTCTGCGGTGCATTTTCCCCAGAAGGTATTGGCAAACTGACAGACTGGGCAGAATACTTGTACAGGCTGATTTTGTGAACTGGGTTTGTGGCTGCCGACTTCTGGCGTATAAAGGTCGTGAGGGTTGCCCGCATAGTCTAAAATTAGGCACTCTTTCTTATCAGGAAATAGGCGTAATCCACGGCCAACAATCTGTTGATAGAGGCTCACGGACTCTGTTGGGCGCAATATCGCAATGAGATCGACATGAGGTGCATCAAAACCTGTTGTCAGAACAGCGACATTAACCATATAGCGTAGTTGCTGTTTTTTGAAGGCGCTGATCAGAAGATCCCGTTCAGTGCTCGGTGTATCGGCGCTGACTAATGCTGCCTGTCCTGCGGGAAGTAACAGGAAAACTTCTTTTGCATGTTCAACTGTGGCAGCAAAAATCATTACACCTTTTCGATCTTCTGCATATTCAACGATCTGCTTGACAATATGTGGCGTAATACGTTTCTGTCGTTTAATTTCCCGACTCAAATCAGCTTCATTGAAAATGCCTTGTTGGCTGGTACGTACTTGACTGAAATCATATTGTATTACGGGCATATCTAACCTTTCTGGAGAAACCAGAAAGTGGTGTTTGATCATATAACGTAATGGAAGTTCATAAATACAGTCACGAAAAAAGCAATTTTCGTCACCACGTATCATGCCATGATAGTGATATTGATAAATCCAGCCAACGCCTAAACGGTAGGGGGTCGCGGTTAAACCTAGGATCCGGATATGGGGATTGTTTTTCTGGAGTTGCAGAATAATTTGGTGATATTGACAGTTTTCATCATCACTAATTCGGTGGCATTCATCAATGATTAGCAGTGAGAAGTTATGGTCAAAACGGTCTGAATTGCGGGCTACAGATTGAATGCTGCCAAAGACAACTTTTCCGTCACTCTTCTTTTGATGCAGCCCGGCAGAAAAGATATCTGCTTTCAGGTTATAAGAACAATATTTACTATGGTTTTGTGCAACCAGTTCTTTAACATGTGCCAGTACTAAAACCCGGCCGTGAGCCAGTTTAGCCAGTTCAGCAATGACAAGGCTTTTTCCTGCACCAGTAGGTAAAACAATAACTGCGGGTTCTTTATGTTTGCGGAAATGACGAATGGTCGCATCTACCGCTTCTTGTTGATATGGGCGTAAAGTAAAAGCCATGGTTATGTTACTGTCACGAAGATCGAGTAAAAGGTTGTTGATGGAGAGGATAACATTTTTCCTTCAACCTGCCGACGAGAAAATATTATCAGGATCAGTGTGCTATAACAGATAGTTTATGGTTATTATAGTTATTTGATCTACTATTATTCTGCAAATTATCTGCTTAATCTTGTATTCAAAGTGGTTTTGAAATTGCCTGTAATATCAAAGGCGTTTTCATATTTATTTTCTGTTAGATTATTTTTTGTTAGGTATAACTATTCATGCGATTGGATAAATTTTTATCACAACAATTGGGTATTAGCCGTAATGATATCGGGCGTGAATTACGTGCTGAGCGAGTTACTGTTGATGGCGAAATCATCAAAACAGGGGCATATAAGTTGAAACCTGAGCAGGTAATTGCCTACGAAGGAACAATATTGGAGCAATTGGACGGCCCACGTTATTTTATGTTGAATAAGCCACAAGGGTATGTGTGTTCGACTGATGATCCATCAAATCCAACTATTTTGTATTTTATTGATGAGCCTGTTGCCCATAAACTGCATTCAGCAGGGCGATTAGATATCGATACTACAGGCTTAGTGTTATTGACGGATGATGGTCAGTGGTCACATCGTATTACTTCACCCAAGCATCATTGTGAAAAAACCTACCTTGTAACACTGGAACACCCAATATCAGAGGATACTGAGGAAAAATTTCTTGTAGGTGTTCAACTGAATGGAGAAAAAACACTGACAAAGCCGGCAAAATTAGAGATCATCGAACATCAGCTCGTTCGTCTGACTATTAGCGAAGGACGATATCACCAGGTAAAACGGATGTTTGCTGCCGTGGGGAATCATGTTATTGAGCTTCATCGTGAACGTATTGGCGAAATTTATTTGGATCCCAAATTAGAGCCAGGGGAATATCGAGCGTTGACGAAAAACGAAATTAAGAGCATACAAATGCCAGTAGCTTAATTTTTTATCTATTCATAGTTTCATAGTTGTTTTGGGAAAAAAGCGTGCAACAACAACGATTATCCTATTTGGGGTTAGTCCTTATTCTTGGGCTGCTCTCTATGTTAATGCCATTGGCAATTGATATGTATTTGCCAAGCATGCCAACAATAGCCATTGATTTCGGTGTCAGCGATGGCAAAGTTCAAATGACATTGAACAGTTACATGCTGGGGTTTGCCATTGGTCAAATAGTTTATGGGCCAATGTCTGATAGCCTGGGACGTAAGCCCGTTATTCTAGGTGGTGTGATTGTTTTTGCAATATCATCTGCTGCATGTGCTTTGGCACAAAATATAGGCACCTTTATTTCTATGCGGTTTTTGCATGGTTTTGCTGCTGCGTCGGCCAGTGTTGTGATTAATGCTTTGATGCGTGATATGTTCACAAAAGATGAGTTTTCACGCAGTATGTCGTTTGTGACACTGGTAATGATCATAGCTCCGCTATTAGCTCCCATGTTAGGTGGGATGGTGATGGTATGGTTCAACTGGCATGCTATTTTTTGGTCTATCACGATTGCTGCTGTAATAGCTGCATTTTTATTTGCTGTTTTTATCAGGGAAACACTACCTAAAGAGAAAAGGTTGCGCTTCAATCCAAAAGTCACTTTAGGGCAGTTTGTTATGCTGTTCAGGCAGCGCCAAGTGCTGTGTTATATTTTGGCAAGCGGTTTTTCTTTTGCTGGAATGTTTTCTTTTCTGAATGCCGGGGCATTTGTTTATATTCAATTGAATGGTGTTCCTGCACAGCATTTCGGTTATTACTTCGGATTGAACATTATCTTTATGTTCATTATGACAACCATCAATAGTCAGTTTGTTCGCAAATATGGCGCATTGAATATGTTGAATTTTGGCATATTTGTTCAATTCGTCATGGGATTATGGTTGTTATTCAGCACCATGCTTGATTTAGGTTTTATTTCTTTAGTGTTGGGTGTTGCAATTTATATCAGCAGCATTTCTTTGATTACCTCCAACGCTATGGCCGTTGTGTTGGATGATTACCCTCATATGGCTGGAACAGTAGCTTCATTATCTGGAACCATACGTTTCAGTATTGCTGCCTTGGTTGGGGCAATTTTATCTTCTGCTCCTGAAAAAAGTGCTTGGCCAATGGTTGGTTCGATGGCCTTGTGCGTAATATTAGCGATGATATTGATTGTCTATGCACGCAAGGCCAAAACATAAAATAATCAAAGAAGCCACCTGTACTTTCAAGTGGCTTCTTACTTTTCTTTCTCATGTCTATATCGTTGCTGGAGTTTATAGCGATTTTAAGTTTATCAACGCCTCAGTTTCCTTTTCTCAGGAAACATAGTTTCCATTCGTAAAAACTCAGAAGAATATTTATATAAATTAAGAACAGTTTGTTTATTAGATAAACAGGAAATATCGAACGATCAGTAGGAAAATATTAATGATTGTTAATTTGATGATATCAGCTGAATCTTCTGTGTTGGTTTTTTGTTAATTTCAAAATGTTAAATATATTAACTCAGATGGTTAATACTGTGTTGATGATTAACTTTTTGTAAAACAAGGATATTATGAGAACGCTATCATGTAGCACAATTCATGAAAACATAAATTTGTAAATAAAATTTGAATATAAAGTTGCTGTTTTGCATAAAAATAAGTTGAATTTTTTACTAAAACAGTATAAATATATATAAAGTGCGAGTTTGATCCCATTTTTTTCCAAATAGAAGATGAAAAGAGTGTGATATTGTAATTTTTATTTTAACTTTTTATTTACTTTTTTGTTGGGTGGTTATTCGGTTTTGACGAATCGATAGCCTACAGTTGGTGGTTAGATGTATTAATGTTGTTTCTGATAGGAATAATACGTGAATAATATCCAACTTTCGGTAGTACACAGACTGCCGCAAAGTTATCGGTGGTCATCTGGCTTTGTTGGTACAAGAGTTGAAATCTTGCCAGAGGAAGATACAGAGACAGATACAGGGAATAGCCTGATGGGGCTGAAATTGTTAAGCCATGAAGGCGAACATGCATGGAATATTTTGCATGATATAAATCAGTCTATTTCTGATATGCAGATAGTAAGTGCGGTGATTGAGTGGGAAGGTGAGCCATGTTTGTTTTTTGCTCGAGAGGATGAAAGTGCTGTGATATGTCGGCTCAAGACATTAGGTGCTGCAATTGCGGAAAATATCACCGCATTTTACCCGCTTTAATAAATAATAACCGGATAAAAAATGCTTCCTAATGGAAGCGTTTTTATATCTGCAAGGGAAAAGCAGGAAAAGGAAGTCAGGTTAAAGATTATATCGAGGCGTTAATGCTGTCTGATAAAATACGTCTGGCACCGTAATAACGCTTGCTCCAGTAGGTGTCATTTAATCTCGAAACAATGACTCCACTGCTGGTTGATGCATGTACAAATTGGTTATTCCCGATATAAATGCCAACGTGACGCCTATAAACACCTGTTTTGAAGAGAACCAAATCACCCGCTTTTAATTTTGAACGGCTGACTGTTTGGCCTATTTTCTGTTGCTCCGAGGTAGAGCGTGGTAATTCCATACTAAATTGATCATGAAAGGTGCGCTGGACAAAAGCTGAACAATCAATGCCACGTTTTGTACTTCCTCCAAGGCGATAGGCAACGCCTTTCCAATCCGCATATTGGTTCAGGAGCTTGGATTTAATATCCAAATTTTTAACCAAAGTTTCAAATTCATCCTGAGATGTTTGCAGTAGGAAATGCTTTTGGCCGTTCTGGCTATTTACTGCATGAGTTTCAGTTTTTTTGCCACGTATTTGGGAGTCTGGAGAACTACATGCGGTCAATGCCACTGCCGCGATAATTGCGGGGATTAACCGCAATATATATCTCACTATTGGTTGAGATTTGACCATTATATTGATTTTCCCTTGCAGTCCTTAATGTGACTTATCGCCATCATTAAAACATTAAACGTCTTAAAGACTAGTAGAATATGGCGAATTGACAAACTTTCTGTCCCTAAAGTGTGTGAAGTCACACATTTTATTAATATCTTTACAAAGCGATTATTTTAATAAAAGGACTCGCGGAAGAGTACAGAAGTTATGAGAAAAAAGCGAGAGATAAAAAGAGTTATTTACAAAAAATTAGATTATAAACTAAGAGGTTAGAATGATCTTGGTGATTTTACTCCTATTCGAGAAAAGTTGTGTGGTAATAGGGAGATAGATCACATCTCCCCACTAATATTATTTTAATGAGTACGGCCGATATGAGGTAATTTTTTATCTAGCCATGCAACCATAATGTCACTGAGTGGGGTCAATAACACCCAGCTCATTCCAATTAATGTGAGTGATAATGAACCGACAGCAATGTCTGTAAACCAATGAGCACCTGCCATGATACGGGGGAGGGCAAAAATGATCATAATCAGTAAAGCAATGAAGAACGCTCCGCGAGAAATATAGCGAAGAATAAAGCAACTAAAAATGAGTAGCATCAAACCATGATCCCCCGGAAAACTATCGCCGGAAGCATCTTTGGTATGCAAACTTGTCATTTCATTTACGCGGTTGACGTTTTCAAATGTTAATGTCGGGCTTGGACGGCTGACGGGGATCTGATGGCCGATCTGATTTATGATTACTGCTGTTATTAACATGACCAGACCAAGCATAAAAAGACGGCGTTTTCCTACATAGTCTTGTTTGCGAAATGCGCTGTAGTAAAGCAATCCCATACATAAGAGCGATATAACATCAAATGCCCTTACATTGACGATAGCAACAAATAATGCAAATTTTGAATTTGGCAGTAATTTTTCATTAAAATAATGAAAAATTGCAGAATCAATGTGAAACCAAAAGCCGTGATTCTCAGGTAAATACCATGAGAGAAACAAGGCGATACCGAGCAAATTGAGTATAAGTATAGCGAGTGGATGGCTACGGGTCATGGGTTACCTATCTTAACGCGAAAATGGATTTTTGTAGTCAAATTGGTTGATGATGCACTATAGCAAAATTTACAGAAAAGGGTAATCGCCCAACGGTAGAGTATGTAATCAGCAGAAGTATCTATTCATCATCTTTCAAGTTGTAACTTTGTTGCTCTTTACAGCTATTTTTATGGCTATATGCATTCATATTATTTATTAGTTATCATCAATGTTATTATCATATAAATAATTATGAGCTATCGTAAAAATAGCTAAATCATTAATGCAGTACTGATAATATATATTTGGTACAATTATTGGGCACTGACTATTATTAAATAGATAAAGGTTGATTTTTTCATATCCTAATTTGATAGTATATTATGTCGAATTGTGGTTGTGATAAATAAAATATATAAAGAAATTGTTTCATTTTCCGTTATATCGTTATATAGATAGCTGGTCGTTAAACCATTATCTGGTTTTGAGATTGGCATGGGGTTAAAACCGAAAAAAGGTAATGATACCTGTCGTGGAGGTTAACTGCTTATGTTACGAAATATGATCGTTTTTCTGTTTATATTTTTATTTTATCCTGCGATGGCCCATTACCCTCTGGATTTTAAATCTGGCATTCTTCAATCTTATAATGCTATTGCTGATCCCTCTTGTCAGCGAACATTTTCTTGCATATCTAATTTAAAGATTATAATGATTAATTTTAAACTTTATTTATGATTTAACTCAAATAATGGTTTTTTATAACAGAATTTTAGATTAATTAATAAAATTAGCATCAATTTTTGGCTGTAAATTCACCTTTGATATAAATCAATAAAAGGTATTAATGTCGTATTCTTTTTACATGAAATATTTATTATGGAGTTTGAAGGAGTAAAAGGTAACTGAGTTTTGGTTAATGGAAAAACGAAAGTGAGGTGACCATGCAAGATTATTTTAAACTATTAATTAGCTGTTTGTTGTTTTCATGGATTTCTTATGGATATGCACAATCTACAAGTGGGCAGATACAATTTTCAGGCTCTATTGTTGATCCGGGATGTCAAGTTGTTGTATCAAACACTCAGGCTAATATTTCCTGCTATCGATTAGGAAAAAACATCACCATAAAGCAAATTGTTTCAATGTACAAAACAAAAAAAACAGGAGATGTCATACTTCCCGGAAATATAGGTGTTTCCAGAGTGAAGTGGGCAGATAATAAAAAACGTTTGGCGATCATTCATGTGGATTACTTTTAATTTAAATTGGTAAGAAGTTGCTCTTTTATCGAATAAGAAAAGAGCAACTTATATATAGAGGGTATAGAAACTACAGAATTAATCGCAACGTCCCATATAGCGGCGTTCTGCAATATGAATACGAATTTTTTCTCCTGAACTGAGATATTCAGGAACTTGGATCGTGAGCCCTGTACTCATTCTGGCCGGTTTTGTACGGGCACTTGCTGATGCACCTTTAATGCCCGGTGCGGTTTCTTCAATAATCATATCGACAGTTTGTGGTAATTCCAGAGCCAGTAATTGGCCATCCATCGTCATAACTTGCATTCCCGGCAGACCTTCATCTGGGATGAACAAAAGTTCTTCTTCAATTTGCTCTTTCTTAAAGTGATAAGGGGTGAAGTCCTCGTCATCCATGAAGATATATTCGTCACCATCAATATATGAGAAGCTGACACTGCGGCGGATTAATGTAATTGTTTCAAGAATATCATCACCTTTGAAACGTTCTTCCACTTTCTGACCAGTGCGAATATCAGTAAAACGCATCTTATACAGTGTGCTGGCACCACGTGCGCTGGGTGATTGAATATCGATTTCTTTGACTAATAATAACTTTCCGTTGTGGCTGATTGCGGCTCCGCGTTTAATTTCATTGGCTTTAGCCATAAATACCGTCCGTAAAAACAGGATAATAGTGGAATGAATGTTAAGGTGGCGACAAAATTACTCGCAGTCAGTGGATTAGGCAAGAGATGAATGAAAACCCCGGTTAAAATACCAGGGCAGAGGGAAACTAAAAGTTAGCGGTAGGCAGGTAACAGATCAAATAAAGAGAGAATATGAACTACCGCATTTATTAAACCAAACAGGATAATAAATGCTATCAGGAAGTTACCACCGGGGGTACGATAGCTGGCTTGTGGATAACGCTGGCGGCTGGCCCGGGCCATAAGTGCTGGTACGATAACAGCCCAAATAGTTGCTGCCAACCCTGCAAAACCAATCGCATACAGGAAACCATTTGGATAGAGTAATGCCAGTACAGTAGGTGGAATAAATGTTACTAAAGCAGTTTTTAAACGGCCTGTATTACTGTCATTGAATCCGAAAAAGTCAGCCAGATAATCAAATAAACCGAGAGATACACCTAAAAATGAGCTGGATAATGCCATATATGAAAAGGCATTCAATAGTTGATTTATTGTTGCATTGTCGGATGTACTATCCATTTGGTTCAGTAAGTCACTTACGTTACCGCCATCAGCAATAATCTGTTTGAATGCTACACGGGGAATATTTCCCTGAATGGCATACTGCCACAAAATGTAGATAGTCAGTGCAATCAAAGAGCCATAGAACAAACTGCGTGCGATGGCTTTGACATCTTTATTATAGTATTTCACTAATCCTGGAACGTTGCCATGATAACCAAATGACGTCAGCAAATATGGCAGAGCCATTAAAGCATAAGGTAAGTAACTGGTTTCAGTATTCGCATGATCAAACAAAATAGCAGATTTAACTTCCGTAAACATACTTCCCACTGACATGATAAATGTGATTATCATGCCACCAATCAAAATAGTGCTTAAGCGATCGACTGCTTTGGTTGATAACCAAACAATAAAGGCAACAATAAATGAGAAAATAAGACCTGTCCCTGTTTGTGACAAGGGAATGATGTCTTTCATGTTACGCAGAATAATTGAGCCACCGGCTGAAATATAGGCGTAAGTCAGAATATATAAAACAAAGGTAATAGATAACCCAGTGAGTATATTCCAGCCTTTCCCCAGTAAATCTTTTGTAATGGTGTGGAAGCTGGCTCCACTGGGGTAATTCATGTTGGCTTCCAAAATCATCAGACTGGAGAAATAGATACAAACCCAGGTGTATACCAGCAAAATTATCGATCCTGCAAACCATACGCCAGAGGTGACAATGGGAATGGAGAACATACCTGCACCGACGGCAGTGCCAGCAATGATCATAGCTCCACCTAATATGGAGGGGCGTTTTAAATTTTGCGTTACCTCAATGGTCATATAGACTCCTGATGAATCAGTGTTACCTTGTACTAGCTCGACGATACATTAATGAATGATGTGTGTAAACAGTTAATTATGAGACTGTACAAGTAGCTGTTGTCTTATTCTGTATACATTGATAGAGAATCAATTTATTAAACAGATAAATAGAATTTTTTCGCTTGCCACAGTTTAATGGCGGTACGACTGGCTTCGAAATGGGGTTCAGGAAGATTATTGGGGTCGCACCAAATTAATTGGTCACATTTTTCCGGCTCTATTAAATGAGGCTCTCCACCGGAATGATGAGCCAGTAAACAGACAGAAACCGTATGTTTTCCTTCATCATGATAGGTCTGGATATTATTGCAAATCCCATAAACCTGAGGATTTTGAATTGTTAGCCCGATTTCTTCTTGAATTTCCCGAATAGCACACTCTTCAAAAGTTTCACCAGGATCAACATGGCCACCGAATATTGACCAGAATGGGGCGTGTTTTCCTATCCGTTTTCCCAGTAAAACTTCCCCTTTATTATTAATGATGATGACACCAACTCCTACAACAACTGACATGCGTTATTCCTTTGTTTGTGAACTATCCACGTTGTGGAAGAGAAATTTCAAATTAGTTGTGGTGGTTTTCTTCGTCATTTGCCAAAAAATTTTCTGTCGGGCGTATTTTTACTCTTGGATCGAGATAACACAATGATCCATCTAATAGCAATTTTAACTGAAACGATTCAATTTTGATGTTATAAATAATAGAGGAATTTTAATATGACTTATGATTATTTATTCAGGAGAAACTAGGCAAGATGAGCCGTCGAGTTGCCACAATAACTTTAAATCCAGCTTATGATTTAGTTGGCCTGTGTCCAGATATTGTTAAGGGAACCGTTAATCGCGTCAAGACAGCAGGGCTGCATGCTGCCGGTAAAGGGAATAACGTTGCGAAGGTACTGCGCGATTTAGGTATTGATGTCACAGTCAGCGGTTTTCTGGGAAAAGAAAATCAGGAAGGTTTTCAACATTTTTTCAATGAAAACCAAATGAACAACCGTTTCCACTTAGTTTCTGGCAGAACACGTATCAATGTGAAACTGACAGAAAAATATGGTGATGTAACGGATTTTAATTTTTCTGGTTTCCATGTAACAGAAGAGGAGTGGAATCAATTCATTGATGATTCTCTTTCATGGCTGGGGCAGTTTGATATGGTTGTGGTTAGTGGCAGCTTGCCGGAAGGTGTTTCTCCAGAGTCTTTTACGGACTGGATGAAACGATTACAGCAATGTTGCCCTTGTATTATCTTTGACAGCAGCCGGGAAGCATTTGTGGCTGGGCTTAAGGCAACTCCCTGGTTGGTAAAACCCAATCGTCATGAATTAGAAATTTGGGCGGGTAAACCTCTGCCTGATTTAGATAGCATAATTGATGCGGCTCATGCATTGCGTCATAAAGGGATTGCGCATGTTGTTATTTCATTAGGAGAGCAGGGAGCATTATGGGTTAATGCTTCTGGTGCATGGCTGGCAAAACCACCATATTGTGAAGTGATCAGTACGGTTGGTGCGGGAGATTCTATGGTTGGTGGGTTGGTTTATGGTTTATTGATGCGTGAATCCAGTGAACATACATTGCGTTTGGCGACCGCTGTCTCTGCACTGACGGTTAGCCAGCCGAATGTAGGGATCAGAAGCCGAACTGAATTGGCATCAATGATGTCAAGGATCCAGCTGACTTCTGTCAGGTAATCAAATTTGCTGTGATTTTAACCAGGCAATTTCTTGATCCCAAATATCTGGATTGATCGTTTCAAGTACCATCGGAATGTCATTGAAACGGTTATCTTTCATAATATAGCTGAAAGGTGTTTTACCAATGTTACCTTCACCAAGGCTGTGATGGCGGTCAACACGGCTGGAGAATTCGCTTTTGGCATCATTAAGGTGCATAGCTCGCAGATATTTGAATCCCACAATTTCATCGAATGCTTTAAATATGGAATTACAATCTTTCTCTGTACGCAAATCATAACCTGCTGCAAAAGCGTGGCAGGTATCAATGCAAACACCGACCCGGCTTTTATCTTCGACACCCTCAATAATGGCAGCTAACTGCTCAAATTTAAAACCAAGATTGGTTCCTTGCCCGGCAGTATTTTCAATCACAGCCGTCACACCTTGTGTTTTGTCTAACACAATATTGATAGATTCCGCAATGCGGGCAAGGCACTTATCAATATCAATTTTATTAAGATGACTGCCGGGGTGAAAATTAAGTAAATCAATACCTAACAGTTCACAACGCTTCATTTCATCAAGAAATGCAGCGCGGGATTTTTCCAGCCCTTCTGCTTCAGGGTGTCCCAGATTAATTAGATAACTGTCATGAGGAAGAATTTGTCGGCTGCCGTAGCCGTAGTGCTCACAATTAGCTTTAAATTTATCAATCACTTCTGTTGATAAAGGAGGGGCATTCCATTGGCGTTGATTTTTTGTGAACAGTGCAAAAGCGGTTGCTTTTAATTCATGAGCTCGAATTACAGCTTGATCAACACCACCAGCAGCGCTCACATGGGCTCCAACAAATTTCATATTTTTCTCCTGTTTTGTTTCATTAATTATGCATTGTTCTTGTTGTTAATGAAATTCTGTAAGGCATGAGCCCAAACAGTAACGCAGCACCTGAAATGTAAAGCCGAACGTTTGGGCAAATAATGTTAACCAAATAAATGATGAATGCTTTTATTGATGATTAGTCCTCCAACCATCAACCAGATAAACAAAAGAAAGGCTAACAAAATAGGTTTAGTGCCAGCTTGACGAATTGCACTGACATGGGTTGTTAATCCTAAAGCAACCATAGCCATTGTTAGCATGATAGTATCAACAATAATGATATAGCTGACAATGGACGCAGGTAATAACTGAAGAGAGTTGAAACCTGCTGTAACGATAAAAAATACCGCAAACCATGGGATGGTAATTGACGCTTTTCCATGATCGTTGGCACAGTTTTTAGCCTCTGTACGACTAATATAACCAGAAAGTAGTAACAAAAAGGGAGCCAGCATCATGACGCGGATCATTTTGCTGATAACGGCCGTATTTTCAGCATCATTTCCTTGTGTATGACCAACAGCAACGACTTGGGCAATTTCATGAATGGTAGAGCCGGAAAACATGCCAAATTCTGTTTGAGAAAAAGAGAACCACTGATGTTGGATGTTAATTTGATAAAACCAGGGATAAATAAAGATGGCAAGTGTGCCGAATATCACAACTGTAGAAATGGCAACGGCGACGTTGTCGGAAGAGGCCTTGACGACAGTTTCAGTAGCCATAACCGCAGCGGCACCACAAATGCTGCTTCCTGCGCCAATCAGCATGACTGTCTGACTATCCATTCTGAAAAAAACGTGCCCAAGCCATAACGCAATAAAAAAAGTGGAGGATAGCATAATAACATCAATCAATATGCCTGTTACTCCAACATCGGTGATTTGCTGGAATGTTAATCGAAAGCCATAAAGAATAATACCTGCTCTCAACAGATAGTGTTTGGCGAAATGGATCCCTTTGCCACAAGTTGATTTTAATGAAGGATATAGCGTATTTCCGACAATAATCCCCAGTAGAATTGCGATGGTCAAAACACTGAGTCCCAGATTGGTAAACCATGGGATCTGGCTCAGATAAGCGGCAATTGTTGTCAGTATTACAGTTAATACAAATCCGGGAATGAAATGTAGTGCAAGGTGACGGAGAGCTGTGCCAGTTGCATCAATTTTACTTTCAGACATTATTGCCACTCGTATTACTTATGTATTTTAGAACTAAGCATATAGCAAATAATTTAATTATTAAAATTTATTATTTTTATATATTTAACCAGTAAATTGGATTAATTAAAGGCGACTTTTGTTAAGTTGCGTAATAGTGTCTAAAATCAAGATTATCTTATCATTTTATTTTTTGCTTCCCGCGAGGCCATATGCGTATCACTCTGAGACAGCTGGAGATTTTTGCAGAAGTTCTGAAAAGTGGTTCAACGACACAGGCTTCTCAACAATTAGCGTTATCACAATCTGCGGTAAGTGCTTCATTAACAGATCTTGAAGGGCAGTTGGGTGTACAGCTTTTTGACAGAGTAGGAAAACGACTGGTTACTAATGAACATGGTCGTTTGCTCTACCCTAAAGCATTGGCACTGCTTGAACAGGCTGGTGAGGTGGAGCAGCTTTTCAAATTGGATTTGGGAGCACTGCGACTGGCAGCCAGTAGCACGATTGGTAACTATATGTTGCCTGAAATGCTGGCGAAATACCGTCGGGATTATCCTGATACACCATTGGAGTTGAATATCAGCAACACTGAAGATGTTATAAAGTCGGTTGTGGAATTCCGGGTCGATTTGGGCTTGATTGAAGGATTGTGTCACAATCCTGAATTAATTAGTCAACCGTGGATGAAAGATGAACTGATTATTTTCGCTTCACCAGGAAGCCCACTGGCGAACGCTAATTTGACGGTGGAAGATCTGATTAAGGCCCCCTGGATATTAAGAGAGAAAGGTTCAGGAACAAGGGAAGTTCTCGACCATCTTTTGTTCTCACAGATGCCTCGGTTCAATATTGCAATGGAATTAGGCAATTCGGAAGCCATCAAACATGCCGTTCAGTATGGAATGGGAATTAGCTGTTTGTCGCGTCGGGTTATTCGGGAACAGGTACAGAATGGCACATTGATTGAATTAATGATACCGGGGCTACAACTTTATCGTACGCTTTATCTGATTTATCACCGACAGAAACACATGTCTAATGCATTACAAAAATTATTGAGCTACTGTCATTAGCATCAATTTAATGCCATATGGAATGACATATAATCGTGTAGCTTATAATTGGCGGCTGATCATGAAGGTATCTTATAACCGCCAATCGCCGCTATTCTGGAGACGAAGATTTGTTACAATCCTGCACTAAAAATTATTCTCGATGATATAGGAATAGAATGTCTCAAGAACAAAGCACGCCACGGGATCAGGCTCCAAAAACCTTGCGCCGTGAATTAAAAGCACGACATATGGCGATGATTGCCATTGGTGGATCAATTGGCACAGGATTGTTTGTTGCTTCTGGAGCGACCATTTCGAAAGCTGGCCCAGGTGGAGCCTTGCTTTCATATGCACTGATCGGCCTGATGGTCTATTTTCTGATGACCAGCTTGGGCGAATTGGCTGCTTACATGCCGGTATCAGGGTCGTTTTCTACCTATGGTTCCAATTATGTTGATGAAGGCTTTGGTTTCGCATTAGGGTGGAACTATTGGTACAACTGGGCTGTTACGATAGCAGTTGACCTTGTTGCCGCTCAATTGGTGATGGGATATTGGTTCCCGGATGCACCGGGCTGGATATGGAGTGCTTTATTCCTTAGCTTGATTTTCCTGTTGAACTTTATTTCAGTTAAAGGGTTCGGAGAATCGGAATATTGGTTCTCCCTAATCAAAGTTTCTACAGTTATTGTTTTCATTGTTGTCGGCATTCTGATGATTGTCGGTATCATGAAAGGCGCCGAAGGAGCTGGCTGGCATAACTGGGCTATTGGTGATGCACCGTTTGCTGGTGGATTTGCGGCCATGATTGGGGTGGCAATGATTGTTGGTTTCTCGTTTCAGGGGACTGAACTTATTGGTATCACAGCAGGGGAATCAAAAGATCCCGCGAAAAACATTCCCCGTGCTGTACGTAAAGTATTCTGGCGTATCTTATTATTTTATGTGTTTGCCATTTTAATTATCAGCTTAATTATTCCTTATACAGATCCGAGTTTGTTACGTAATGGTGTGAAGGACATTAGTGTCAGCCCATTCACATTGGTATTTGAAAATGCGGGGTTATTATCAGCAGCAGCCGTGATGAACGCAGTAATCTTAACCGCTGTACTATCTGCGGGAAACTCGGGAATGTACGCTTCTACCCGCATGTTGTTCACATTAGCACGAGAAGGTAAGGCACCTAAGGTTTTTGGTCATCTGTCAAAAGGCGGTGTTCCACGTAACGCGCTTTATGCTACAACCGTGGTGGCGGGATTATGTTTTCTCAGCTCAATGTTTGGCAACCAGACGGTATATTTGTGGTTGTTGAATACCTCGGGTATGACAGGTTTTATTGCATGGCTTGGTATTGCGATTAGTCACTATCGTTTCCGTAAGGGTTATATTGCTCAAGGGCGAGATCTCAATGAACTGCCATATCGCTCCGGCTTTTTCCCTATCGGGCCGATTTTTGCATTTATCCTGTGTCTGTTGATCACATTGGGCCAGAACTATCAGGCATTCCTGCAAGATACTATAGACTGGTATGGTGTTACGGCGACTTATATCGGTATGCCATTATTCTTAATTATTTGGTTTAGTTACAAGCTGAAAAAGAAAACGCGTTTTGTCAAATACAGCGAGATGGAATTTCCATCATTAAAGAATACAAATTATGAATAAATTGTTAATGGAAAATCGATAGAATGATGCTTTTTTATTAATATATTATTATTTGTATTTTATAAAAAACTGCCTGTTCTGTGATGGAATTTGCAGTTTTTATTTTTTATAGAATTAAAGCAAAATTATAACAATTAAATTTCGGTTATATCGATTCAATTGAATTGATAATTATTCTTATTTGCTTTATTGTTAACAGCAAAATTATTGCATGAAGAGGCTAACTAAAGTGAAGTTTGGATTTCAAACAATCGTGAAAGGCGTGAGTATCAGTCTATTGGCAAGCTCTGCGATGATGACAAGTTTTGCATCTTGGGCTGAAACAGTCACGGATGTTGCTGGACGTACTGTAGAAGTGCCTGAAAAAGTCAATCGTATCTTGTTGGGTGAAGGTCGTTTATTCCACGCAATCGCATTATTAGAAGGAGATAAACCTCTGGCTCGTATCGCGGGTTGGCAGGGGGATTTCCGTAAACTTGACCCACAAACTTACTCTATCTATAAAGCCAAATTCCCTGAAATTGACAATATTCCTCTGATAGGTAACACCAGTGCTGATAGTGTCAGTTCTGAAAAAGTGCTGACGTTGAATCCTGATGTGGCTATCTTCGGTTTGTCTGGTCATGGCCTAGGCAAAAACAGTGAATTGGTTAAACAATTAGAAAAAGCAGGTACTCCTGTTGTTTTTGTTGATTTTCGCAACAATCCACTGAAAAACACACTACCGAGTATTCGTATGTTAGGTAAGGTGCTGCACCGCGAGGAACAAGCGAATGCTTACGCTGATTTTTATGAAAAAAATCAGAAACTGGTAACTGATATTACTGACCGTATACCAGCAGAGCAAAAACCTTCTGTATTTATTGATCTGAAAGCAGGTTCTATCGAAGATTGCTGTGGTACGGCAGGCAATGGCAACATGGGGAACTTTATTGATCTGGCTGGCGGTAAAAATATCGCTAAAGATGTTCTGCCAACTCCGCTGGGTACAATGAATCTGGAAAAAGTGATTGCTGTTGATCCTTATATTTACATCGCCAGTGGTGCGCAAGATCCCGGTGAGAAGGGCGAAGGTATCCAGATGGGCGCTCAAACTTCCGTAGATATTGCCCGCGCTGGTTTGAAATCCATCACTGAACGCAGAGGCATTAATAACCTGACCGCAGTGAAAGAAGGTCGTACCCATGCTATCTGGCACCATTACTATAATTCGCCTTATAACGTTGTAGTTACCCAAGTTTTTGCTAAGTGGTTCTATCCTGAAAAATTTGCTGATTTAGATCCACATCAAACATTAAAAGAACTTCATTCTAAATTCTTAGCTATTGAACCAGCAGGCACATATTGGGTCAGTGAGAAATAAGCAGTAACAGGTAATAAAAATGAGCGTCACTACCGAGCCTATGCCAATGGTGAAACAACAAGGTGAGTATGATATCAAAGCACACTATCGTCACATTCTGCATCGACGTATTGCATGGATTTTGTTGATAGTTTTGGTTATCTGCATCTCTTTAGTATTGGACTTTACAATGGGGCCATCAGGGTTATCTTTATCTGCTCTCTGGCAGACACTGATTTCGCCGGAGAGTATGGATGCAGGAACCCGGGTAATTGTCTGGGATATCCGATTACCTTATGCCTTGATGGCGGTAGTGGTTGGCTTGTCTCTGGGGCTGGCGGGAGCTGAAATGCAGACCATTCTGAATAATCCGTTGGCCAGCCCATTTACATTGGGCGTTTCCAATGCCGCTTCTTTTGGTGCGGCATTGGCAATCGTATTGGGTATTGGTATTCCGGGAATACCTGATCAGTGGCTTATCTCTGCAAATGCTTTTATTTTTGCTCTGTTGGCTGCTTTGATGCTTGATGGTATTACACGTTGGACAAAAGTTGCCACTTCTGGCGTGGTGCTATTTGGTATTGCAATGGTATTTACCTTCGATGCGCTGGTTTCTATGATGCAGTTTATTGCGACGGAAGATACCTTGCAGGGGCTGGTTTTCTGGACAATGGGCAGTCTTTCAAAGGCAACATGGGGCAAACTGGGTATTTTGCTGCTGGTATTCCTGATGCTTATGCCTGTTTCTATGATGAATTCCTGGAAACTGACCGCTTTGCGTCTAGGGGAAGATCGGGCAATTAGTTTTGGTATTAATATCCGCCGTCTCCGGTTGGGAACTTTATTGCGTATTAGTATACTGACCGCACTGGCGGTGGCGTTTGTCGGGCCGATTGCGTTTATTGGCCTGATTGCTCCCCATATTGCCAAACTGATGTTTGGTGAAGATCACCGCTTCTATTTGCCAGCGAGTGCTCTGATTGGTGCACTGGTACTATCAATGGCGTCTATTGCGTCCAAGAATTTGATCCCAGGTGTCATCATACCCGTGGGAATTGTGACGTCTTTGGTTGGTGTTCCTTTCTTCTTGAGCATCGTGTTACGCCATAGGGGGAGTGTATGAATCAGGGATTGAAAATCAGTCGCTTCACGGCGGGTTACCCAAAGCATCCTGTTATTGAAAATTTGGATGTAAACCCACTACCGCGTGGGAAAATTACGGTATTACTCGGGCCTAATGGTAGCGGAAAATCAACGTTATTGCGTTCACTGGCGGGTTTAAATAAAGCCAATGGTGCTCTGCTGCTGGATGGGCAGGATTTAATGCAGATGGATTTTTCCCAACGTGCCCAGAACGTAGTTTATTTGCCTCAATCATTGCCTGCGGGGGTCCATCTGCATGTGCTGGAATCTGTGATTGTTGCTCAACGGGCATCAGGTGATGTCAGCAGTGATCAGTGTGAACAAGAAGTCATGGAATTGCTACGTCAACTTGGAATTGAGCATTTGGCTTTAAGTTATTTGGATCAATTATCCGGTGGACAAAAACAACTGGTTGGTTTAGCTCAATCATTGATAAGAAAGCCGACACTATTATTATTAGATGAACCATTAAGTGCGCTGGATTTAAATTACCAGTATCACGTTATGGATTTAGTCGCACGTGAAACGCGTCGCCGTAATATTATTACAGTCATTGTTGTGCACGATATTAATATTGCTCTGCGTCATGGTGACCATATATTAATGTTGAAAAAAGGTGAATTAATTTCTGAAGGTTCACCTGAACAGGTAATAACACCGGACAGTCTGGCTCAAGTATATGGTGTTAAAGGCCGGATAGAACGTTGTTCTCAGGGAATACCTCAAGTATTAATTGATGGCCTCGTAATGGATTTGGCTGGTTAGAATAATAAAAAGAATAAGTTGTTTTATTTAAATTGAAGAGTAAATAAAAAATAACACTGGTGGGGATAAATTCTTATCCCTGCACGTTGAGTTTATGTCGATTATCCAAATTAAATAGTTTTATTCTACAACTTGGAGAATCGGGAATGGTTGTTTTTGCAAAGAAAAAAATCGTCTTGGGCATTATTGTTACTGTTTCATCTGTTTCAGCCAGCGCTGTTTTGACTGCTAATGCGGCTAATAATGGCGAAGATAAAATTATTGTTACCACTGCTGCGGGTTTTCAGCAAAAAATTGAAGATGCGCCAGCCTCTATTTCAGTGGTTAGTCGTAAACAGTTGGAAACTAAAGCTTACCGTGACGTGACGGATGCATTGAAAGATGTTCCGGGAGTAGTAGTTACGGGTGGTGGTGGTAGCAGTGATATCAGTATTCGTGGTATGTCGTCACAATATACAATGATTCTGATTGATGGTAAGCGTGTTGACACCCGCAGCACTCGTCCAAACAGTGATGGGTCAGGTATTGAACAGGGATGGCTACCACCGTTGGCATCAATTGAACGTGTTGAAGTTGTACGTGGGCCAATGTCTTCCCTTTATGGCTCCGATGCAATGGGCGGGGTTATCAATATTATTACTCGGAAGGTTCATAAAGAGTGGAATGGCAGCCTACATGCAGATACTACCCTGACTGAACGTACAAAATCAGGTAATAGCTACCAAACCAGCGCTTATGTTGCAGGACCGTTAATTGATGGTTTACTGGGATTAAAGGTTACTGGCCTGTTTTCTCACCGTAATGAAGACAAATTTATTGATGGTTATAGAAAACAAGAAATGCGTAATGGTGCGGCAACTTTCTCTTTAACACCGGATGAGCAAAATAGTTTTGATTTTGAAGTCGGGCGTTATGAGCAAGATCGTGATGCAACAATTGGTAAGAGCCGAGTATGTACGATAAGATCTTGTGAAGATAATACCAGCCGTTATGCACGCAATAATTACTCGATAACACATAATGGTGTTTATAACTTTGGTACAATGACATCTTATATTCAGCGGGATGAATCGAAGAACCCTGAACGTGAGATGAAATTCGCAGATACTATTTTTAATAATCAAACCACATTTACCTTAGATGATCATACAGTAAGCGTAGGAGGGCAATATCGTTATGAAGACCTGCGCGATAATGGAAATAAATCGACGTCTGAAAAAAGTACAAATACAAATAAGCTAACTCGCTGGAGTTGGGCGTTGTTTGCTGAGGATGAATGGCAAATCATCAATGACTTCGCTCTGACGGGAGGTATTCGTCTAGATAAAGATCAACTTTTTGGTGCCCATATAACCCCTCGCTTATATGGAGTCTGGCGTGCTGATGAGCAATGGACAATTAAAGGTGGTGTCACTACAGGATATCGCTCACCTAATTTGCGACATGTTGCGCCTAATTGGTTGCAAGTGACGGGAGGGGGACGTAGCAATGGCGTGATCGAGAGTGATCCAAAACTGAAACCAGAAAAAAGCGTTAATGAAGAAATTAGCGTGATCTGGAACAACCAAAAAAACTTTAATGTAGGTGTCACAATCTTTAATACAAACTTTAAAGATAAAATCACTGAATTTAACATTTGTAGCAAAAAAGACAAATCACTTGTATCTTGTGAGTCAATTGGCAAGGGTGATTATGATTTTGTTAATGGAAGAATGAACGTTGGTAAAGCCAACATTCGTGGTATAGAGACGACCATAAATTGGGATATCATAGAAAATCTATCATTGGCAGCAAACTATACTTATTCCTATTCTAAGCAGAAAACGGGTAAGTTTAAGGGCCAACCATTGAATAAGATGCCAACACATATGGCTAATGCAACCCTAAACTGGCAAACATTGCCAGAAATGGAAACATGGGCTCGTATTAATTTCCGTGGGAAAACAAAGAATTTCCAGTACCGTTCATCAATAAGAAGTGGCACACCTTCTTATTCCTTTGTTGATCTGGGTATGACTTATAGTCTAACGAAAAATTTGAGAGTACTAAGTGGTGTTTATAACGTCTTTGATAAACGTGTGACGGATGAAATCCACGGTGCGACTCTTGACGGTCGCCGTTACAATATCGGCATTAATTATGACTTTTAATTAATATTTCGGTTTTGATTAATTAAAGTCATTATTATTAACGATTAAATGTAATATTAAATCTGTTCTTTATCGTAATTATGACTAAGAGCAGATTTTTTTGATATCATGCTTGTCATAATTAAATAGCAAATAATTTACTTCTGTGCTAAAAAATTATTAATCGCCAATCAAAGGATATGATGGCATTGAGTTTCTGAACTCCTTCAGTAAGAAGAGATTCCTGCGTACTCTTTTGTATTGTAAAAAATAATGAATTTTTAGTGTGATAGCCCTTGCTATTTCTGGACTTGAAGTGCAAAATGCGTCCACTAAAAATAACTGGTGTGTAATTATGCATCAGTTATTTTTTTTGCATTGAGTTATTTTTTACAACACCAAGAGGCCGGATATTCTCCGGATCGATACTGACCATAAGCAGCTACTAATGAAAAGAGCTGCTGTATTGAGGAACGCAAATATGGAGCAATTATTCGCTTTTGCACTTGTGCCAATTGGCGCTCGCTGCTGCAATGATGATTATGGGGCACGGCCCTCTGTCAGTTCGCTATCTTCCAACTCTTCTTTCTTTTCTGTTTATAGACAGATGCGAAGTCTACCCAGTAACTATCGATTAAGTCGTTGTAGTGATACCCAGATCGAAGTTATGGGAGGTTTCGCTCATGTCGCATAATACTACAGCCACTCTCGCTACTGTTCAGGCAAGTACCAACAATCGGGTTCAACTGAGAAGAACACTGACTTTATTTCAAGTAGTCATGATGGGGCTTGCCTATATGCAGCCGATGACTATCTTTGATACCTTTGGTATTGTTTCCAAATTGACGGATGGGCATGTCGCGACATCTTATGCTATCGCGCTGATTGCAATTTTATTTACAGCTTTGAGTTACGGGAAACTGGTAAAAAGATTCCCGTCAGCAGGTTCTGCCTACACTTACGTACAAAAATCAATGAATCCCCATCTTGGGTTTATGGTAGGTTGGTCATCTTTGCTAGATTATCTGCTTATGCCGATGATCAACATCCTGCTGGCAAAAATTTATCTTCAGGCTATTTTTCCTGGTATTGATCCTTGGGTCTTCGTGGTTGGTCTGTCGGTGTTAATGACCGTTTTCAACCTGAGTGGTATTAATGTTGTTGCTAATCTCAACGGTCTTATTGTCGTTGTTCAGATTGCCGTTATGGTTGTGTTTGTCGGCTTATTAATACACGGCATACATAGCGGTGAGGGTGCAGGAACACTATTTAGTGCCCGACCATTTACATCAGAAGAAGCGAAATTGATTCCAATGATTACCGGGGCAACGATACTTTGCTTCTCATTTCTTGGTTTTGATGGCATCACTTCTCTGTCTGAAGAAACACCTAATGCAGGCAAAGTGATCCCGAAAGCGATCTTCCTCACTGCGTTGATCGGTGGTGTTATCTTTATTGCTGTCTCCTATTTCTTACAGCTCTATTTCCCGGATGTTTCTCGGTTTAAAAACCCGAATGAATCTCAGCCAGAAATTATACTGTATGTTGCTGGTGCACTGTTCCAGGCCATTATCCTGGTATTCTCTTGTGTCACTGTAATGGCTTCTGGTATGGCAGCACATGCGGGTGTGGCTCGTTTACTTTATGTTATGGGGCGCGATGGTGTATTGCCAGAGAAAATATTTGCCTATATTCATCCGAAATGGCGCACACCTTCAATCAACGTTATCTTGGTTGGGATAGTTGCCTTATCAAGTGGATTTTTGAATTTGGTGGCGGCAACTGCGTTGATCAACTTCGGGGCATTGGTTGCATTTACTTTCGTAAACTTAGCAGTAATTTCGCAATTTTACGTTCGGGAGCGTCGTAACAATACTTTGAAAGACACTATCAACTTCCTTTTGTTGCCATTATGTGGTGCAGCCACAGTAGGGGTATTGTGGACAAATCTGGAAGCAAGCTCTATGGAGTTGGGCCTGATTTGGGCAGGGATCGGTCTGCTTTATATGTTCTTCCTGACTCGCAGCTTCCGGCAACCTATGCCACAATTCAGTGAATATGTATAAAATTCATTGCCATATTATTTTTACAAAACAGCACCTTTGAGTGCTGTTTTTTTTATCAATAACAAATTAATTTTAATTAAAAAATAATCAATATACGTCATATAATATGATTAAACTTTGTCCTTAATAATTTCATTAAAGGTATTTTCGTTTGATTCTACATTAAGGTAAGAAAATCATTATGAATAATGTTAATACTCCTCAAAATCAGCAAATCATTGCAATTCTTACTCATATTGTGGGCTCCTCTCATATTCTCACTGAACCTCAAAAAACAGAACGCTATTGCAAAGGCTTTCGTTCTGGGCAAGGAAACGCCCTTGCTGTTATTTTTCCCGGCTCATTGTTGGAGCAATGGAAAGTTTTCAAGGCATGTATAGAAGCGGGCAAAATTATTTTAATGCAGGCTGCTAATACGGGGTTAACGGAAGGTTCTACACCCAATGGTAATGACTATGATCGCGATATTATCATTATCAGTACACTGAGAATGGATAAGATACAGGTTCTCAAATCTGTCAATCAGATCATTGCATTCCCTGGTAGCACATTGTGGAATCTGGAAAAAGTATTAAAACCGCTTGGCCGTGAACCGCATTCAGTAATTGGCTCTTCCTGTATTGGTGCATCGGTTATTGGTGGCGTTTGTAATAATTCTGGTGGTTCCTTAGTTCAGCGCGGGCCTGCTTATACAGAAATGGCTTTGTATGGACGTGTGAATGAAAAAGGCGAAGCCAAGCTTATCAATGAATTAGGTATAGAATTGGGGAACTCGCCAGAAGAAATCCTGACCTGTTTAGAAGAACAACGTTACCGTATTGAAGATATTCAGCAAAATAAAAGAGTAGCTTCTGATCATGAATATACCCAGCGTGTTCGTGATATTGATGCGGACACTCCATCACGCTTTAATGCTGATGAACGCAGGTTGTTTGAAGCCTCAGGCTGCGCAGGTAAATTGATTGTTTTCGCCGTTCGTTTAGATACCTTCCCGGCAGAACCTTCTGCACAAGTATTCTATATCGGTACTAATCAACCGGAAGTGCTGACAGAATTACGCCGACATATCTTATCGAGTTTTCAACACTTGCCGGTTGCTGGTGAGTATATGCATAGGGATATTTTTGATATCGCTGAAGTTTATGGCAAAGATACCTTCGTTATGATTGATAAACTTGGCACAGATAAAATGCCAAAGTTCTTCAGCTTAAAAGGGCGAGTGGATGCCATTTTCGGCAAAATTCCTTTTTTGCCAGCACATTTAATAGATCGGGTAATGCAGGGACTAAGCCGTTTGTTGCCTTCACACTTACCCACGCGCCTGAAAGTGTATAGGAATCGTTTTGAACATTATTTGTTATTAAAAATGTCTGGTGAAGGTATAAAAGAAGCGAATGAATGGTTAGAGAGCTATTTCAAACAGGCAGAGGGTGAATATTTCGTCTGTACCCCAGAAGAAGGTGCTAAGGCTTTTTTACATCGCTTTGTAGCAGCAGGAGCAGCTATTCGGTATCAGGCAGTGCATAGCAACGAAGTAGAAGATATTTTGCCGTTGGATATTGCCCTCAGGCGTAACGATCGTGAGTGGTTTGAACATCTGCCGCCAGAAATCAATGACGCACTGGTACATCGTTTATATTACGGTCACTTTATATGTCATGTATTTCATCAGGATTACATTGTCAAAAAAGGTAAAAATATTAATGCATTGAAAGATAAGATGCTGGAAATTTTAGATCAGAGAGGAGCAGAATATCCTGCTGAGCATAACGTAGGTCATTTGTATAAGGCTAAGCCCCAGCTTAAGCAGTTTTATCAAAAGAATGATCCGACTAATAGTTTGAATCCAGGGATTGGTAAAACATCTAAGTTGAAAAATTGGGGAGGAGAGTGCGGAGGTCAATGTTTTGATAAATGTTCTGATCATCAGCATGACTAGAGTAATTGAACAAAGATTGAAAAAGACAAAACCTGAGTTCTGTCTTTTTCTGTCTTGACTGAAATTTATTCAGCTAGCTGAACTGCATAATCTATCAATGCCTTTAATTGACGGCATTTCTCTTCATCAGATTGGTGTTCAATAAAAAGTTGTTCAATAGTTGCAAAATATTGGGTGATATTTTCTTGTGTCAGTATCTCCCGGCGATGCTGCAACCAACGCTGCTGTTCATCATAATCCAAAGTTGCCGAATAGTTTCTGGCGCGGTAACGGAACAGAAGTGCTTTAATGCGTGTATCTTGAAACGTTAAATCCAACGCAGGCAGATTTTGAGGAATGGTTCCACGAATAATTTCCATCGCAGTTTTATCAGCGTCACTGAAAAAGCCACTATATATCTTAGCATCAACATTATCGGATTCTGGAAATTCCTCTGGATGAGAAAACAATTCGACCACTTTTTCCCTGATTTGTGGATTGCTATGTAAGATAGCCAGATTTTGTGCACATTGGTTGCGATCTAATCCAACCCGTTCTGCATCTTGGGAGCGCAATGTATTTTCAGGCGCAATAATCGGGCATTTATTGATATGCACCAGTTTGATGGGAACAGGCGCTTGCTCTGATTGTAATTCATCTCGTCGGGTATACAGGCGTTCACGTAATTCATCCGCATTAAGCTCCAGCAAAGGTGTGATATCACCTGCCAAATCACACATGATAACGGCATTACGGTTTGTTGGATGCCAGGCCAAAGGTGCAATCAGGCTAATATTACTACGTAAAGTGCCAAACATGCCTGATACATGTACCAGCGGTTTCATTTGTGGAATATCAATTTGATTGCTGATTTTTTGTTTATTTCTTAACTGGAAAAAATAATCGAACAGCTTAGGTTGTGCTTGTTTAATCAGCTTCGCCATAGCAATAGTGGCGTAAACATCTGACATGGCGTCATGGGCTTGAGTATGTTCAACGCCATTGGCTTTTGTCAGATGTTCCAGTTTAAAGCTGGGTAGACCATCATCATTTTCTGGCCAGATGATCCCTTCTGGGCGCAGGGCATAGCAGGCACGTAACACATCAAGCAAGTCCCAACGAGAATTACCTTTTTGCCAACTATAAGCATAAGGATCGTAGAAATTGCGATAAAAAATATTACGGCTGACTTCATCGTCAAAACGGATATTGTTATATCCGAGAATACAGGTATTGGGTTTACTGAATGCAGTATGGATCAGGCGTGCAAGTTCTGCTTCATTAACCCCTTTCTTCAGTGCTAATTGGGGAGTAATTCCCGTAATCATGATAGCTTCAGGATCAGGGAGGTAATCATCAGCAGGGGCACAGTACACCACTAACGGCTCTTCAATGATATTAAAATCACTGTCAGTACGAACTCCCGCAAACTGTGCAGGACGATCTAAGGCAGGATGTTTACCGAAGGTCTCATAGTCATGAAAGTAGAAAGTGGGGGTTTTATCGTTATTCAAGGCAATTCTGCATCCATTGGTTTTTGGTTTAATTAATTAGATTTCAATGTATTATTCTTGTCTATCAGTCATGCTCATATAATTTGAGTTGTCTTACCCGTGGTAAGTTAGTTTGTCATGTGGCTAGATTAAAGATATGGTAACCCATAGGCCTATTACGTCAATAAATTATCGAAACTGGCTTGTCTATGTGTTGCCTGAAATTGTATTGTGTAGTCAGCATAAAAATTATCGGTCTAATTAAAGAAAGGTGTAAAAAATGGACAACGCGAATAAGCCGACATTCCATAATGTATTAGAGTTTGTGCGTATCTTTCGTCGCAAAAATAAATTACAACGAGAAATCGTAGACAATGAGAAAAAGATCCGAGACAACCAAAAACGTGTACTGTTACTGGATAATTTGAGTGATTACATTAAACCGGGAATGTCAGTTGAAGATATTCAAGGAATTATCGCCCATATGCGTAGCGATTATGAAGAGCGAGTTGACGAATATATTATCAAAAATGCTGAGTTGTCTAAAGAACGCCGCGAATTATCCAAAAAGCTTAAGGCAATGGATGGCGGAGTGAAATAAGATATTGACCACGCCGAAAGGCGTGGTTACTTTATCAACTCCAGTGAGGTTTTAGTTCAGGATCGACCAAAGCGTAAATCTGGTAATAAGCCTCTTTATCCTCAGCCATATGTGCCAATTGCAAAGCGACATCCTTACGACTCACTATACCGTGAATTTCCCCCTGATAACGTTGGCAATGCCCTGTACCTGCTTGATTAGTCAGACCACCGGGACGAACAATTGTAAAGTCTAATGTACTGGTTTGCAGATAACTTTCTGCCAGTGATTTGAGTCTGACTGATTGACCGAATAATGATTTGGCACGTGGTGATAAGGTGTGCCAACTATCACCACATCCTATGGATGTAACCAAGAGCATGCGTGAAATTTGAGCCTTTTCCAAAGCATCTATGATAGCAATATTGCCGTAGTGATCTGAGTCACCTCCTCCGATGGTTGAAAAAACAATGGGATTTTCTCCGGCATGTTCAATTGCTTTTTCTATACTTCGGCTGTCACAGGCATCACCTTGTATCACATTCACACCTATTGAGCTTAGTTCAATAGCTTGTTGCTCATTACGGATTAATGCCGTAATCGGGCGATTTTGTTTCAGTGCGATATCGGTCAGATAGTGTCCGATCCCTTTGCCCGCGCCAAAAATCAACCAAGGTCTAGTAGACGAAATTTTATCCATAATAATTCACCGCTTTAAATAATAACTATCTGAGTTTATTGGAATCGGAGCTCAAAGGAAATGAAACAGACGGCTTTGTAGCGTAGGTGATAAGAAATGGCTCCTAAAAAAGGGGCCATTTGATTTTATAGGCGATTATGTTATTCGATTATTCGAATGACTGTGGCTTTGACATTACTGATGTTGCGACGCTCGTTGCAGAATGCCCGCCTGCACTTCCTTTTCCTTTAAATGGATAAGCAGGGCGTTGCCATTCAGTAATAATGACTGGTTGCGCCGCCATATCCGGTGCCGGAGCTTTAGTCATTGGGGAATAAGCGTGATGATTTTTTGCCACGATGATCGGTTCTGCCATGTGACGTGCTTCTTCCTCAGATTTATGTAATACCGTGTTATGCACAGTTTCAACCTGATATGCAATATCATTGCTGATAGCTGATCCTACAGGTTCCTGTGTTGGCGTTGCAGTCAGTTCAGAGGCAGGCTCTGTAACTGATGTCACAGGAGAATGGATCACTGACTCAGTTTTAACATCTTCGTAATTGATTGTGGTTTTCTCTGCCTCTGTTGCTTCAGTAACAGCAAAGATTGAGATTGGTTCAGCAATTTTTGTAATCGCAGGAATTTGTGTGATATCAACGGATTGCTCTGATGCTATTTCTTCAATAGCAAAAATTTCAGTTGAAATCTCTATTTCAGAAATTGTTACTACAGGTGTGACAGGGTAACGAACCCAAACTTTACCTGATGCCAATTCAGGTGAAACTACCGCCATTGCAAGAGGTACAGGTGATTGTGTCAGATTACGTTCATCACGATAACGACGACGACGTTGCCCGCTGACACGCAAATGGCGTGGTGAACGTCGGGAACGACGTGGCATGATGTTATCTTGTTGCTCATTACCTTGCAGAGAACTTTGTACAGATGAGGTTTGCACACTTGTATTTTGCGCAATGGATTCGTCTGAAGCAGAAGGCGGAGTCGTTACTTCCATTTCTGTATTGATAACAGCTGGTACAGAAACTTTTTTCTCTTCTTCTACGATTACTGGAGCAGATTCAGATGTGACTGCTGGTAAGGTAGCAATAACAGCTTTTTCTTTCACGCTATCTGTAATACGGATTTTCTGCTCAAGCTGACGACGTTGGCGTCTCGGCATAACAGGTTGACGTTCTTCGATTTCTTCCTCTGGAACTTCAGTTTTGCTTACTTGTTGCGCTTTGATTTCCAACTGTTGCTGGCGTTTTTCTTCCTGACGGCGGCGTTGACGCTCTGCACGCTGTTCACGGCGCTGTTGCTGCTGAGTTTCACGAGCCTCGTTATCTATTACAGTATCATCCTGCACATTATTTTTAGGCTGAACATTACGTCCTTTACGTTGTTCATCACGCTCACGATTATTACGAGTTTCGTTCTCGCTGCGCTCACGACGTTGGTTTTGGCGGCGTGAATTATGGCGATCTGATGAACGGCGATTATCGTTACCGGAAGATTTTTTGCTCTTTTCCCGTGGTTGTTTCTCTTCCTCGCCACTGAATGTTTTTTTCAGGGCTTTTAAGAGGCGGCTGAACAAACCGGGTTTGTCTGCTTTTTGCTGATTGTTCGCTGCTGTTTTTTTCTCTTTTATTTTTGCCGTTACAGGTACAGGAGTTTCTGTAGGCAAATCGAAAGTTGAAATAGCAGGTTGTTCAGGACGTTTGCGTTCATGCTGTGCATCTTCCTGAACATTTGCCATTTCCGTTTCATGAAGTTGTGGAAGCTGATAACTCAGGGCAGAAATTTCCTCACCTTTACGAACACGTAAAACAGAGAAGTGTGGGGTCTGCATTTGGTCGTTTGGAACGATAACCACTCCGACACCACCCTGACGATGTTCAATCGCACTGACAGCTTTACGTTTCTCATTCAACAGGTAGGAAGCGATCTGAACAGGAACAATAGAATGAACCTGATGAGTATTTTCTTTCAGGGCCTCTTCTTCTATCAGACGAAGAATGGACAGGGAAAGTGATTCATTATCGCGAATGGTTCCTGTACCGCTACAGCGTGGGCAGACATGATGACTGGATTCACCCAGTGATGGGCTTAAGCGCTGACGTGACATCTCTAGCAAGCCAAAGCGGGAAATACGGCCTATTTGAATACGGGCACGATCTTGGCGAACTGCATCACGCAGGCGATTTTCAACCTCGCGCTGATGGCGTACTGGTGTCATATCAATGAAATCGATAACGATAAGGCCACCGAGATCTCGCAGGCGTAATTGACGGGCAATCTCATCTGCGGCTTCCAGATTCGTATTAAAAGCGGTTTCTTCAATATCTCCCCCACGGGTTGCGCGGGATGAGTTGATATCAATTGCGGTCAACGCTTCAGTGGTATCAATGACGACTGAACCACCGGAGGGTAGTCTCACTTCACGTTGGAAAGCGGATTCGATCTGGGACTCTATCTGGTAATGGCTGAATAGGGGGACTTCACCACTATACAGTTTGATTTTGCTGGCAAAATCAGGGCGGCCGAGAGCTGTGATATGCTGACGTGCCAAATCGAGGATTTTAGGGTTATCGATCAAGATTTCCCCAATATCCGGACGCAGGTAATCACGGAAAGCTCGTACGATAACGTTACTTTCTTGGTGAATCAAAAAAGGCGCTGGATGATTGTTTGCAGCTTTCTTAATCGCTTCCCAGTGTTTCAGGCGGAAGTTCAGATCTCCTTGTAAGGATTCTGCGGATTTGCCGACACCGGCTGTACGGACGATAAGCCCCATACCTTCAGGGACTTCAAGAGAAGAGAGTGCTTCTTTTAATTCGATGCGGTCATCACCTTCGATACGACGGGAAATACCGCCTGCTCTTGGATTATTTGGCATCAGAACCAGATAGCTGCCAGCCAGACTGATAAAGGTTGTTAAGGCTGCACCTTTATTGCCTCGTTCTTCTTTATCGACCTGAACGATAACTTCCTGGCCTTCTTTAAGTATGTCCTTAATGTTGGGGCGGCCGTGGGCATGATAATTACTTGGAAAATATTCACGAGCAATTTCTTTTATAGGTAGGAAGCCATGTCGTTCTGCACCATAATCAACAAAAGCGGCCTCAAGGCTAGGCTCAATCCGTGTAATTTTACCTTTGTAGATATTTGCCTTTTTTTGCTCGTGCCCAGGACTTTCAATATCCAGATCATATAGACGTTGCCCATCAACAAGGGCGACACGCAACTCTTCCTGTTGGGTTGCGTTGATTAACATTCTTTTCATTCTAACTTACTCATTATTTTTTACATTAGTATAGAGCTGCGAGTAAAAAGAGAAGCACTACTGGTAACCGATGACCTCGTGTCTTTTACAAAACCGCCAGCCTCACGGCTATCGTTTGTATAGAGGTGCCTAATTGTCGGCGAGCCTGAATTTCATTTCTTTCATTGGAAGAAACGCAGCGCTCTTTATTGGGGGATACTGTAATAAATTAGTACAGGTTCTACCCAGTCCAGTAAGTTGCAACCCACAGCCCATAAATTGTTTGATTAAACATTACGTCTTACGCCATTGCTGCGTTTTTGTTCAAACAAACAGATAACAAACAATTTCAATCTGCCATTCATAGTTTAGTAAACTGTGGCCGGAAAGCATTATTCCATTGCTGTTGGGGTGATAGCAAGGTGACTTTATCGCTTTAAGAGTTTTTTATCATGAAATAGTGATAAGTTGTTAATCTTTAGCCTTTATTCTAAGACAATTTAATAATAAAGAATGAAGATATGGATATTATTTATACATAATTAAAAAATGAGTAGCACTCTGTTTGCTGGATAATTAAAATTGCGTTCATGAAAACAAATAATCAAATTGTACAGTTTGTCACTATTGATGACGATGAAGCAGGCCAGAGAATTGATAACTATTTGCTGGCTCGCTTAAAAGGTGTACCTAAGAGTATGGTCTATCGGATCTTGCGCAAAGGTGAAGTTAGAGTCAATAAAGGAAGAGTTAAGCCTGAATATAAATTGACAGCCAATGATATTGTCAGAATTCCGCCTGTCAGAGTGGCAGAAAAACAGAATGTTCCTGTTTCTGTGAAGCTGGATAAAGTAGCGGCTTTGGCAGAATGTATTCTTTATGAAGATGATTATATTTTAGTTATCAATAAACCATCAGGAACAGCCGTACATGGTGGAAGCGGGCTAAGCTTTGGTGTGATTGAAGGATTGCGTGCATTACGGCCTGAAGCGCGTTTTCTTGAACTGGTACATCGCCTTGATCGTGATACCTCCGGGGTTTTACTGATTGCGAAGAAACGTTCAGCTTTACGTTCACTACATGAGCAATTACGTTTAAAGCAAATGCAGAAAGATTATTTGGCATTGGTGCGCGGCCAATGGCAATCCCATTGTAAAGTAGTGCAGGCACCTTTATTAAAAAATATTCTACAAAGCGGCGAGAGGGTTGTTAAGGTTAGCAGTGAGGGTAAACCATCTGAGACGCGTTTCAAGGTTGAAGAGCGGTATGCATTTGCCACACTGGTGCGAGCCAGCCCTGTAACGGGACGTACTCACCAGATCCGTGTGCATACCTTATATGCAGGGCATCCAATTGCATTTGATGATCGCTACGGTGACAAAAAATTTGATGAACAGCTTGCAGAAACAGAGATAAATCGGCTATTTCTGCATGCCAGTTCATTAAAGTTTACCCATCCATCAACAGGAGAGACTTTGCGTTTTGAAGCGCCAATGGATATCGGGTTACGGCAATGTTTAAAAAAATTGCGTCAAATGTAATTAAATAGTCATAGGTTAGTTATGAATATTGTGCCGTCAGAGGGTTTATCCCCTGGCGGATAAACATTTCTGTCAGTGTAATCAATGGCAGCCCAATTAATGTATTGGGATCTTTACCGTCAAGTTTTTCAAATAACGTAATTCCCAAACCTTCACTTTTAAAACTGCCCGCACAATTGAAAGGCTGTTCTTTTTTTAGATAGTTGATGATTTCAGCTTCAGTCAGTGTCCTGAAGTGAACATGAAATGGTTCACAGCGCGTATCGGTATTTCCTGTTTTGCTATTGAATAATGTGATGCCAGTGTAAAAAGTGACGCGTTGTCCACTGGCTTTTTTTAGTTGTGAGAGAGCATTCTCAAAATTATGGGGTTTTCCTGTAATTTTACCGTTTAAAACACATACCTGATCGGAACCTATAATAAGGTGACTGGAATAATGTTTTTGTAATGTGGTAGCCTTTGCTTGTGAAAGGCGTATGACTAATTGCTCAGGAGTTTCATTCTCCTGCGAACTTTCATCAATATGTGGTGCTGCACAGGTAAAAGGTAAACCTATTTTTTCTAACAATAAGCGGCGATATATCGAAGTTGACGATAAAACAATCGGAAGCATCATTTTTCCATAAAATACGTAGAGAAATATTTGCAGGCATTTTAAACTATACACCGCTTATTAAGCGAATATTTGGCGAAAAGGTGCAGATGTGTGGCCTTTTTCTTTGACTATGTCTCATTACAAAGATAATATGCGCGCCTTATGCAGAAGGTAAAATTACCCCTGACCATTGATGTACTTCGTACAGCCCAGAAAAGATTAGACTACGAAGGTAGTTATTCTGCTGAACAAGTATCTCGTCTCGTAGAGTCTGTGGTCAGTGTGGATAGTGATGTAGATAGCTCATTATCATTTCAGATTGATAATCAGCGTTTGGCAGTTGTAAAAGGGCATTCAGATGTGGATGTTACGTTTGCCTGTCAGCGCTGTGGCAGTAATTTCAGTCATCATGTTCACACAACGTATTGTTTTAGCCCGGTCGTCAATGATGAGCAGGCTGACGCATTACCGGAAGAGTATGAGCCAATTGACATTAATGAATTTGGTGAAATAGATTTACTGGCTATGATTGAAGATGAAATAATTCTCTCTCTGCCAGTAGTTCCGGTACATGATTCTGAACACTGTGAAGTGTCCGACGCGGACAGGGTGTTTGGTGTTCTGCCTCCTGAAGCAGAAAAGCCAAACCCATTTGCCGCATTAGCCAGTTTAAAGAAAAGTACTTAAGGAGTAAGGTCAATGGCCGTACAACAGAATAAACCAACTCGTTCTAAACGTGGTATGCGTCGTTCTCATGACGCACTGACTACAGCACAAGTTTCTGTAGACAAAACTTCTGGTGAAACTCACCTGCGTCACCATGTGACTGCTGATGGTTACTACCGTGGCCGCAAGGTAATCAACAAGTAATTTCAGCTAATTATTAGCAAGTTGATATCTTGGCTAATCTAACCTTAGCGTTAGATGCTATGGGCGGGGATTTTGGTCCTCGCATCACGGTGCCTGCTGCATTGCAGGCACTGGCATCTAATCCGCGATTAAAACTACTGTTGGTCGGTGATCCCGAAACCATTTCTCCTTTGCTTGCAAATAAAAATGCTGAGCTGCTCGGCCGTTTGCAAATTATTCCTGCGGAACATGTTGTTGCCAATGATGTAAGGCCTTCTCAGGCAATTCGTTCTAGTCACGGCACTTCAATGCGTATTGCACTAAATTTAGTGAAATTAGGTGAAGCGCAAGCATGTGTCAGTGCGGGGAATACCGGAGTGTTAATGGGGCTGGCTAAATTGATGTTGAAATCGATAGAGGGGATTGAACGGCCTGCTTTAGTGACAGTTATACCCAATTTGAAACAACAGAAAACAGTTGTATTAGATTTGGGCGCTAATATTAATTGTAATAGTCGTATGTTAGTGCAATTTGCCATTATGGGCGCTGTGATGGCAGAAGATGTTGCAGGTGCAAACAATCCGCGTGTGGCATTACTTAATATCGGGGAAGAAGAATCCAAGGGGCTAGATAATATCCGCGAAGCCGCCATGATATTACGGAATAGTAATTTAATTAATTACATAGGTTATGTGGAAGGTAATGAGTTATTAACGGGGAAAACAGATGTCCTCGTGTGTGACGGCTTCGCAGGTAATGTTACGCTGAAGACAATGGAAGGCGCAATCAGAGTGATTCTGTCTCTGGTTAAATCACCAGGTGGACAGAAGAAAAAATCGTCATGGTTGGTGAAAATATTCAGGAAGTTTTTGCTCAAACAAATAGCAAAACGCTTTGGTCATCTAAACCCTGATCAGTATAACGGCGCAACACTATTAGGATTGCGTGGTATTGTCATAAAAAGTCATGGTGCCGCGAATGAATACGCATTCAAAGCTGCTATCGAGCAAGCCGTTAAGGCGGTAGAGAAGCAGGTTCCGGAAAGGATCGCAGCCCGACTAGATGCAGTATTACCCAAGAGTGAATAAGCATAAATGTATACAAAGATCTTAGGCACGGGCAGTTATTTGCCTTCTCAGGTGCGTACTAACGCAGATTTAGAAAAAATGGTGGATACAACTGATGAGTGGATCGTGACTCGTACAGGTATCCGTGAACGCCGTATAGCTGCTGAAGGTGAAACAGTTGCTATCATGGGATTCAGGGCAGCTGAAAAAGCCATTGAAATGGCCGGTATCAATAAAACGCAAATCGATTTGATTGTTGTTGCAACAACAACGGGAAGCCATGCTTTTCCCAGCAGCGCTTGTCAGATCCAGAAGTTGTTAGGTATTAACAGTATTCCGGCTTTTGATATTGCGGCTGCTTGTGCCGGGTTTGCATATGCATTGAGTATTGTTGATCAATTTATTAAAACTGGTGCCGCTAAACATGCACTGGTTATTGGATCTGATATTGTCTCTAAAATTGTAAATCCTGAAGATCGCAGTACAGTTATCCTCTTTGGCGATGCCGCAGGTGCGATGGTTGTCGGCGCTTCTGAAGCGCCGGGTGTTCTGTCAACTCACCTGCATGCAGATGGTCATTATGGTGAATTACTGTCAGTCCCTCATCAAGATCGCCAAAAATTGGGTTCACCAGCATACGTCACAATGGTTGGCAATGAAGTATTTAAGGTTGCTGTGCGAGAATTAGCGAATATCGTTGATGAGACTTTAAAAGCTAACGATTTAGATCATTCGCAGCTTGACTGGCTGGTTCCTCATCAGGCGAACTTACGTATTATTTCTGCGACAGCTAAAAAACTGAATATGACTATGGATAAAGTTGTCGTGACACTGGATCGTCATGGCAATACCTCAGCGGCATCTGTTCCGACTGCATTTGACGAAGCGGTACGTGATGGAAGAATTCAACGTGGCCAACTTGTTTTACTTGAAGCATTTGGCGGTGGCTTTACCTGGGGCTCAGCGCTAGTACGTTTTTAACTTAACAGGAAGATAAACATGTCTGATTTTGCAATGGTATTCCCTGGCCAAGGTTCTCAATCCCTTGGCATGCTAGCTGATTTAGCTACAGAATTTCCGCTTGTAGAACAAACCTTCGCAGAGGCTTCTGAGGTTCTGGGATACGATTTATGGGAATTAGTTCAGCAGGGGCCAGCGGAAGAACTGAATAAAACGTGGAAAACACAGCCTGCATTGCTGGCGGCTTCCTTTGCCATTTGGCGGATATGGCAGGAGCGGGGTGGTCAAGCTCCTTCTATGATGGCTGGTCATAGCCTTGGTGAATATTCTGCACTGGTTTGTGCTGGTGTAATTGAATTCCAACAAGCTATCAAGTTGGTTGAATTACGCGGGAAACTGATGCAGGAGGCAGTATCTGAAGGGCAAGGTGCTATGTATGCCATTATTGGCCTGGATAATGAGTCCATTGCAAAAGCATGCCAAGAATCAGCACAGGGACAGATTGTTTCGCCTGTTAACTTTAACTCTCCTGGACAGGTCGTAATTGCTGGCGAGAAAGAAGCAGTAGAGCGTGCAGGGGCTGCATGTAAAGCGGCTGGGGCTAAGCGAGCTCTGCCTTTGGCAGTCAGTGTTCCTTCACATTGTGCCCTGATGAAATCTGCGGCAGACCAGTTGGCAACGGCACTGCAATCTGTTGTGTTTAATCAACCGCAGTTCCCTGTTGTCAATAATGTGGATGTTAAAGTAGAAGAATCTGCTGATGCAATTCGGAATGCTCTGGTTCGTCAGTTGTATCATCCTGTACGCTGGGCAGAATCTGTTGAATATATTGCAACGCAAAGTATTGATAAAATTTTAGAAATAGGACCAGGTAAGGTATTAACTGGTTTAACAAAACGAATTGTTGATACTTTAAGTGCTGTAGCAGTAAATGATGTATCATCATTCACAATTGCTCTGAATAAATGACTGAGGAAAACATGGGCTTTGATGGAAAAATTGCACTAGTTACTGGTGCTAGCCGTGGCATAGGTCGAGCGATTGCAGAATTATTGGCTGAACGTGGCGCACGTGTAATTGGCACTGCGACCAGTGAAAAGGGAGCCGAGGCAATCAGTGCCTATCTTGGTAATAAAGGCAAAGGTTTTGTACTGAATGTCACAGATTCAGCATCCATTGAACAAGCACTATCGAATATTCGTGCTGAATTTGGTGAAATAGACATTCTAGTGAATAATGCGGGCATCACACGTGATAACTTGTTGATGCGTATGAAAGATGATGAGTGGCAAAATATTGTTAACACTAATCTTTCTTCGATTTTTCGTCTGTCAAAAGCAGTAATGCGTTCTATGATGAAAAAACGTTATGGGCGTATTATTTCCATTGGATCTGTTGTTGGAACAATGGGAAATGCGGGGCAGGCGAATTACGCGGCAGCGAAAGCAGGGGTCATTGGTTTTAGCAAATCACTGGCCCGTGAAGTCGCTTCTCGTGGCATTACCGTCAATGTTATTGCACCTGGCTTTATCGAAACGGATATGACCAGAGCGTTGACAGACGACCAACGGGCAGGCATTTTATCTCAAGTTCCTGCTAATCGTCTCGGTGATGCAAAGGAAATTGCCAGTGCTGTAGCGTTTCTTGCTTCTGATGAGGCCGCTTACATTACGGGTGAAACATTGCATGTCAATGGTGGCATGTACATGATTTAAAAATGAGCGAACCCACTATTTTTGATGTATTTTTTGTACAAAAAAAGCAGTTGGTGGTTCGACCAGCCGGGATTTGGTTGCATCTTTTCCTGTATTTTATAAACTACGAAAACCATCGCGAAAGCGAGTTTTGATAGGAAATTTAATAGTATGAGCACTATCGACGAACGCGTTAAGAAAATCATCGTTGAACAACTGGGTGTTAAAGAGGAAGAAGTTGTAAACACAGCTTCATTTGTTGATGACTTGGGCGCTGATTCTCTTGACACAGTTGAACTGGTAATGGCTCTGGAAGAAGAGTTCGATATTGAGATCCCAGACGAAGAAGCTGAAAAAATCACTACAGTTCAGGCTGCTATTGACTACGTTGAAAACGCAGGTAAATAAGCACATATACCTAGGCGGTCGTCCGACCGCCTATGTTTTTTGTCTTACATTTTTTCCCTCCCTGGAGGATAACCGTGTCTAAGCGTCGAGTAGTCGTGACCGGACTAGGCATGGTATCTCCTGTCGGCAATACAGTAGAGTCTTCTTGGAACGCTGTTTGTATCGGACAGAGTGGTATCGGCCTTATCGAACATTTTGACACCGCTAACCATGCAACTAAGTTTGCTGGTGTGGTGAAGAATTTTAATCATGAAGATTTCAATCTTTCGCGTAAAGATGCACGAAAGATGGATTTGTTCATTCAGTATGGTATTGCTGCTGGCATTCAAGCCATTGAGGATGCAGGAATCGAAGTAACAGAAGCCAATGCTGGCCGCTTTGGTGCTGCGATTGGTTCTGGTATTGGTGGTTTGGGCTTGATTGAAGAAAACCACAGTACATTGCTTTCGGCCGGGCCTCGTAAGGTCAGCCCATTCTTTGTACCTTCAACCATTATTAATATGGTAGCAGGCCATTTGAGCATTCTATATGGTCTTCGTGGTCCTAGTATTTCTATTGCAACTGCTTGTACTTCTGGCGTACACAACATCGGCCATGCGGCGCGTATCATTGCATATAATGATGCCGATATCATGTTGGCGGGTGGTGCTGAGAAGGCAAGTACAGAATTTGGTGTTGCAGGGTTTGGCGCTGCCCGTGCACTATCGACCCGTAATGATGATCCTCAAGGTGCGAGCCGCCCCTGGGATAAAGATCGTGATGGATTTGTTCTGGGTGATGGTGCTGGTGTTATTGTTCTTGAAGAATATGAACACGCCAAAAAAAGGGGCGCGAAAATTTATGCTGAAGTAGTTGGCTTCGGTATGAGTAGTGATGCGTATCACATGACATCTCCACCGGAAAATGGAGCAGGTGCAGCACTTGCTATGGAAAATGCTTTGAGAGATGCAGATATTTCTCCGGATCAGGTGGGCTACATTAATGCTCATGGTACTTCAACGCCAGCAGGTGATCTTGCTGAAGCTGTGGCAGTGGAGTCTGTATTTGGTAAAGGCACTAAAGTATTAGTGAGTTCAACTAAATCTATGACAGGTCACTTGCTGGGCGCGGCAGGAGCGGTGGAATCTATTTTTACCATTCTTTCCCTGCGTGATCAGATTGTTCCTCCAACCATTAACCTGGTTAATCAGGATGAAAATTGCCGTTTGGATTTTGTCCCTGGTCAGGCGCGCAACGTTGGAAGAATGGAATATGCGTTGTGTAACTCTTTCGGCTTCGGTGGAACTAACGGTTCACTGATTTTCCGTAAGATGTAAAACACTCAATTTCCTAGAAAAAGCCTCAACTCTTATGTTGGGGTTTTTTTATGTTTTATTTCTGTGCTTTTCAGATGCACATTTTTGCACTGCCACGACTCATATACTATTATAACGCCCCTTATAAGCTGAGGTTTCCACACCTTTTTATTTAAGAATCAAAAAATAAGATGATGTATTGGATTAACGGCAAATTATACGATCAACTTTCTGCTAATGATCGTTCGGTACAATTTGGGGATGGCTGCTTTACCACAATAAGAGTTGAGCAAGGTCAGGCGGCTTTGTTGCCTTTGCATATAAAACGGTTACAAAAAGGCGTTGAAAAACTGTTTATGCCTGTGCTGGATTGGATGCAATTGGAAAGCCATATTAAACAAGTTGCTGCGGAGTGTGAATCAGGTGTTTTGAAAGTGATCCTCTCCAGAGGGAATGGTGGCCGTGGGTACAGCTTTGATAGCATTAGTGAGCCAAATCAAATTCTTTCATTAAGTTCATATCCAGAACAATACCATACCTTACGTGAAAGAGGTGTTTCGTTGGGCCTCAGTCCTGTTGCAATGGGGATTAATCCTCATTTGGCAGGCATCAAGCATCTGAACCGTTTGGAGCAGGTTTTGATAAAACGGTTTATTGAACAAGCAAAAATTGATGAAGCGTTGGTACTTGATAGCGATGGGTTATTGGTTGAATGTTGTACCGCAAATATTTTTTGGCGTAGAGGTAAAAACGTTTATACACCGGATTTAAGCCAGTGTGGTGTAGAAGGAGTAATGCGACAGAAGATTATCCAGGTATTGGAAGACAGTGACTATAACTTGTCGTGTGTCATGCGTTATCCTGAAGCATTGGCACATGCCGATGAGGTGATTATTTGTAATTCCCTGATGCCTGTGATGGCTGTCAATCAGATCCTGGCACATAAAAATCAACCTGCGTGGAAATATCAAACCAGAGAATTACATGAATATTTATTACCTGAGTGTTTAAGACTGTAGTTGTAATTCGAGGGTATGAAACAGCGGTTATTCCGTATTCCGTCTCTATCATTGAAGAACAGATAAAAATGGTAATCGAATGAAACTTAAAAAGAACATTCTTGTTTTACCTGGATTGATTATTATTGTTGCAGCAATAGCATTTTTCTTTTTTGTAAAAAAAATAGAAAATTTTTCTGCTCAAAAGGTTAACCTGGCTCAAGATCTTATATTCACAGTACCTGCCGGCACAGGACGTTCCGGGCTGGAAACACTATTAATTCAGCATAAACTCATCGAAGATAACCAATTATTGCCGTGGTTGTTTCGTTTAGAACCAGAATTGGCCAAGTTTAAGGCAGGTACTTTTTGTCTACAAAAAAATATGACGTTAAAAGAAATACTGCAATTATTCTCTAGTGGTAAAGAAATTCAATTTTCTATCCGCTTTATTGAAGGTAGTCGTCTCTCTGACTGGTCAAAGATATTGCAGAATGCGCCATACTTGAAGCATGAGACAGAAGGTAAAACGTCACAAGATCTAACAAAATTGTTGGATATGAAAGCAGGTGAATCACTGGAAGGGTGGTTTTACCCTGATACTTACCTCTATACAGCAGGTACACGTGATATAGAATTACTCAGGCGTGCTTACCAAAAAATGGTCATGGTAATAGAGCAGGAATGGAAAAATCGTGCAGAGAATTTACCGTATAAGAGTGCTTATGAGATGTTAATTATGGCATCTATTATCGAAAAAGAGACTGCGGTAGATTCTGAACGCGCTAAAATCGCATCAGTATTTGTTAATCGTCTGCGGTTAAAGATGCGATTACAAACAGATCCGACAGTCATATATGGGTTGGGCGATAAGTATACCGGAACCATTTTTCGTAGCAGCTTGACCACATTTACACCATACAATACTTATATGATCGAGGGGCTGCCACCGACGCCTATTGCCATGCCAAGTCTTGCATCGATCAAGGCAGCGGCGCATCCGGCCGTGACTGATTATCTATATTTCGTTGCAGATGGTAATGGCGGTCATATATTTACTACGAATTTGGTAGCACATAATAAAGCGGTAAATCTTTATCGTCAGAGATTAAAGCAGGATAAATGAACAGTAAATTTATTGTTATTGAAGGGCTTGAAGGCGCAGGAAAAACTACGGCAATCCAAACTGTGGCTGATACACTGAAACAGCATGGTATTTCTGATCTTGTTTTTACCCGTGAACCGGGTGGAACTCCCTTAGCGGAAAAATTACGTCAATTGATCAAAGAAGGAATTGAAGGAGAGATATTGACGGATAAAGCAGAAGTATTAATGCTTTACGCTGCCAGAGTTCAGTTAGTGGAGAATGTGATCAAGCCTGCTCTGGCAAAAGGCAGTTGGGTTGTCGGAGATCGCCATGATCTGTCTTCTCAGGCATATCAGGGCGGTGGTCGTGGTATTGACCGGAGCTTATTGTCTTCATTGCGTGAAGCAGCGCTCGGTGATTTTTACCCTGATTTGACCATTTATCTTGATTTACCGCCAGAGGTTGGTTTACAGCGTGCCCGCGAGCGTGGTGAATTGGATCGTATTGAAAAAGAATCGCTGGATTTTTTCTATCGTACCCGTACAAGGTATCTCGAACTCGTAGAACAAGATAAGGCCATCAAAAAAGTAGATGCAACACAGCCATTGGAAAAAGTACAGGATGATATTCGTCAGATTTTGTTCCATTGGCTGAAACAACGGGAAATGCAGGAATGAATTGGTATCCGTGGCTTAACCATGCGTATCGCCAGTTGATTGAATCTCATCAACAAGGTCGTGGACATCATGCTCTTTTGCTTCATGCGCATGAAGGAACAGGAGCAGATGCATTACTTTATGGGTTAAGCCGCTGGTTGATGTGTCAGAATAAACAAGGCACAAAAAGTTGTGGTAAGTGTCACGGCTGTCATTTGATGCTGGCAGAAACCCATTCTGACTGGCATGTTCTTGCTCCAGAAAAGGGGAAAAGTGTCATTGGTGTGGATGCAATACGCCAGCTTAGTGAAAAACTTTACGAATATTCTCAACAGGGCGGCGCTAAAATTGTGTGGTTATCATCAACAGAAGCGCTCACTGATGCAGCTTCCAACGCCTTGTTGAAAACGTTAGAAGAACCGCCCGGAAATACCTATTTCTTATTGAGGTGCCAACGTCCGGCGAGCTTGCTGGCAACATTGCGAAGCCGCTGTTTCTATTATTTTCTGCCTGTCCCTGAAAATCAAACAGGGTTGTACTGGCTACAAAATCAACTTCCGGCAATATCATTGCAGGATATCCAGACGGCATTAAAATTGTCACAGGGAGCGCCACTGGCTGCAAAACAGTTACTCCAAACTGAAAAATGGCAGCAGAGAACGGCATTTTGTCAGGCTATTACACAGGCATTATATGACTATGATACCTTATCACTTTTGCCATTATTGAATCGTGATGATGCACAACAATCGTTATATTGGCTGATTTGCTTGCTATCTGATGCAGTGAAATGGCAGCAAAAGGCGCAAAATTACTGTATTAATCAAGATCAGCAGGCGTTGATCCACCATTTGGCTTCCAGCCAAGGTGTGGAAAAATTATTAAATATGGTTGATGATTGGACGCGTTGTCGTCATCAATTAATATCCGTAGTGGGCATCAATCGGGAATTGTTACTGACTGAACAATTACTCAATTGGGAAAGGCAACTTTGCTCCACTCGCTAACACATTTAGATACGGGCATATTATGTTTTTAGTGGATTCACATTGTCATCTCGACTGTTTAGATTATGAAACACTGCACAAAAGTGTAGATGATGTAGTTGCTAAAGCCGCAGAAAGGGATGTGAAGTATATGCTGGCGGTAGCAACTACGTTGCCCGGTTTCCAGCAAATGAAAAATATGATTGGTAAACGTGAAAATGTCGCGTATTCCTGTGGTATTCATCCATTGAATCTGGATGAAGGTTACGATTTTGATGAACTTGCCCGATTAGCTGTGGACAATGATGTAATCGCACTGGGGGAAACAGGGCTGGATTATTATTATCAGAAAGAAAATGCAGAATTACAGAGAACTTCATTTCGCCAGCATATCCGTATCGGTCGTGAATTAAATAAGCCCGTGATTGTTCATACCCGTGAAGCAAGAGATGATACCCTGATGGTTTTGCGAGAAGAAAACGTACAGGATTGTGGTGGGGTGCTGCACTGTTTTACAGAAGATAAAGATACAGCACGGGATTTACTGGATCTCGGTTTTTATATTTCTTTCTCAGGTATTGTTACATTTCGTAATGCAGAACAAATTCGTGAAGCTGCAAGGTTTGTCCCTCTCGACCGTATTTTGGTAGAAACTGATTCACCTTATCTGGCCCCGGTTCCTTATCGTGGCAAGCAGAATCAGCCCGCTTATGTACGTGATGTTGCTGAGTATATGGCAGTACTGAAAGGGGTCAGTATTGAGAAGTTGGCAGAAGTAACGACCAGAAACTTTTGTGACTTGTTCCATATTAATATTTAAGAAAATTAAATGATAAGAAAGGAGAAGTGAGATGGCAGAAGAAACTATTTTCAGCAAAATCATTCGTCGTGAAATTCCATCTGATATCGTATATCAAGATGATTTGGTGACGGCATTTCGGGATATTTCACCTCAAGCCTCAACTCATATTCTGATTGTCCCTAATGTACTTATTCCAACAGTTAATGATGTTACTCCAGAGCATGAACCTGCATTGGGGCGTTTGTTCACTGTTGCAGCGAAAATCGCCAAACAAGAAGGAATTGCAGAAGATGGTTATCGCCTTATCATGAATTGTAACCGTCATTCGGGACAGGAAGTGTTTCATATCCATATGCATTTGGTAGGTGGACATCCATTAGGCCCACTATTGGTAAGGTAATATTATCCATCACTATTTTTGCTAATAAGTTTTCGTTAATGGATTTACGTTAATGAAACTATGTATAACAGATTCGTATGATAGTTGTGCATGATTCTGTACACGATAGTGTTGTAACTGGAGTAGATTAATGAAAAGAGTTCTTTTAGTTATATTATCAGCAATATTGCTGGCGAGTTGTTCATTAATACCGCCACAGCCGCCTGCTCCTGTTACTCCTGCTGAACCAGAGCAAAAAACAGAACCTCCGGCAAAGCCACTGGAGAAAGTTCCTCAACCTCCAAGGATCCAGTCGATTAGCTGGAATAGCATCGTTCAGCCATTAATTGAACAGCTGGTCAAAGCTCAGGGCGTAGAGGCAGGAAAAGTATTGCTTGTTGATACAGTTAAAAACAACACAAATGGCTCACTGAGAACACTTCAGGCAACTGATGCGATTACAGATGTGGTCAGTAAAAAACAGATTTTTCAGATAGTACCGAAAAAACAGGTGTATTACGCTAGGCAGGCGTTAGGGTTGTCATCAGAAGATAGCCTGGCATTACGCAGTAAATCTATCGGTTTAGCGCGCTATCTAAATGCTGATTATGTGCTCTATTCTGTCGTATCTGGTAATAATGAACAGCGTAAGATAGAGATGCAGCTTATGCTGGTCAAAACGGGTGAGATACTTTGGTCAGGTAGTGGTGATATTGACTAATAATAAAGCCTTACTTGAGGTATTGCGTCAGAAATGGCCTGACATTCCTGCAAGAAATTGGGAAATCAGGCTATTAGCAGGATTGACCCAGGGAAGCCACTATATTACGGATGGCGTACATCAGATGGTGGGACGCAGGCAAATGTGGCATGGTGGAGCTTTGGGGATAAATCGCCAACGGGAAAATCGGATCTTACGCAGGCTCTCTTTTGTCGGTATTGCGCCTAAAGTCATTGCCATGCATAGTGATTGGTTGTTATTGGAATGGCTGAGCGGAACAAAAGTTACGGCTGAAGCATTTGGTTTACCGTCATTTCAACAGTCGTTGGCGCAAATAGTTGCTAACCTCCATCACCATTCGCCATTGGGTTATTCTCTCCAGCTTAAACAACAAATCGCATCCCAGTGGCAGCAGATTGATAATCGACGGCTTTCACCGGATTGGTTGCGGCTACATAAATTATTTATGACAGCAAAGATGCCTGTTCCTTTGAAAATAGCACCTGCTCACATGGATATTCATCCTGATAACCTGCTTATGACTTCAGAAGGCCTAAAGTTGATTGATTGGGAATATGCAACGGATGTCGATATCGGTTTCTCATTGGCAACCTTATTTAAAGGTAATCAATGGGATGAAATACAGCAGAAGACTTTTTTGAATTATTATTGTACCTACGCATCAGGCTACATTGATATCGTCTTATTGGAGCAAAAAATTAAGCAGTGGGAGCCGTGGGTGAGATACATGATGCTGATGTGGTATGAAGTACGTTGGCAGCAGACAAAAGAGCTGCAATTTTCAGCATTGGCTCATTCCTTGCGCCTAAGCTTTAATCTGGCGTTTTAGTCCGCTGGATGGCGATTAATAAGATGATATTTAATAGATAACTAATACAAATAGAAGTGAGGAATGTTATGGGTCCAGTAATGTTAGATGTTGTTGGTTATGAGCTGGATAGTGAAGAACGTGAAATTCTGCAACATCCATTAGTGGGCGGTTTGATCCTGTTTACCCGCAATTTTCACGATACTCAGCAGTTACATGATTTAGTTTGTCAAATCCGCGAAGCCTCCCGCCATCGTTTAGTTATCGCTGTTGATCAGGAAGGGGGACGTGTACAGCGTTTTCATGAAGGTTTTACTCGCTTACCTGCCGCACAATCTTTTGCCTGTTTGAATGATGAACTGATGGGGGGACATTTGGCAGAAGAGTCCGGTTGGCTGATGGCATCAGAAATGATTTCAATGGATATTGATATCAGTTTTGCTCCTGTACTGGACTTGGGACATAAGTGCACTGCGATTGGTGAACGTTCGTTTCATGAAGAGCCTGAACAGGCGATGGTAATGGCTGAACGATTTATCAGAGGTATGTATTCGGCAGGAATGAAATCAACGGGTAAACATTTTCCCGGACACGGAGCAGTAACAGCAGATTCTCATAAAGAAACTCCACTGGATGATCGTTCAATGGATATGATTAGCTGTCACGATATGTTGATCTTCCGTGATTTCATTCAACGAAATTTGCTTGATGCAATTATGCCGGCTCATGTGATCTACTCTCAGGTAGATCATCGTCCGGCAAGTGCTTCTCCTTACTGGCTTAAAAACGTTTTACGCCAGCAACTAGGCTTTGATGGCGTTATTTTTTCTGATGATCTGTCAATGGAAGGTGCGGCAGTTATGGGCGGGTATGCTGAACGTGCGAAAGCCTCACTAGAAGCGGGATGCGACATGATTTTGGTGTGCAATAACCGTCAAGGGGCAACGGATGTTTTGGATAACTTACCAATGATTAATTCGAATAAAGTAACACGGTTATATCATCAGGGAGGTCAGTTCAGTCTGGAAGAGCTGAAAAAATCAGAACGTTGGCAGCAGGCAAACACAAAATTGAATAATTTGTGTGAACAGTGGCTAAGCTGCGGCTGATCATTGAATTTGTCTGATTGGTTGCTATCAAATCTGGGATAAAGTTACTGCCTGATGATCCTATCTCTTTTGCCGCTTTTAATTTATTTCTCCCTGAAATTGGTTTCAGAATATCGTTTTGTCAAAAAATCCCATAAATCACATAATGTTAACATTGTAAATTACAAATTTTCATAAACCAGATTTAAGTCGGATTAATTAAAACTAAGTACACAAATTTTGTGATTGGCGTCTAATTAATCAAAAGAATTTGATAGGGGCTATTTTTGGTATGACCTACTGACTAGCCATGATATTCTGAAGATATTTTCAGTGAGAAATTTATTATGCCTGATATTATTTAAGAACGTTATCCAAAAATTGTTTTAGCGCTTTACATAACATTAGTTGTATTTTCAGTGGGGTAGTCATGACAACGCCAAAGACAAGAATTGTCATCATTGGTGGGGGTGCTGGTGGTTTAGAGCTGGCAACACGTTTGGGGCATAAATTAGGGCGTAAGCAAAAAGCCGAAATTACTTTGGTGGATCGCAATAATAGCCACTTATGGAAGCCATTATTGCATGAAGTCGCAACAGGCTCTCTTGATGATGGTGTTGATGCATTGAGTTATCTGGCCCATGCCAGCAACCATTACTTTAACTTCCAATTAGGTACACTTACAAATATCGATCGTGAAGGAAGAAAAGTCACACTAGCTGAGATCCGCGATGAAGGTAATGATTTACTGGTAGCAGAGCGTGAGTTGGCTTACGACATTCTTGTCATGGCATTGGGTAGCCAATCGAATGATTTCGGTACGGCAGGTGTAAGAGAAAACTGTATTTTCCTTGATAACCCACAACAAGCACATCGTTTCCACAATGAGATGTTAAACCTGTTTCTGAAATATTCTGCAAATCAATGTGCGGAAGAGAAAGTTAACATTGCGATTGTTGGTGGTGGCGCAACAGGTGTTGAGCTTTCAGCAGAGCTGTATAACGCAGTTAAACAGTTGAACAGTTACGGATTCGAAAGCCTGAATTCAGACGCATTGAACGTTACTCTGGTTGAGGCCGGTGAGCGAATTCTGCCGGCATTGCCGCCACGTATTTCCAGTGCTGCGCATCAGGAATTAACCAAACTTGGTGTTAAAGTCTTAACCAAAACTATGGTAACCAGTGCAGATGGACATGGACTGAATACCAAAGATGGTGAACAAATCAAGGCTTCTTTGATGGTTTGGGCTGCGGGAATTAAGGCGCCTGATTTTATGAAAGAGATTGGGGGACTGGAAACAAACCGCATAAATCAGTTGGTTGTGAAACCTACTTTGCAGTCAACATTGGATAATAATATTTTTGCTATCGGTGATTGTGCATCATGCCCGAAAAAAGAGGGGGGGTTTGTTCCTCCGCGCGCTCAGTCTGCTCACCAAATGGCAAACCGTTGTTATAACAATATTTTGGCTCTATTGAATGAGAAACCACTGAAGGAATATGTGTACAAAGATCACGGTTCACTGGTATCTTTATCTAAATTTAGTACAGTGGGTAGTCTGATGGGTAACTTGATGCGTGGCTCTATGATGGTAGAAGGCCGTATTGCACGTATGGTTTATATCTCTTTATACCGCATGCATCAGGTCGCATTACATGGATATATTAAAACAGGCTTAATGATGCTGGTTGGTGGAATTAACCGTGTTATTCGCCCACGCTTGAAATTGCACTAATTGAGTTAAAGTGGTTCATCTGGATTTAAGATATCCAAAATATTTCAGATGAACCATTAAACATTTTTTTATTTTTTCTTGATTATTTATCATATTTTTTGTTATACCTTTCATAATTATTTCTCTATTATTTTTTAGACCTGTTTAATCCTTGTAATAAGGCTAATTTTAATTAGGTAACTATGTCATAACAATGTATGTCAATATGTTAAAATTGAAAATATTTAGTAAAAACATTCAATTTAATGATGTATAAAGAATAGGGGATATAAATTGAATGAAAAAACTCTATTCAATAGATTTTAAATCCTAATAAAAATCAAAAGACTGAAAGATGGATAACATTTATTTTAGTAGCTTCATAGGATTTTTCTTAATAATGAATTGAACGCATTTTTGGTTTCTACAAATAGTTAATGAACATGTTTAAATCCAGGAGTATATCAAATTATTAATATAACAAGGTGCTATGTGAGTAAACTAAAGACAAGGCAGTGTGGGATTTACTCTCTGATTGTTATGATTGCCGTTGGTATTGCTGCAATATTTTATTTTAAAAACCCGCAGCCTAAAGTTGCACAGGTGCTCTCTTCAGAGCCTATCAAAACAATGGCTTCTGCTCCTCAATATTATTGTAATGGGGCTCTGCTACCATTTCGAATCGGATTGGGAAATATTGAGAATAACCATCTGTCTGTATATAAAAATAGTATGTTTACTCTTATTGAAATGTTAAATATAAAAAGAGAATATCACGTATTGAACTATTCTCAATTAAAAAATTGTGTCATGGTTCATGTCAAGGAAAAACGTATTATTGGGTATGATGTTATTTATATGATCGGTGATAAACCTGGTAAGGTGAGAGTGACATATAAACCAGAACAAACCATTCCTCTGGATGAAAAAGGAAGATTAATTCTCACACCATATTTGTAGAGCCGGGCTGTTTTAAAAAGGGATTGTACCCCAGTCACATAGTTATCTATGCTCCTGGGGATTGGCTTCCTTGCCTCCGCGACAAAACTGGAAATTTATTGGGTATAGTCGCTGTTATATCTGATGTTGTTCGAATGTTTCCAATAATGTTTGGATGAACGATGAACGTGTTGCCCTTTCGGTTAAATCAGTCATAAATTTTAATTTAGAAGGCCCATCCAGCCGGTAAATGTTGGGCTGAGTTTGTAATAAGTCGATGAGGTAATTGGGGTCCACTTTGTTGTTTTGGCTAAATTCAATAAAGCCACCTTTTTCATGGGATTCTATACGCCTAATTCCCAATTCTTGGGCTGTCAGGCGGATAGAAGCAGATTGTAATAACTGTCGGCCCGGATCAGGTAATGTACCGAATCGGTCAATTAATTCAACCTTCAATTCTGCCAGCTCATCGTCATTTTGAGCACTTGCAATACGTTTATAGAAAGAAAGGCGCATATTCACATCAGGAATATAATCATCGGGCAAAAGTACCGGCATGCGCAGTTCTACTTCGGTTTGGTTCGTGGCGAGATCTTCAAGTGATGGCTCTCGTCCATTTTTGAGTGCATCAACTGCACTTTCCAGTAACTCCATATAGAGAGTGAAACCGATACTCGCCATTTGACCACTTTGGTCTTCGCCCAGAAGTTCACCGGCTCCCCTGATTTCCAGATCATGAGTTGCCAGCGCAAATCCAGCCCCCAGATCTTCAAGAGAGGCAATTGCTTCCAGTCGTTTTTGGGCGTCTGTGGTCATCGCTTTTGGATGAGGAGTCAATAAATAAGCATAAGCCTGGTGGTGAGAGCGGCCAACACGTCCCCGCAATTGATGTAATTGAGCCAGACCAAAATGGTCTGCCCGTTCAATAATAATGGTATTGGCGGTAGGAATATCAATACCTGTTTCAATAATCGTAGTGCATATCAGCACATTAAAACGCTGATGATGAAAATCTGCCATGACTCGTTCCAGATCACGTTCGCGCATTTGCCCATGGCCGACAACGACTCTGGCTTCAGGAACTAACTCTTCCAATCGATTTTTTGCTTTCTCAATATTCTCAACGTCGTTATAAAGATAGTAAACCTGACCACCACGTAAAATTTCACGCAGGATAGATTCTCGGACCACTAAGCTATCATATTCACGCACAAAAGTTTTCACTGCCAGACGACGCGCTGGTGGTGTGGCAATAATTGATAAATCGCGCATACCACTCATTGCCATATTGAGCGTTCGGGGAATGGGGGTTGCTGTCATGGTCAGAACATCAACATTTGCACGGATAGCTTTAATGCGCTCTTTGTGACGAACACCAAACCGATGCTCTTCATCAACAACTAATAATCCCAGATCTTTCCAACGGAGATCATTCTGTAACAGTTTATGAGTGCCGATGATAATATCGACTTTTCCCTCTGCCGCCATATCTATAACTTGTTGCTGTTCTTTAGCACTGCGGAATCGGGACATAACTTCAATATGTACAGGCCAATTCGCAAAACGATCGCGGAAATTGTCATAATGCTGTTGAGCCAGTAGGGTAGTCGGAACTAAAACGGCGACTTGTTTATTATTATTGATAGCGGTAAAAGCAGCGCGCATTGCCACTTCTGTCTTACCGAAACCAACGTCACCACATACCAGCCTGTCCATGGCGATGGGCTGACACATATCACTCAATACGGCATTGATGGTTTGTTCTTGATCCGGTGTTGTATCGAACGGGAAACTCTGACAGAACAGTTGATACTGCTCCCGATCGTGCTTAAACGCAAAACCAGGTTTAATGGCACGCCGTGCATATACATCCAGTAATTTAGCCGCGACATCACGGACTTTTTCTGCTGCTTTCTGGCGCGCTTTATTCCAGGCATCACCACCAAGTTTGTGCAGAGGCGCATTTTCCTCTGCGCCTCCAGCGTAACGACTGATTAAGTGTAGGGAGGAGACGGGGACATACAATTTGTCCTCTCCGGCGTAGGTCAGGATCAGGTATTCAGCCTTAATTCCGCCTGCTTCTAGTGTCGTTAGCCCTTGGTAGCGTCCAACACCATGTTCAAGGTGTACAACGGGTTGACCATGACGCAATTCTGCGAGGTTACGGATCAAGGTATCAGTGTTGATTGTGCGTCGGTTATCCTGACGGCGACGACTCACACGCTCACCAAGCATGTCGCTTTCACAGATCAGGGCTAGTTTTTTCTCTTCATCAATGAAGCCTTGTTCTGCTGCACCGATCATTAAAAAACAGCCCGGCTCCTTAGCATCCGTCAACTGTTGTATTTTGATTGGATGAATTTTGATCCGCGATAGTAATTCGGTTAAAGACTCCCGGCGTCCTTCACTTTCCACTGAAAAAATGATCTTACCGCTAAACTGTTCTATAAAACGGCGTCCTTTATCCAAAGGGGCTTTTTGATGCGCAGCAACGGATACATCGGGTAAAGGCTGGTAAGTGAGATTGATACTCCCGGCCTTTTGTGGCAGTTCTTCGTTTCTGATTTGGAGGCGGGGCCAGTTTTTCAATTCAGCGAATAGTTTATCGACAGGAAGCCAAATGCGTTCAGGTGGCAGTAATGGCCGCATTGGGTCAACTTTACGGCTCTCAAAACGTTGTTCTGTGTCCTGCCAAAAATGTTCGGCTGTTGCTATTAGGTCTTGTGTAATAAGCAAGGTGTTTTCTGGCAAGTAATCAAAGAGTGTGGATAAAGGCTGCTCAAAGAACAATGGTTGCCAGTATTCAATACCTGCCGGTAGCGTTTTTTTACTGACTTGCTGATAAATATGTTCAGCATCACGGCGAACTTCAAACTGCTCACGCCATTGGCTGCGAAATAATTCGATAGCTTCTTTATCTGTTGGGAATTCATGGGCAGGCAGTAAACTGATTTTTTCCACTTCCGCGAGTGTACGTTGGCTGTCCACGTCAAAAGTACGCAGGCTATCGATTTCATCATCAAAAAAATCGATACGGTAAGGGTGTTCACTCCCCATAGGGAAGAGGTCAAACAGAGCGCCGCGTGTAGCAAATTCACCATGCTCAAGCACTTGATCCACACTGCGATAACCGGCTTGCTCCAGATCGGCACGTAATTTGTCACGGGAAAGTCGTTGCCCTTTACTCATGATCAAAGCATGCCCTCTGAGGTATTCATGCGGGCAAACCCGTTGCATCAATGTATTAACAGGCAAGATAAGAACGCCTTTCATCATGAAAGGTAATTGATACAGCGTAGATAAACGGGTTGAAATGATTTCTTGATGGGGCGAAAAACTATCGTAAGGCAATGTTTCCCAATCTGACAGCATGTTTATTGGAGCGTGGGTGAATTGTGGAATTTCATCACGCAACCGTAAGGCATTCTGCATATCTTTTGTTACTAGCAGAACAGGCCCTGGGTGACGTTCAATGATCTCGGCGCATTCGATGGCGCAAGCAGCGCCGATCAGGTGGCCTAATTGGCGGATATCACCGCGACGTTCAGGAAGTTGATAACGATATTTTGCGGACATAAGCGTTTAATGTGTTCTCTAAGATTCAGTCCATTCCCAACACATTTTAACCCAGTAGCCTTTACAATAAATACGCTGGCAGGTTGAGAGGCAGGTTGAGAGAAAGTGAAAAACACAGAACCGAAGTATGAATGGCTCCATGAAGGTACAACTACTCTTTATTATCACCGAACACTTTGCTTTGGCAACAGGGGAATAACAGATTTAATGTTTGTATTGAGGCGATATATTAATTCACTGAATGTGGGAATTTTGTTACCAAAGGTAATATTTTTTCAGAAAATTAAAATAATTAAGGTGATCGATGGTTGATAATTAACTGATAAGAAATTTGAGCCGGAAAGGAAAGCCACGATTTTTATCTTCAACCTGGAAGGGTGATAAGCAAATCTCAGTTAAACGATGATAATATGTAATCAGTAAACTATGTGGATTGAGTTTTGTACAGAATATGTGTGTAAAAAATACATATGTAAAAATAAATACGCAAAATATAGAGATAAGATATGATTTTTCCTATTAATCTATTGTTTTTAAATAACTCCCTTTGATACGGCGGATTCCATGTTTCAGTCTGTCTCATTATTTATCGGATTGCGCTATATGCGCGGACGAGCGGTCGATAAGTTTGGCCGCTTTGTTTCTTGGTTATCAGCCATTGGCATCACATTGGGAGTGGCTGCATTGATTATTGTGTTATCAGTGATGAACGGTTTTGAACGTTCATTGGAAGCCAGTATTCTGGGTTTTATGCCTCAGGTGATCATTACTTCAGAAAAAGGTTCTATTAATCCTGTTGAACATCCTGATAGCCAGCTTTCAGGGTTAATAGGTGTTACCCGTATCGAGCCGATTGTTCAGGGGGATGTTGTACTGCAAAGTGCCAGTAATGTAGGTGTCGGAGTCATGTTGGGCATTACGCCAGGTGAATATACCCCATTAGCAGAATATATGGTCAATGTTGATCCGAGCCAATTACAGCCAGGTCGCTATTTCGTGATCTTAGGGGAAAAATTGGCGGCAAGATTGGGAGTCAAACGGGGTGATCAAATTCGTGTTATTGTGCCGAGTGCCAGTCAACTTACCCCAATGGGGAGGATCCCCAGTCAACGTTTATTTACGGTAGCCGGAACATTCTTTGCTAACAGCGAAGTTGATGACACGGAAATGTTGGTTAATCAGCAAGATGCAGCACGTCTTTTACGTTATCCCATTAATAATATTACAGGCTGGCGTTTGTTCCTCAATGAGCCATTGAAAGTGGATGAATTGAGTCAACAGCCACTGCCAAAAGATTTAATCTGGAAAGATTGGCGTGAACGCAAAGGGGAGTTTTTTCAGGCTGTGCGAATGGAAAAAAATATGATGGGATTATTGCTTAGCCTGATCATTGCGGTAGCTGCTTTCAATATTATTACTTCCCTCTCTTTGTTGGTGATGGAAAAGCAGGGAGAGATTGCTATTTTGCAGACACAAGGGCTGAACCGTCGTCAGATAATGACTATTTTTATGATCCAGGGAGCAGGGGCGGGCATCATTGGTGCTTTATTGGGAACGGGATTGGGAATACTGCTTTCCAGTCAGTTAAATAATTTAATGCCGATTATAGGCCTGCTGACTGAAGGTATGCAGTTACCTGTCGCTATTGAACCTGTTCAAGTGGTGATAATCGCCATTATTGCCATGCTGATCTCATTGTTATCAACTTTATACCCTTCCTGGCGCGCGGCTGCCATTCAACCTGCTGAGGCTTTACGTTATGAGTAACCAACCTTTATTGTTATGTCATCATTTGTGCAAAAAATATCAGGAAGGGCAGGTTTCTACAGAGGTATTAAAAAATGTCACTTTCTCTATGCAACAAGGAGAAATGATGGCGATTGTCGGAAGCTCTGGCTCTGGCAAAAGTACTCTGTTGCACTTACTTGGCGGATTGGATTCACCGACTGCTGGTGAAGTTCTTTTCAAAGGAAAATCTCTTAATAAGATGTCTGCTTCCGGACGAGCGGAATTACGTAACAGTGAAATCGGTTTTATTTATCAATTTCACCATTTGCTACCTGATTTCAATGCACTAGAAAATGTCGCTATGCCATTACTTATCGGAGGTAAAAAACGTCAGGCTCAACAAAAGGCTCTGGATATGCTGGCGGCAGTTGGATTGGAAAATCGGGCACACCATCGACCTTCTGAATTATCAGGAGGAGAGCGTCAAAGAGTTGCCATTGCCCGTGCGTTAGTCAATGAGCCGTCATTAGTACTGGCAGATGAACCGACAGGCAACCTTGATCAACGTAATGCTGATAGTATCTTTGAGCTTTTGAAAGAACTGAATCAACGGCAAGGTACGGCATTTTTGGTAGTAACTCATGATCTGAAATTGGCTGATCGATTGGCTCGTCAGGTAGAAATGCGCGATGGATATTTACAGGATGAATTAACCCTAATGGGGGAAATGTAATGGCAAATCTGCCTTTTGCATTGTTTACTGCATTACGCTTTAGCCGAGGTCGTCGTCGTGCGGGAGTGGTTTCTCTCATCTCAATCATTTCGACAATGGGGATTATGCTTGGTGTTGCGGTATTGATTATCGGTTTGAGCGCCATGAATGGTTTTGAACGTGAATTGAAAAACCGGGTACTTTCTGTTGTACCACATGGGCAAATTTTTGCAGTGGAACAACCTTTTCAGCATTGGGAACACGCACTTGAACAAGTAAAACGAACGCCGGGTATTGTAGGAGCGTCACCTTATATCGAATTGACCGGGTTGATGGAGCGAGGTGATAAACTCCATGCTGTTCAAGTACGTGGTGTAGATCCTGCCACTGAGTCCGATGTCAGTGCTCTACCTCAGTTTATTCGCCATGGGTCATGGGAGACATTTCAGGCGGGGAAACATCAGGTGATATTAGGACAAGGAGTGGCAAATTCACTAAATGTGAAGAAAGGTGATTGGCTGACAGTCATGATACCTAATAGCGATCCGAGTCTGAAATTATTACAACCTAAACGGATCCGTTTACAGGTTGCTGAAATTTTTCAGTTGAGTGGTTTGCTGGATCACCGTTTGGCTTTGGTTCCATTATCTGATGCACAACAATATTTGGATTATGGTGATGCTGTTACTGGCATTGCCATCAAAGCTGACAATGTTTTTGCCGCAGATCAGCGAGTTTTGGACGCAGGTAAAGCAACAGGAAGATATGTCTATATCAGTACATGGATTAAAGATTACGGTTATATGTACAACGATATCCAGATGATACGTGGAATCATGTATCTGGCTATGATTCTGGTGATTGGGGTGGCTTGTTTTAATATCGTTTCAACGCTGATTATGGCTGTCAAAGATAAAAGCAGTGATATCGCTATCCTGCGTACATTGGGTGCCAAAGATGGGCATATCAGGGCGATCTTTTTGTGGTATGGATTACTGACTGGCATGGTTGGTAGTATCATTGGCGCTATTGCCGGAATTTTCACATCGCTTAATTTGACGGCTATCATTAAATGGGTGGAGAAACTGTTCGGGCATCAATTCCTTTCCGGGGATATCTATTTTATTGATTTTCTGCCGTCAGAGTTACATATCATGGATGTTTTCTATGTGCTGTTAACAGCTCTGATATTGAGCTTATTGGCCAGTTGGTATCCAGCTCGTCGGGCCAGTAAACTTGATCCAGCGCGGATTTTGAGTGGTCAATAATATTCCATAGTATTAACTATTACCTAAGCGCGCTATCTTACGGAGTTAACTGGGCAGAAAAGACAACTTAAACATGTCCCGATAGGAATAGTTTAAGGAAATGGTCATATGCGTGTCATTCATCGGCTCAGTAAATTCTGCAAGATTAGACGACTGAGGCGTCAGCGATTTCATAGGCAAATTTTTTACAGGGATATTCGCTTGGCAAATAAAATAAAAAATCCCCATGTGGTGATACTGACCGGGGCGGGCATTTCCGCTGAGTCAGGGATCAGAACTTTTCGCTCTTCCGATGGCTTATGGGAAGAGCACCGTGTTGAAGATATTGCTACACCTGAAGGGTTTAAGCGTGATCCTGGGTTAGTTCAGGAATTTTACAATGCACGTCGGGAGCAGCTACAACAGCCGGAAATCCAGCCCAATGCTGCGCATTACGCTTTGGCAAGGCTCGAACAAGAACTCGGTGATAACTTTCTGTTAGTGACACAAAATATCGACAACCTGCACGAACAAGCGGGAAGTCAGCGTATTATTCATATGCATGGTGAACTTCTGAAAGTCCGTTGTTGTCAATCTGGGCAGGTTATTGAGTGGACACCGAAACTGTCTATGGAAGATCGCTGTCATTGTTGTCAATTTCCCTCGTTACTGCGTCCCCATGTTGTGTGGTTCGGGGAAATGCCACTAGGGATGGAACAAATTTATTCTGCTTTGGCTAAGGCAGATATTTTTATTGCTATCGGTACTTCTGGTCACGTTTATCCCGCGGCGGGTTTTGTGCATGAAGCGAAGTTATCTGGCGCTCATACAGTTGAGCTGAATTTGGAGCCTAGTCAGGTTGAAAGTATGTTTGATGAAAAACATTATGGTAATGCCAGCCAAATAGTCACTCAATATATTCAATCACTACTCCAGCGGATGGCTTGATATTTTCTCAGTTACACATCTTAGCTACATTCACCAGCCATATTCCCCCAGCCACATTGTTAGCTATGTGACTGGGACTACTTTTTCACCGGTACTGCTTTAATAAAACTTAAAATTCAATTTGGTCATTGTTCAGTTAATCATCAAAGTACCAGTACCCGCTATTAACTAAGGTGGTGAGCAAGCTGATAAAGCATACATCATCAATGGCATCGCCCAGAATATCAGCATTGACGCTATCATATTGGCAAAGCGCATCAGCTGCTTGCAAATGAGGTGTATCCATCAGTTCGCCATTAACGAAACACTTATCACCGACACGCAGAGCACGTAATCCGCTCAAACGAGTCAGTCTTTCACCCTGTTTGAGTAATTCATAGATTTCGTCACTTTCATAGGGTGGCTCTGGCGGAGCAATATCCAATTCATGACGTGACTGAGAGATAAACTCCCCAAACCAGTTTTGGAATGTTTCAGGTTGCTCCAGTAGATCCCGCATCATGGCACGCAAGGTGGTTAGTTCATTTTCCTGAATTAGTGCAGGATTATCACGGAATGTCAGTTCGGGATCACTATAACGATGGCTTCCTAACTCATGCGCCAGAATATAGTCGGCAAAACCACTAAATAATTCACGGGCATTCGGTGCGCGGAAGCCTACAGAATAATTTAGTGAATCTTCAATTGAATAACCTTCGTGTGGATAACCAGGTGGAATATAAAGGATATCTCCCGGCAGCATTTCTTCATCAATAATGGCTTCAAACGGTTCAACTTGTAATAAGTCGGGATGAGGACAATGCTGTTTCATCGGGATCTTGTCACCAACACGCCAGCGTCTGCGACCTTGCCCTTGGATGATAAATACATCATATTGATCAAGATGAGGGCCGACACCACCGCCCGGAACGGAGAAAGAAACCATCAAGTCATCCATCCGCCAGTCAGAAAGTACACGGAATGGTTTCATCAGTGCAGAGGAGGGGTGATGCCAATGATTAACGGCTTGTACGAGTAGTGACCAATTTTTATCGCCCAGATGGTCATAGCTTTCAAATGGCCCATGAGAAACTTCCCAGCGACTGTTCTTCTGGCTGACTAAACGGCTATCGATTTCGTTCTCCATTGCCAATCCAGCCAATTCATCGGGAGAAAGTGGGTCGGTAAATTGCTGGAAACCCTGTTTGATCAGCAGTGGTCGTTTTTGCCAATGGTTCTGCAAAAACGCCTGCCAGTCCAGATTCAGCTGATAATTCATGGTGATATCCTGAGTGACAAGAAAATTTCTGGCTATTATAACGGATAGTCAATGGAGTTATCAGATTTGGATGAAATATTTCGAGCCTGCTCCCATTAAACATTAGTTGTTAATGAGCGCTGTCAAGGCGTGTTGGTCGTTATCCGTTGGTTTCGGAAGGTTACACTCACTCTGGCACCTCCCAGATGGCTATTGCCAATGCTAATATCACCATCATATTGTTCCACAATTTCTGAGGCGATCGATAACCCCAATCCTTGTCCCGGACGTAATGTATCTGCTCTTAGTCCACGTTCGAAAACGATACTGCGTTTATCGGGAGGAACACCTGGCCCATCATCATCAATAATAATGGTAATGAAATTTTCACCTGTCAGAGCAGTCACTTCAACAAACTCCAGACAATATTTACAGGCATTCTCCAAAATATTTCCAATGACTTCCAAAAAATCATTTTTTTCACCTAACCAAGTCAGTTCAGGGGAAATATCTAAAGTGATGTTGACCCCTTTGTGTTGATAGACTTTTGTCAATGCATTGATAAGGCTATCGAGTAAAGTTGGAACTGAAAAAACTTTTTTTAGAATGAGATTGTGATCGTTGTATATATTGGCCCGATGTAAATAATAACCAATTTGTTGGGAAATTCGGTCAATTTGTTCAAGCATGACTGGCTCAGCTTGTTCAATGGTCATCTGTTCACTTGAGCGAAGGGAACGGAGTGTGGATTGCAGCACCGCCAGAGGTGTTTTCAGGCTATGTGTCAAATCAGATAAGGTTGTTCGATACTTTATATAACGCTGGCGCTCATTGTCCAATAATGCATTCAAGTTTTTAATCAAACCTTTTAATTCGGATGGAGGGTTTTCGTCTAATTCTTCACGTTCACCTTTTTCCAAAGAACTTATTTGAACAATTAACGATTTAATCGGACGTAAGCTCCAGTCAGCCGCAAGCCAGATCAATGGGGCAACTAAAATCAGATTGGCAATCAATACATAACCGAACCATTCCCAGATTTTTTCTGACGGCAGTAGACTCTGCGGAATGGTATTGATAACAGCAATGGTCATTGCAGGAAGAGTATCAGTTGCCGGATAAATATTGATGGCAACAGAAAAAGTTAACAGCTCTTGCTCACCTATGTTATCACTATTGGTAATAACCTTGTTGTTAGTGCCGCTCTTGTTGTTGATATCGGTCTTCTTATTGGCGTCAGTATGGTTATTTGTTGTGTGTTTATTATCTGATTCAGAATATAGCTTAGAATTTATATCTGTATAATAAGCCTCTAATTCATATAGGCCATTTTTTTTCAGCCAGCTAGAGGGGATTTTTTTTTCAAGTTCTGGTGCGTAATGCTGACGCCAGAGGATTTTATTTTTATCGTCATAAATCAGGGTTAATGAGCGATTACCTGTGTGGAAATTTTCTGGGAAAATAATATCCAACTTATTTTCTTTCCATCTGGCAAGGGAATAAAATAGATTACTCTGGTTATTGAGTATAGCGTAAGTATCGTTATCAAAACGCATTAAATACCCGACAATGGCGACAATCCCATATGGCAAAGTCAATGCGAGAATAATAACTGTTGTCACCATGAGAAATCGTGTTCTCAGAGAGGCATGCTTGCTCGGTAATTTAAACATTACGCTATTTCACATCAAAGCGGTAACCTTGGCCACGGACAGTAACAATAACTTCATCCGGCCATTCGTTCAGTATTTTTTTTCTTAAGCGCCCCATTAATACATCAATTGTATGGCTTTCACGCAATTCAGCGTCAGGATACAACTGCCTCATCAATAATTCCTTACTGACAACTTTACCATTATTACGCATCAAGGTTTCAATAATTGTATATTCGAAGGCGGTCAATTTTATCTTTTTACCATTAACAGAAAACTCCTTACGTGAGAGATCGATTAGAAACGGTGGTAATTCGGCAACTTGAGATGCTAATCCGCTATTACGACGCATCAGGGCTTGTATACGTGCATTAATTTCCTCTAGTTGGAAAGGCTTGGTAACGTAATCATCTGCCCCGGCATTCAGCACAGTCACTTTTTCTTGCCAGCTTTCACGGGCAGTGAGAATGAGAATAGGGATATTAATATGATCGCTACGCCAGCGCTTAATTAAACTCAAACCATCTTCTCCTGGTAAACCTAGATCAATGATTGCGACATCAGGATGATTTTCTTTCAGGTAATAATCTGCCTCCTTTGTATCTTCGGCAGCATCAACCTGATGACCAATATCCCGGAGCTGTACTTTTAGGTGATGGCGAAGTAACGCATTATCTTCAACTATTAATATTCGCATAATGATTCCTTATGCTAACTAGTAAAATTTATCAAATAAATCTTAAATAGCCAGATAGTCAAATTAATCAGTGGATTTAAATAGATTATAGATATACTGTTATGATTAAACCAAGTATAGTAACTATTCAGTCTATTGTTGGTATGTTAATGAATGAATTGTCAAAAACAATAAGTTGATTCAATAATAGCTTATAACTTTACAACTTATTTATATTTCATATAAGATTTGACTATTTTGCAATACGTGAACGGGAATTTTCCCGTTCACGATTATATAAATAAAAGAGCTTTATTTTAATTTATTGACCAGTAATTCAGCATAGCCGATATAATTTGCAGGGGTCATAGATTTAAGACGAATTTTTTCTTCTTCAGGAAGTTCAAGGTTATCAATAAAACTTTTCATTCCCTCAGCATCAACACGTTTACCACGTGTTAGTTCTTTTAATTTTTCATAAGGCTTCTCAATACCATAACGACGCATGACAGTCTGAATCGGCTCTGCCAGGACTTCCCAGTTCTGATCCAGTTCATCCAATAGACGCTGCTCGTTGACTTCCAACTTATTCAGACCCTTCATGGTAGATTGATATGCGATTAATGTATATCCCAAACCAACTCCCAGATTACGTAACACCGTGGAATCAGTTAGATCACGTTGCCAGCGGGAAACTGGGAGCTTGCTGGCAAGATGACCAAATACGGCATTTGCTAACCCCAGATTTCCTTCCGAATTTTCAAAATCGATTGGATTGACTTTGTGTGGCATGGTGGAGGAGCCAATTTCGCCAGCAACTGTTTTTTGCTTGAAATGGTTAAGGGCAATATAGCCCCAGATATCGCGATCAAAATCAATCAGGATGGTATTGAAACGCGCGATACAATCAAACAGTTCGGCAATGTAATCATGTGGTTCGATCTGAGTAGTATATGGATTCCATTGAATACCCAGAGAAGTTACGAATGATTCACTAAACTGGAGCCAATTAACCTCAGGATAGGCTGACAGATGGGCATTATAGTTGCCAACAGCGCCGTTGATTTTACCCAGAATTTCAATTTGACTGAGTTGGCGGAACTGACGTTCCATGCGGTAAGCTACATTCGCAAATTCTTTACCAACAGTGGAAGGTGTCGCAGGTTGCCCGTGTGTACGTGACAACAAAGGTAATTCACGGTAATCATGAGCCATGTGCTTAATAGTATCGATCAACTGACGCCATTGTGGCAGCAATACTTCCTCACGGGCAGTTTTGAGCATCAATGCATATGACAAGTTATTGATATCTTCTGAGGTGCAGGCAAAGTGAATAAATTCAGCAACCTGATGTAAAGCAGGAATGTGAGCTACTTTTTCTTTCAGAAAGTATTCAACGGCTTTAACATCATGGTTAGTGGTACGTTCAATTTCCTTGATGCGTAATGCGTCCTGTTCATTAAAATTGACAATGATTTCATCAAGGTAAGCGTTTGCGTTTGCATCAAAAGCAGGGACTTCTGCGATTTCTGTTGTGGCAGCTAGTTTTTGTAGCCAACGTACTTCAACCTGCACGCGGAATTTCAGTAAGCCGAACTCACTAAAAATAGCGCGCAGTGCGCTAACTTTATCGCCGTAACGGCCATCAATAGGAGAAACAGCGGTCAGTGAGGATAATTCCATTAGTAGAAACTCCCGGATCTTATTTAACGATTTATTTAACAACGAGCAAGAATGTCTTTTGCCTGTCGGATCAGGCGCTGACGTGAAAACATAAATTGCAGACGGCTTCCGCCTACTTGTTGCCATAATACGGCGCTACGAATACCAGCCAGTAATGCAGCACGGACTTTTGCCTGAACTAACGTATTGCGCAAGACATCAGGAGAACCCATCACCTGAATACGTGGCCCCAATGGGCTGATAACATCGATATAAATGCCCGCGAGAGCATTGAGCATTCCTTCGGACATAGGCTCAAAGTATGCCTGTTGGCGTTCCAGCTGAGAGATACGCTTAGCCAGTTCATTGGTTGCTGATGAATTTTTGCTTAGGCGACGTTCCAGTGCCATTATGCTCAAAACGTAGCGGGTAAGTTCAGCTGAAACTCCGCTGTTTGTGCCATTGAGCATTCCCATAACAGCATCAAGGCCAACGCTCAGATTGCGCATTTCATTGCCAAAGACATCCAATGTGGAGGTCGGACTCATGTTCAGGATACTGTTGAGTGTTATTTCAAAGGCACTGGCATCACATTGCCCTTCGTGAGCCAGTTGCTGTACCAGACGAGCTGACTGGCAGATACCTGCCAGAGCTAATGTAATGTCGTAATAATTTTTGGCCACGATTACTCCTGTATACGTTGTTCGATCACACCACCGCCGAGACAAATGTCTCCCTGATAAAACACTGCTGATTGGCCGGGGGTGACTGCGGCAACGGGGCTATCAAAATGAACCTCAATTTTATCTTCACTCAAAGGAATGACGGTACAAGGGATATCCTGCTGACGATAGCGTGTTTTTACCACACAGCGGATTTCTGTTTTTAATGGCTGGCGATCAACCCAATGAAGTTGTTGTGCAATTAAGCCGACAGACATCAGGCGGGGATGCTCATGCCCCTGAGCGACAATCAGCGTATTATTTTCAACATTTTTATCAACAACGTACCAGGGGTCTTCATTGCCATCTTTAGTTCCTCCGATACCTAACCCTTTGCGCTGACCAAGTGTATGGTACATCAGGCCGGTATGTTGCCCGATAGTTTGTCCATCAACGGTAACAATCGGACCAGGTTGGGCTGGCAGATAACGCCCTAGAAAATCACGGAACTTACGTTCACCAATAAAACAGATACCTGTGGAATCTTTTTTCTTCGCTGTGATTAGCCCGATTTCTTCGGCAATACGGCGAACTTCAGGTTTTTCAAGTTCCCCGACTGGAAATAAACTTTTTGCAACCTGCTGGTGACTCAGGGTATATAAGAAATAGCTTTGATCTTTATTGCCATCAAGGCCACGAAGTAATTGGCTGACACCAGCCACATCCCGACGGCGGACGTAATGACCAGTTGCAATGTAATCAGCACCTAAGTCTTCTGCGGCAAATTCTAAAAATGCCTTGAACTTAATCTCTTTGTTGCAGAGAATATCTGGGTTTGGAGTTCTGCCTGCTTTGTATTCGGCAAGAAAATGTTCAAATACATTATCCCAATACTCGGCTGCAAAATTGATGGTGTGTAGTTCAATGCCCAGTTTATCACACACTGCCTGAGCATCGTTAAGGTCAGCGGCGGCTGAGCAATATTCTTCATCGTCATCTTCTTCCCAGTTTTTCATAAACAGGCCAGCTACCTGATAACCCTGCTGTTGCAGTAGGTAAGCGGAAACGGATGAATCAACACCACCGGACATCCCGACGATGACTTTTTTCTGGCTGTTATCTGACATGGATATATCTCACTGCGGAAAAAAATAAACGTAATACTGTAACACGTTGGCAGGTAAGGTGCACCAAACGTCTTTACGCTCTTGTGATTTGCTTTCCATTTAATAAGAAACTATTTGGCAAAAGGTGGCCCATAGCTACCCAATATTGTTAATTGATAAGCCTTATTTTCTAAATAACTCCGCACACTTTCAGCAACCAGCGGTGAACGTAGTTGTGAACTATTGATGATTTCTTCTGCGCTGAGCCAATGACAGCAATGAATATCACTATCTAGGGGAGCCGTATTCACGGTTTTTTCCAGTTCAACCAGAAACAGAAAACGGATAAAAGGTGTTCCATCAGGAGCGACCCATTGATGTAATTTCAGTAATGCCTGTGGCTTGGCACGAATACCGGTTTCTTCCCATAATTCGCGTTCAGCAGCTTCCAGTAATGTTTCATCAGCTTCAAGATGACCGGCAGGCTGATTCCAGAGAGGTTTGCCATTGATAAGCTCTTCAACAACTAAGAATTGATTTTTTGCATGTACTATGCAGGCAACAGTAATATGTGGACTAAACAAAATCAATTTTCCTCCATTCTCCAGGGGACAGATCCCCTAACTGTAGTGAACCCATACTGAAACGAATAAGACGTAATGTTGGAAAACCTATATGAGCTGTCATTCTACGTACCTGGCGATTACGACCTTCAAAAAGCGTAATTTTCAGCCAGCTCACTGGAATGTTTTTCCTTTCCCGAATTGGCGGTGTTCGTTCCCAAAGCCAGACGGGTTCCTCTATTAATTCCGCTCCGGCAGGGAGTGTTGAACCATCTTTCAGAATAATACCGTTACGCAGCTTGTTAAGTGCGGCTTCATCGGGTATTCCTTCTACTTGAACATAATAAACTTTGGCAGTTTTTCTCTTGGGCTGCGTTAAATTAGCCTGTAATTTTCCATCATTAGTTAAAACCAACAACCCTTCACTATCACGATCCAGACGACCTGCTGCATAAACGTCATTAAAAGGAATAAAATTTTTTAACGTTGTTCTTCCCGTCTCGTCTGTGAATTGGGGGAGAACATCATAAGGTTTATTAAATATCAACACCTGGCGGGGACCAGTAATGTTTTTTGAGGGAGCGCTATTTTTTCTTTGACTGAATCGATTAAGTTTGCGTTTTTTAATAGAGAAATTTGTCATGATAATTTATTGCTCAAAATGAGGGGGAAATATTATACCTGAAATCTGTGCCCATTGGCGTTTGCAGAATATTCAAGTAATATTGACACGTCCCTTACAAAAAATTAACAAGGCATTGCGCTTACTTGAAAGGAGAGGTTAATGGAAAGCAAAGTAGTTGTTCCGGCGGAAGGTGAAAAAATTACTATTGATACCAAAGGTAAATTAAATGTTCCGAATAACCCGGTAATCCCTTATATCGAAGGGGATGGTATTGGTGTTGATGTAACGCCGGTTATGCTGAAAGTTGTTGATGCTGCGGTTCAGAAAGCGTATAGCGGTGAGCGCAAAATTTCTTGGATGGAAATCTATACAGGAGAAAAATCTACACATGTTTACGGTAAAGATGTTTGGTTACCGGATGAAACACTGGATCTGATCCGTGAATATCGTGTTGCAATCAAAGGCCCTCTGACAACTCCGGTTGGTGGCGGCATCCGTTCTCTGAATGTTGCATTGCGTCAACAGTTAGATTTGTACGTCTGCCTGCGCCCGGTTCGTTACTATCAAGGTACGCCAAGCCCTGTTAAGCAACCTGAATTAACTGACATGGTTATTTTCCGTGAGAATGCGGAAGATATTTATGCTGGTATTGAATGGAAAGCGGGATCTGCGGAAGCTGATAAAGTCATCAAATTCTTGCAGAATGAAATGAGTGTTTCCAAAATCCGCTTCCCTCAGCAGTGTGGTATTGGTGTGAAACCATGCTCAGAAGAAGGCACTAAACGTTTGGTGCGTTCTGCGATCGAATATGCGATTGATAATGACCGTGAATCAGTGACTTTGGTTCATAAAGGCAACATCATGAAATTTACTGAAGGTGCCTTTAAGGATTGGGGTTATGAATTAGCGCGTACTGAATTTGGTGGTGAACTGCTGGATGGTGGCCCGTGGGTGAAGATCAAGAACCCTAAAAGCGGTAAGGATATTATTATCAAGGACGTAATTGCAGACGCATTCCTGCAACAGATCCTGCTGCGTCCTGCTGAGTATGACGTTATTGCTTGTATGAACCTAAATGGTGACTACATTTCTGATGCGCTGGCGGCACAAGTAGGCGGTATAGGTATTGCTCCTGGTGCAAACATTGGTGATGAGTGTGCTCTGTTCGAAGCAACACACGGCACAGCACCTAAATATGCAGGTCAGGATAAAGTAAACCCAGGCTCAGTCATCCTTTCTGCTGAGATGATGCTGCGTCATATGGGATGGTTCGAAGCTGCTGATTTAATCGTTAAAGGAATGGAGGGTGCGATTGCCGCCAAGACTGTGACTTACGACTTCGAACGCCTGATGGAAGATGCTAGGCTGCTGAAATGTAGCGAATTCGGTGATGCTATTATTTCTCATATGTAATTGATTACTTAATAAAATAGATAACGGGGGCTTAATAGTTCCCGTTTTTTATTACTACCTGAACTCCCCGCCTACAGGACGTGGTTTTCAGGTAGTAATAAATTAATTATGAAATGTATGGAAATATGACTTGACCTCAAGCTAACTTGAGGTTTTAGAATGTGCACATTCGTTAACGAAAATAAGTAGAGAATATATTTTAATTTATTGGTGAGTTATTTATTTATATATAATTTCAAAATAAAAATGATCATCAGGTTGAAAATAAAATATATAAATATTTTAAGTCAAGTCATAAGGAGAATGTAATGATCCCAGAATTAGCGGTATTAAGAGTTGCCAGGCCTACTGATAATCTTAAAGTTATTACTGATATGTATGTTAATGGTTTAGGCTGTAAATTATTAGGTGAATTTCAGGGACATAATGATTTTGATGGTTCAATAATTGGACACGAAAAACATAACTATCATTTAGAGTTTACTCATCATCATGGAACTACTGTTGGGTGCGCACCAACAAAAGATAATCTGCTGGTTTTTTATTTAAGTGAAAATAGTGTTTGGGAGCAATGTTGTCAACGCATGATAGACGCAGGTTTTAAGGAAGTACCATCGTACAATAATTATTGGGATGTAGTTGGAAAAACTTTTGAAGATATAGATGGCTATAGGGTTGTTCTTCAAAACAGTGAATGGACTGCCTAAGAATTTTCTTTCACTAATGTAATTATTATTAAATTCACCGTTTAATTTACTTCATCCCCGATTGATATTCCAAAAGTAAATACTCAAAGAGCGACGAATTCTCGTCGCTCCAGAACTAATTACCGGGAATGTTGAGATAAGGCATGTTTTGTTTGGATCTTACAGTTTTCGACGGATTTAACGAGTGATTCGTCAAAGTGGCGGCTACTTGGAAATGTTTGCTTATTCTTTCTGACGCCAATAACTGTTTGTTTGATTGATGCAACGAATTCATCTTTACTGGAATGAATTTCTTTAAGGTTTAATCCCTTTTTGTGTAGTAGATTAAGGCTTTTCTGGGCTATCACATCTGGTGAATCATTAGTTTTGAATGCCTCGACAGAAGCTTTGCCAAATAAATCACAATAAGTTTCTGCGATCTTATCTACATTTACCTGTGTGGCATAAGAGAAGAATGAGAATGGGATCAAAAAAAGTGGTAATAAAAGATGTTTCATAAATTCCCCTTTATCAACTATACCGTGATAGTAGTGATAACATTAACAATAGTACATTATCTATCGTTTGCCTTACATCTTTATGGTGAAAGTGCGTATTGATTCGAACATGATCAGCGTTTCTGCTTTGTACATTGTTCTTTCTTACAATGGGTGCGAAGTAATTTGATGAGATCATTTTTGCTATCAGTATTGATGCGAGTGAGTAATTTGACATTTTTATCAGTAATCTTGAGTGCATCAACTTCAAGATAGTTTCCTGAACCTGCGGTGAGCTTGGAGACGATTAGCTCTTTGGCTCCATCATCATCAATGTCTGCAAACATCACTCTTGGTTTACCATTATCTTCGAATAGCGAACCATCACGGGAAAAAATTGCGCCAGTACTAAAATCTGTCAGCTTCTGATCTTTGAAAACGGCAATGGAATAACTACCAATTGATGCACTTTCTAAGTCACCGACTGAAATAACCGCAAATTTTTTATCAGGTAAATTAATCAACGTCCCATCTTTCGCAAAGGTAGTATGTGATAAAAATAGAGTGAGCAGAGTTGAGAGCACGGAAAATTTTATTCTCTTATCTATAAGCATAGACAATACCTCATTGATTCGTGTTTTGCTTCAACGTTTAGATAGCAGAAGTTGAGAGTAGAAATTTATATCGTAGCATGGATTTCAAAAGCCGATAGTGTTGATGAAGAAAAGAGAAATCATGCTGAAGAAATAGAGGCAGGGGGATAGATGCTTAATATTAATTATTATTTTTACTTATGTTTTATTGGGTTTTAAAAGATGTGTTTATTAGCATAAACTGGCGAAAAATATTTCATAATATAGGTGGATTTTATTATAATTAATAAAATTTATTCTAGTGAAGATAGACTGTTATTTTATAAATGATTACCTGAATATTATACTTTGATTATTTTAAATTTGAAAATAGACTGAGTTAACGGGAGTAGAAACTCCCGTCTTATTAATTTCGACATATATCAAACTCTATGTACTATTTTTTTCAATTTTTTCTACAATTTTGTTGTATTCTTTCCAGATAACGGATAATGGTGAATTTAGGCAGCAAATAGATATAGAACCGCCTGTTGCTGGATGATACTCATATTTCGATTTCCCTCTATATACCCGTTTTGGAAGTATGTTGTCCGCTGGATTTTTTCTTTTTCTTTCTAACATCAATCATAACCTCACTAGCAGATTATCTGATGGCCAGATAGTGGAATATTAATATCTTACTAACCTGTTATTTTTGTTTCCAATGTAAAAATAACAACTGAAAATCTTAATATGTAATGGTGGCTTTTTCCAATTATCACAGCATTAAAATTTAATAATCTCATTTGAAGAAAAATATTGCTATATGTTTTCGTAAATTCAAGAGATTTCAACATTAAATTTTGTAATTATTTTAGTTTTTTTAATGAATGTTGTTATAAATACGCAGGTAGAATGGAAGTATAGAATGAGTGAGGAATAAACAGCTAACTTTGCGGTGGGATGGGAGTAACAAGCATCAACAAGAATGTATTATTACGGGAGTCTTGTATTGCATTACGTTTTAAAAGTTTTGCCTTTGTTTGTAATTTGTTATCTTTTTGTATACATAATGTTTCTTATTATGTGGTTATTAAATGTATTTGAGAGTAATGTAATAGGTAGTTTATCAATCGGGAATTGTGATTAAGAGGCTTAAAATTGGGCTCCGGGAACTAATGTAACTTAATGTAAATATTCATAAATGCTGAAGTAAATGTAAAAAATTCATTAAAAGTTACCCATTGAAATAGATATTGTGTTACATTCTTTCCGTTTTACTGGCTAGTATCTCTGTGTTTCATGCACAGAATTGTGTTACTTGTTAATTATAAAGAATATTACGCACAATAAATTCTCTATGGATACTACATTATGGTCAGCTAATGTTTGCTAACGACTAAGGGGAAAATATCTTGATGGATCTGATTAACAGCATTCTTTGGGACTACGTATTAATATACCTGCTTTTGGGGGTTGGTCTTTACTTCACACTACGTTCTGGCTTCATACAGCTTCGTCATTTTGGTCACATGTTTTCAGTTCTGAAACATAGTAATAAATCAGATAGTTCAGGCATCTCATCTTTTCAGGCTTTGTGTACCAGCCTTGCGGCACGTGTAGGAACAGGTAATCTTGCTGGGGTTGCAATTGCAATAACTGCTGGTGGCCCGGGGGCTATTTTTTGGATGTGGGTTGTTGCATTTATTGGTATGGCAACTTCTTTTGTGGAAAGCACGCTTGCCCAGTTGTACAAGACGAAAGACGATCAAGGAAATTATCGTGGTGGCCCGGCCTATTATATGGAGAAAGGGTTGAAACAGCGATGGATGGGAATATTGTTTTCTATTTTCCTTATTATCGCGTTTGGTCTTGTATTCAATGCTGTTCAGGCAAATTCAATTGCGGAAGCGGCTTCCTTTGCCTTCGATATCAAACCATTGTATGTCGGTATTGTCTTAGTCATTATTAGTGGCATGATTATTTTCGGCGGATTGCGTTCAATCGCACGAGTTGCTGAATTAGTTGTGCCATTTATGGCGGGGGCTTATTTAATATTGGCATTTTGGGTTGTTGGTCACAATATTGAACGTATTCCTGATGTATTTGCATTAATTATTAAGAGTGCCTTTGGTCTTCAGGAAGCGATAGCAGGAACATTGGGTTATGGTGTTTCCCAAGCTATGCTTCAAGGGGTTCAAAGGGGGCTGTTCTCGAATGAAGCGGGAATGGGTTCTGCACCAAATGCAGCGGCTTCTGCTTCTCCATATCCGCCACATCCTGCTTCTCAGGGATATGTGCAGATGTTGGGGGTATTTATGGATACGATTGTTATCTGTAGTGCTACAGCAATCATTATCCTTTCTTCAGGTATCCTTAATGAAAATGTCACGTCTATCAGTGGAATTGAATTGACTCAACGCGCATTATCATCTGCAGTTGGGCATTGGGGAACAACATTCGTTGCCATTGCTATTTTCTTCTTTGCCTTTACATCTATTATTGCTAACTACGCTTATGCTGAAAGTAACATGATATTCCTGGAGCGTAACCACACTGCAGGTTTGTTCATTTTACGTCTGGCTGCATTAGGTATGGTGATGTTTGGTACAATGGCAGATGTGCCATTGGTTTGGAATATGGCGAACATATCCATGGCTTGTATGGCTATTGTGAACCTGGTTGCTATTCTCTTGTTATCAGGCATTGCGATGAAATTGGCGAAGGATTATAACCAGCAAAGGAGAGCGGGTCAGTTGCCAACCTTCGATATCAATATGTATCCGGAAATTCAAAAGCAAGTTGAAGAAGGTATCTGGAATAACGACTCAGTTCAGAATAACCAGAAGCAAGTTGAGATTAAGGCAGATATTCATTAGTCAGTGTTGCTTACAATAACGAAGATAGTGGATATCGTAAAAGCAGTAATTTATAAAATTAAGAAATAAATGTATTAGCCGGATATTCTGTATTCAATCGATATCCGGCTTTTATTTTTATTGTAACTTCATCTACTATGTAGCACATCCTCCAATTTTTTCGGTTATTATTGTTTTAATATGATGAGAAAAGTCTTAATAGGTGTATTCCTTACACTATTGATTGGTTGCAGTTATCAAACTCCATTAGAAGAAAGAAATAATTATCTTATTGATCATTCTTATTCGTATTCAACCAAGCAGAACCTTGAAGCGGTCAAATTTCTTGTGTTGCACTATACAGCACTGAATGATCGAAACTCTCTACGAGTTTTGACAAATGGTAATGTTAGTGTTCAATATCTGATCCCATCTCAGCCTAAATATAAGAATAATGAACCGATTATCTTTCAATTATCCTCTGAGAAAGAAAAAGCCTGGCATGCAGGTAGAAGTGAGTGGAGAGGATATAAGAATTTAAATAGCTATTCTATTGGCATAGAAATTGTTAATTGTGGCTTTAAGCAATATTTTATTAAAAAAGAGTGGTGCGTCTATCACTCATCACAAATTGATGCCTTGATCCGGTTGGCAAAAGATATCATTCGCAGGCATAAAATCGAGGCAGTGAATGTGGTTGGTCATTCTGATATCGCACCACTTCGGAAAGAAGATCCCGGTCTTGTTTTTCCGTGGCGAGAGCTTTATGAGCAAGGTATTGGTGCCTGGCCTAATCTTACTACAGTAAATAGATATTTAGCCAACAGGCTGCCAGATACTCTGGTTCCTGTTATTGGAATACAAAAGGCCTTGGCTGCTTACGGCTATTCCATTCCCCAGACAGGCTTTCTGGATGATGATACTCGAAAGACAATTCAGGTGTTTCAGATGCATTTTCGTCCGTCAGATATTCGGGGTAATCCTGATGCAGAAACTGAAGCAATAGCTTTGGCATTAGTCGAAAAGTACAAATGAAAAGATAATGAATGTAGTAAGCAGTACCGTGCTGTCTTACGACTAAGAGAGATTAGGGCAGGTGAGGTTGCGGCCTGATGTCAATATCTGGCCGCGGAATAGGATGCTTTATGATTGGCAATTGTAAGTCAGATGCAGAGGCAGTTTAACTTCGAGTTCTATATCTGCACTTTGACGAAAATCGTAAGGTGTAATGCCATATTCTTTACGGAACATATAAGTAAAGTGAGATTGAGAGCCGAAGCCAAAATCCAGGGCGATATCAAAAATGGGTAGGGAACTGTTCTTTAGAAGGTGCACAGCACCCGCTAATCGACGTTGGCGTATATATTTACCAAGCGAGATCCCGGTAACTTCCTTGAATATTTTCTGCATGTGCCAAAGCGAATAGCCAGAATAAGCAGCAAGTTCTTCGAGATGGATGACTCTCCCAAGGTGATTTTCTATCCATTTACTTAGTGCGCATACAAGTGCTAAGTGATTATCCTGTGGCATTACAATTATAAATTGGTTGAAGGTGAGAGGAAGTATACACAACTTCTTTTCAAGATTTTAGTTTTATGCTTAATAGATAATAGTACGCCTAATTTTATGCTTATTGGATCTGGATATGCATTACAAGCACTGTGATAGAAGATTTGAATTGGGAAGCTGCACTATTATCCAATATTTGCTTTTTTGATATACATCCCAATAATTCTCTTGCAAGTATGTGTGTTAACATTCATTTTTGGTATTCATTCTTCGTGGATGATGCTTTAATATTCACTTGATTTGAATTAGCAAATTAAATATCGGACTAAAATCAGAATCTGTCTTGATAGCAACCACACCAGGGTAGTTTGGCAACGACAGATCACGCAATGATAGAGGAAATATAAGGTTTCTTCGGCCTGTTCAGGTCCACAACGACAAATAAAACAGTTTAAACCGGTTCCAAGCATCGTAAAGAGGACTAGATGATAGAACAAATAGAACAATCTACGCTTAAGCGTGGTTTAAAGAACAGGCATATCCAGCTTATTGCTCTCGGCGGCTCAGTAGGAACAGGGTTATTTTTGGGCATTGCTCAAACGATAAAAATGGCTGGGCCTTCGGTTCTTCTTGGGTATGGCATTAGTGGATTTATTGCATTTTTGATAATGCGTCAATTAGGTGAAATGGTTGTTGAAGAGCCTGTAGCGGGTTCGTTTAGCCACTTTGCTTATAAATATTGGGGTAATTTTGCGGGTTTTCTATCCGGTTGGAATTATTGGGCAATGTTTATACTTGTCGGGATGGCGGAACTCACTGCGGTCGGTATGTATATCCAATATTGGTGGCCTGAAATTCCAACATGGGTTTCTGCTGCAATATTCTTTGTGCTGATTAATACCGTAAATTTGATTAATGTCAGGTTATATGGGGAAGCTGAGTTCTGGTTCTCTATGATCAAAGTTGCAGCTATCATTGGGATGATCCTTTTTGGCTCTTATCTGCTCATTTCTGGCACGGGAGGGCCACAGGCCAGTGTAACTAATTTATGGCAGCAGGGCGGTTTTATGCCTAATGGCGCTGTCGGCCTGATTATGGCAATGGCCGTTATTATGTTTTCATTTGGTGGCTTGGAAACTGTCGGGATCACTGCGGCAGAAGCTGAAAACCCGGAAGTTAATATTCCAAAGGCAACTAATCAGGTTGTTTATCGTATTCTGCTGTTTTATATCGGTTCGTTGTTCATTTTGCTTTCTCTCTATCCGTGGAAAGATGTTGTGGAGGGTGGCAGTCCATTTGTTTTAATTTTCCATAATCTGAATAGTTTTTGGGTTGCAAATGTCCTGAATATCGTTGTATTGACTGCGGCGTTATCTGTTTATAACAGTGGCGTTTATTGTAATAGTCGAATGCTGTATGGCCTGGCGAAACAAGGTAATGCACCGCGTATTTTGACTAAAGTGAACAAGCGTAGTGTTCCTGTTTTGTCAATTGGATTGTCGGCGTTGGCTACATCAATAGGTGTATTGATTAACTATATTATGCCGGGTAAAGCATTTGAGCTTTTGATGGCATTGGTAGTTACAACGCTGGTGATTAACTGGATTATGATCTGTATGTCACACTTGAAATTTCGCGCTGCAAAAAATGCAGAAGGTGTTAAGACAAAATTCCAGGCATTTTGGTATCCATTTGGTAATTTTCTCTGTTTGATTTTCTTGGCTTTCATTCTTGTTATTATTCTGATGATGCCTGATATACGTATATCAGTTATTCTGATGCCGTTTTGGATCGGAATATTATGGGTAGGTTACTTATCTTCTAAATCAAATAAGGTCAGAGTATAAATTGTCTTGCTGAAAATGCGTACACTTTTCCAGCCGGGCATTATGCCCGGCTGATTTTTATAATGAATCCAATTTTATTAGATCGTTATGGCAGAGTGCTATTTCGGCAAAAGAAAATTGGTTAAAAAACCTACCTACAAAAATTGCATATAAAATAAATGTTATCCTGAAATGATATTTATTGTAGGTTGATATCTGGACAATTTGTTATTTAAAGCCCAGTCACTTTAGTGCTATAAAAATTATGTCATCATCTGACATATTGCCAGAATAGCAAGAGTTCAAAAGTTAAAGTATGAGTGTTTTGATTGAACAATATTTAATAAAGGTTAAACAAAACGTAAACTAATCAAATTTGGAGTAATCATATTTTACTTTCAAACATTAACATAAAATTAGCTATTATTTTGTTGCTTATTCAATTTATTTTGAAAGTTATAACTCTCTAGAATACCTCTTAATAGGTGTGAAAAACAGAATTATATATTAAATAAGTAAAAATGATTTCATTAAGTTAATGTTTTATTTTTCTGTTAATTCATGTGGTTATGTAATATAAATGCTTCCGATCAATATCAAATCGGAATAGATATTAAGAATTTAAAATATGTGCGTTAGCTCGTGCACCTGAAAAAAATGGCTTGCGATTATATAAAGAGTATGTGATAAAAACACCTGGGTAAACGAAGTACTGTTTCTGTTAATGAATAGCAGCAACGAATACTGGTTTGTTTCTTTTTATGCCAATCGGCGAATAAAGTGATTCAAAGGAAATTTTTGAAATGGCAAAAATCACTGGTACTGTGAAGTGGTTCAATGAGTCTAAAGGTTTTGGTTTTATTACTCCAGCTGATGGCAGCAAAGATGTATTTGTACATTTTTCTGCAATTATGAAAGATGGATTTAAAACATTGTCTGAAGGCCAACAAGTTGAGTTTGAAATTCAGGATGGCCCTAAAGGTCCAGCCGCTGCAAATGTCACTACTTTATAGTAAGAAGCAGTAATAAATTTATTTTAGCTGGTATGTTGGTGGCTGGCTGAATATATTTATCGTTAATATTTTCCATTAATTAACGATAACGCATTGCAAATATCACTCTATTGGGATACTAATAGAGTGATTTTTATTTTGGCTCGGGGCGTTCTTAAATGAACTGAGAAGTACCCGTATTACCTGATCTGGATAATGCCAGCGTAGGGAAGTCTTGGTATCTCTTGTTTGATACCCGCTTTTCTTGGGCTGGTGGTAGGAACTACCATCATGAGAATTAATTCATTGACTATTGCAGGAACCGATCCTAGCGGTGGTGCCGGCATTCAAGCCGATCTAAAAACATTTTCTGCCCTTGGCGTATATGGAACAACTGTAATAACAGCTCTCGTTGCGCAAAATACAACAGGAGTGCAGACAGTTTACAATATTGAACCCAGTTTTATTTCTGCTCAACTTGAATCGGTACTTTCAGATGTCAGAATAGATAGTGTTAAGATTGGAATGTTATCTAATTCTGCTAACGTTCATGTCGTTTCAGAAGCTTTCCACCGTTATCCGGTTCCTTATATCGTGTTAGATACCGTTATGCTGGCAAAGAGTGGTGATCCTTTATTATCGCAGGAAGCGGTAAAAGTTATGACGGAATTATTATTGCCAATCGTTTCTTTGATTACACCAAATTTACCCGAAGCCGCAACGCTATTGAAATGCTCTCTTGCGGAAACGGAAGATGAAATGTTGCGGCAAGGACGTGAACTGTTATCGATGGGGTGTCAGGCCGTTTTATTGAAAGGAGGGCATTTGAAGCATGGAGAAAGCCCAGATTGGCTGTTTACGTCTGAAGGGGAATGGCGTTTTACAGCCCCCAGAATTAATACACGCCATACACATGGAACAGGTTGCACTTTATCGTCTGCCCTTGCAGCGCTGCGGCCGCGTTATTCCGATTGGAAGAGTACAATACCCGTGGCAAAGGCCTATTTGCAGAATGCTTTAATGCAGGCAGATACGCTAGATGTAGGGAAAGGGATAGGGCCGGTACATCATTTTCATCAGTGGTGGTAGGAAATAGTAGTAGGAATTATCACCATAATGTCGTGGTATTGTGATTCGAAAATGGGGATATAATATCCCCATTTCTAATACAGTGAATAACACAACAAATGAAGTAGGTTTTATCAGGCAATAGTGACGCTTTTGTCGAGATACACATCCTGAACAGAATGGATCAGTGCAACGCCTTCTTTCATTGATTTCTTAAATGCCTTGCGTCCCAGGATCAGTCCCATACCTCCGGCACGTTTGTTAATGACTGCGGTACGGACAGAATCACTCAGATCATTCACTCCGGAAGCTCCGCCAGAATTGATCAGGCCTGCACGTCCCATATAGCAGTTGGCGAGTTGATAGCGAACCAAGTCGATAGGGTGATTTGTTGTCAAATCAGTGTAGACACGTTTATCTGTGTGTCCGAAACTGATTGCAGTATATCCGCCATTGGTTTCTGCCATTTTTTGTTTAACGATATCTGCGCCGATAGTGGCTGCCAGATGGTTTGCCTGACCAGTTAAGTCGGCACTTGTATGGTAATCAACGCCATCTTTTTTGAAAGCTGAATTGCGTAAATAAGCCCACAATACAGTTACCATACCTAATTCATGCGCTCGTTCGAAAGCGGCAGAAATTTCTTCTATCTGGCGGCGCGATTCGGGAGAGCCGTAATAAATCGTGGCACCAACTGCAACTGCCCCCATATTAAACGCTTGCTCAACGCTGGCATACAAGGTTTGGTCATATTGAACTGGATAGGTCAATGTTTCGTTGTGATTAAGTTTCACCAGAAACGGAATTTTATGAGCATAGCGGCGAGAGACGGATGCCAGAACACCATAAGTTGAGGCAACACAGTTACATCCTGCTTCGATTGCTAATTCAACAATATTTTTAGGATCAAAATAGAGTGGGTTGGTTGCAAAAGAAGCACTTGCCGAGTGTTCAACACCTTGATCGACCGGCAAAATTGAAAGATAGCCAGTTCCAGCCAGGCGCCCGTGATTAAACAAAGTTTGCATTGAGCGCAACACAGAGTTTGGCCGATTATTTTCAATCATTACACGATCGACAAAATCTGTGCCTGGGAGGTAAATATTTTTACGTGAAATGGTATTGCATTGATGTTGCAATAAACTTTCTGCGTCTTTTCCTAACAACTTCACGATATCAGTCATGTTTAACTCCAGTTTGCAAAAGGCGCTACTGATTGTTGTTTATATTTGTACTGAATACAAGATAAGCAGAGAGGGAAGCTGTAGTGGATCGCTTCAGTCGAAGCTATTTTTTATAGTTAATGCTATGTTTATTAAAATTTCATTGTTCCATACCTGTTATGTAGTTATGTGCAATGAAATAGTGTTGCTGGAATGTGTTGTGAATAAGTATTTCAGAGCGTTTTTTGATCTGCCAATCGAAAATATATTTCTCTAAAAATTCCTTCAGTAATCTGAATAATATTTATTCGAAATGGCTTTTTTATTTACAATTAATTTTGCTATTAAATTGTGAGTCAATTTTTGGCAAAAAAAATCTAATAATTATTAATTTAATCAATGATGACCTGATGTTTGATGTTATGGTTAATTGTTTGAATTAAACTTATTTTCTATAAAAGAAAAAGGCTAGCCCAAGGGAGATTGAGCTAGCCAAGGAGGTGGTTCCTAGTCTTACAGTGAAACTTTTTTAGTTCTTCATTTTTCAGAGCTGATAATACGAGAAATAAAATAGTATTGATGTGATCTGTTTCTAAAAAAATAGAACTATTTCTTTAAAATCCATGCCAGATTATTTTAAAGGATCCGTTTTCACATGCGGTGCTCTGGTATTACCTCCTTTTAGATTGCGGATCAACAGAGCATAATTTAGTTCAATTTCTACAGGAACAGGCAGATAAACGATGTGACCATCCCCCGGCGCGACTTCAACGGACTGGCCTTTTTTGTTTGTCATTGATGTCAGCATAAAGTTGATATTGCCCGCTGGGGTCATAACCTCAAGGCTGTCACCAACGATGAATTTGTTTTTTACTACCACCTCTGCCAGGTCATTGACCCGGTTGCCAGTGAATTCTCCGACAAATTGTTGTGTGTCTGATACTGAATAACCATATTCATAAGTCTGGTAAGTATCATGAGTATGACGGCGCAAAAAGCCTTCCGTATAACCTCGATGCGCTAAACCTTCCAGTGTGCTCATCAATGTAGGATCGAAAGGTTTGCCAGCCACTGCATCATCAATGGCACGGCGATATACCTGAGCAGTACGGGCACAATAGTAGAAAGATTTTGTGCGGCCTTCTATTTTTAATGAATGAACGCCCATTTTGGTCAGTCGTTCTACATGCGCAATTGCGCGTAAATCCTTAGAGTTCATAATATAGGTGCCATGTTCATCTTCAAATGCACTCATATACTCACCGGGACGCTTGGCTTCTTCGATCATAAATACTTTGTCTGTCGGGGCACCTTCCCCCAGAGTTGGCTCAACATTTTTAACCGGAATATTTTTGACCGGAATAGGGTCATGGGTATGGACGATATTTCCGACTTCATCTTCTTTTCCTTCCTGCACATGATATTCCCAGCGGCAGGCATTGGTGCAGGTGCCCTGATTGGGGTCACGTTTGTTGATATAGCCTGATAACAGGCAACGTCCAGAGTAGGCCATACAGAGCGCACCATGAACGAAAACTTCAAGCTCCATTTCAGGAACCTGTTGACGGATTTCGGCAATTTCTTCCAGTGAAAGCTCACGGGAGAGAATGACTCGTGTTAATCCCATTTGTTTCCAGAATTTAACCGTTGCCCAGTTAACGGCATTTGCTTGTACGGAAAGGTGAATATCTATCTCAGGAAAGGCTTCACGTACCATCATAATTAAGCCGGGATCGGACATAATTAGTGCATCAGGCTCCATTGCAATGACAGGTTTTAAATCGCGAATAAAGGTTTTTAGTTTTGCATTATGCGGTGCGATATTAACTACGACATAAAAACGCTTGCCTAATGTATGTGCCTCTTTAATTCCTTGAGCCAGTGTTTCATGATTAAATTCGTTGTTTCGAACACGAAGGCTGTAACGGGGCTGACCAGCATAAATGGCATCCGCACCATAGGCAAAGGCATAGCGCATGTTTTTCAAGGAGCCGGCAGGAGAAAGTAATTCTGGAGTAAACATATTATTAACGTTCTCAGTCTGAGTTCAAATCAGACCTTACCCTATCTGTTTATCATTACTAAGAGTAAGGTTAAAGAAGAAGAATTTTAGCGCTTATTCTGCTGATGACACAAATTTATTGTGGAGAAGGAGAACAGAAATGGGAAAAGAAGCAGAAACGCGCCGCTAATGCGGCGCAGTTAATTAATTACGTTTGGTCAAATCCCGCACTTTATCTGTTACCCCGATCTTTATGACAGACTGTATGCCTTTCTTCATCGCGGTTTCATTACCATAAGATTCACTGATACCAATAATCTGATGATTTCTTGCCTTTAAGACAAAATAGCTTTTGCCAGACTTATTCTTTCTTACTTCATGACGAGTTTTGTCCAGAGAGTTGACCTGTACCGAATGGATACCTTTATTAGCAGCCGCTTTGGTGGTGTACATTTCACTGCTGAGAATGATGTCACCGTTGGCCGCGACCAGATTGAAATAAAATTGCCCGTTCTTTGCTTTCTTAAGATCAAAATGCCCAGTAGCCATAAGAAATTCTCCTGATTGGGTAATTATCAGCTTAAGTTTAGCTTGAAATTTACTCAGGTGAATTTTTTAACAAAAATTAGGCAGTCATATCAGACGGCAAATTTCGGCTTCCCAGCGGTATCCCAAGCCATAAATCGAGCGAATAAAAGATTTATCTTCGTCTAATTGTTCTAATTTCCTGCGTAAGTTTTTGATATGGCTATCGATAGTGCGATCATTAACAATACGATGATCGTTATAGAGATTATTTAGTAGCTGATCACGGGAAAAAACCCGCCCGGGCTGGCTGGAAATTATCTTAAGTAACCGGAATTCAACTGGTGTCAGATCCAGAACCCGTTCAAGATAGCGAGCTTGAAAATGATTTTCATCAATTGTCAGTGCCCCTTGTTCGCTAACGATATCTTGTGGGCGATAACAGCGACGTAAAATCGTTTTCACTCTGGCAACTATTTCTCGTGGGCTATAAGGCTTACAAACATAATCATCCGCACCGATTTCCAGCCCTAACAGGCGGTCAATCTCCTCTGTTTTGGCTGTCATTATGATAATGGGAATATTAGAAAATTTGCGGATTTCCCTACAAACTGACAAACCATCAAGCCCGGGCAGCATAAGATCGAGCAGGATAATATCGGGTTGCTGTTGCTGGACATGAGCAATCACTTCATCACCACGTACCAACCATTGTGTTTGATAATTTGCAGTTTGTAGATAATCAACAAGTAACTGTCCCAGTTTGGGTTCATCTTCCACGATCAGAACGGTATATTGTGCACTCATTATTCTTATATTCAGTGTGTTATATTCAGCGTTTTATGTTCGGAAAATTTGGTCAGAGGTAATTCTACGTGAATTTTAAGACCACCTAAAGGTGATATTTCTGCTTGAATAAGACCATTGTGTGCTTCAATGATGTTATAACAGATCGCCAAACCTAAACCCGAACCACCGCTGGCACGGTTGCGGGAAGATTCGCAGCGATAGAACCGTTCAAAAATACGTTGGCATTGCTCAGTAGTTAAGCCGGGAGCACTATCTTGCCAGCTAAGTACCCATTTCTGCTGATCTATATGTCCGCAAATAACTACTTTTCCGTAATCAGCGGTATAACGTAAGTTATTTTCCAGTAAATTCTGAAATAACTGTGTTAATCGCTTGGGATCGGCAAACAACATGGTGTTTTTTGGTAAATGTAGTTCCAGAGTAATCTGTTTATCAGCAAAGCGTCCCTGATAAGCAGCCACAGCTATTTTCAGTAGCTCATCGACGTTCATTAGCTCTTTCCGGTAAGCCAGAGAGCCCCGATCTGATAGGGACAACAGATGCAAATCATCCACCAGTTTTGTCAGGATAGTAACTTCGGTCAGTAAGGAATGAATAGTTGCTTGTGTTGGTTGCCGAACACCATCTTGCAGAGCTTCCAGTTCACCACGCAGAATAGAGAGTGGAGTGCGTAATTCGTGGGAGATATCTGCCATGTGATCCTGACGCATCTGTTCATTTTTTTCTAATGTACAAGCGAGAAGATTAAAATCCGATGCCAGTTGACCAATCTCATCCTTGCTGGACACTGCTACACGAATACTAAAATCACCGGAAGCCAGTTTATGTGTTCCTTCTACCAGTCGTTTAATCGGTTTCAGAAATCCGCGGGATAAGAAGAAAGTTGCTATCAAGGCCAACATAGTGGAAAAGCCGGCGATAATCCAACTGGTTAATTGTTGTTGGCTGGCGAAACTGATATCGGCCTGACGGGTAATTTTGTCAGAGGCACTGACAATGACCCAACCAACAACTTCATTTTGATAAATCACAGGCTTGCGATAGGTTTCTTCAGACATATTATCCGCATGGCCTACCAAACGATTCATATGGCGATCAACAACCCAGAACTGAGTACGCCAGACGTGGGAGGATGGCCCCTGACGGTTGTTACTGCTCTGCTCAATGTTACGGATAATCTGAAAGATGACGCGATCATTTTTGGTCAGGAAATCCCAATTACCGTATTGCTGGTACTGCTCTGTCAATGCTTCTGCCAGCATGTTGGCACGTATTTGGCTATTTTGTTTGATATAACCAATGAATTCATGTTGGAAACTGAGGCGAGCCCCCCAGTGCATTGTTACTAGTACCAGCATACAGGTGGCAAAAATTGCCAGAAATAATTTTCCGCTGATCCCGGTTTTCATCCTGAATTTCACGATGGCTTGATTCTCTGAAATTTTGCTACTCTGCGTTGATGCCATTTTTCACGTAGTCGGTCAAAAAACAGATAGACCACAGGTGTAGTATATAACGTGAGAAGTTGGCTCATTACCAGACCACCAACAATGGTAATTCCCAGAGGATGACGTAATTCAGCACCATCACCGTTATTCAGTACCAAAGGCAGGGCCCCGAACAAGGCTGAAAGCGTGGTCATCATGATCGGCCGGAATCTTAACAAACTGGCCTGAAATATTGCTTCTTGGGCACTTAACCGACCATTTCGCTGAGCTTCAAGAGCAAAGTCCACCATAATAATGGCATTTTTCTTCACAATCCCAATCAGCAGCATAATCCCAATCATGGCGATCAGACTAAACGGAGTATTGAAGATCTCCAATGCCAGCAAGGCTCCAACTCCCGCAGAAGGCAGCGTGGAAAGAATTGTCAGAGGATGAATATAGCTTTCATAAAGTACGCCCAGCACCAGATAAACAGTAATAATCGCCGCAAGGATCACCAGTAACTGAGAACGCTGACTTTCTTCAAAATTTTGCACTGCACCAGTAAAAGAAAGACGTACTGTTGATGGAACACCGAGTTCTGTCATCGTGCGTTCTATTGCTCTGGTTGCATCAGACATCGTATAACCTGCTGCGATATCGAAAGAGATCATAGAAGCGGCTGAAAGCCCTTGGTGATAGACATCTAATGGGGCATTGGTTGGTCGCCAGCTTGCAAAATAAGAGAGTGGGATACGCTTTCCCTCTTTATTGATAACAAAAATTTTCTCTAATGAGCTGGCATCCTGATTATATTCAGGCGCGACTTCCATCACTACTTTGTATTGGTTCAGTGGTTGATAAATGGTTGAAATCGGTTGTTGACCGAAAGCGTTGCCGAGCAAACTATTGGCTTGGGCGACACTAATGCCGAGGCGAGCCATCAGATCACGATCATAGGTGATTGTGAGTTCAGAACCTTTACTGTCATCGTCCGAATTTATTCCTGTCAGTTGCGGTACTTTCTTCAAGGCTTTTTCGATAATAGGTGTCCATTTGCGAAGTTCAGAAAAATCATCTGACAGCAAAGTAAATTGATAAATGGATTTGGCGTTACCTCCGCCTCCACCAGAGCTGAGGTCCTGAACAGGTATCAAATAGAGTTCCGCACCCGGCTCGTGGGATAATTTTTTCCTTAAACGGGTCATGACTTGTTCGATATTTTCTGTTCGTTCACTCAATGGTTTTAAACCCATAAAAATAAAACCGACATTGATGCTGTTCCCACCTGTAAATCCTGTAATATTTTCAACAGTTGGGTCTGCATTGATAACCCCCATGAAATATTCCATTTTTTTACGCATGGCCTGAAATGAAATGCTTTGATCAGCAACAACGAAGCCTATTAATTGGCCTGTATCCTGTCTGGGGAAAAAAGTTTTCGGAATACTGATATAAAGCCAGACATTCAGCGCAATAACCCCAACCAGTGTCAATAAAACCCAACGAGTATGGTTGAGTATCCATTTTAATGAGCGCCCATAGTATTGCTGGAGTCTCAGTAAAACTTTGCCGAAACCGCGGGTTTTCTTCAGTGATTTTTCTGGTGAAGACTTCAATAAATGAGCGCACATCATCGGCGTTAAAGTTAGGGAAACCAGCAGTGAAATACCTATCGCGGTTGCGAGCGTAACGGCAAAATCAAGGAATAGTCTGCCAAGTAACTCATCTATCAGTATAAGGGGTATAAAGACAGCAACGAGTGAAAGGCTCATAGCAAGAACAGTAAAACCAACTTCTCTCACTCCCTTAAGAGCGGCTTGTGCTGGTTTCAACCCGGCTTCCAGATGGCGGGAAATATTTTCCAGTACCACAATGGCATCATCAACAACGAAACCCGTAGCAATGGTCAGTGCCATCAATGAGAGGTTATTCAGACTGAAACCACATAAGTACATAGCCGTAAACGTACCAATTAATGATACTGGAACTGTAATTGCTGGGATAAGGGTGGCACGTCCTGAACGCAGGAATAGAAAAACAACCAGGATCACCAGAGCAACGGCAACGGCAAGTGCTTGTTCCACTTCATACAGGGACGCTCGAATAGGGGGAGAGCGATCCTGTACAACATTCAGCTGAATATTAGCGGGTATTGATGCTCGCAGAGCCGGGAGTTCAGCACGAATTTTCTTGATGGTTTCAATGATATTTGCACTTGATTCCCGCCGGATAATCAGCGCAATAGCGGGGCCATTGCCGGACATTCCCGCTGCCCGGGTATCTTCGACGGAATCTTTGACAGTTGCGACATCTTTTAAACGAACAGGTGAGCCATTACGATAGTGCACAATAATGGAGGCATAATTGTCCGCTTGCTTGATTTCATCGTTAGTTTGTATTTGCCAGCTTTGTTTATCTGTATCAACGTGTCCTGTTGGGCGTCTGACATTAGCCTTGTTGATAGCTTCGCGAACATCATCAAGAGATACTCCCTGATTGAATAGGGCATTAGGATTCAGTTCGACCCGTATTGCGGGTAGTGAACTACCTGCAACGTTAACTTGGCTGACACCTTCTATTTGTGAAATTTTTTGGGCAAGGTGTGTTGAGGCGATATCATACAATTGCCCTTCGTCATAGCTATCTGATGTCAAAGTCAGAATCATGATTGGGGCAGAAGAAAGATTTGCCTTATGGTAGGTTGGGCGGCTTGGCATCCCCGAAGGTAACAGGCTTTCTGCTGCATTTATAGCTGCCTGTACATCTCGTGCTGCTCCATTAATATCCCGGTTCAGCTCAAATTCCAGAAAAATTTCACTGAAACCTAATGAACTACTGGAACTCATCTCTTTAATACCAGCAATTCTACCGAGTGAACGTTCTAATGGGGTAGTGACGGAAGAAGCCATGGTTTCCGGTGATGCTCCGGGCATTGAAGCAGAAACTGTAATCACCGGAAAATCAACCTGCGGTAATGGTGATACTGGCAACAGGGTAAAGCTAACAGCCCCAAATAGCGTAATGGCTACGCTTAATAGTGTAGTTGCGACAGGCCGCTGGATAAATAAGGCGAAAAATTTCACAGCGGCTCCTGATGGTCAGTAGAAGAATGAGCTAATTTTGTTTGGGCGTCGTTCTGTTGTTCATGATTACTCTTATACTTGTATTTGCTCTTGTAATAGTGCCCCAGCCGATCAAATAGCAGGTAAATAACAGGTGTTGTAAACAAGGTCAGGATCTGGCTCATAATCAACCCGCCTACCATACTAACCCCCAGTGGACGGCGTAGTTCAGCTCCAATTCCGTTGCTGAGCATTAATGGTAATGCCCCCAATAGTGCAGCCATTGTTGTCATTAATATTGGCCTGAAACGCAAGAGGCAGGCTTGAAAAATGGCATCATAGGGTGACATTCCGTTTTCCCGTTCTGCTACCAAGGCAAAATCGATCATCATGATGGCGTTTTTTTTCACAATACCAATCAGCAAAATAATCCCAATGATGGCAATAACATCCAGTTCATAGCCACCCAGCATTAAAGCCAATAATGCTCCGACGCCAGCAGTGGGGAGTGTTGACAGGATAGTTACCGGATGAATAAAGCTTTCATACAGTATGCCAAGCACAATGTACATCGCAACGACAGCAGCCAGTATCAGCAATAAGGTATTATTCAGTGAATTCTGGAATGCCAGCGTCGCTCCTTGAAATTGTGTGTTGATATCTTTTGGTATATTAATTGCGCGTTCTGTTTCTTTTACTGCATCAACTGCTGCTTCTAGAGAAGTATTTGGTGCAACATTGAATGAAAAAGTGGTAGCAGGAAACTGTTGTAGGTGATTGATGGATAAATAACCTAATTGTTGTTTCACTGTAGCGATAGTGGTTAGGGGCACTATCTTGCCGTCAGTGCTAATAAGACGGATATCATTGAGCGCATCAAGACCGGGTGAATTAGTTGTATCCTGTTCCAGCACGACGCGGTATTGATTCGCTTGTGTGTAAATGGTCGAAATCAACCTTTGGCCGAAAGCGCTATACAGTGTGTTATCAATATCAGCCATGGAAATACCCAACCGACTGGCCATATCGCGATTCACATCAATATAAGAGACTAATCCCCTGTTTTGCCAATCATTACTGATATCAACCAATTCAGGACGTTTTTTTAGTGCTTCCTGTAATTTTGGAACCCAGACATTAAGTTCATCAAGAGAAGCAGCCTGTAAAGTAAATTGATATTGGGTACGGGAAACCTGAGTATCAATTGTCAGATCTTGAATTGGTTGTAGATACAAGGTTACATCGGGTACTTTGGCTAATCGAGCTTGCAGACGAGGAATAATTTCTTCAATTTTATCGTCACGCTGATCAAAAGGTTTAAGCGTAATTTGCAGACGCCCATTATTCAATGTTGGGTTACTACCATCAACGCCAATAAACGTAGTGACATTCTTCACAGCCGGATCTTCTAGTAACAATGAAGTTACCTGACGCTGCTTGTCTGCCATAGCGCTGAAAGAGATGGATTGTGGTGCTTCCAGTGTTCCCTGAATTAATCCATTATCCTGCAATGGGAAAAATCCTTTTGGGATCATGATGTAGAGCAGGGTAGTTAAAGCCAGAGTGCTGAGTGTAACACCGAGTGTTATCCAGGGATGGTTCAGAACGCGTTTCAGCCATGTGCCATATATCGCAATCATCCACTCAAAGAAACGTTCACAGGCTTGCTCAAAGCGGTTGTATTTAATATCCGTTTCTGCTTTCAGCATTCTTGCGCACATCATTGGTGTCAATGTCAGTGAAACTACGGCTGAAATTAAAATCGCCACCGCCAGCGTAATTGCAAACTCCCGGAATAAACGACCGACAATATCTCCCATAAACAGCAGAGGGATCAGAACGGCAATCAAAGAAAAAGTCAGTGAAATAATGGTAAAACCGATTTCACCAGCGCCCTTCAAGGCGGCAGCCAGCGGTTTTTCTCCTCGCTCAATATGGCGGGAAATATTTTCGATAACCACAATGGCATCATCGACTACAAAGCCTGTTGCGATGGTTAATGCCATCAAAGTGAGGTTATTGACGGAAAAACCACAAAAGTACATCACCGCAAATGTGCCGATCAGGGAAAGTGGCACTGAAATGCTTGGGATCAGGGTGGCAATTGTATTGCGTAAAAACAGGTAAATCACCATCACAACCAATGCAATTGCCAGCAACAACTCAAATTGCACATCCTTGACTGAAGAGCGGATCGTAACAGTTCGGTCAGTCAGAACATCTACATTAACTGACTTGGGCAGGTTGTTGATCAACTCTGGCAGCATGGAACGAATATTATCAGTAGTTTCAATAACATTAGCACCCGGCTGACGTTGGACATTGATGACAATAGCGGGTTTTTCATTTGCCCATGCGCCCAGTTTGGTGTTCTCCGCACCTCGTTCAATTGTTGCAACATCCCGCAGGCGAATCGGAGCTCCATTTTTATAGGCCACAATTAAATTGCGGTATTCGTCAATGGACGTCATTTGATCGTTGGCAGACAAAGTGACCGAACGGGTCGGGCCATCAAAACTGCCTTTTGGTGAATTTACATTCGCACTTACAATTGCATTGCTAATGGTACGACTGTCTAACCCTTGTGCAGCGGTAGCCTGCGCATTTAACTTCACACGCACAGCAGGGCGCTGTCCTCCAGCCAGAGTGACCAAACCTACACCACCGATTTGAGAAATGCGTTGAGCAACGCGAGTTTCCACCATATCCTGAACCTCTGTCATCGGCAGGGAATCAGAGGTTACGGCCAGTGTTAAGATAGGCGGATCAGCCGGATTGACTTTACTGTAAATTGGCGGATAGGGCAGGTCATCGGGTAATAAATTAATGATTGAATTAATAGCGGCCTGTACATCCTGTTCTGCTACATCCAATGGCAAGGAGAGCTGGAATACCAGTGTAATAACAGAAGCGCCCCCGGAACTTTGTGATGTCATCTGCTTCAAACCGGATATTTGCCCGAATTTGCGTTCTAATGGTGCAGTTATAGCAGAAGTCATTACGTCAGGGTTGGCACCGGGGTAGAGCGTAACAACCTGAATAGTAGGATAATCTACTTGAGGCAATGCAGAAACTGGTAACATTCGGTAGCCGATGATGCCAGAAAGCAATATTGCAATCATAAACAGTGTAGTAGCTACCGGACGCAAGATAAATAAGCGGGACGGGCCGCCCCCTGTTATTGGAGAATCAGAAAGCATTAAGTATTCTCCACTTTACTGTTTGACTGGTCAGACTTATCGCTATTGCTGTTATTTGACTCTGGTTTCAGGGGTTTAACAACCTCGACAGTAGCACCTTCTGTCAATTGATCAGTACCATCTGTAACAACCCGGTCACCGACGGACACACTGTTGTTAATGACAACTAGTTCGGTGTTTTGCAACCCGATAGTCACCTTACGTTTGCTGACTTTATTATCTTTATCCACCATCCAGACAAAATAACCTTCACTACTCATCTGTAATGCGGCGCTTGGGATCACAATGGCATTGTTGAGCGTATTCACTTTGATCTGAATATTGACAAATTGATTGGGAAATAGCGCGTTATCTTGATTATTGAATTGTGCTTTCATCTTGATGGTGCCAGTAGCAACATCAATCTGGTTGTCAATACTGAGTAGTTTGCCTTGTGCCAATTGTAGCTGGTTATTGCGATCCCAAGCGATAACAGCAAGCTCTTTATTGCTCTTTTGTGCCTTCAGTATAGTGCTGAGATCGTTTTCAGGCAGGGAAAACACCACATCAATAGGGTCAACACGTGTAATGACCACAATCGGATTTTCTCCTCCAGAAGAGACATAATTACCAACATCTATCCGTTTCAGACCGACACGACCTGAAATAGGAGCAGTAATGCGACTATAGGTTAATTGCAGTTTCTGTTCATCAATATCTGCCTGATCAGTTTTTAGGGCAGCTTGATACTGGCGCACTAAGGAAAACTGCTTATCCAAATCTTGTTGAGTAATTAATTTGTTTTTCGCCAATTGCTGATAGCGAGCCAAATTCTGTTTAGCATCAACCAGTATCGTTTGATCTTTGACATATTGCCCTTGTGCTTTTGCCAGCCTGACCTGAAAAGGACGGGGATCAATTTCTGCCAGTAAATCGCCTTTTTTGACATGTTGGCCTTCATTAAAATGCAGGGCAATTAATTGCCCATTCACAAGGCTGGTAATATTTACGGTATCAGTAGCCTGAACTGTTCCCAACCCTCCCAGATAATGGGGGACAGATTCTGTTTTAACGGTAGCTACCTGAACGGGTTGAGGGGGAATAAGGTGCAAATTTTTTTGCGATTCTGATACTTGAGCTGATTTTTCTCCCGATGTGGCTGATTTTTTAAAATAGCTCCATGTAAAAAAAACAGCCGCGATGAAAACGGCTAACACAGCAAACCCGAAAAAGTAGGTACGACGTTTATTGCTCATATATTCGATATTCTCTTCATATTGTGCCGATAATCAGTCACGCGCATCTTATGCTAAATCAGTGTAAATATATATTTAATTAGTGTACTCGGAGAGAAATAGCCAATCATGGAGAAAATGTGGAAATTATGTCAATGAAATAAATACGATTGTTAGCTGAATGTAAAAGTTGAATTTTAAAGTTTCCATGAGAAGCGCTAAAGGGGTTAACGTGACCTGTTTTCATAAGGGAGTCTTGTCAGCATTTAGCTGGTGAATGGCACAGTCATTAACCCGACGATCGAAAAAAGAAAATAGAGGATGGTATTGAAAAATATCGTATAAAAGCAAAAACGTCACAGAAAAAACTAAAAGATAAATACAAATATGACATTCAGAAAACAAAAATAATCGATGAATACGATATTTTATCAGAGGTGATAGAGGTGGATAATGGAAACAAAAACTGAACGAAATGTATTTAAAATGTTGATCAATGAAATAGTACTACAAATTATGGATATTAACGAAATCCTTAGTAAATTATTAAGTAAAGTGCGTATCTTGTCTTGTTTTTCGTTGATATAATATTCCATAATCGCTGATAAAATGAATGGTTAAAGTTAACAGCAATAAATATGGTTTGGTGGTAAACGTTATTGTTTAGTGACTTTAATCACATTTTTTCTTGGAAAACAATAGTTTTTCAAAATATGCTAGACGCGATTAATAGTACTTTCAAACTTAACCAAAACAGGAAGTTATTATGGCGAATATGATCTATTTAACCTTGCAGGGAAACAAACAAGGGTTGATTTCACAAGGTTGTTCTTCGATTGAGTCCATCGGCAATAAATATCAGGCTGGTCATGAAGATGAAATCTTTGTATTGAATCTGCATCATTCTATTCATAGAGAACAAAATGTTAACCATAGTCCAATTGTATTTGTAAAGCCACAAGATAAATCATCGCCGTTATTAATGATGGCAATTTCAAATAATGAAAGTTTGAATCTGAAATTTGATTTTTATCGCACTTCACAATTAGGATCTCAGGAACTCTATTATTCAATTGAATGTCGTGATGCAACAATCATTGAATTGTCACCAAACTATCCGCACAGTATTAACCATTCGGAATCACAACCAGAAGAAATTGTTTCTATTAAATATAAAGATATTATCTGCCGTCATCATATGGCAGGAACATCTGGATATAGTGTCTGGGAAGAAAGAGTGTATTGATAATTTGCAAAAACGCCGATTATTTAATCGGCGTTTCCTGAATACAGAGCTGCTTAAATATCGGTGAACTCATTAAACCAAAAACAGCGTTGCCAATCCCAAAAAGATAAAGAAACCGCCAGTATCAGTAATTGCAGTAATCATAACACTGGAACCAATCGCAGGATCTCTGCCTAACTTCATCATAATAAAAGGTATCAATACCCCCATTAATGCAGCCATCAGCAGGTTTAGTATCATTGCCATTGTCATTACGCCCCCCATTGCAAGGTCATCATAGAGCACATAAGTGACAATACCCATAATACCTCCCCAAATAACACCATTTATCAGAGCAACACCAAGCTCCCTCAATAAAAGATAAGAGAAACTCCCTGTTTGGATCTGGTGTAGAGCCAGTGCTCGTACGATCATGGTAATAGTCTGGTTACCGGTATTGCCCCCGATGCCCGCCACAATAGGCATTAAAGTGGCAAGAGCGACGAGTTGGGAAATAGTATGTTCAAACAGGCCGATAACACGTGAAGCGACAAACGCTGTGCACAGATTAATAGCGAGCCAAGTCCAGCGGGTTTTTACTGCCTGTCCAACTGGCGCGAAGACATCTTCTTCACGGCTCAAGCCGCCCATACGTCGGATATTGGTATCCGTCTCTTCGCTTAAAGTATCAACGATATCTTCGACAGTCAGGCGCCCCATCAAACGCCCGTTACTGTCCACTACCGCAGCAGAAATCAAGTCGTAACGTTCGAACGCACTGGCAGCATCTTCGCCTTTTTGCTCAGGCAGAAAAGTGACGGTATCTATGTTCATCACCTCAGCTACAAGTTTATCCGGTGCATTGGTTAGCAAAGTCGTAAGTAGAAGTTCTCCCTGAAGGCGATTTTTGCGATCAATGACAAAGATTTTATCCGTTGTTTCCGGAATAGAGCCGCGGGAACGTAGGAAACGCTGAACAGTACCGAGTGTGACATTGCCTCGTACTGTCACAAATTCGAAATCCATCATCTGGCCGATACTGTCCTTATGGTACTGCAATACTTCCCGGATGCGGTTACGCTGGCTGGGTTCCAGATAGGTCAGTAAACGGCGTGTTGTATCCCGGGGAAGGTGTTCAGCAATATAAGCCTGTTCATCTACGTGCAGTGTTCCGATTGCTCTGAGCAGTTCCAGATCAGACATGTCTTTGATTAAGTTATCCCAGACTGGAATCGAGGTTTCCACCAGCACTTCACCACGCTGGTTATTATCAATGAGCCGCCATAAAGCAAGACGTTCATCATAAGGTAATGCTTCCAGAATATCGGCAATATCTGCTGCATGCAGATTGGTCAGAAGGGATTTGACTTTTTCAATCTTCCCTAATAATTGGTCATCGCTAATTTTTGCATGTGCATCAGCTTGTCCCAATAACGAATCAACGAATAGCTTATCGTCAATGAGCAGCGAAAACAGGTTCTGGCGAATTAGAGCCAGCTTTTGGGAATGTTGACTGGTGACATTCCCATTATCAGATTTAAAGGCTGGTTGTAACATAGTCTACCTTGAATTTGTGCAAATAGTTTTGCAAAAATCTGTACAAAGCTACTCGGTTTGGGGGGATATAGTGCTATTTTGTCTTAGAATTGCCATTTTGTTCCATCATATTTTGCTGTTTTTGCTGATGATGTTTCAACGCCGCAATAGATGATTCCTCTTGGATATGTAAGTGCCAACCCGTCACATCACCCCAGTAAACCTGTTCTTTCTCTAAGTCTAACTGAATCAGTACATTCTGAACTAGATAGTTTTTGGGAAGGTAAAGTGTCCAGTGACCATGATCTGTTTCCAGCTTTAAAGATTCAGGTGTCGTCGTGGATTGGCGTTGATTATTCAGCAAGGTTGCTAATCTCAATATCTGGAGCATCGGAAGATATTGCTTTTTCTTGAACAGATAGAAACGGGGATGTTCATGAACTTTAATTGCTTTGCGGTGATAGCGAACCAATGTTGCCAACAATAATTGCTGTTCTTGATTAAAGCCGGGTAAGTCAGTGTGTTGCAGGATATAGGCAGAATGCCGCTGTAAACCATTCAGGTTGATGCTTAAGCCAACTTCATGAAGCATCGCTGCCCAGAGCAGAATGGCTTCCAATTGTGGTTGTACTCGTTTCGGATTTTGTGCCGCCCATTGGTCATAAAGTGTTTTGGCTGTGTCCCAGACGCGACTGGCTTGTTCCCTGTCAATGTTGTAGTGTTCAGCGAGGCTTTTGGCTGTTCTTTGACGAATATCCTGATGGCGGAAGCGATCTTCCATTTCGTAAAGAACACCTTCACGTAATGCTCCGTCAGACAAACGTAATTCCTGAATATGCAGGGCATCAAATATGCCGCACAGAATAGCCAGACCCGGAACAAAAGTTTGTTTGCGATCTTCGGATAAACCGGGTAAATCCAGAGAGTTGAAGTTTTTGTATTTTAATACCTGTTTCACCAGCATATGGAGGCGCTCTGGTGTAATCAGGCCATCTTTTTCACCAAATTCGATCAGTGATTCATGAACTGCTTTGATAGTCCCCGATGCTCCCAAAGCAAAATCCCAACCTTTTGTGCGGAATTGCCAGATGAGATTTTCTAGTTTTTGTTCTGCCTGAAGTCTTGCTCTATGGAAATTATGCTCATTTACTACGCCACTAGGAAAAAACTGACGGGAAAAACTTACACATCCCATACGGCGGCTTTCAATTAATAGAGGTTCGAAGTCCTCACCAATGACCAACTCGGTGGAACCACCACCAATATCAATCACCAGCTTACGCCCTTTTTCAGGTTGAGTATGTTCTACCCCCATGAAGATCAAACGGGCTTCTTCATGACCGGAAATAATTTCAATTGGATAAGGAATAACTTCTTTGGCTCGTTTCAGAAACTCTTCCGCATTAATTGCTTCCCGTAGACTATGAGTACCTACAAGGCAGACATTTTCCGCAGAGAAACCCTGCAACCGCTCAGCAAATAATGACAGGCAGTCAAGACCGCGACTGATAGCTTCTTCACTTAACTCATTTTTATTATTCAGTCCATCAGCAAGGTAAACCCGTTTTTTTAGACGCCCTATAACTTGTAATGCGCCATTTACAATACGGGCGATAACCATATGAAAACTGTTAGAGCCAAGGTCAATGGTTGCAATTTCCAGCGGCTTAGGCGTTGGTTTATCGTGTTTCAACGGCATAAATTAGGCTCTTGGTTCCGGTTGTTCCAGGTTTTTCAGATAATCATAAATGGCAGTTTGTGCGCGGATTTTACGCTTATTTCCCCGTGGCACATAGCGGTTGCTCAGTTCTTTATCAATATAGCGTGCCTTAACCGTATCGTTAAACTGGAGTTCTAAGATATCCAACACTCGTTGTTTTAACAGGGGATCTAACAAACAAACCGCGACTTCAATACGATAATCAATATTCCGGGTCATCCAGTCTGCGGAAGAGAGGAAAACTTTTTCATCCCCTTTATTGGTGAAAACATAAACCCGATCATGCTCAAGGAAACGATCTACAATACTGGTGACCTGAATATTCTCACTAAAACTGGGTTGATTGGGAACCAGAGAACACATGCCGCGGATCAGAAGACGCACTTTGACGCCCGCTTCGGAGGCATCATACAGGCGATCCACCAATTCTCTATCTACCAGGTTGTTTATTTTTAAGGTAATGCCTGCAATTTCTCCCTCTTTGGCATTTTCGATTTCTTGAGTAATTAACTTATTGAGCATTGCACGTGAATTTTGGGGCGATACCATTAAATTCTCAAATGTTACAGGGCGATAAGGGTTTTCAATAAAGTTAAATACACGACGTACTTCATTGGTGACTTCTGGCTTGGCTGTTAGCAGGGAATAGTCGGTATATAAGCGAGCCGTTTTTTCATTGAAATTTCCTGTACCGATATGGGCATAGCGGATAATTTCATCGCCTTCAAGGCGTGAAATGATAAACAGCTTAGCGTGAATTTTCAGACCCGGAGCAGAGAAAATCACATGCACGCCTGCTTCAGTCAAGCGTTTTGCCCAGTGGATGTTGGCCTCTTCATCAAATCGTGCCTGTAACTCGACTACTACCGTCACTTTTTTACCGTTGTGAGCAGCATGGATCATAGAATCAATAATGCGTGAGTCTTTAGCTACACGATAGATATTGATTTTTATCGATAATACACTTGGATCGAATGATGCCTGCCGCAGTAATTCCAGTACATGCTCGAAAGTGTGATAAGGGTAATAGAGCAAAACATCTTGTTCACGGATAGCATCAAAACCGTTGCGGAAATGATCGAACCAGGTATGGCGTAAGCGTGGCATGGGTTTATTCAGAAGGGTTCGGTTTCCTTCATTGGGAAATTTGATGAAATCTTTGAAGTTGTGATAACGGCCACCAGCAATGACAGAGTCATCATTAGACAACCCTAACTTACTGCGTAATAGTTCTACCATTTCATCCGGCATATCTCGCTGATAAACAAAGCGGACAGGCTCGGCTGTTAACCGTTGCTTCAGGGTTGAAGACATCAATTCCAACAAACTGGACTCCATTTCCGTTGCCAAATCGTATTCAGAATCACGGGTCATTTTCATGGAGTAAACGTTCAGTGTATCGTAATCAAAAAAACCTTTGAAAATTTCATCCAGTGTGTAACGTAAAATGTTATCAAGTAAAATCATTGATTTGCGTTTTTTTGGCATTTCTGGTGGCAGATTAACAAAACGGGGAACTTTGTCTGCTGGAATTTCCAACAGGGCATATTTTGTTTCTTGTCCCCGAATAATTTCCACGGCCAAATAGGTGTAATCATCTTTCAAAAATTCAACCAGATTCGTCTCTGGATTGATAACGATAGGTGTAATATGCGGACGCAAATGTTGCCGGAAATATTGCCGCAACCAGATTTGTTGATTGGGAGATATCTGCCGTTCATTGATCAAGAAAATCTGGTTGCGTGCCATTTCCAATAGTAAATCGTTATAGAGTTCATCAAACTCCTGATCGATTTTGGCTACTTTAGACTGGATCTTTTTGAATAATTGCCGGGCGCTGGTTGCAGAACCCCGTTCTTCGCTAATAAGAATACGACGTTTTACATCAGCGAAACGAACTTTATAAAACTCATCCAGATTATTGGAGTAGATCCCTAGAAACCTCATTCTTTCAATAAGTGGATTGCTTTTGTCAGCCGCTTCCTGAAGTACACGTTCATTGAAAGAGAGCCAACTGAGTTCTTTTTCTGTATAGAGGCGGTCGTGGGACATTACTACTCCATTTGGTCCATTTATTGGGTTAACAATTTTGCTTTTTACTCTGAGAATGACGAATTTTGTTAGCAAAATAGTGATGTTGGAAAGTGCACATCCGAATAGCAGTATGATAAGAGCCGTTTACGAAAAATTCATCGATTAATTCACCTTCTGTATAAAACCCTAACTTATTGTATATATGAATTGCTTTTTCGTTCTCTTTATCAACGATTAAATAGAGTTTGTAGAGATTGAGTACAGAAAATGCGTACTCCATCGCAAGTTTAACTGTCTCAGTTGCATAGCCTTGCCCTTGATAAGCCGGTGCAATAATAATCTGAAATTCGGCACGGCGATGGATATAATCAATTTCCACCAACTCAACCAAGCCGACTTTAGCGTTCATGCTCTCTATAATAAAACGGCGTTCACTTTGGTCATGAATATGTTTGTCATAGAGATCGCATAATTCAACAAAAGCCTCATAAGGCTCTTCAAACCAATAGCGCATGACACTGGCATTGTTATCAAGCTGGTGGACGAAAGGGAGATCTTCCCGTTCGAGGGGGCGTAAGTTTACGGGTGGATTTTCAGAACCACTGGACATTGGATACCTCAGTGTTTTTACGATAAGGGCCGATTTTGTTTTGGTCTATACGAAATGATATACGGATAGTTAATTAATACTAGATATCCGCGTCGCCTTTTTAAGTTGCAGCTTGTGGGTTAGCACTATAAATATAGAAAAGAACGAAATATAGAAAAAGAACTTTCCGAAATAATAACTTACAGCAAAGTGTCTGGTTAATTTTCATTATTTTAACATGATTAACTTTAATACATTAGCCTTAAAACGTATTAATCTTAATGCATTGACTTTACATGCTAACCTGAACACATTAATTCTGAACACAATGCTGTAATCGTTCCAATAATATTGGTTATTCTGAAGCATAACCTTGTGGCGGCAATATCTTGCCATCCATAATGGCGATATTGTCATCCATTCTCAGACGCTCATTCAGGAACCAGCCGATGACCAGCGGATAGATATTATGCTCCTGAGTTTGAACACGTCTGATAACATCTTCTTCCTGATCACCTGCAAAAATTGGTACTTTAGCCTGCAAGACAATGGGACCACCATCAAGTTCTTCAGTCACAAAGTGGACAGAAGTACCGTGCTCCTGATCCCCATTTTCTATTGCTTTACGATGGGTATGCAAACCGGGATATTTCGGTAGCAGGGAAGGGTGAATATTAATCAGGCGTCCGCGATAATGCTGTACAAAACCAGGTGATAATATTCTCATATAACCCGCTAAAACGACCAAATCGGGCTGGTATCGATCAAGAGCTGTGAGCAGGGCTAAATCATAATCCGCACGATTTGAATACTCTTTCGGATTGAGAAAATGCGTGGGAATACCCGCGTATTCTGCCCGTTGCAGGCCATAAGCATTGGCATTATTGCTGAATACTGCACAGACTTGCCCATTAATCCGGTTTTGTTGGCAGGCATCAATAATAGATTGTAGGTTACTGCCATTACCAGAAATTAATACCACAATTTTTTTCATAGGATGACTTTCTATTGACTGGCTTTCTGTTAACTAATAACGACTTGCTGTTCGCTGTGACCAAGTTCAGCAATGCTGCCGATTTGCCACGCATTTTCACCCGCTGCGTTTAGCCACTCAATTGCCTGTTTTGCCTGAGATTGTGGTAAAGCAATTATCATACCGACTCCACAGTTGAATGTACGGTACATTTCGTGATCGCTGACATTACCTGCCTGTTGCAACCATTTGAAAATCGCAGGCCACTGCCAGCTAGTACCCTCGATTCTTGCTTGCATATTTTCTGGCAGAACACGGGGAATATTTTCCCAGAAGCCGCCACCTGTCAGATGAGAAATCGCGTGGATCTCAACATTCTCAATTAATTCAAGTAATGGTTTGACATAAATACGGGTCGGGGCAAGTAAATGATCAGCTAATGGCTTATCATCCAGTTTGGTTGTCTCAGGATTGGTCTGACTGACTTCAAGGATTTTGCGAATTAATGAATAGCCATTAGAATGTGGCCCGCTGGATGCTAATGCAATTAGTGCATCGCCGACCTGAACTTGACTACCATCAATGATTTCTGATTTTTCAACTACGCCGACACAAAAACCAGCAACGTCGTAATCTTCTCCATGATACATGCCGGGCATTTCGGCTGTTTCTCCACCGACCAGTGCACAACCAGCTTGTTTACAGCCTTCTGCAATGCCGGTGATGACACTGGATGCTGTGTCAACATCCAATTTACCTGTCGCATAATAATCAAGGAAGAACAGAGGTTCAGCACCTTGAACAACCAGATCATTAACACACATGGCGACCAAATCAATTCCGATAGTATCGTGACGTTTCAGATCCATTGCCAGACGCAGTTTAGTACCAACGCCATCTGTACCGGAAACTAAAATAGGTTCACGATATTTTTGTGGCAGGGCACATAATGCGCCGAATCCTCCCAATCCCCCCATCACTTCAGGGCGTCGAGTCTGTTTCACAACCCCTTTGATACGATTGACTAAGGCATTACCAGCATCAATGTCGACACCAGCATCTTTATAGCTAAGAGAGGTTTTATTGGTCACTGCGTAGCTCCCAGGCGATTGCATTTGAATGAATAAAACAGAACGGCGATAATTCTAACAGTCTAGGCAAACGTTTGCGATAGCTTTCTGTAGGTTATTACGGATAAAAAAGATAGAAGAAAAATACTTGTGGTTGCTAAAAATCAATAGATGGATAGTGGCACGATATCAAAAAGGAGGTATAATCCCGCGATTTTTTTATCTGCCAGCTATATACAGTAGGAGAAACCCATGAAGATCGTTGAGGTTAAACACCCACTCGTTAAACATAAACTGGGCCTGATGCGCGACCATGATATAAGCACTAAGCGTTTTCGTGAACTGGCCTCAGAAGTGGGAAACCTTCTGACATATGAAGCAACTGCTGATTTAGAAACTGAGAAAGTGACCATTGATGGATGGTGTGGTCCGGTAGAAATAGATCAGATCAAAGGAAAAAAAATCACAGTAGTGCCTATCTTGCGTGCAGGTTTGGGAATGATGGATGGCGTTTTGGAAAATATTCCAAGTGCCCGTATCAGTGTTGTCGGTGTTTATCGTGATGAGAAAACATTTGAGCCTGTGCCTTATTTCCAAAAACTGGTTTCTGACATTAATGAGCGTATGGCGCTGGTTGTTGATCCGATGTTGGCAACAGGCGGTTCTATGATTGCTACGATTGATCTGCTGAAAAAAGCAGGTTGCCCTGTTATTAAGGTATTGGTTTTGGTTGCTGCACCAGAAGGCGTTGCAGCGCTGGAGAAGGCTCATCCTGATGTTGAGTTATATACCGCGTCTATTGATGAACGTCTTAATGAACATGGGTATATTGTTCCTGGCCTGGGGGATGCAGGCGATAAGATATTTGGTACAAAATAATATTTATAGAATAATAAAATTATAAGCTAATTTATATCTGCTTCTCATATTTTAAGTTTTGTGTCATAAAAACTGACTATACTAAAGATATCAGATGTTTTTTCTATATGATTCAATTTCACTTATTTATTTAGTATCAATAAAGATAAAGTAGAGAATAAAATGAAAAATACCAATATTATTACTTTATATATAGATGAACCTTTGATTACAGCGTTTTATACTGAACTTGCTAAATTTCATATAGAAGTTGATCCAGTAACATCTCATTCAGAGACATTCAACATTATTAAACCTACTCTCACTTTTCTTAAAGATAATTTAAGCTACCTTGATAGTATAAGAAGAGCACTCATTGCACTTTTGGGTGGTCGTAACCTAAAAATATCTATAGTTAAAAGTGATGGCAGCTCTATATTTATTGAGGGTGATTTAGATAAAAATGAAGTCACTGAACTTTTGAAAGAAACTAATGCTTTGATAATTTCTACATCCAATAAAGAAAAGTAAATCATTAGAGAAAACAGTTCAGTGAAACTCATATTCATTAGGGAAAGAGCTATTTTTGCTATCATCCAAATGTCAATAAAGATCCTAACTAAAAAATAAAACATTACCAGCGTATGTTGTCAACCGGGTTTTACCCGGAAAAGTCAAGATTAACAATAATTCTCATTCTAAGAAGAGTATTCATTTCATTTGCTATCGTTTTTTGTGATAGACTTGGTTTTTATGGTAGGCTTAGTGCTGTTCGTTATCCATTCCGTTTGAGGTGCTTCTGAATACATCGGCGCAGCTTTCATTGCCCTTATATTTGCCTGATGATGAAACATTTGCCAGTTTTTTTGCAGGTGAGAATACGTCTTTATTAGCAGCCATAAAATTGGCTATTAGTCAGTCACATGGCAGTTATATCTATTTTTGGTCCCGCGATGGTGGGGGCAAGAGTCATTTACTCCATGCAGCTTGTGCCGAATTATCCCAACAAGGAGAGGCTGTAGGGTATGTACCATTAGATAAACGTGCTTATTTTGTTCCGGAAGTTCTTGATGGAATGGAGCATTTATCATTGGTGTGTATTGACAATGTGGAATTTATCGCAGGTGATCAGGTATGGGAAATGGCTATTTTTAATCTCTATAACCGCATTGTAGAGATTGGCCGAACCTGTCTTTTGATCACCGGAGATCGTCCTCCCCGGCAAATTAACTTAACGTTACCAGATTTGGCATCTCGTTTGGATTGGGGGCAGATCTACAAATTGCAGCCGTTGTCTGATGATGAAAAAATTCAGGCATTGCAATTGCGGGCGAAGCTACGGGGATTTGAATTACCTGAAGATGTGGGCCGTTTTGTGTTAAAACGACTTGATAGGGAAATGCAAACACTATTTAGGACGTTAGATGAGCTTGACCGTGCTTCTATTGTGGCTCAACGTAAACTCACGATCCCGTTTGTAAAAGATATTCTTGACCTTTAACAAGTCGGGTCAGGAAGTAAAGAATGAAAAAGTGATAGAGGTATTTCCCTATCACTTTTTTGTATATGCCAAAATAATTAATTGCCTAAAATTTCTTTAACTTGTTCTGGCGGGCGTCCTAAGCGTGCCTTATTTCCTACCACAACAATTGGTCGCTCTATGAGTTTAGGGTTCTCGGACATTGCCTGAAGTAAGGCTTCCTGTGATAGTTCATTATTATCAAGCCTCAGTTCTTTATAGAGTGCTTCTTTAGTTCGCATTAACTGACGGGCATCGTTGAAACCCAGCTTTTTTAATAAAATAGCAAGTTGTTCTGCTGTTGGAGGTGTATCGAGATAATGAATGATTTCTGGTGTATTCCCGAGGTCTTCAATTAACTTAAGCGTTTCCCTACTTTTTGAACAGCGGGGATTATGGTAAAAAATAATATCTTGCATGTAAAAAAACCTCATTTCTCATATTGGCTATAACGTTGTTGCAGTTGGCGTAACTGATCAATGCGGGCATCGTAGCGGGCTTGATCATAACTATTTAATTTTACCAATGCACTGGCCTGGCTGAGATAATTTATAGCCATATCAAACTGTCCTTTTAATGCCATGGTTTCTGCATAAGCTGCCAGTTCAGTACTGCGTTTTCCTTGTTTACCTGCCGCTTCTGCCATTAATGACCAACCCGTTAAATCATCAGGATGATTGAAGGTATATTGGAATAGCTGTTGTGAAGCCTTTGGATATTGTTTAGCTTGAATATAGACATTAGCGAGCTTGATTTGTAGTACCGGATCATTTTTATGTTTTTGAAGAGCTTGTTGTAAGCGGGTAATAGCTTGCGCATACTGTGATTGTTCAATATCAATATTTGTCATGGCGCCGATAAACCATATATTATCTGGTTGCTCATTCAGTAATGGAGTCAGTATTGTTCTGGCTTCAGTATACTTTTTATTTTGGATTAGTAAGAGAACTCGTCCGTAAGAAGCGGCAATTTTTTCTTTTGGTGTTCCTTGGCTATATTTGTTCAGAAACTCTTCTGTATAGGGATATTGTGCAGAAGATAGTGTTGTAGACTTTATTGTCAGAATACGTACGCGAGCAAGCAGATAATCCTGTGATTCTGGGATAGATTTTTTGGGGTATTGATTGGCTCTATTGCGGGCATCAGCTAAGCGGTTGTCAGGCAGTGGATGGGTATATAACATTTCTGGTAGCTTAGAGCTGTACCGGGATTGATCTCCTAGAGTTTGCATGAAATTGGGCATTCCATAAGGATCAAATCCGGCTTGGCTTAATATTCGCATACCTATACGGTCTGCTTCCTGTTCGTTTTCACGAGTAAAGCTGATTATGCCTTGTGTAAAACCAGCCAGAGTACCACTTAATGCCGCCATTCCTGCTTGTGGATTAGCCATTAGCAGTAAGATAGAACCTAATGTTCCAGCCCATGCCAGCGGTGATTTTCGTTGGATATCTTCCATCCGGCGGGCTAAATGACGCTGAGTGACATGGGCGATTTCATGAGCCATGACAGACGCTAATTCGCTTTCATTTCGGCTATAACGGAACAGGGCTGAGTGTAGTACAACATTGCCACCGAAAATAGCATACGCATTAATGTTAGGGTTATTGACGATATAAAAATGAAAAGGCGTTTTGACCGCATCTGCGTGATTTACTAACCGCTGGCCTAGCTTATTGATGTATTTTGTTAATAGTGGATCATAAATCAGCGGGGTTTCAGCACGTATTTGGCGGATATAGAAATCCCCTAGTTCTATTTCTTGATTGATACTGAGTGTAGATCCTGCTGTTGTACCAATATCTGGTAATGAATCTGCAACAGGTGCGGAAAGAGCCGGAGTATTACCAAATAGTGTCAGACTAACCAATATCGCTATCAGAGATCTTTTAGTAGACGTTTTTTTCATAAAGCGATTCTCATAAAAGCACTTCTAATAAAAACACTATGTCCAGTTAGCTATCATTTTCGGGATACGTGTATGATAGGAAAGGGTAACTTAAAATCGGTCAGTTGTAAGCAATTTCGGTAAAATAATTGTTAAGTATTGTTATCAGGGAGTTTTGTTTATGTTGGATATGATCATGCAATGGTATCGTCGCCGTTTTGCTGATCCACAAATTGCTGCATTATCATTCATTTTGTTAGCAGGGTTTGGCATCATTTATTTTTTTAATGGTATTTTGGCACCAGTTCTTGCCGCAATTGTACTGGCGTATTTACTGGAATGGCCAACGGTAAAACTGGAAAAATTAGGGTGTAGCCGTTCACTTTCTGTGACTATTGTATTAACCATTTTTATGGGGATTAGCGCCCTGATTATCCTAATTGTTGCCCCAACAGTTTGGCAACAGGGTGTGAATCTGTTTTCTGATTTGCCAAATATGATTAACCATTTTAATGAGTATGCCCATACTTTGCCCTCCCGTTATCCCGCTCTGGTTGATGCTGGTATCATTGAAATGTTTGCAGAAAATCTGCGTGGCAAGCTTTCCTTAGCGGGAGAATCTGTGGTTAAGTTTTCCGTGGCATCCTTGATTGGGCTGTTAACTCTTTCTATTTACCTGATTATTGTTCCTTTTATGGTGTTTTTCCTGTTGAAAGATAAAAATAAGATGGTTGCAGCACTACAAAGTATATTGCCGCGTAATCACGGTTTAGCCGGGAAGGTATGGCGTGAAATGAATCAACAGATTACGAATTATATCCGTGGAAAAGTGATGGAAATGGTTATCCTGACCATTTGTACTTACGCGGTATTTGCTTTCTTTAAATTGCATTATTCGATGCTACTTGCTGTACTTGTTGGTTTGTCCGTGTTAATTCCCTATGTAGGTACAGTGATCGTCACTATTCCTGTCATTATAGTTGCGTTATTCCAATGGGGTTTCGGAACAGATTTTTGGACACTATTTATCGCTTACTTGGTTGTACAAGGGTTAGACGGAAACCTGCTTGTACCTATTCTGTTTTCGGAAGCAGTAAACCTCCATCCACTGGTTATTATCCTTTCTGTCATTATTTTTGGTGGGTTATGGGGATTCTGGGGCGTTTTTTTTGCTATCCCATTGGCGACTCTGATCAAAGCGGTCATTAATGTTTGGCCAGAAGAAAAAGCAGAAGAATAGCCATAGCGAACCGCGATAGTGCTGAAAAAAATCCCCCATCTGTCTGATGGGGGATTGTGTTATTAGCTCGTAAGTTTATCAAGATGAATGCTGCTTTAGATAATCCAGAACAATTTGGTGGTGGTCGCTGGTTTTGAATCTATCAAAAACGTGTTCAATATTACCTTTTGAATCAATTAAAAAACTGATGCGATGAATACCATCATAGGTTTTTCCCATAAACTGCTTTTTACCCCAAACACCAAATTGCCCGGCAACCTGATGATCAACATCAGAAAGCAGGGTGAAATTCAGCATCTCTTTCTCGGCAAAGCGGGATAATTTTTCGGGAGTATCTGTACTGATGCCTAATACTGTGACATTAATTTTTTCCAGTTCGTCCATCGTGTCGCGTAAACCACACGCCTGAACGGTACAGCCCGGGGTCATTGCTTTGGGATAGAAATAAACTAAAACACGCTGACCTTTGAAGTCAGATAAGTTAATGTTTTCGCCATCTTGGTCAGGAAGGCTGAATTGTGGGGCCTTGTCTCCGGCTTTCAATGGACTCATCACGCATTCTCCCTTTAATTGTTTTTATTCAAATGGATTTTATACACTAATACTACTATATGTTCATTCATTAATACGTATCCTGCCTTCTTTCAAGTTGCGATGTTAGTAGTTGTGTGACTTAAGCAGTGTGGGATTCTAATTATTTGTATGAATAGTAAGTTATTTCTTCTTGTTTAATGGTATTCAACATTATTCGTCTATACTCATCTTGTTAATTTATAGAACGTATGAGTGGCTGCTTAGGCCAGATTTAAAGCTGTATCTTATTTTTTTTCATCTGGTCAACAAGCCTTACCATCCAACGTTTCCTGCACACTAATACTGCCTTGCGCATTCAATTCAGTGCACAGGCGATAAAAGGTTTCTTTAAATACAATTCCATTATCATCCAGTGGATTATGGCCTGTGATTTGGATCTGCAAACGAGCGGGCATATTTTCATCAGTTGGATGGGTTTTTGATACCAGTTCAGCAATATTGAAATTCTGGGTTGTGAACAGGTTAGTGAAACGTTCAACAATACCGGGAGAATCATCTACATCTACCCGGACTGAAACCGTTGAAGGAAATTTTGTTTGAGCGCCGCTGCGAGTCCGTTTCATCACAACGAGTAATTCAAGTTCAGCCGCCCTTTGGGGCAGAGTGGATTCAATCAAGGTAATCGAATTCCAGCTACCAGATAGCAGCATGATAAAGGTAAATTCTTCGCCAAACATTGCCAAACGGCTGTCTTCAATATTACAGCCGCATGTATTAACAAGGCGGGTGATGGTATTGACGATACCGGGGCGATCTGCACCGAGAGCAGTGATCACTAAAAAATGTTGTTTTGATTTTGGCAAAGCGATTTCCCTTATCTATGATAGATGTCTGCTATATATATCGTTATTAAACATAAAAAATGATCAGCAGAAGGTCAATGGCATTTATGGCAGAAAGGGCACGATTATAATCTCTGTTTAATCGTCTACACTTGATATTAACAAAATTCATTGAAATCGTAAGGTTAAAGAGTTTCCTTCCTTATAACAAGAAAGTACCATGATTTTCTTGTTTGCAGTGTAAGATTTAGTTGAGGGGAAATGGTAATGGAGAGTGGTCACTTCGATTTTACGGGTAGTATGGTTGCAATAATCACACCAATGGATCTAACTGGTCAGGTTGACAAGGCCAGTTTGAAAAAATTGATTGATTATCATGTCGCCAGTGGTACATCATCAATTGTTTCTGTTGGGACAACCGGGGAGTGTGCCACACTTACTCATGATGAGCATGTAGATGTTGTACTGACAACCCTTGAATTAGCTGATGGTCGTATTCCGATTATTGCCGGAACAGGCGCAAATGCCACTGCGGAAGCGATTTCGTTGACCCGATGCTTTGAAAATACGGGAGTTGTTGGTTGCCTGTCTGTGACACCTTATTATAATAAGCCATCGCAGGAAGGTTTATACCAGCACTATAAAGCGATAGCTGAGAATACCGACTTACCACAAATTCTGTATAATGTACCATCTCGTACTGGATGTGATTTGCTGCCATCGACTGTTGCACGCTTGGCGAAATTGAAAAATATTGTCGCAATTAAGGAAGCAACAGGGAATTTAAGTCGTGTCAGTCAGATCCGAGAATTAGTTAATGATGAGAATTTCATTCTGTTGAGTGGTGATGATGCAAGTTTTCTTGATTTCATGCATCTTGGTGGAAAAGGAGTTATTTCTGTAACAACGAATGTGGCAGCAGCAGAAATGGCACAAATTTGTGAGTTGGCTCGTCGTGGTGAATTTGCGAAAGCGCGTAGCCTGAACAGCCGACTGATGGAATTGCATCATAAATTATTTATTGAACCTAGCCCGGCGCCAGCTAAATGGGCTTGTCATAAACTGGGATTAATTGCCGATGACACATTGCGTCTGCCAATAATTGCATTGACGCAAGAAGGGCAAATTTCAGTTGAGAATGCCTTGAAAGTGGCTGCATTACTGTAAAATTTAGGGAATTTTAATGGCAACATTATTGCAAAAATCGAAGGTCATGAAGGTTGCTGGCCTGTCATTTGTCGTTTTGCTGGCAGCCTGCTCCAGCGATCAGAGCTATAAACGTCAGGTAAGTGGGGATGAGTCTTATCTTGAAACTCCTCCTCTGAAAATATTGAATATTCCCGCTGGGATGAACTTACCACTACAAAATGGTGAATATGATATTCCGCCAGTGGCTTTACAAGGGGCAACTGGAAAGGCTGTTGATATACGTCCACCACTGCAGGCATTGGCGTTATTGACAGGGTCTCGTGTTGAAAATAGCGCACAAAGCAGTAAGCTGTTGCTTGAAAATACTCCTGAATACAGCAAATTGTGGTCACAAGTGAATAGTTTCTTGGCTAAGAAAGGTTATCAGGTCAGTCAACGAAATGATGCTACCAAAACGTTGACAACTGACTGGATTTTGTGGCCACGGTCAGATGAAAATGTTCCTTATAAGGGACGTTACCACATTTCGGTTGCTCAGCAGGGTTATCAAATAGTCTTGACTGTTTCAAATGCAGGTTTGGAACATAGCGGTAAGGTTGTCAACAATCCACTGGAAATCCAGCATTACAACGCATTAATGCTTAACGAACTGGTCAGGGGTTTGAGTGAACAACAAGAATTGTTGGCTCAGAGCGGAACCCCAGATACTGGTGCTTTGGTGGTACAGAGCGGTAGTGATAACACAGGGCTGCCACAAATTATTGTCCGTGCACCATACAATACAGTCTGGAACAGGCTGCCATATGCATTGGAAAGCATCGGCATGCAAGTTACCGATCGCACCCGTTCGACTGGCGCTATAGCGCTAACGTATAAGGAACTATCTTCTTCAGGTTGGGAAGCATTAAGTGTTGAGGCACCGACTATCAGTGCAGGAAACTACAAGTTACAGGTAGGTGATCTGGATAACCGAAGCAGTTTGCAATTTATTAGCGAAAAAGGTAAGCCGCTGACTCAATCCGAAAATGATCAAATGGTCGCGGTGCTGCAAGCAGCATTTAGCAAGACCACAAACAAATAACATATAAAGGGGCTTAAGCCCCTTTATATATTTGAGTGAAATGTTTTAGGTTAGATGTTTTGTTTAATTTTCCGTTTAAAGATGTCGCATCTCTGGAGTGTAATATGCAGAAAAAAGCTGAGTTGTATCGTGGAAAGGCAAAAACAGTGTACACTACTGATAATCCTGATCTGCTTGTGCTGGAATTCCGTAATGATACATCAGCATTGGATGGTGAACGCATTGAACAGTTTGATCGTAAAGGAATGGTGAATAATAAATTCAACTATTTCATTATGCGTAAATTGGAAGAAGCAGGTATTCCGACCCAGATGGAGCAGTTGTTATCAGAGAATGAATCTCTGGTCAAAAAACTGAATATGGTGCCTGTTGAATGTGTTATTCGTAACCGTGCGGCAGGTTCACTTGTGAAACGCCTCGGTGTGGAAGAAGGGATGGTTCTGAATCCACCTTTGTTTGACTTGTTCCTGAAAGATGATGCCAGACATGACCCGATGGTTAATGAATCGTATTGCGAAACATTCGGCTGGGTCAGCAAGGAACACTTAGCTGAGATGAAGTGTCTGAGTTACAAAGCCAATGAAGTTTTAAGTCAGGTATTTGATGATGCGGGCTTAATTTTGGTGGACTTTAAACTGGAATTTGGTCTGTTCAAAGGGAAAATCGTATTGGGTGATGAGTTTTCACCAGATGGTAGTCGTTTATGGGATAAACAAACGATGGATAAAATGGATAAAGATCGTTTTCGCCAAAGTCTTGGTGGCTTAGTTGAAGCGTATGAAGAGGTAGCTCACCGTATTGGCGTTATTTTAGATTGATGACGCAAACGATTACTTAAATGGATGTAGCTAATTGGCAATATCTATATCCAATAAATTTCAAGTTGCAGCTTTGTTAGCTGCAACTTGAAAAATGAAATGCATGAAATCAATTATGTATTAGTTTCCATGGGTTACAGCAGGTATTTTGTTTGTTGCTGCCAGCCTTTTTGCTGCATACAAAAGCGATAAACCTGATTTCTGGAACGTTCATTGGCGTCAATGATGTAACTCTCGGTTATCGGTACTCTTTGTTCATAAGAACAATCTTTACCACAGTAATTTTTGACTGTTTGGAGGCGAGACGTTTGAGCCACTTCGTTTTTCACTGGAAATTGTTGCATAGCGCTTATATTACACTCTGCATTTGCTTCGTGAAAAGGTGTGGGATTACTCCTTGCGGGTACCCATTGAGTGGTACAACCGGTTAATAGCATACTTATAGTGATTAAAAGCGCTGATTTTTTCATATTTCCTGTACGAACGCATCCTGTTTGCGAGGTATTCCCCACAACCTTTCCGCATTCACCTTAATAAAAGAATTAATATCTATCATAGAGATAACTTGAAAGATTAAGAATATCTTAGCAACTATTTTATTATGAAAATATAGTTATTCGTTGGTATATTTTTACCGAACATCAATAGGTTTGCTTACATGTCGGACAATTAAGTTATTATTCTGCTCTGCGTCAGATAATACATTGGTTACTGTCAGAAGCATTTTCTTCTATTTTTGTAGAAAACAGGAAATTTATGAGTCAGATTGATCCCACTTTACTTATCTTATTAGTACTGGCTGGGCTTGGTATTATTAGCCATAACATGACGGTAACATTGGCCATGTTGTTTTTGCTGGTCGTCCGCATTACCTCATTGAATCAATTTTTCCCTTGGGTCGAAAAATATGGTTTAACACTGGGTATTTTGATTCTCACAGTAGGAGTCATGGCTCCTATCGCCAGTGGGAAAATTTCTGCACAAGAAATTTTCAGTTCATTCCTGAATTGGAAATCGTTGCTCGCTATTGTCGTCGGTGTTCTTGTGTCGTGGCTAGGTAGTCGGGGTGTATCCCTGATGTCAAATCAACCCTCTACAGTCGCGGGGTTATTGGTCGGTACGGTGTTAGGTGTAGCATTGTTTAAAGGGGTTCCGGTCGGCCCATTGATTGCGGCAGGCATATTGTCCATTGTAATTGGCAAATCATGACAGAATTGGATTTGAAATGGAGAGCGTTGCAGGAACAAATGCAACGACAAGGACAGCGCCGTTTGCTGGTATTAAGCGGTGAGAGTCAGTGGAGTGAACAGATCGTCACTTATTTGAAAGGGGTGTTTCAGGGAGATTGGATCACGATTACTTCCAACGCTCATGATGTTATCAACACTTCCTATACGATTAAAACTCATGGTGTTGTTGAACCTACAAGTGCTATTGAGCCCACAAAATCGGTTGGTTTACTGGGAAGAGAATTTTTACATGGGGTTTTTGATGCAACCTGTGGCTTTAATGCTGAAGCGTTAGCGATACTGGCGGGGACGCTGAAAGCAGGAAGCTGGCTGGTGATGCGTGTCCCTGTCTGGAAACAATGGGCTAATTTGCCAGATGAAGATAGCTCTCGCTGGAATGAGTCTGTTGGTGTAATCCCCACTCCGCGTTTTATTCAGCATATTCAATGGCAGCTCCTTACTTCTCCGAATTGTTTATTATGGCGGCAAGAAACGTCTTTTCATCCGGAGTTATTGCCTCAAACTCAGCCGTGGAACATGCCGGATGGTAATCCGACAATCAGTCAGCAGTTGATACTTGAACAGTTGTTACAAGTTTCACAAGGTGTTTGGGTGATTACTGCACCACGTGGGCGAGGAAAGTCTGCGCTTGCCGGGATGTTAGTGCGTCAGTGGCAAGGAAAATGTTGGTTATGTGCACCAGCAAAAGTAACGACAGAAGTTATTCGTTGTTATTCCAGGGGTTTTGATCATTCGGATACTGGCTCTAGTGAACGGGGGCCGCAATTCTGGTCGGTCGATAACTTACTGAAATTTCTTCGACTGAAAGAATATCAGAGCACAGACAACAAGAGTGCAGAACGGAAGATAGCGGCAGACTGGCTTTTAATTGATGAGGCGGCTGCAATTCCAATTCCACAGTTAGCGGAACTTATTCGGCATTTTCCACGTGTGCTATTAACCACGACTGTACAGGGTTATGAAGGAACCGGACGAGGATTTTTATTGAAATTCTGTTCTGCTTTACCCGATTGTCATATCAGAGAGCTGAAAACACCAATGCGTTGGGCCGAAAATGATCCATTAGAAACATGGCTGGATAGCGCATTGTTATTTGATAACGGTATTGATGATAGTCGATTATTTTCTCAACAAGCGCCTCATTTTGATATTGAAAAAAACTTATCCTTCAATTTCATTGAACAAGCAACGTGGTTACAACAACCTTGGTTATTGCGCCAGTTCTATGGGTTATTAACAAGTGCCCATTATCGAACTTCTCCTCTTGATTTGCGCCGTTTGCTGGATGGCAATGGAATGACATTTCTGGCTGCTATGTCTTCTTGTGTTGTGCATGATAACCCACAGCTGATTGGTGCACTATGGATGGTGAATGAAGGAGGGTTGTCACCGGCACTGGCGCATGAAATATGGGCTGGCCGCCGTCGCCCAAGGGGAAATCTGGTGGCTCAATCGCTGGCAGCGCACAGTGGTTTTCCTCAGGCTACTACAATGCGATCACAAAGAGTCAGCCGCATTGCGGTACAAGCACAATATCGTCGTCTTGGTATCGCGCAGTGTTTGATTGCCCAACAATGTCAGGCAGCACACGAGAAAAATCTGGACTTCTTGTCGGTCAGCTTTGGTTACACTGCTGAACTTTGGGCACTTTGGCAAAAATGCGGTTTTCGGTTGGTACGGATGGGAACACATCTTGAAGCGAGCAGTGGTTGCTATACCGCGATGGCTATTTTGCCGTTGAGTGAACAAGGGATATGGCTTGCTCAGTCTGCACAGCAACAATTATCCCGTGATGCGAATGGGTTGGAGTCATTGATTGGGTTTGTTTTACCTATTGCTCATCAAGATGATGATCAACTTAATGAGAATGACTGGCAAGAGCTGGCTGGTTTTGCATTTGCGCATCGTCCCTTATCCGCTTCTTATTTTGCATTGCAACGCTTATTGTTAGCGAATGATCTGGCTCTGCCTGCATTGAGAAAACATCTCCAACAGAAGATGGAGATTGAGCAATGTGTGCGTGATTTGTCTCTGAATGGACGTAAAGCGTTGTTAAAACGCTGGCGAGAAGAGGCAGTAAGTGCATTGGCAAGTATTGATAAAATACTTGCCAGGCAATGGAAAGATCGAGTTATTTCTTGTGATCTACCTTCTTACCACTTGCCTGAGGCCAATCGTCCTCATCATCCCATGCAGCGTTAAGATCCCGGTGAGGAGGGAGTTCAGGCTTGTTATCCAAAAAACGCTTTGTGTTGATGCGGCTCAGTTCTTTTATCGCATTGATAATAATGCCTGCGAGTAACAACAGAACTACCCACCAATAATCCATTAGCCAGTGCATAACAGGCTCCTCTAATATTGTGATTGACCTTAAACCTCTTCTGTTATTTTGATATATTTTTCAAAAATATAGGAGAGGTTTGCAGTCAACCAATGAATGCCGGCAATGTCACGATCCTGCCAGACGTCTAATAAGACTGGTTCATTGAATAAACATTCTGCTTCATGAGATAGCGGCCAGTAACTGATATGCCAGGGTTCATAAGCTACACCTCGCACCGTGGCGCGGGTAAATGGCCGATAGAAATCATAACAGGACATATTTTCTGTTAACCAATCTGATAGTGGTTCAAAGTAACCACCATCTTCATATTCCCACGGTTCCAATAATAACTGTTTGCCTTGTGGCAACAGAAAAGGATCATAAATATCCAGCTCAGTTCCCCAATGATGTCGGCTGGCTCCCGGTAAGGCAGACCAACGGAGAATGGCTTCGCAAATTTCTCCTTCAGTCATTTGAATAATATCAAGAAGCTGGTTGTTGATATCTAAGACTGGTCGTTGTCCCCGAAATTTTTCATTCCAGATAGTTTGTTGGCGTGTGAAATCACGAAAAGAGCTGGCAGGCTGTAACTTAAAGCCTGCTTTGGCAGCGTCTCGTTGCATGGCAAGGAATGCTTTGGTGGCGTCAAATTGTAAACGGTGATTACCAGAAAGTGTCACCAAATGATCTGTTGATACACCAGTCAGCATTTCAGGCGTCATCATTTGATTAATTGCTCCATGATGCGTTGATAGATCAGACTCAACTCCTGTAAATCAGACACGCTGACACATTCATTTGTTTTGTGAATAGTTGCATTAATAGGCCCCAATTCCACGACCTGCCCGCCCATTTTGGCAATAAAGCGCCCATCAGATGTGCCGCCGCTTGTCGATAATTCTGATTGATATCCACAATAATGTTTGATGGCTTCAACCGTCGCATCAACAAGTTCCCCTTTACAGGTCAGGAAAGGCTGACCGGATAACCACCATTCGATTTCATGCTTTATTTCATGTTTTTTCAGCATATCTTCGACTCGCTGGCAGATATCAGTGTCTGTCAGTTCGGTACTGAAACGGAAATTAAACTGAACCTGCAATTTACCCGGTATGACATTATTGCTTCCCGTACCTGCCAGAATATTGACGATTTGCATACTGGTGGCAGGGAAGAATTCATTACCGTCGTCCCATTTAGTATTAACTAACTCCTGTAGGAAGGGGAGTGAGTGGTGAATAGGATTATCAGCGAATTGAGGATATGCAACATGCCCTTGAATACCGTGAATGGTTACATTGGCGGTCAGGGAGCCCCGGCGTCCATTTTTGATCGTATCACCGAGACGCTTCTGGCTGGAAGGTTCGCCCACTAGGCAATAATCCAATTGTTCATGGCGTGACATTAATGTTTCAACAACTTTGACAGTGCCATTTACTGCATTAGCTTCTTCATCTGAAGTAATCAAAAAAGCAAGGCGGCCCCGATGATTAGGGTTATCAGCAACAAAGCGTTCTGCTGCAACTATCATTGCAGCCAGGGAACCTTTCATATCTGCTGCACCACGACCATACAACATACCGTCACGGATAATTGGCTCGAATGGTGGGCTTTGCCATTCTGAGGTATCACCAGCAGGGACAACGTCAGTATGCCCAGCGAGAGCAAAGGTTACCCCTGTTCCACGATAGGCCCAGAAATTCAGAGTATCACCGAAAGGCATCCTTTCTATTGTAAAACCCGCATTTTGCAGACGTTGGATCAGAATTTCCTGACAGCCCTGATCATCGGGGCTGACTGAAGGCCGCTTAATTAATTCCTGAGTCAGTTCAGTTACTGGACAAGTCATCATGTAAACCCTTATTTAGCCGTAAGAGAACAGTCATGAGAAAAAAACTGTTGGTATTGTTCAGCCTTGAAGCCCAGTAAGTAGCTTTCTGCTGCTGATGCTATTGTTTCCGATGTTGATGGTTTTGAGATTACTGGTTTTGAAACTAACAGTGGGCGTTTAATGATAGCGGGTTGTTCCAGCATCAGTTCTTTAGCGGCTTCGGCGTTGTTGATAGTAGCTCTTTGCTCATCAGGCAATTTGCGCCAGGTTGTGCCACGGGTATTCAGTAAAGTTTCCCAACCTACTTGTTCAATGAATATTTGCAGTAGTTCAGGGGATAAGCCATCAACACGGTAGTCATGAAATTGATATGGGATCTCTTGATCTTCTAACCAACGACGTGCTTTTTTCACAGTATCGCAATTTTTGATACCGTACAGAGTGAATGTTTTTTGAGGAGTGGTATCTGACATTATGAGAGCCTTAGTCTTGTTTACACATCCGGCATATACCTGCCATCTTCCAGGTTGCCGCTTTGTTGGTCGCATCTTGACGTCTATTGGGTATAATGCGGGAAATTTGTCATTTTATCCAGATAACACGAACCTTTCATATTCCCTGGCAGAACCGAACTGTGTATTTTACCTATGTTGCCTGTCAATAGTGTTCGCTGCTTATATTCATTCAACAACATATGGTAATTACGGTAAATTTGAGATCCATTAGGTATAATTTTCATATATACCCGTCGTCTTTCAAGTTGCATCTTTGTTGGCTTCACTTGCTCACCCCAGTCACACAGTTATCTATATTCTTGAGATTAGTGAGAGGCTTCTGCCTCTCACCGGAGGCCAGCCTTTGGCTGGGCAAATTCGTTTCCGAAGAATTTGTCACTCTTTTGCCGTCGCGATACATCTTGAAATCCATAGGGTATATATATTTCATGAATAAATTAATTCTTAAATATTAGTTTCAAATAAATACAATAATTACATTTATTATAATGAAATTAACTATAAATTAAATTGAATTAATTATAATTAACTTTTATCTGATTTAATTCACAATTTCCCTGTTGATAAAAATCAGGGAAATTGTGTCTCTCTTTATAGAGATTGCATGTCAAGTGTTATATTAAATCTGCTCTTCTATGTTTCAGATAGATGATGGTAGCTTCGAGACGGGAGCGGGATTTAAGTTTTTTCAATAAGTTACGTGTATGGACTTTCACAGTTTCTTCTGAGATAAAAAGAAAATCAGCAATTTCTTTATTCGTCATTCCTTCTGAGATTTCTTTTAAAACGTCTAATTCACGTTTAGTTAATTTTGATAAAGGATCAACATAAAGATGACGAGTAGATAAATATTGGTAAACTTTTTCACTGTATACAGCTTGCCCATTTACAGCTTTTTTTATGTTAATCAGCAGAGGGGTTAGTTCAATATCTTTTAATAAATAACCATTCGCACCCGCATCAACAGCATCATAAACGTCGCTTCGGTTAGCTGAATCAGAAAGTACCAGAACATAGGAATCAAGCCCTTTACGGCGGAGCGACTTAATCGTATCAATTCCTGAAAGGCCGTTGGTTTTCAAACCCATTAGAATAATATCTGGTTTTATTTGGCAAGCGATATTAATGGCATCTTCGCCGTTATCTGTCTCAGCAGTCACAATGAGTTCGCGCTCTGATTCAATCAACCCTTTTAAACCATGACGAATGATAGGATGATCATCGACTATCATGACTGTATGATTATGCATGTTCCTTCTCCCATAATAGAAATGCAGATCTTATGTTTTGATAAAACATAAAAAAACAGAATTCTGCTTTATGTTAAATAGCTGTGTGATTTTTATGGAGTATATTGAATCATCTATAATAGAGATTCTGAAAATATATCCTGATATAAAAAAAGAAATATCGCAAACAGGTTTATCCATTTAGGTGAAATAAAATTCACAAGCGTGAGAAAATGAGTTTCCCTAATTGCTAATAATTTTCTAAATCAAATTTCTACGATTATTTTATAGATTAAGTTTTGTTTTTGTAAACTCATTTTAAAGTTGTTTCTTAGATAGATACCTCTCTTAATTAATGTAGTGAGTGATTAGTGAATAGAAAATATAAATACCTCTCTATGAGTATAATTGAGGTATTTATATATGGAGTTGTTTAAAATGAAATCATTAATAGATCATTTTGCGAACGATTATTTCAGTGGCTATTAATAAAAATATTGCTAGTATCATGATTTAACCTTCCTTGACTATTATACTGAACAGATTTTTACTTAGACATGACTCACAAAGGATCAGACGATGGACGAAAAATTAAAACAAAGTGCCCTTGATTTTCATGAATTCCCGCAACCGGGGAAAATCACTGTTACTCCGACTAAGCCGTTGACTACACAGCGTGACTTAGCCTTAGCATATTCGCCGGGTGTCGCAGCTCCTTGTCTTGAAATAGCAGAAAATCCATTGGCAGCTTATAAATATACTGCACGTGGTAATTTGGTGGCTGTTATCTCCAATGGTAGTGCCGTATTGGGACTGGGCAATATCGGAGCATTGGCGGGTAAACCCGTCATGGAAGGGAAGGGAGTACTATTCAAAAAATTTTCTGGTATTGATGTTTTTGACATTGAAATTGATGAGTCCAATCCTGATAAATTAATCGATATCATTGCGGCATTGGAGCCGACTTTTGGTGGTATCAACCTTGAAGACATCAAAGCGCCAGAATGTTTCTACATTGAACAGAAACTTCGTGAGCGGATGAAAATTCCTGTGTTCCATGATGACCAGCATGGTACGGCAATCATTTGTACTGCGGCAGTGCTTAATGGATTGCGCGTTGTTAATAAAGACATCGGTAAAGTACGTATGGTGGTGTCTGGTGCGGGTGCGGCCTCCATTGCCTGTATGAACCTGCTGGTGGCTTTGGGCTTAAAGAGTGAAAATATTGTCGTTTGTGACTCGAAAGGTGTTATCTATCGTGGTCGCGAAGAAAACATGGAAAAAACCAAAGCTAATTATGCTATTGAAGATAACGGTAGCCGCACACTCACTGACGTAATTCCTGATACTGATATTTTCCTCGGATGTTCCGGGCCAGGTGTCCTGACGCCAGAGATGGTCAAAACCATGGCGAAAGATCCACTCATTATGGCTTTGGCAAATCCGGAACCTGAGATCTTGCCACCACTAGCAAAAGCGGTACGTCCCGACGCAATTCTCTGTACTGGCCGTTCTGATTATCCTAATCAGGTTAACAATGTGCTCTGCTTCCCATTCATCTTCCGTGGCGCACTGGATGTTGGTGCAACAACCATTAATGAAGAGATGAAACTGGCCTGTGTGCATGCAATTGCAGATCTGGCATTGGCTGAACAGAGTCAGGAAGTTGCTTCTGCATATGGCGATCAGGATCTGTTCTTTGGCCCTGAATACATCATACCAAAGCCGTTTGATCCACGGTTGATTGTAAAAATTGCGCCTGCTGTAGCGAAAGCGGCGATGGACTCCGGTGTTGCAACACGTCCTATTACTGATTTTGGCGCTTATATTGAAAAACTGAATGAGTTTGTCTACAAAACCAACTTATTTATGAAGCCGATTTTCGCTCAGGCGAAAAAAGAGAAAAAACGCATTGTATTGGCGGAAGGGGAAGATATTCGGGTGCTGCATGCAACTCAGGAACTCGTGTCTCTCGGATTGGCATTCCCTATTCTGATTGGTCGCCCAAGTGTCATTGAGATGCGTATCAAAAAGCAAGGGCTTCATATTGAAGCCGGTAAAGATTTTGAAGTGGTCAACAACGAAAATGATCCACGCTTCAAAGAATACTGGCAAGAATATTACCAACTGATGAAACGCCGTGGTGTTTCTCAGGAACAGGCTCGCCGCGCTGTTATTGGTAATCCGACATTGATCGGAGCCATCATGGTACATCGTGGTGAAGCGGATGGTCTGATTTGTGGTACGGTTGGCAGTTATGGTGAACACTATCAAGTTATAAAAGATGTCTTTGGCTTCCGTCAGGGGGCGTGCACAGCCGGTGCAATGAATGCTTTATTGTTGCCAATGGGGAATACCTTTATTGCTGACACTTATGTCAATGAAGATCCGACTCCAGAGGAACTGGCTGAAATCACGTTGATGGCGGCTGAAACTGTACGTCGCTTCGGTATTGAACCAAAGGTTGCTTTATTATCGCGTTCGAGTTTTGGTTCTTTTGATTGTGCTTCTGCACAAAAAATGCGTAAGACGCTGGAACTGGTACAGCAAATGGCTCCGTCACTGGAAATTGACGGTGAAATGCATGGTGATGCAGCCTTAGTAGAAAGTATTCGCCGTGACATCATGCCGGACAGTCCATTAAAAGGTTCTGCTAACCTGTTGATTATGCCAAATATGGAAGCTGCACGTATCAGTTATAACCTATTACGTGTTACCGGTTCGGATGGCGTAACTGTTGGCCCGGTACTGATGGGAGTCTCAAAGCCAGTACATGTACTGACCCCAATCGCTTCTGTTCGTCGCATTGTTAATATGGTGGCATTGGCTGCGGTTGAAGCACAAACTGATCCTCTATAACTCATTCGTATTAGCATCCTAATTTAAGTAATAAACAGGGATGAATAAATAAGCAACTCTGCCGGGTCTTTGCCTGGCAGGGTATTTTTATTTGTAAATGATTCTCATTATCTATAATATGCAGGGAAATTTTTAATGTGATAATGAATATCAATGAAAACATCTACCTGTATAAAAACAACTTTTTTAGTATGTGCTTTCCTGCTTGGTAGTTGTACAACATCACCGACTACCACTCAAAATAACTCTCAAGAAGTAAAACAATCTCTTCCCGGTGAATTAACCCAATCAGGGGTTTTGCTTGATATGAACACAGGCAAATCTATCACTTCTGATGAATTGCTCGAACAATTGGCAACCTATTCCAGAGTCATTGTGGGTGAAAAACACGATAATCCTTATCACCATCAAATTGAGTTATGGCTGGTTCAGCAACTTGAGCAAAAACGTCCTCATGGCTCTGTATTACTGGAAATGATTAACCCAGACCAGCAAGAGAAAGTGAACAAAGTTAAAAGCTGGTTGCAGGGAAATCCAACGGTCAGAGACGAGCGCATTAAAAATCTATTAGCGTGGCAGCAAGGTTGGCCTTGGGAGTTATATGGAAAGCTGGTTGTGGAGCTGATGAAAGCACCTTATCCATTGTTAGCAGCAAACTTGGATCGTAGTGAAATCGATCAGGCATACAAAAATTACAGGGCTGGAGATAGAGCTTCACTAGTCTCTGATGATGTTAAAAAACGTATTGACGAAACTATTAAAAATTCCCATGGTGGAAATATAGATGAACTACATCTCTCTGCCATAAGCAAAATTCAGCAATTACGTGATCAGCGAATGGCAGAACAATTGATTAAAGCACCATCACCAGCGTTGTTATTTGCGGGAGGGTATCACGCCGTAAAAGCGATGGGAGTACCTCAGCATGTGAAAAAAATAGCGTCCAATGAACGGATTGTTGTGCTTGTTATTGCTGAACAAGGCGTCTCTTTGAACAACGAATATGCTGATTTTGTCTGGTTTACCCCCCAAAGTTCCCAGTAATGTAACTAATTAGTTGTATCTATCACAAGGATGTGATGATTTTAATAAATAAAAATAGTTTTCATTTATATATTCAATTAATTATCATTCTCTAAATTTATCTTTGACATAATGTGCTATAAAAATGTTGACGTATACAACGTATCAAACCACTCACGTTGGTCACGTGACAAAATCCTTTCTCGCTGCTATCACACTTCATGCCTTATTGGTCGGATGGTTGATTTATAAACCGAAGAATCTTGATCTTGAGGAATTTTTGCCTCCACCTGCGGTTATGATGGAAGTATCGCTACAGACAGAAGCGATACATAAGGTCGAAAAACAGCCGATTGGTATTGAACAATTATTATCTGTTGCCAGCCATCAGCAGGAAAGCAAGGTTGATGAAATCAATATGCCCAAATTGGCGGTGAATGAAGAAGCACAGATTTTAGTTCATAAGCCAAAGAAGAAACAAAAAGAGCAGGATGTACCTAAAAAAGCCCAATCTGTTAAGCGAGTGAAAGCAAAAGAGCAGGAAAGTGAAAAATCCCAGAGTAGTTCAGCGCCAACAACCAGTAGCACCACAGCGGATAATGTTACTTCCCGAACAGCCGCCTCTTATGAAAGTAACTCGGATGCAGTTGCTGATGCAAAAGCAGTCTGGCAGGCTGAGGTTAGTGGTCATTTAAACCGTTATAAAAGATATCCGGCGGATGCCCAGAGAAGAAAACGGACAGGGCGTCCAATGGTGAAATTCACAGTTAATCAATTTGGTGCAGTGATAGACAGTGAATTAGTAAGACGTTCTGGGACGAACTCACTTGACAGGGAAGCAAGGCTTGTATTGGAAAGGGCACAGCCTTTACCGGCTCCGCCTGATGTTATTTTAACCAATGGCAGTGTTACAGTTGAATTGCCAATTGATTTCACTTTATCTCAATAACAATAAAAAATAGGATGAATGGCATGTCACAGTATAAAACGGTGTTTTCACCAAGAACCAAAAAAGCCGTGCTAACAAAAAGGATCGTGGTTTTGTTTATGCTTTGGTGCACATACGTGGTGGTGGCGATTTAGGCCGGAACTGGTATCTGCAAGGTAAGCTCGAAAATAAAATGAACAGTTTCCACGATTTTATTGATGCGACTAAGACATTAATTGCTGATGGATATGGTGACAGTAAGCGTGTTTATGCGGAAGGTGGCAGTGCAGGCGGCTTACTGATGGGTGCGGTGATTAATCAGGCACCGGAGTTATACCGTGGTGTGATCGCTAAAGTTCCTTTTGTTGATGCTGCGACTACCATGCTTGATCCATCTATTCCTTTAACGACAGGTGAATATGACGAGAGGGATAATCCAAATAATAAGGAAGTTTATTTCCGTATTAAAGCTTATAGCCCTTACGATAATATTAAACACCAGCGTTACCCTCATTTATTAGTGACAACGGGTTTACATGATTCTCAGGTACAATATTGGGAGCCTGCAAAGTGGGGTCATGTATTAAATAGTTAGATTGAATATCAAAAATGGTACTCACGCTCAATAAAAGTCTCTATCACCTTATCGTGCATTTCTTCGGATTTTGAATAACTGATAGTTTTTCTATTCAGTCTTTTTACTCGAGTACGCTGAGTAAATGTCTTTCCAGTCAGGTGATCTTCCTCGGGAAGCATATCACAATAACTAACTATTTAATACATGACCAAATTGTGCTTGTTCCAACTAATATAGTTATTACCTATTTGAATAATTACATTATGTAATTAAGTGTAGAATAAGAATATCATTCATCAAGTGATAAAGTAAAAAAACAAACAGGGGCTTATTATTAACAATAAGCCCCTCATTAGATTAAAATTATCCGAATTTATTTTTTTCTTTTGCTGGTTTTTTTCACCAACGTCACCTGACTCTCAACCCAGCCATCCTGCAACCGGGTTTTCAGCGAATCCCCAACTTTGACCTGTTTAACCTGCTTCAACAACTTCCCATCTGGGGTTTCACTGATACTATAACCACGACTCAACGTTGCTAACGGGCTTACGGCCTCCATGTGTGAACAGGAAACCGCAAATCTCTCTTTATAACGAGATAATTGTCGTTCTATTGCCTGTCTTAGCCGAAAATCATATTGTTGAATATGTTGGCTATAATGCCGGATCTCTTGCTCAGGGCTATTTTGTAACAGTCTTTTATTTAATTTTTCATAGGAAATTGAATTCTGTTTCAGGCAACGTAATAAACCATCGACCAATTTTTGACGTAATTCAGATAAACGATTCTGTTGACGTGCCAACCGCAAATCAGGCCGTTGTTGTTGGAGCCGATGTTGTAATCCATTAAAAATCCGCTGCTTTTGGGCAAAAAAGTAATCCATCGCCATTTCGAGACGTTGTTGCAGGGACTGAACTTGCCTCAACAATTCAATTTGATTACGGCTAACCAATTCTGCCGCCGCAGAAGGAGTGGGGGCACGCAAATCAGCCACAAAATCTGCAATTGTGACATCGATTTCATGTCCAACCGCACTGACGATAGGAATTTGGCTCTGAAATATCGCACGTGCTACCTGTTCGTCATTGAAACACCACAAATCCTCCAACGAACCGCCACCACGCCCGACAATCAAAACATCACATTCTTGTCGGGTATTTGCCAGCTCAATAGCCCGAATAATCTGCAATGGAGCTTCTGCCCCCTGAACCGCAGTCGGATAAATAATAATGGGCAAAGAAGGATCACGACGTTTCAGAATATTCAGAATATCGTGCAATGCTGCGCCACTGGCTGAAGTGATCACTCCAAGGCGTTTAGCTGGCGAGGGTAGTGGTTTTTTATAGATCTGCTCGAACAATCCTTCTGTGGAGAGTTTTTGTTTCAATACTTCAAATTGCTGTTGCAGTAACCCGTCACCAGCAGGTTGGATGCTTTCTACTATCAACTGATAATCACCACGTGGCTCATACAGGGTGATTTGTGCTCTGACTAATACTTGCTGACCATTTTGTGGTCGGAATGCCGCCCGTAGATTGTAACTACGGAACATAGCTGCCCGGATTTGCGCCCGCTCATCTTTCAGCGTGAAATACCAGTGCCCGGATGAAGGTTGGGAAAAGTTAGAAATTTCAGCACTTAGCCAAATTCTACCCATTTCCAGCTCCAATAGCTGACGGACCGTCTGATTCAGACGACTAACAGAAAAAATTCCAGTGTTGGTTGGCAGTGACATGTGAGCTAGATCAAATTTTAAAACAAGGACTTAATTGACTGATAATAACTACTCATAATCACTAATCAAGAAATTTTTTCAGAAAATGCTGGAGGCGGCCGATTACGGCCTGTATAATGCCGCGGCAATATTTTATCCCTTATTGCCACATAGTTTGGTGAGATATTGCCCATGTTACGAATTAAAAAAGAAGCATTAACTTTTGACGACGTTTTGTTGGTTCCTGCCCACTCTACAATTCTGCCTAATACAGCAGATCTATCCACACAATTAACATCTACTATTCGCCTGAACGTGCCTATGCTCTCTGCGGCAATGGATACCGTGACGGAATCTGCTCTGGCTATTGCACTTGCACAGGAAGGGGGAATTGGCTTCATTCATAAAAACATGTCTATCGAGCGTCAGGCTGAAGAAGTCAGTCGCGTGAAAAAGCATGAAAGTGGTGTTGTAACCAATCCTGTAGCTGTAACACCACAAACGACATTACGTGCAGTCAATGAACTGACTGAACGTAATGGTTTCGCAGGTTACCCGGTAGTGACAGAAGCGAATGAGTTGGTGGGTATCATTACTGGTCGTGATGTCCGTTTTGTGACTGACTTGGATCTGCCTGTTACAGCAGTTATGACGCCAAAAGAGCGTTTGGTGACTGTAAAAGAAGGTGAAGCTCGCGAAGTAGTATTGCAGAAAATGCACGAAAAGCGTGTTGAAAAAGCGTTGGTTGTTGATGACAGCTTCCATTTGCTCGGCATGATTACTGTGAAAGATTTCCAGAAAGCAGAACGTAAACCGAATGCCTGTAAAGATGAACAAGGTCGTCTGCGGGTTGGTGCTGCGGTTGGTGCCGGTGCGGGCAACGAAGAGCGTGTTGATGCACTGGTTGCTGCGGGTGTAGACGTGCTGTTGATTGACTCATCCCATGGTCATTCAGAAGGTGTTTTGCAACGTATCCGCGAAACTCGTGCCAAGTATCCTAATCTGCAAATTATTGGTGGTAACGTAGCGACTGGTGAAGGTGCCAAAGCGCTGGTGGAAGCAGGTGTGAACGCAGTTAAAGTAGGTATTGGCCCAGGCTCTATCTGTACTACTCGTATCGTTACTGGTGTTGGTGTTCCGCAAATTACTGCAATCGCTGATGCAGTGGAAGCACTGGAAGGAATTGGAATTCCAGTAATTGCTGACGGTGGTATCCGTTTCTCAGGTGACATTGCCAAAGCCATTGCTGCGGGTGCATCTTGTGTGATGGTAGGTTCAATGCTGGCTGGTACAGAAGAATCTCCGGGTGAAATCGAACTTTACCAGGGCCGTTCATTCAAATCTTATCGCGGAATGGGTTCTTTGGGTGCGATGTCCAAAGGCTCTTCTGATCGTTACTTTCAGACCGATAATGCGGCTGACAAATTGGTGCCAGAAGGTATCGAAGGCCGTGTTGCTTATAAAGGACTGCTGAAGAATATCGTTCACCAGCAAATGGGTGGTTTGCGATCCTGCATGGGATTGACGGGTTGTGCCACGATTGGTGAACTGAGAACTAAAGCAGAATTCGTTCGCATCAGTGGTGCCGGTATTCAGGAAAGCCACGTCCATGACGTGACTATTATCAAAGAATCACCGAACTATCGTTTAGGTTTGTAATTTATTTATTAAGGTGACCCGCAATTGCGGGTCACTGACTTTTATTTTTTTAATTGCCACTTGTTTTGGGAATTCACCTCGAATGACAACTAATATCCATCAACATCGCATTCTGATCCTTGATTTTGGCTCGCAATATACGCAGCTAATTGCCCGCCGTATTCGTGAACTTGGTGTTTATTGTGAACTTTGGACATGGAATGTCACTGAAGAACAAATCCGCGCATTTAACCCGGACGGTATTATCCTTTCTGGTGGCCCGGAAAGCACAACTGAAAATGACAGTCCACGTGCACCAGAGTATGTCTTCAACGCAGGCGTGCCAGTATTGGGGATTTGCTATGGTATGCAAACCATGTCCATGCAACTGGGTGGAGAAGTTTCTGATTCTAATGAGCGTGAGTTCGGTTATGCTCAGGTTGAGATCAACGGTGACAGTGAGCTGTTCCGTGGTATTCAGGATGCACTGAATGAATCAGGTACGCCAGTACTGGATGTGTGGATGAGCCATGGTGATAAAGTAACAGCTATTCCCGAAGGTTTCACAACTGTAGCCAGCACGGATAGCTGCCCATTTGCTATCATAGCAAATGATAAAAAACGTTTTTATGGTGTGCAATTCCATCCGGAAGTGACTCATACTCATCAAGGTTTGAATATCCTGAAACGTTTTGTGCTGGATATTTGTCAATGTGAAGCGCTGTGGACGCCCGCTTCCATTATTAATGATATCGTAGAACGTCTGCGTGCACAGATTGGCGATGATCACGTTATTCTGGCGCTGTCTGGTGGTGTTGATTCTTCTGTAACTGCACTGTTGCTGAACCGCGCAATTGGTAAGCGTCTGACTTGTGTATTTGTAGACAACGGACTGCTGCGTCTGAATGAAGCAGATCAGGTTATGGAAATGTTTGCGGGTAAATTTGACCTGAACATTGTCCATGTTAAAGCGGAAGATCGCTTCCTTTCTGCGCTGGCGGGCATTGATGATCCTGAAGCTAAACGTAAAACTATTGGTCACGTGTTTATTGATGTATTTGACGAAGAAGCTGCAAAACAAACTCAGGTCAAGTGGCTGGCACAAGGCACGATTTATCCAGACGTTATTGAATCTGCGGCTTCTGCGACGGGTAACGCGCATGTGATCAAATCTCACCACAATGTAGGTGGTTTGCCGGAAGATATGACACTGGGTCTGGTTGAGCCACTGAAAGAGCTATTTAAAGACGAAGTTCGTCGCATTGGCTTGGAACTGGGCCTGCCATATGACATGCTGTATCGCCACCCATTCCCAGGGCCAGGTCTTGGTGTTCGCGTATTGGGTGAAGTAAAAAAAGAATACTGTGACTTGCTGCGTCGTGCTGATGCTATCTTTATTGAAGAACTGCATAAGGCGGACCTGTATAATAAAGTCAGTCAGGCATTCACCGTATTCCTGCCAGTTCGTTCTGTTGGCGTAATGGGAGATGGCCGTAAATATGACTGGGTTGTATCTCTGCGTGCAGTAGAAACCATTGACTTTATGACCGCGCATTGGGCACATCTACCATATGATTTCCTGGGTCGCGTATCAAACCGTATCATTAATGAGGTCAATGGCATATCGCGAGTTGTTTATGATATCAGCGGTAAACCACCAGCAACAATCGAGTGGGAATAATCACCAAACCACCATGATTCTCTAATTAAGACCCTGATTTCAGGGTCTTTTCATCTCCATGTCTCACCAAATCACACCATACCAGCATGTTATTTTTGTCGGTATCGTAAAATGCTTTATAGCAGGGTAGCAAAATATCGTTATAGTCAGAGGCTATGTGAGACGTTAAAAAAGACCTCATTATTGATTCATGCATTTTTTCTATGTGCTTTGTTAGTTAACAATAACGTATATAGTGATAATAATAATTAAATATTATATTTTACAGCGACTATCATTCAATGTAATGTGAATTAAATCCCACCCAAAAAATGGACTTTATCATATTCACATTAGGTCGTTGATTATGAATAAAAAAGTGATGTTAACAGGTATTGTTATTGCCTCTTTGTTATTTTGGCAAATGGCTTTGGCAAGCAGTAAAATTATTCCTTTTACTGAGAATGAAGCGAAGTTTGCGAAATCTTTGGTTGATAATGATGTCAATAAGTTATTTTCTGGCGGTAAGGTATCCGGTAATTATGAATATAAATACATAACTGTAAGAGACTTATACAAAAAATATTATGAGAATGAAGTAAGAGCAAACAGAGAATTAAAATATAAAAAAGTCATTATTTCTGGAAAGATTAAAAGTATAAATAATTATCCTTCTGATGGTAAGTCATTTATTGCATTAAGTGCTGGCAGTTTCTTAGATACTGTGCACGCAGCATTAGGTAATAACTTTCAAGATTATGCCCTTGAATTACACAAAGGGCAAAAGATCACCCTAGCATGTGAAGTGGTTGGGACGGTCGTTGGTGAGCCTGTTGTAGAGGATTGTATACCAGAACGCAGCGCGAAAGAGCAAGTAACCCAATCTCTGGTATTCCAAATTAATAAGGCAATTAATGGTGATAGGGATGAATCTAATAAAAAAGGTGTTGCTATAGTAGCGTTAACAAAATTAGTTAGTTTATCAACTAACAACTTCTCTATTTGTAAGAAAATTGATATATATTGCTTGCAACAAGCAAATAATCCAAAGTGGAAAAAGTTTGCAGCAGAAAACAAAGATCAAATAGAACAGTATAGAAAAATGTTGGATAATCAAAAATAAACGAACCTCGATTAGAGCGATCAGGATCATTATGGATATTATGCCTTCAACTGATTATCGTAAACTTATATTGACTGGCTCTCATACACAGCGGTTGAAATCTGATATGGTGAATTTCCCCCAATAATTTGCATTTGGAACACTATGATTTCAACACTAGCTATCAATAATTATCGTTCTATTCGCGATCTTCGCATCGCACTTGGTCCCCTTAATGTGATTACAGGAGCAAACGGTAGCGGTAAATCTAATTTATACCGTGCGCTGCGCTTACTATCTGAGACAGCACAAGGCGGTGTTGTTAATTCTCTGGCACTTGAAGGTGGGCTGGATTCTGCATTTTGGGCAGGGCCGGAAATTTTTTCGAGAATAGCACGTGCGGGAGGAGCAATGCAGGGAGGAGTGAGAAAAGAGGTAAAGCGATTACGCCTCGGGTTTGCGACAGATTTATTTGGTTATTCTATTTCCCTCGGTTTGCCTGAACCGTCACAGTCTGCTTTTGCGTTAGATCCTGAAATTAAACAAGAGGGCATTTGGGGTGGAGAATGCTATCACCCGGCTGGTTTACTGGTCGAGCGCAAAGGTTCGATCATCCGGGTTCGGGAAGGGCGAAGATGGCAAATCGCTTCAGAACACATTAACAATTTTACCAGTATGTTTGATCAACTGGCTGATCCTTTAACTGCCCCGGAAGTTTTTCACATGCGCGAATTTATTCGTGGTTGGCGTTTCTATGATCATTTCCGTACTGATAGCGATGCTCCGGCTCGTAAAGCACAGGTTGGAACACGAACTCCTGTATTGCATCATGATGGACGTGATCTGGCTGCTGCGTTGCAAACAATTCGTGAAATTGGTGACACACAATTACTGGATGAGTCCGTTGATGATGCTTTCCCAGGCGCTTCGGTAGCAATTTCTCGTTCCACAGAAGGACTGTTTACTATACAGTTTCAGCAACATGGTTTAATGCGTCCTCTTTCTGGTGCGGAATTGTCAGACGGAACATTGCGTTATTTATTGTGGATCGCGGCATTACTGACTCCACGTCCACCGTCAATGATGGTATTGAACGAACCAGAAACCAGTCTCCATCCAGAACTTTTGCCTTCATTAGCTAAATTGATTATAAAGGCATCCAGTCAAACACAGGTATGGGTTATTTCACATTCACCAGTTTTGATTGCAGCACTAAAGCAATCTTCACACTGTCAATCTATTCAACTCAAAAAGCAACTTGGTGAAACCCATGTTACTGATATAAATATTCTGGAAGAACCTTTATGGCGTTGGTCAGATAAGAATTAATAACTTGTTTTCTGGACCGCACTTTTCAGTATTTACCATCACTCCTTACCTGGCAGAGATTGTGACTTTTTTCACGCTTTACAGTAGAAAAACCTAAAACTAGGAAATATTCCTAGTTCAACCAAGACTATAGCTCAATCCAACTTTTTATCACTTCCCTACACTGTCGGTAATAACAATTCCTACGAAGAATTTCGCGTTTCAGCGATCCACCTTTTTGAATTTCTACTTGCATTAAAAAGGCTCTTTTTATCGTGGTTATCTGAGGATTTCACATGCTTAAAATTCTTGAACAAGTCCGTCAACCGACGTTGGATTTACCAATCGAAGTACGCCGCAAAATGTGGTTTAAGCCCTTTATACAGTCGTATTTGGTGGTTTTTATTGGTTATATGGCTATGTACCTGGTGCGAAAGAACTTTAATATTGCCCAGAATGATATGGTTTCCACTTATGGTTTGTCGATGACACAGCTTGGTCTGATAGGGTTGGGTTTTTCTATTACATATGGTGTTGGTAAAACCTTAGTCGCTTACTATGCTGATGGAAAGAATACCAAGCAATTCTTGCCATTTATGTTGATCTTGTCTGGTCTTGCTATGCTTGGTTTCAGTATGAGTATGGGCAGTTCAGGCATCAGTGTTTTCTTGATGGTAGCATTCTATGCTTTGAGTGGTTTTTTTCAGAGTATAGGAGGTCCGGCAAGCTATTCCACCATTACCAAATGGACACCCCGCAGTAAGCGCGGAACTTATCTTGGGCTGTGGAATATGTCACATAATGTTGGTGGTGCAGGCGCTGCGGGGGTTGCATTGTTTGGGGCTAACTATTTGTTTGACGGTCACGTGATAGGGATGTTTATTTTCCCTTCTATCATTGCGTTGATCATCGGTTTTATTGGCTTACGTTACGGTAGCGACTCACCGGAAAGTTACGGTTTGGGTAAAGTTGAAGAATTGTTTGGTGAGAAGGTCAGCGAAGAAGATATTGCGGCAGAAGAAAACAAAATGACCAAGCGTGAGATCTTTGTTGAATATGTCCTGAAAAACCAGGTGATTTGGCTTCTCTGCTTTGCCAATATTTTTCTTTATATCGTGCGGATTGGTATTGACCAATGGTCAACGGTATATGCATATCAGGAGTTAGGGCACTCAAAAGAGATTGCGATTTCTGGTTTTACCATGTTTGAAGTCGGCGCGTTAGTGGGAACGCTAATGTGGGGTTATTTATCAGATTTAGCAAATGGTCGTCGTGCTCTGGTCGCATGTATCTCATTAGGCTTAATCATTGTCAGTCTTGAATTCTATCAACATGCAACCAGTGAATTTATGTATTTAGGCTCCCTGTTTGTACTTGGTTTTTTGGTATTTGGCCCACAATTGTTGATTGGTGTGGCAGCCGTTGGTTTTGTACCGAAAAAGGCAATCAGTGTTGCAGATGGTGTTAAAGGTACTTTTGCATATTTAATCGGTGACAGCTTTGCTAAATTGGGCCTGGGGATGATTGCTGATGGTGTGCCTATTTTTGGTTTAACGGGATGGAAAGGCACTTTTGCCGCACTTGATATTTCTGCATTTATTTGTATCGGTTTACTTGTTTTTGTTGCCATAGCTGAAGAGCGAAAAATCCGAAGTAGCAGAAAATTACAGTAAATTCTATAGAAGATGTTCTGACGCTACTGTTTCATCCACAGTAGCGTCTTTGGGCGAACCGTATCCGTTCCCAGTTTATTGCACAGCTATATTAATGAGAGTAATTTATGTGGTTTTTCTGATCTGATAATAAATAACGATGATTAAAGTAGCATTAGTCGATGACCATGTAGTGGTACGTTCTGGTTTTGCCCAGTTATTGAGTTTAGAACCTGATATCAAGGTTGTTGGTGAATTCAGTTCATGTGCCGAAGCAAGGCATGGGCTTCCTGGATCGGGAGCAATGGTCTGTATTCTTGATATCTCAATGGCAGAGGAAAGTGGGCTTTCATTATTGCGAGATGTTCCTTCCGGTATTGGCTGCATAATGCTGAGTGTCCACGATTCAGTCACAATGGTGGAAAGTGCGTTAAAGGCGGGAGCTCGTAGTTATCTCAGTAAACGTTGTAGCCCGGATGAATTGGTACAGGCTGTACGTACCATTGCGAATAATGGTTGCTATTTCACACCGGATATTGTGCTTAAATTGACCTCATCAAAAAACAATCCCGCTTCGCGGCAACATTTAACTAAGAGGGAAAGGCAAGTAGCTGAAATGCTTGCCAGAGGGATGGACGTTAAAGAGGTGGCGATTGAGTTAGGCTTGAGTCATAAAACGATCCATGTTCATCGGGCGAATGCGATGAGTAAATTGGGTGTGACAAATAACGTGGGTTTAGCGAATTATTTTGCTTCTAATGATCTCTAATGTATCGATACCTGATCAATTCGTTTTGCGGCGGGTTATTGTTTTCTTGCTGGTGGTTCTGTTTGTGGGTGATAGCCTACTATTTTGTTCATGATTTAGAGCTGGCTATTTTATTTTTTCCATTTGCTCTGCGTCTTGGCATCGCTTTGCATATTCCCAAACGGTATTTACCGGCATTATATGGTACAGAATGGCTACTTACTATTGGTTTGGCTCTGTTAATTGGGCAGCCTCACTGGCTTACCGTGTTAACTGCCAGCGTAGTGAGCCTTCCTATTGTTTGGATTGCCGGCCGTTATTACCGGGGTAATCAATGGCAACGATTGGCTGTTATGGCACTTGTGATTGTAGTGACTTCAATCATTAATGTTATGTCCGTTATTAGCCATAATCCGGCTTTAACTATCGCACTTCTGGTGAGCTTAACTGGAGGTGTCATGTTGGTTCCTTTGTGTTACCTAGTCTGGCACTATTTATTCCAGAATGTCTGGTTACCGTTGACTGCCAATATCCTTGCTTATCCAATTCGTTTTCATTGGAATCAGATAGTTTTTTATAGTCTGCTATTTATATTGAACATCTTTCTTCAAATCTGGATACCCAGTGAGTTACATTACTTTGCGCCGTTTTGTCTCGCAATTCCGATTATTTTGCTGGCCTTTCGGTATGGTTGGCAGGGGGCTTTGCTCGGTACTTTACTTAACAGTGTTGCGTTAATTGCCGCCCGTGGTGATGTTTCCAATATGGAAATTACCGATTTGCTGTTATCACTTTTGGCGCAAACTTTGACAGGAATACTGCTTGGTATGGCGGTTCAGCGTCAGCGTGATCTCAATACACAGTTAAAGAGAGAGTTGCATCGTAATCACAGTTTGTCACGCCAATTGGTGAAAGCAGAGGAATCGGTGAGACGAGAGATTGCCAGAGAGCTGCATGATGAAATAGGTCAAAATATTACAGCTATTCGCACACAAGCAAATATTATTCAACGTGTTGAGGTAACTTCAACTATTGTTAATTGTGCCAAGACCATCGAATTATTATCCCTTAATATTTATGATACCACTAAAATGTTATTGAGCCGCTTACGTCCTAAGATACTTGATGATTTAGGACTGAAAGAAGCTATTGAACAATTGTTACGGGATATGGAATTTGAAGCTCTGGGAATATCAGTCGAAATTCAATGGGAGGTTGATTCCGATACCGTTATAGAACAATTAAGTGATGCGACGAAAGCTACGTTATATCGTCTTTGTCAGGAAGCATTGAATAATGCGCTAAAGTATTCCCAAGCCGACAGTATTAAATTGCATTTCTCCATTAAAGAAATGATCCGTTTATTGATCAAAGACAATGGTATTGGCTGTAAAATAGAAGATCATACGAAGGGATTTGGCTTACGCGGTATGCGTGAACGTGTACAGGCACTCGGTGGTAATTTCTCAATTCATAGCGAAAAACAGCAGGATGATTCGACTCGCACTGGTACGGATTTATCGATCATTTTGCCCAAACTTTAAGAAATGGTCATGATAGTTTTTTCTCAACCTAAGCCAATAAATCCAAATAATTTGTCTGCTGTAGAAATCCGGGAACAATATTGTTACTGGCGTTTTCATATTATGTTGAGCCTGTATGTGGGTTATGCACTGTTTTACTTCACCCGCAAAAGTTTCAATTATGCCATGCCTGCCATGATTAGTGATTTGGGTCTTGATAAAGGTGAGATCGGCTTGATTGGCACGTTGTTTTATATTACCTACGGCTGTTCTAAGTTTATTTCTGGTATTCTCTCTGATTGTTCTAATACGCGTTACTTTATGGGAATTGGACTTATTGCGACAGGAATTATTAATATTTTTTTCGGTCTGTCTAGCTCCATAGTTATGTTTACCTGTCTATGGATATTGAATGCCTGGTTTCAGGGATGGGCTTCTCCCTCATGTGTTAAATTACTCACTACTTGGTATTCACGTTCAGAACGCGGGTTTTGGTGGGCACTATGGAATACTTCGCATCATGTTGGAAGCGCATTAGTTGCACTTTTTGTTGGTTATTTGACCTGGAATTTTAGTTGGCGGGAAGGGTTTATTGTGCCGGGTTGTCTGGGGATCTTGGGTGGAATATTACTGTGCTGGCGATTACGTGATAAACCGACTTCAATGGGATTGCCGACTATTGGTCAGTATCGTAATGATTTTTTGGAAAAAAAGCATGAGAATCAGGGGAAAGGGTTAAGTACCAGAGAAATATTGAGGACCTACGTTTTCCGCAATAAATACATTTGGTTACTTTCCTGTAGCTATGTGTTGGTTTACATCGTTCGCACGGTTATCAACGATTGGGGAAATCTTTATCTGACTGAATATCATCATTATGATTTAGTGAGTGCAAATTTTGTCGTGTCACTTTTTGAGGTTGGAGGATTTATGGGTTCATTGGTTGCTGGTTGGGGTTCCGATAAGTTGTTCGGCGGCAATCGTAGTCCTATTAATTTAATGTTTTCAATAGGGATTTTTTTATCAGTGGCAGCTTTATGGTTGATGCCCGTGACCGATTTAGTGTTCCAATCGTTCGGTTTTTTTGCCATTGGTTTTTTTGTTTTTGGTCCACAATTATTGATTGGTATGGCAGCAGCAGAGTGTTCGCATAAAAATTCTGCCGGTACAGCAACAGGATTTGTTGGCCTTTTTGCTTATACTGGTGCAGCACTTGGTGGCTATCCTTTTGCGATTATTTTAGAAAATTACCATTGGACAGGCTTATTTATTACTATTTCTGTTTGTGCTGTCATGATTGGCTTATTATTACTGCCTTTTTTGCAAGCCCAATTTCCTCAGCAAAGGGAGCAGAGTTAACTGCTCTCACTGAGGTGTGATCTCTTGTCGGTTACACCAATCTTCCTTGGTTAATTCCCATATTTCACAATCGTATTTACCCGATACATATTCTTTTCTCTCTGTTTTAATTACCTTCATTCCTTCAGCTAATGAAATCTTAGCAGTCAATCCGATATCACCCCGGTTTTAAAAAACATGCTAAACGAAACATGGTATAGTAGGTTCTTGTTCTGTCTTTTATCCCATCGGAATGTTATGTCTTATCAATGCCCGTTATGTCATTTGCCACTGTTGTTTTCTCATCACCAATGGCGCTGTGAAAAGAATCATCAGTTTGATTGTGCAAAAGAAGGTTATGTTAACTTGCTACCAGTTCAGCATAAACGTTCAAAAGAACCGGGTGATAGTGTTGAGATGATGCAGGCGAGAAGGGCGTTTTTACAAGCAGGTTATTATCAGACACTACAACAAAAAGTCATTGAATTATTTGATCGTTTTTTACCTGAACGAGCTGAGGCATTGCTGGATATTGGTTGCGGAGAAGGTTATTACACTGCATCGGTACAAAAGGCGTTGAACCTTAAATGGCATATTACTGTGTATGGCTTGGATGTGGCGAAAATCGCCGTTCGTTATGGTGCTAAACGTTACCCGGATGTCAGCTTTTGTGTGGCATCCAGCCATCAATTACCGTTTGCGGATAGCTCCCTTGATGGGATTTTGCGAATTTATGCTCCTTGCAAAGCGGCGGAATTATCCAGAGTAGTAAAATCAGAAGGAATTGTCCTGACTGTTACACCTGGCCCGCGTCATTTATATCAATTGAAAGAATTAATCTATCAGGAAGTTCATCTGCATCCTGAGAATACTGAACAACTGGAAGGTTTCGAGTTAGTTTCGGCGGAAACTCTGGCGTATGAAATGCGATTGGATGGGGAGCAATCCTATCATTTATTACAGATGACGCCGTTTGCCTGGCGGGCTTCTGAAGAGGTCAAATGCAATTTGATGGCTAAGCAATCATTTAAGTGTGAAGTTGATTTTACACTGAAAGTTTATCGTCATATTTAATTTATTTTCCTTCAACAGTTCGTTTTTTTGATTGATATATGGTCATGTATTAAATAGTTAGTTGTTGTGATATGCTTCCCGCCTTTTAAGGGTAAAGCATGGTCAAAGTTGACGTCTATTGCCGTTATTGTCACAAATCAGAACAGGTCAAAGGACATGGAAAAGGGAATGGCGGACATCCTCGTTATCGTTGCTATACCTGCTGTAAGGTTTTTCAGTTGGAATACACTTATCAAGCCTGCAAACCCGGCGTTAAAGAGCAGATTGTCGACATAGCGATGAATAACGGGGGAATTCGTGACACCGCTCGAATCCTGAAAGTCGCAACAGCCACCGTCATGAAAACGTTAAAAACCTCACGCCCCGAAACGTAACGACGCTGCCCCTTGATGGAAATAACATTCAGCTTATCGGTGAAATAGACGAGCAATGGTCATTTGTGGGGAACAAGAAAAATCAACGCTGGCTTTGGTATGCTTGGAAGCCCCGCCTAAAACGGATAGTGGCCCATGTTTTTGGCGATCGCAGTAGAAAAACATTAGACAAGCTACTTGCTCTCTTATCGCCCTTTAATATTCGGTTTTACTGCACAGATGATTATGTTGTTTATGATAACCTTCCCGAGGAAGATCACCTGACTGGAAAGACGTTTACTCAGCGTATAGAGAGAACGAATTTAACTCAGCGTACTCGAGTAAAAAGACTGAATAGAAAAACTATCAGTTATTCAAAATCCGAAGAAATGCACGATAAGGTGATAGGGACTTTTATTGAGCGTGAGTACTATTTTTGATATTCAATCTAACTATTTAATACATGACCATGAAAAGGATTCATACGCCGCTCCTTCGGAAAAATGGGAGCCTATTTTACTACCATCGGCTATTTGCAACAGTGCCTATAAGTATTGCTATCATCTGTTCAATACCAGGTGGGATAATAGTCACTAAAGTGAATTACACTTCTCTCTTTGTTTTGGCGTCACTCTTCACCCTAGTGGGCCTGCTCTGGACATTATGCAAGTGTCACGATTTCCAAAAGAAAAACACATATGCTCAATCAGTTTTGTAAACATTCTGGCATTCATATTCAGGGTCTGCATTTACCAGCTTATTAAAAGAAGCATTTTACTTAATCATTACAGGAATGATAGTTTCCACAAAACATATCATAGGCGTTTTATATTTATTGACTTCTTCATATTTATCCGAAAATTAACCAACATAAAAAATAATATCTAATTCATCATTGACATATTAATATATAAAAGAGAAAGACTTTCAGTAATTATTAAATTCATACTAAATAATATACCTCTTCAATAAATAAAATACTTTGGCCTTTAGCTAAGGATAAAAAACATGAAAGATGACACTTTATATGACCCTATTGCACATCTTTACGAGAGCTTTTCAGATACTGCCGCCCATATCAAAGTAGAAATCAGAACCATCTTCAATCTGGCGGGGGATATACAAGGGAAATCCGTGTTAGATTTAGCCTGTGGATATGGTCTCTTTAGTCGAGAATACAGGAATCGTGGCGCTTCAAAAGTCATTGGAGTCGATATATCAGATAACATGATAGCCATTGCGAAAAGCAAATCACAACAATACGGTGACGATATCGAATTTCACGTAAGTGATGTCTGCAAGATGGAGTCATTTGGCAAATTTGATATAGTCAACGCAGCCTGGCTATTCTGCCATGCAGAATCTATTGAAGATCTTGAAACTATGTTCCGTGTTATTGCCGCTCACCTCAAGCCTTCCGGTAAATTGATTGCTTATACCGTTGAACCTGATTATCGATTAGAAAAAGGGAATTATGAAAATTATTGTATAAAAATTCTGAGTGAAGAGCCCGTGAAAGACACAACTCTGCTGAGAGCTGAATTTCTTACCACACCACCCAGCCCTTGTACTGTGTATTGTTGGAGCCGTGAACAATATCAAGCAGCGATCCAAAAGGCAGGGTTCAAACAATTTATATGGCAAAAACCAATGCTGTTAAAAAGCGATATTGAGAATTATCCTCCGGGTTTTTGGGATGATTATCAACGAAATTGCCTTGATACAGCTCTTGTTTGTCAGTTTTAACAAAATAATCCCCCGTGATCCGGGGGATTATCCTTAAGCCCCTACCATCTCCCTCAGCCCACCATTTACCTGCCAGTGCCTTGCAACGCACTGATAATCTAATCTTTCTCATCAATTTCACACACTCATAGGCTACGAACCCGAATCAATATAATGCTATCTCAATTCGAGCGGATGGAATGCATCTCTGTAGGACTAATATCCGATAGCTATATATTGCACCTGTGCATATGACCAATGTCCAGCCGAGTCGTGAACAACAATTAAAAACTCTTCTTTTGATCTAATTTCAACCGATATACCTCGAGCCCACGCATCTCCTTTAACATAACTACCCGTTACAACAAAGCACTTGTACCCGCACCAATGACAATCGATGTAACATGATCGACATTATCCCAAGGATTATCACTGGTGGTTATGTTGGTTACTTCTGTCGCTGATTCTGATTTATGCATAATAACTCCTGAGCTATTTTGTATTATGTAAAGGCGATTTCTGATAATGAAAATATTTCTTAGTAATAAATTATGCTCTTGGGAATAATTAGTTTGGCTACTTTGGATCGAAATTATAATATGATGAGTCAAAGTGAAATATTATATTCAATGAATGTGAGTGTTAGAGATATATAATGACTAAGTATTGCAACCCGATAGCGAAGTAATCTGTGGAAGGTATTTGGGCACTGTGTAAACGGATATGACAGAAAGTCTCTGTCACTTGATTACATCTGTAATATAGAAGCGAACGTCGATGTCAACGACGTCCGTAGCATTTATCTGCAGTGCAGACTTGCACTTGCCAGTGGGGAATGATGCAGGGAGGAATCAAGAGGCATACATAAATAATTTTAGATGCTCAAATAATATATTAAAACCAATCGCAATTAATACTAATCCACCTATAAGCTCTGCACGTTTACCTAATAATGGCCCGATATAGCGTCCAATCAGCATTCCCAGAGTAGCCATAATCATTGTCATCATTCCGATGACCATTGCAGTATGTAATATATTTACCTGTAAGAAGGCGAGACCAACACCAATTGCCATTGCATCCAGACTGGTTGCAATGGCAGTAAATATTAATGTTAATGAACTATAACGACGGGGGAGAGTAGATTTAACCGTGGTTTCCGGCTCACGTTTGAAACTTTCGATAATCATCCGACAACCAAGGATAAACAATAATGAGAATGCCACCCAATGATCCCATTCCATAATATATTGGCTGGTATAAAGCCCCAAAGACCAGCCAATTAAAGGAGTACAGGCTTCAACCAGACCAAAAATAAGACCAGTACGGATTGCTTCACGTAGATGTGGGCGACGCAGAGCTGCTCCTTTACTTACGGCAGCAGCGAAGGCATCCATGGATAGAGCTAATGCGAGAATAAGAGTTGTATAGAGATTCATTAAAATAACCTTGGCTGGGTGATTCCACATACACATAAATCACCCCCAACCAATGGTGATGTTATGTGTCTATGGTCTTGCCAACCGATTTGGCATTCGTACCACGTTTTATGCAAACGAGTATGTTGATACGAATTTTCCAGAAGTCTTCTGGAACAGGCTACTCCCCAATGACTGGGGTGGACAATATCATATTTGGCATAAAAGGCAAAAATATTTTACTATATGTTAAATAATGAATTGAAAATAATTATCATTATATTTTTTGTGGAAAATAAGGCTGATATAGTGTTGCAGCCTTATTTAATATTAATATGAATCAGGGAAGGGTTATTTGTTATTCAGCAGGAATTGATAAATTTTTTCTAAGTCATCTGGTTTTGTTACAGCAATATATATTTTATTTGACTCAAAATCTATCATTAAAATACCATCTTCAGATAAATTCATTGCTTTAATCTGGTCATAATTAAAGAATCGGTTGGAATAATAAAAGCCTTTTTCTTTGAATATGAGTTTAGGTGAGCGAATATAACCAAGGTATATTGTTACTAAAATGATAAAAGATAATAGATAAGTCGTTAGTGGAGTACCTTGAGCTACCACGTTATTGTAAATAATGATAGTAATTAAGACGATAAATATTAAAGCATCAATTCGATGTTTTCTTTTTAATTTTATGTTTAACAGAGTCTTGCCTTTGAGATGGTTGATGATAATTTCATCATAAACAGCAAAAGCGAGCGTTAATAAAATTGAAATCATCAATATGATGTCATTCAGGCTCATTGTCACCTCTGATTTTCTAACTGATAACTCTTGTTTTTATAAACGGGGGAGAAAATTTCCTCCCCCATATTTTTAATAAATCAATTTTCTAACAAAACTATTTAACTAAGCTCAGAAAACCGAAATGATAACCAATGATGCCGATTACGAAGAAACCAATAATGATCCATAGAGGGTTTACTTTTTTCCGTAATAGCCACATACAGCCAAAGGTCAGCAATAGCGGGGCAATACCGGGTAGCAACTGGTCAAGAATAGTTTGAACCGTTGTTACTTTCTCTACTCCTGTTACGGGATCAGGTACTTTGGAAATAACAAGTGGGATATTGACTTTCGTCCAGCTATTAACCAACGCTCCCATCACGAATAGTCCCAGGATTGACGCTCCTTCTGTCATCTTTTGCAGGAAACCGCCACCCATATCTTTAACGATATCCATTCCTTTTTTATAGCCATATGCGACACCATAGTAGCGGGTCAATAAACGCACTAGGTTGAACAAAAAGAAAAACAGAATAGGGCCAAGCAAGCTGCCACTCATAGCAATTCCTGCTCCAAGTGCGGCAAAAACAGGACGGACAGTTCCCCAGAAAATAGGATCACCTACACCCGCCAATGGCCCCATTAAACCGACTTTAATACCGTTGATTGCACCATCATCGATATTAGCTCCGTTGGCTCGTTGTTCTTCCATCGCCATTGTAACGCCCAGAATTGGGGCAGCGACATAAGGATGTGTATTGAAAAACTCCAGATGGCGTTTGATAGCCAGTTTGCGTTCTTCGGTATTTTCGGGATAGAGACGACGAATGGCTGGGACCATTGAGAAACAGAAACCCAATGCCTGCATACGTTCGAAGTTCCATGAACCCTGTAATAAATTAGAGCGTAGGAAGACACCACGGATATCGCTTTGTGTCAGTTTTTTCTGCCCCATGTTTGTTGAATCTGACATATTGTTCATCCTCTTAATCTAATTCGTTATCAAGGTTATTTGGGGTATTACCAGCAGGAGCAGCGGTTTGTGATTGGTTGTATTTAGGGCTGAGTTGAATATACAGGATTGCCAGAACAGCGCCAACGACACCGAGTATAACGAGGTTTTGGACATATACAGCGGCCACAAAACCGAGATAGAAGAATGGCATCAGGTAGCCAGCACGCATCATGTTAATTACCATTGCATAACCAACAACGACGATCATACCGCCAGCAATATTGAGGCCAGTGGTGACAACTTCTGGAATAGAGCTCAGCATGTTCTGAACTTCAGAGGTTCCGACAGACAATGCAACAACCAGTGCAGGCAAAGCAATCCGCATTGCTTGCAGTACTAAAGCAGTAATGTGAATGATAGTGATAGCGCGCAGGTTGCCATTTTCAGCAGCCTTATCCGCTGCGTGTTGGAAACCGACGGTCATAGTACGGACGATAATGGTAAGAACCTGGCCCGCAGCAGCCAATGGAATTGCCAGCGCGATACCTGCACCAACATCTTGCCCACCGGCGATAACCAGAATGGTTGAAATGATGGATGCCAGAGCTGCATCAGGAGCAATCGCTGCACCGATGTTCATCCAGCCCAGGGCGATCATTTCCAGTGTACCGCCGATGATAATGCCGGTTTTCATATCACCAAGTACTAAACCAATCAATGTACAAGCAACTAATGGACGGTGGAATTGAAATTCATCAAGAATGGAGCCCATGCCCGCAATACAGGCGACGATGAATATCAATAAAAGTTGAACAACGGTAATTTCCATTGTTTTCTCCTGTAACCAAATGTAATTTGGTAAGAATTTTGTTATTGAGTAATGGTTAATAAAAAAATATCTGTTTTTGTTTTTTAAGCTTTTTTGAGCAAATCCATCATATTTAAGCGCGCATCGCTGGCAACTTTGCGTGCCTCAAGCTCGATACCGTGAGAATTCAGCTTTTCGAAAGCATTAATATCTGTTGCATCAACAGAGATAGCATTGTTGATTTGGGTTTTACCTTGTTTGAAAGCCATACCGCCAATATTGACAGATTCCAGTGAAACACCGCCTTCTACAATACGTAGTACATCAGTAGGGTTGGTGAATAACAGCATAACGCGTTCACCGGCATATTTAGGGTTATTGTAAACACGGATACACTTGGCAATATCAATCACATGTGCACTGACACCAGGAGGTGCAACCTGCTTTAATAACGTAGAACGTACAGTATCTTGTGCTACTTCATCACTGACTACAATGATACGTTTAACATTAGTTTCTTTTGTCCAGCGAGTTGCAACCTGACCATGAATAAGACGATCGTCAATGCGAGCAAGGGCAATTTTCATGTGACCACCAGCAACAGGTGCTGTAATCTGGGAAGTCATGGAGGTTGCAGATTGGGTCGGTTCAGATTTATCAGCTTCTTTGGCTGGCTCTGTTTTAAGGGCTCGAATACCTTCTTTCCCTGTTTCCAATGCAACAGAAACCAATTCTTCCATTGATGGATCATCATCACGGCACATAAAGGCTTCAACCAGCATTGGTATGTTCACGCCAGTGATGATTTCGTAGTTTTCTTTGTCCATTACGATACGGTTCGCCGCATTAAATGGACTGCCACCCCAAGTATCGACAAAAAATAGGACCCCTTGTGTTGTATCAAGCAACTCCAGTTTCTTGTTGTATTTCTCGAATAACGTATCGGCATTTTCACCGGGCACAAAGTCGATATAAGAAACGTTTTCTTGTTCCCCAATCAACATCTCTGTGGTGCGAAGCAGTTGCTCCGCAGCAGCCCCGTGTGTGCCAATCATAATGGCTATACTCACTTGTTTTCCCCTTCTGTAACAATTGAACTCGGATTTATTGCAAGCTCATACTCAATACTTCCAATATGTTGCACTATCCCCGTCGCCTTTCAAGATGCAGCTTTGAAATCCATAGGGTATATCTATTAATAATCATGACAGCTACTAACGAATATGATAGTTACAAGCATCGTGTTTTATCGAGGATCCATCTCAAATATTCCATTTCTCATGGCTTGTATTTAATTACATAAGAAAATGTGTCATTAGATTATCATTGGAAGCATTTAAGAAAATTGCTATCAGTCAGAAAATTCAAGATAGGCTATTTTGAGAGGTTAAAATAAGATTTTTATTTTACTTATCACGAATAGGTAACTTATTTTCCTTTAAATTTTTGTTTTAATGATTTTTGCAACTGTTTTCGGTAACATTTTATTAATTTTTAGATAAAAAAATTTGATACTTTAGATTGGAAAGAAGAAAAAATGTACTCAATTGATCCGTTTCAGCCAAAAAAAATCCCTACTGTGTAGCAGGGATCTTTTTAGATAAGTAAGATTTTACCTAAAATAGGTAACAGTTTAACTTATGAACATATTAATTAAGTTACAGGTTTGATCAGTCACACTGTACTTTTATTGCCAAACCACCACGTGATGTTTCACGGTATTTCGCGTTCATGTCTTTACCAGTTTCGTACATAGTTTCAATAACTTTATCAAGTGAAACCCGTGGTTCGCTGGTGCGGCGCAATGCCATACGAGCAGCATTGATCGCTTTAACTGAAGCAATGGCATTACGTTCAATACATGGAACCTGTACCTGTCCGGCAACAGGGTCACAAGTCAAACCAAGATTATGCTCCATGCCTATTTCGGCTGCGATGCACACTTGTTCAGGACTTGCTCCAAGTAATTCTGCAAGACCTGCCGCAGCCATTGAACAGGCAACCCCCACTTCTCCCTGACAGCCGACTTCTGCTCCAGAAATGGAAGCATTCATCTTATACAGAATGCCGATTGCGCCTGATGCCAGGAAGTAGCGCGTGTACAGCTCAGGAGTAACAGGCTCGATACAATAGTTGTAATAAGCCAATACTGCCGGCACGATCCCACATGCGCCATTGGTTGGTGCGGTAACAACACGCCCACCAGCAGCATTTTCTTCATTGACCGCCAAAGCGAACATATTGACTAAATCAACGACATTCATTGGGTCATTAGACAGTTGATTTGATGATGTCAGCATACGGTGCAGAGCAGCTGCACGACGAGGTACACGCAGAGGGCCAGGTAAAATGCCTTCTGTATTCAAACCACGTTCAATACAAGCCTGCATGGTGTCCCATACATCCGCAAAATATTCAGCAATTTCTTCTTTGTTATGCAAATCCAGCTCGTTTTTCATCATCAAGCCAGAAATAGATAGCCCTGTTTTGCTACAATTCATCAACAGATCAGCAGCAGAGCTGAATGGGTAAGACACAGGTTTGGTATCCTGAGATGGCTTACCGAAATGTTCTTCATCAACAATAAAACCACCACCGATGGAGTAGTAAGTTTTGCTGTAAACTTTTTTTTCACCTGCAAATGCATGAATCTGCATACCATTTTCATGCAATGAAAGGTTATCGCTACGGAAATTCATACCTCCGTCACGAGGAAAATCGACTTCATGTAAACCATTTGCCAGCGGCAAACGTTGAGTTTGCTCAACATCACGAATAAAACCAGGGATTGAATCAATATCAACAGTGGCGGGCATATTACCGGCCAACCCCATGATAATGGCGATATCCGTATGATGACCTTTCCCGGTTAATGAAAGTGAGCCGTACACATCAACAGCTACACGCGTGATAGAGGACATCAGCCCCTGGTTTACAAGATCATCGACAAATTGTTTTCCTGCTTTCATAGGGCCAACAGTATGAGAGCTGGATGGGCCGATACCCACCTTAAACATGTCGAAAACGCTAATCACGCCAGACTCCTTAGAGAAGAAAGATATATAGTATATTTATAATTAAAGCGCGTTACTTTACTGTTATTTAGTGGTGTTGATAAAGGAGTTTACAGTTTTTTTTTAATTATAATAGCTATTGATATGATTTTGGATAATAAACAAGCAAATCTATAGCTCTTCGCAAGCATTCCTAGAGTGATTTTTGAACTTGTTGTGCCAGTTGGTAAATAATGGTAGCGGTTAATCCCCAAATCATCTGATCACGATACCAGTAAAAATAGATCCGATGTTGTCGATTCCGTCGTTTAACATCTAAATATCGATAGCAAGGAAGAGAGAGTGCATCAAAAAGTGGAATTTCAAAAACTCTGTCTACTTCTGTTGGATTGACCTGAAAAGAAAAGGGAGGAGAAACCAACCCGACGACAGGTGTAACACGATACCCGCCACTACTGTCCAATGGAGTCAGTTGCCCCAGAACTTGTACCTGATGATGTGGAATGTTGACTTCTTCTTCTGCTTCACGCAAAGCCGTAGCGATCAATGAATGATCTTCCGGCTCAGCTGCACCACCGGGAAAAGCAACTTGCCCCGCATGTGAACGTAAGCTTTTAGCTCGTTGAGTCAATAAAAGTGTTGGCTCTGGCTTACAAATAATTGGCAATAATACAGCGGCACTCCGCTGATTATTGCTTAGATACTTTGGTTGTACAGGAAGTTGCAATTGAAACCGATGAATAAAATCAGAAAGAGATGTCATGATAGCTGGAGTTCCCTTAATTTAGGCAAGATATGTCCAAGTTTATCGAATGTTTCCTGATACTCTTTTTCCGCAATACTATCTGCAACAATACCACCACCAGCCCAGCAGTATATTTTTCCTTTTTCTGTCAGCAGAGTACGTATAGTGATATTGCTGTCCATTGTACCGCAGAAACTAATATAGCCAATAGAGCCACAATATCCATGTCTGCGATGTGGCTCTAATTCTTCGATAATTTCCATAGCCCGAATTTTTGGGGCACCAGTAATGGAACCACCGGGAAAACAAGCTCGTAGTAAATCGGTCGCGTGATATTCATCTGGCAGTGTGGCTGTAATGGTACTGACGAGATGATGCACTGCCGGGAAAGGTTCCACGACAAATAATTCTGGAACTTTGACGGATCCTGGAATTGCAACACGCCCGATATCATTTCTCAGGAGATCAACGATCATCAGATTCTCAGCACGGTCTTTTCGGGAATTGGATAATTTTTTAGCTTGTAATTGATCTTTTTCCGGATCTTGAGCGCGCGGTAATGTTCCTTTAATTGGTCTGGTCTGGATTTTCTTGTCTTCCAGTAATAAAAATCGTTCAGGTGAAACACTAATGATGCAATTTTCGGGCAAGCGGATAAAAGCCGAAAAAGGGGCACGGTTACATTCATTCAGTTGCTCGAATGCCTGCCACTCATCACCTTGGTAGTCGGCATGAAAACGTTGGGCCAGATTGACTTGATAGCAATCTCCATCACGCAGATAACGGTGGATCTGGGCGATTTTTTCATGATACTGCTGTTCACTCATATTTGATTGCCATGAATTGATGAGAGCAAAATCGGTTTCTTGATTTTTTGTGTGTGATTTTAGCCATGCCAGACGGTTATCAATATCGTGGTAGCTGAGTAAAGTCGTTTTTTGCTGATGATGGTCAATAATAAGACACCAATCGTAGATCCCAATCGCCATATCTGGAAAATTCAGTTTATTAATGGCCATAGTGGGTAATTTTTCAATTTTTCGTCCGAGATCATATCCCCAGATTCCCAGTGCTCCTCCCTGAAATGGCAAGTCGGGATCAAATTGTGGGGTAAAATTACAGGCATGAAGATGCTTTTTCAGTAATAGAAAGGGATCATCTTGCGAATAAGAAACTGCATTATGACTTTTGATTTCTGTTGATTCCCCTTGTGTTACAAGAGTCACAATAGGTTCAGCCACAAGAATGTCAAAACGATTATGTGGATGTTGGGCTGCACCTGAGTGTAACAACATTGCCCAGGGCGAGGCAGAGAGTGGAGCAAAATAATAGGTAGCAAGATTAGGAGAATAAGGTAACTGACGTTTTTGTAATGCAATCTTCATGGTGGAACCCGTATTGGCTGGGCAATAAAAAAATAACTGATTAAATTAATGTGCGGAGAGTACCATAGAATGGTATACCTGTTCACTGGTTGCCACACTGCAACTTAAAATTGATTGGGTATATAATCACAGCTTGTCGCTAATTATTGTTGTATATTTGAGGTTAAAGGTATGTTTTCAGGTATGCCAGCGTTGTCCCATGAAGAGCAGCAGGTCGCAGTAGAGAGGATCCATCAACTTATTTCTGAAGGGATGGGAAGTGGAGAAGCCATTGCTATTGTTGCTCAGGAGCTGCGGGAAAAGTATCAGGATAAAGAACAGACCCATGTTTTATTTGAGGATGATGTAAAATAGCAGCAAAGCATTTTAAACAAAACTCACATAATTACTTTCTATTACATGTTAGTTTAACCCAACATTTAATCCATATGAATTGGATGGTAATAGGAGGTAAGTATGAAGACAAATCAATTTGCTCATCGTACTGGGTTATTGAGTGTAGCTGCTGCGTTTTTCCTTTCGTTTGCTGTGTCAGCCGCTGAAAATGATCATGTGGCTAAATTTGTTTCCTGTAAAAACCTGACTAAAGATCAAATCGCAGCACAAGTTAAGCGAGATTTTTTACAAAATCGACTTAATCATTGGGATAAAGACAGACAACAACTGGGCACAGGAAAAACCGTCGCATGGGTAAATGTCAATGATATTATTGATGATAAAGATGCGTTACAAGTTCCACTTATTGTTCGGGGTTCTAAAAAAGACAAAAGTTACAATGTCACAATTGATTGTCAAAAAGAGACTATCAGTTATAGTGAAGTTAAGTAAACAAATTGCCATGCCAGATTCAAATATATTCGGGATACTGAAAATGTATCCCGTTTTATTTAATGAGTGAGGGCTTTTTATGACGGAACCACGAAAACTTTATCCAGCTTATGACGCATATAAAACCGGATATCTGGATACTGGGGACGGACACCAAATTTACTGGGAGCTTTGCGGTAATCCTGAAGGTAAACCTGCGATATTTATCCACGGAGGGCCCGGAGGAGGAATAGCAAATTATCATCGGCAGTTATTCGATCCGGAGCATTATCATGTCATCTTATTTGATCAACGTGGCTGTGGCCGTTCCAAACCTCATGCAAGTCTTGAAAATAATACAACATGGCACCTGATTGATGATATTGAACGCTTACGTAAGCTGATGAGGGTTGATAAGTGGCTGGTTTTTGGTGGCTCATGGGGGTCAACTTTATCCCTGGCTTATGCGCAAAAACATCCGAGTTCTGTATCAGAATTGGTATTAAGGGGAATATTTTTACTCCGGCCTCAAGAGTTGCAATGGTATTATCAGGGAGGTGCTGCCCGGTTTTTTCCGGAAAAGTGGGAGCGTACACTTTCTCTTCTTTCTGAAGAAGAACGTACTGATATGATAAAGGCTTACAACAAACGTCTCACGAGTAATGACCCCGCAGTGCAGTTGGAAGCTGCCCGTTTATGGAGTATTTGGGAAGGGGAAACTGTCACACTATTACCTTCTGTGCATGCAGATTCATTCGCAGAAGAACAGTTTGCGTTGGCGTTTGCACGTATTGAAAACCATTATTTTATCAATAACGGTTTTATGGATGAGACACAGCAGTTATTAGATCATATTGACGTTATCAGGCATATTCCAGCAGTCATCATTCATGGGCGTTATGATATGGCATGCCAGTTACAGAATGCCTGGGATCTGGCGAAATCGTGGCCGGAGGCAGAATTTTATATTGTAGAAGGTGCAGGTCATTCTTTTGATGAACCGGGAATTTTGCATCAATTAATTGAAGCAACTGATAAATTTATTGGGAAATAGGTAGGATAACCACTCGCTTATGCGGTGGTTACCTTTTTTATTCATATTTAACGGTTTTTGGGCTCATAAGGTAAGCGAGAAAAATATCTCGATTGTTGGCGATAGTAGTTCAATCGTTGTTGAAAATATTCCCGCAGGTGTTGTGGTTGGGTGTGTTCAACAGTGTCTGGAACGACAGGCATATTATAGCGCTCTTTAAATGCAACCCCTGATGCCGCCAGATCAACATTGACCTTATCCATCTCATCTTTAGATAACTTGGCTAAGTTATGCTCCATCATTTCCTCTCCAAAAGTACTATGTGTCTTCAGAAGATAAAATTAATTGAGTCTTCTTTATTTGGCAAGTCATTATTTGCATAATAAAACACCTCTTAAATATTAATAATATCAATTCTCATTTTGATTAAATATTTAATCAAATAAAATTGATTCTTATTTTCTTATATTTAATGAGATTTATTCTTTCTATAAAATAAAAATAATTCCTTAAATATCAATATATTATTTTTTTAAAATTTATCTTTGTTTTATTGGTTTTTAATAGGCATAATATGCAGCAATTAATAAAATGTTAGGAGGGTGGGCTAATGTTAAAACAAGAAATGATTACGAAATTAAATGAGCAATTAAATCTGGAGTTTTATTCTGCCAATTTGTACCTACAAATGAGTGCATGGTGTAGTGAGAAAGGTTACGAAGGTGCGGCTGCATTTCTGAAAACCCATTCAGGAGAAGAAATGCAACATATGCAGCGTTTATTTGATTATCTGGGCGATACAGGAGCAATGCCTGTACTGGGTGCTATTCAGGCTCCACCTGTTGAATTTAATTCTATTTCTGATGTGTTCAATCAAACCTATGAACACGAAAAACTGATCACAGAAGAGATCAATAAACTGGCTCACTTAGCGATGACAACCCAGGATTACTCTACTTTTAACTTCTTACAGTGGTATGTGGCTGAACAACACGAAGAAGAAAAATTATTCAAATCTATCTTAGATAAACTGGATATGGTGGGTGAGAGTGGTAAGTCTTTATTTTTACTGGATAAAGATTTAAAAGGATTATCGGTCCCAGCTCATGCTTAAGAGAGCACTAAAATAAATTAATCTGCATTATTTTTACCGTAATTCCTGTTTTTTGCTTATTTTTAAGCAGGAGTTACGGTTTTTTGTTTTATCTCCTATTTTTGTTTTTTGCGCAGTGTTTCACAGGTCAGGATTTTCACCACGGATTAAATTTATCGTTTGTTATAAAATCCCCTTTAAGCATAAAAATTCATCTGTATATTAAAGGGTTATTTATCATGTCTATTTTTAACATCCGTTCATTCTGGAGCAATCTGTCTGCTTTGGTTGTTCTATTTGTCGGTATGTCCTGCCAACAGGCTTTAGCTCATGCTCACTTGAAAGATCAGACTCCGGCAGAAAATACAACGGTGGAAGCTGCACCACAAGCTATAACTCTGAGTTTCTCAGAGCGCATTGAACTTGGATTCAGCAAAGTAAAATTAATTGGCCCAGAAAAAAAAGAGATTAAAACAGGTAAGCTAGCACTTGATCCTGCGACTAAAACGAAACTAATCCTGCCTGTAGAGGATAAACTGGCAGCAGGGGAATATCGTGTTGACTGGAGTGTTCTTTCTGTCGACGGTCATAAGACGAAGGGTGTTTACAACTTTACTGTAAAATAATGATTTCACTTGAGGCGTTATACGTACTCTGCCGTTTCTTGCATTTTGTGGTAGTTATGCTGATGTTTGGGTTCAGCTTGTTTACTACCATACTTGCTTCAGGCCATTTTTTAGTTTTGATTAAAAAACGGTTGAGAGTCGGCCTGGCGATTAGCACGGTATTGGCTTTTATTACCTCAATGATCTGGTTTATTGTACAGGCAGGGTTGATGGGGGATGGCTGGCACGACGTTTATCAACTTGAAATATGGCAGGCAGTGTTAACAACTTCTTTTGGTAAAGTATGGCAATGGCAATTATTGGTTGCTGCACTTGCTGTTGGGGGAATATTCTTTTTACGTACTAATGTTGGAGATTCTAAAACAAAGAATTTCTTATTATTAGGCTGTTCTGTCGTTTTGCTTTCAAGTCATGCTTTCATTGGTCATGTCACTATGTATGAAGGGAAGCTTGGTTTGCTGCTTCAGGTAAATCAGATTGTTCATTTGCTTAGTGCAGGCTATTGGTTCGGAGGGCTATGGCCTTTTTTACTATGTCTGCAATTCTTGCGGCTAAAAGATATTTCCAAACCAAACTCAGCCTTTCACCAGATAGATAGCTGCAATATGGAGAATAGCTTGTATGATGAAAGTGTAGTTGCAATGAGGCGATTTTCTGACTATGGGCACGTAGCCGTTTTTTTGGTGATCGTTACAGGAATTGTAAGCAGTGCCATTTTAATTCCTGGTTGGCTAACTTTTGATGCTCCTGCTTCCGAATATCAATCAATGCTATGGCTGAAAATCATACTCGTTACAGCTATGGTTCTTTTGGCCTTAATCAATCGCTACATTCTGGTGCCCAAATTAAAGCAGAAAGGGCGTTATGAATTACTGATGATGAACAGTTGGTTGGAAATCATTCTTGGAACTGCTGCTCTATTGTGTGTTGCTATCTTTGCGACAGAGTCTCCTGTGTGACCCTTGAATAGTTGGTATGAGCTTAGATACGTCTATGGTTTTTAAGTTATGACCAATAAGGCTGCAATTTGTAAGACGATGGGTATATAAACAAGAAAAAGGGCGGTAGAATTCAGCTTGTATGTTTATCAGGAGGATGATGATGAAACGAGTATTTTGGTTTTTATCTTTTTTATTTTTCTCTTTCCAGGGGATTGCTGCTCCAATACAAACCATCAGTAAATTACAGTTCGGGAAACAATGGGCTTTTTCTCGCGAAGAGGTTATGCTTGATTGCCGCTCAGGAGGTGCGCTGTTTGTGATCAATCCTAGTACGCTTATGCAATATCCGCTCAATGATCGCGCAGTAGAACTGATGAAAAATAGCCGAGTTATTGCAACTCCACTAAGTACAATACTCTTAGATGATCCTGAACATCACAATCAAAAAATGAGTATTGAACCATTTCAGAAAGCAGCTATGGTGCTATGCAATGATCAAACAAGTAACGGTAAATCGAGCGGTAAAAAATAACCGTAATTTTTACTGCTAATATGCATGTCAATTAACAAGCTAACTAATTAACAAAACTTGGTAATTTACGATGTGTCAACTACTCTTTAAGAGGTAAGTTGTTCTACGTCTCAATGGCATTTTAGTGCACGGCTCTTTAAACAGAGTCATTTTCCCTAGGCTGAGTAGAGGAGTATGCTCGGCCTTTTTTGTTATGTTTATCATGAGAACTGAATAACTTTACTCTTTTTTCGCAAAATCACCTCTTTTTCTTAACTTGTATAATCTATTCAATATACCTTATGAATTTCAAGACACAGTGTGGCGGCAGATAAATGCTCAAATAGCGAGTGACTAATGCTCTTTTTTTAACGAAGTTTTGATAATAATATGAGCAGGGACACGATCTTGGCTGCAAATTAGGTAATTTTCTAATATAAGCTGTGATAACTAACTGAATTTCATAAGTGAATACTGGTAAAAATATTAAAAGAAAATTTTAATTCTGAGGTTCAAGCGGTATTCTGGGACAGGGATATAAGGATAGTAGAAGATTTACCAGAATGGTTTGATGTCCTTGGAAAAACCTATGTTGTTGTTTTATTGTTATTAAATTGTTATTTTTCTGACTCTTGTGTAGGTGTATATGGACAAACGTGAATTCTATCAGGAACTATCAGATGGCTTGGTAGCTTTATTATCAGGCGAATATAACTTGATCGCATCTCTTGCAAATACAAGTTCATTGTTATATGAACGTTTGGGTGATGTTAATTGGGTTGGCTTTTACTTGGTAGATGGTGATACCCTAGTTTTAGGGCCATTCCAAGGTAAAATTGCTTGTGTTCGTATTCCTATAGGGAAAGGTGTATGTGGAACCGCTGTAGCAAAGAATCATATCCAGCGTATTTCTGACGTACATGCTTTTCCGGGTCATATAGCTTGTGATTCTGCCAGTAATGCTGAAATTGTTCTTCCTTTGGAAATTAATGGACAAGTTATTGGAGTTCTGGATATTGACAGCACGGTTTTTGATCGGTTTGACGAACATGATGAACATGGCTTAAAAGCGCTTGTCAGCAGGCTTTGTGAGCATTTGGGGCAATGTGTTGTGCCAAAATATCTGCAACAGAATGTAACTTAACCTATGTATGACGTGGCATTTATCAGCAACATTATTATAATGTCGCCTGTTCATGCCTGCGCTGGTTGGCAAAACCGTTGTAATCAGGAAATTTCATGGAAAATCAACCTAAGTTGAACAGTAGTAAAGAAATCATTGCTTTTTTGGCTGAGCGATTCCCGCTTTGTTTCGCCGCAGAAGGCGAAGCACGTCCTTTGAAAATCGGGATCTTTCAGGATATCGTTGAACGTATTCAGGGCGAAGAGTGTTTAAGTAAAACACAGCTCCGTTCTGCTCTGCGCTTGTATACTTCCAGTTGGCGCTACCTCTATGGAGTTAAAGAAGGAGCCCGGCGTGTTGATCTTGATGGTAATACGTGTGGTGAACTGGAAGCTGAGCATATTGAACATGCGCGTCAGCAATTAGCGGAAGCTAAAGCTCGAGTACAAGCTCAACGAGCTGAACAACGTGCCAAAAAACGTGAAACAGAAAACGTATCTGACAAGAAAAGCGAACGTCCTGTGAGTAAAAAGGCAGCGCCTCGTCGTCGCCCATCAGCAGGTAAAAAAGATGACAAGCGTCCATTTCGTTCGCAAGATCGTTTGCAACAATCATGTAAGCCAGCAGATAAAACTACCAAAAAAATTGCACAGCCTGAGTTAACCTCAGTAACGGATGTATCCTCTCTGAAAGTCGGTCAGACAATCAAAGTGAATGTAGGGAAAAGCCTCATGGATGCTTCTGTGCTGGAAATTGCAAAAGATGGTGTAAGAGTGCAATTACCTACTGGTTTGGCAATGATTGTACGCGCAGAACACTTAAAGTTCTGATACGGAGGCCAACTTGGGCATGAACAAACTCATTACTTTGGCTTTCGTTTTAGTGCTGTCATTTTCTGATATAGGGCACGCAAATACTGTTAATGGTAGTGTAAGCCGTAATAGTAATGTCACTAATTCTGATGTAGCTGGTGTTGGTACAACAGGAGGAAATAATCCCCTTACTGTTACTATTAATCAGTTACCCGATCTAAAACCAGAACTACAACATCCGACAGTGAGTAAACGAATTGTTTCCCGTTTTCTCCGCTCTCATTATCGCCATTTTAGTCTGGATGCTGATTTTTCAGGTAAGGTTTTTGATCGTTACCTAAATATGCTGGATTATGGGCACAATGTTTTTCTTGCAGCAGATATTGCACAATTTGCTGCGCAAAAAGGGCTCTTAGGCAAAGAGCTTGAAAATGGTGATCTACATCTTCCATACGCATTATTTAATTTGCAGCAGAAACGCCGTTTTGAGCGCTATCAATACGCTCTTTCCCGATTGGAAAAGCCTATCAGTTTAGATGACAACGATACGCTTGAAACTGAACGTGATAAAGCACCTTGGCCTACGAGTATTGAAGAATTAAATAATCTTTGGGATGCCAAGATTAAATCGGATTGGATAAATCTCAAACTGTCAGGTAAAAATGACAAAGAGATCAAGGAAGTACTGAAAAAACGCTATCGGACTTTATTGAAACACCTAACTCAGAGTAAAAGTGAAGACGTTTTTCGAACAATTATGATGGCTTTTGCTCGTGAAATAGATCCGCATACCAGCTATCTCTCGCCTCGCGATACGGAACAGTTCAATTCAGAGATGAGCCTTTCTCTTGAAGGTATTGGAGCTGTTTTGCAGTATGATGATGAATATGTATCTGTCCGCTCATTGGTTGCAGGAGGGCCTGCAGCCAAAAGTAATTTACTCAAAGTCGGAGATAAAATTATTGGAGTGGGGCAAGCTGGTAAACCAATTGTAGATGTTGTTGGTTGGCGTCTGGAAGATGTTGTTGTTCTGATTAAGGGGCCAAAAGGTAGTAAAGTCCGTCTTGAAGTTATTCCAAGCACAAAAGGTGCTAAAAATCACATTATCACTTTAACGCGTGAAAATATCCGTCTTGAAGATAACGCAGTTAAGATGTCAGTTAAAACTGCTAGTAAAGAGAAGGTAGGGATCCTTGATATACCAAGTTTTTATGTTGGTCTGACTAATGATGTAAAAGTACAACTGCAAAAACTAGCGAAACAAAATGTTTCTGCAATTGTCATTGATTTACGTGGTAATGGTGGTGGTGCGCTAACAGAAGCTGTCTCACTTTCTGGCTTGTTTATCTCAACGGGGCCGATTGTGCAGATTAGAGATAATACAGGTCGGATTAAAGAAGATTCGGATACTGATGAGGCAATCTATTATAAAGGGCCTTTGGTTGTTTTAGTTGATAACCGAAGTGCTTCAGCATCTGAAATTTTTGCTGCTGCTATGCAAGATTATGGGCGTGGATTGGTTGTTGGTGAGCCTACTTTTGGTAAAGGGACTGTCCAACAATATCGTTCTTTGAATCGCATTTATGATCAGATGTTAAGTCCTGATTGGCCAGAGATTGGCTCAGTACAGTATACTATTCAGAAATTTTATCGGGTGAATGGTGGTAGTACTCAACTTAAAGGTGTAACGCCTGATATTCTGATGCCAACAGGGGAAGAACCCTCTGACATAAGTGAAAGCCAGGAAGATAATGCCCTGCCATGGGATAGTATTCAACCGGCAAGTTATAATTTTTCAAAGAAAATTTCAGAGTTAGTACCACTATTGACCAAATTGCATCGTCAGCGTATCACCAATGACCCTGAGTTCAGATATATCAATCAGGATATTGCTTATTATAAGGTGCTAAAAGCGCGTCATGGTGTTTATTCGTTAAACTATGCAGAGCGAGATAAAGAAAATAAAGAGTATGAGGCGATTAAATTAAATCGCATTAATGAGCGTTTTAAACGTGAAGGGAAGAAACCACTCACATCACTTGATGATTTGCCAAAAGATTATAAAGGTCCAGATCCCTATTTAGATGAATCGGTACAGATTGCTCTAGATTTAGCTCATCAGCCTGCTGAAATGACTCAAGCGAAGTGATTTCAAACTGTGTTATGGATAAAAAGTCGGCTTGATAGTCGGCTTTTCTATTACCGACTGGATCTTATGTAATATTGTAAAGTTATGTCGATTCTGTCGCTTAACATCTTAAAAAAATTGAATAATATGAGTTCAGCCCCCATCTTATGATTTACTTTTAGTTGAACTGTTTGATTATTAAAGGAAGCCAATTTATATGATGCGAATTGCTTTGTTCCTGCTCACTAACCTGGCTGTTATGGTTGTGTTTGGGATAATACTTTCACTCACAGGAGTTCAGCGAAGTAGTGTAGCTGGTCTCATGATAATGGCTGGGTTGTTTGGTTTTGGTGGTGCATTTATTTCTCTGTTAATGTCGAAATGGATGGCATTACGTTCTGTTGGTGGTCAGGTTATTGAAAAGCCGTCTAACGAAATGGAATTTTGGCTGATGGAAACTGTCCGTCGCCAGTCTGATCAGGTTGGTATTACCATGCCACAGGTTGCCATTTATGATGCACCTGATATTAACGCATTTGCGACAGGAGCTCGTCGTAATGCTTCTTTGGTTGCTGTTAGTACTGGATTACTGAATAACATGAGTCGTGATGAAGCGGAAGCTGTAATTGCTCATGAGATCAGCCACATTGCTAATGGTGACATGGTAACAATGACGTTATTGCAAGGGATTGTAAACACATTCGTTATCTTTATTTCACGTATCATTGCACAAGCGGCTGCAAGTTTCCTGTCCAGCAGTGATGATGAGAGCGAAAGCAGCAGTAACGGTAACCCTATTGTTTATATGATCCTTTCCATGGTCCTGGAGATTGTATTTGGTATTCTGGCAAGCATTATTACCATGTGGTTTTCCCGTTACCGTGAATTTCACGCGGATGCAGGGTCAGCGAAACTTGTCGGACGTGAAAAGATGATTGCTGCATTACAACGCCTCAAAACCAGTTATGAGCCTCAGGAAGAAGGCAGCATGATGGCGTTTTGTATTAATGGTAAGTCTAAAAGCTTCAGCGAGCTATTCTTATCTCACCCTCCATTAGATAAACGTATTGAAGCTCTGCGTAGTGGTGAGTATATAAAGTAACATTCTTCTCTGATTTTTAGATGAAAGATTAAAAAAGTAATTAAAGTAAAAGCCGGGATTCAGATGAACTCCGGCTTTTTTGATACTGTTTGTCAGATAAGAAATGGAACTGAACTGAGAAAGTTTGGATAGAGGAAAAGGAAGGGGATAAGACCTTGAACCCCACCTTTGCTACTGAGATACAAAGGTGAGGGAAGGGAGTAATGAGTTTATCTTGATTAAGGTTGACGCAATGTTACTTTATCTTGTTCGAATGTTTTTTTATCAGTCTTACCCATTAATTGGCTGGTAATTGTGCCAGCTACCATTGATCCGTTGACGTTTAACGCTGTGCGGCCCATATCAATAAGAGGTTCAACAGAGATCAACAGGGCGACTAAAGTGACAGGTAATCCCATTGCAGGCAGAACAATAAGCGCAGCAAATGTAGCTCCACCGCCAACACCAGCTACACCAGCAGAGCCGACTGTCACGATGCCAATGAGAGTGGCTATCCATAGGGGGTCAAGAGGATCAATTCCAACAGTTGGAGCAACCATTACTGCTAACATGGCAGGATAAATGCCTGCACAGCCATTTTGACCGATAGTTGCCCCGAATGAGGCGGAAAAGCTGGCTATAGATTCCGGGACACCGAGATGACGGCTTTGTGTCTCAACATTTAACGGAATGCTGGCAGCGCTTGAACGGCTGGTAAAGGCAAATGTCAGTACAGGGCCTGCTTTTTTGAAGAACTTTAGTGGATTAATGCCTGTCAATGCTAGAAGGACGCCGTGTACAACAAACATCAGACCTAAAGCGACGTAGGAAGCAACAACAAAGTTACCTAATTGTGCGATATCGTGAATATTGGAGCTGGCAACAACTTTAGTCATTAAAGCCATTACACCGTATGGAGTGAGGCGCATAACCAGTCTGACAAGTTTCATTGCCCATGCCTGCATAGTATCGATGGCAACAAGTGCTTGCTCACCACGCTCGCGGTCATCTTTTATCATTTGTAATGCAGCAATTCCCAGGAATGTTGCAAAAATGACTACACTGATAATTGAAGTTGGGCTTGCTCCTGTGAGATCTGCAAATGGATTTTTAGGAATAAAAGAGAGGATTAATTGCGGCACACTCAGCTCTGAAACCCGATGAATATAGTTTGCTTCAATCGTCGACAGACGCGCAGTTTCTTGCGTACCTTGAATTAACCCAGCAGAGGTCAAGCCAAACATACTGGCGATAAAAATAGCAATTAAAGCGGAAATGGCGGTAGTGAGCAGTAAAGTACCGATAGTCAGGAAGCTGATTTTACCTAAAGAAGACGCCTTATGCAGATGTGCAACTGCACTCAGTATAGAGGCAAAAACCAATGGCATAACAACCATCTGTAACAATTGTACATAACCATTACCGACAATGTTGAACCATTTAATTGATTCTTTCACAATAGGATCGTGTGCACCATAAATCACATTTAATGCCAATCCAAAAAAAACGCCTACAATCAGGGCAATAAGAACTTTCTTGGATAGGCTCCATTGATCTGAACTCGTTTTAGCTAATAATATGAGTAACGCTGCGAAAATCAGCACATTAATAACGAGTGGTAAATTCATCCCCAGTCTCCAATATTCTGACTAATATGACTTTTTTGTATGGAATATGCTTACTTCAAGTTATAACAAGAAGTTGCACCATATATTCTATTAACTATGCATGGTATCAATATAAGAATTAGCTTTCTTATAATTAAAAAGAATAAAATATAATTATTTATCACTGGCTAGTGCAATTAGTTATATGTCCTTATGTAATTTATTTTCACCTTGTTTAGATTTGGTAACAATATGCAGAGATTTACCGCGTGATATATGGGCTTTCTGGTGTTATATAATTAATAAATTTCAGATTGTTACATCAAAATAGGGGACATAACTAACAAAGTAGTGACGTTGAAGATAAAAATGATAAGTAAAAATTAAAAAGTAATACTTATGTTGTGAGTTAACCCCATCTTTTAAATGGGGTTATGGTTTGATTAAAAATAAACTCAGTTATTTATATAGATTTTGTAATTTATCGATATTTAACTTATCAAGTGACAGCTTATCGAATGGTAGTTTGTCTAAATAGTGCATAAACGAAAAATCGATGTACTGTGGAATGAGAATAGCAATTGCTACAATCAAAACGGCTATAAATCGTTCCGCTTTTTTGCGCTCTTTTCCCCTTAATATAGGGATCCGGAAACGCACTTTTAATGGCCATAAGAGAGGGATACCTGCTGGCGTAAGCATATCTGCAACCAAATGGCTGATATAGCCTACGATCATGGCGTGGAAAAAGTCAGTTGGTATGGGCCAGTCAGCTGGTATTTTGGTCTGAAAGAGAATAATGCCAACAACTAGTGCTAATAGGCTATGTGTAAAACCACGATGCCCACAAAGTCGTGCAATAGGAATGGAAATAAAACGGAATAACCTGCCTAATGTTGAATGTGGATGATCAATATCAGGTAGTAAAGAAGCCAAAAGCACACCAGGAAGCATATGCAACCAATCTCCCTGTGCTATTTCTGGAGTAATTTCTAGCTGATGAGCCAATACAAGGCTGGCAACCGAAAAGAGAAGATGCCCTTCTGCTGTCATAATTATTTATACTGAGTTGTTTGTTATATTGATATTTATTGCTGTTTATACATACAGTTCTCGCTAGTATAGAGGGTTTTGTATAAGTTGAATAGGGGGTAAACAAGAAAAACCTTTTATTTATTAACATATGACACTAATATTTAACTGATTTTTGTCTAGAATAACTGTCTATGCTTCTGGAGATTCGTTCACTTACTGTCGCGTTATAACTTGAAATCTATTGGGTATATGCTCATGAGGAGTATTAATGACGTATCAACAAGCAAGATATGTTGCTATTGCGAAGCGGCTGTTGGGGTGGATTATTTTTGTACCCACTTTTTTGTCAACTTTAGTTTCAGTGATTAACCTAGTGTGGCAACATAAGGTTAAAGGTGAGGGGATTAATGCAGTATTGAATGATTTTTTGAGAATGATGGCTGAAATGATCAAATTCAATACATCATTCTTGGATTTTTTTTGGAAGCATTCTCCAACTCCAGACTACATAGCGACGATCACAGGAGCAAATGTCAGTTTTTTGATTATTTATTTTCTGATGTTTGTTGGTTTGGCAATGAGTGCATCTGGTTTGAGGATATACCGCCAATTCAAATTCGTTAAGGAACAGATTGAAGACCATATGATCCTTGAGAAAGCTAAAGAGAGCGGTGTAACTAAGAAACAGTTGGAAGCTAAAATCAAATTTCCACGCCATTCATTATTCAGCCAAATATTCACTCTTTATATATCACCCATTATTATCGGCGCAATTGCCTATTTTTTATTGAAATTATTAGGTTGGTAATATATAAGATAGCTGCGAGAGTGGTTAGCTCCGCAGCTTACTGATATATCTAAGAATAGAACTGAAAACTGACTAAAATAGCACTCTGATATTGGGTAGACATATTACTCGTAAACTGAAGGTAATATAATGTAATTAATTTTTATTATGTATTGAATTGCTTTATTTCTATTTGCATTTTTATAAAGATTAAATAATAACTGAATAAAATCTAGTTATTAACTTTAACTATTGGATTAGATTTGAAAGAAAAAATTTTACTTTATTCTGTAAATAGTCAGAATGATTATTCAGATAATATATTATCGATTATGGTTTGTGCAGCAATAAAACTATCGCCACCAAAAAGATTACAGCGATTCAGTAAATAATAGAGTTGATAAAGTGGTTGTCGTTCAATAAAGTCTGATGGTAATGGCCAGACACTTTGATAACCGTCAAGAACTTGCAGAGGCAATTCAGGATAGAAAGGGAGCATAGCAAGGTCACATTCACGATCTCCCCAATAACATGCCGGATCAAACGCTACGGCACAATTGTTGTTTAATGATGCACAATTTGTTGGCCATAAATCACCATGCAATAAAGATGGCTCAGGTTGATGAGAATGCAGTTTGTCACCGATTTTTTGGACAATAGAATCGATATTTCCGAATACCATTCCCTTGTCTGCTGCAAGTTGTAATTGCCAGCCAATACGCTTTTCTGCGTAAAATTGATTCCAGCGTTTTTGCCACCCATTAGGCTGTATCGTAGTGCCAAGCATATTATCAAAATCAAAACCGAATTTCGGTTGCTCATTCCATTGGTGCAGCTTAGCAAGTTGTTGACCAAAGCAATACGCGTTGTGGGCGTCAAATGGTTTTATGGGAAGGTATTCCAGTATAAGAAAACTATGACTACGATCATGCCCAACACCGTAAACTTCAGGTACGCGCGTTGTTTTACTACGCGCTAATAATTCCAGCTGTTCTGCCTCTGTTTTAAAAACAGTCAACATCTCTTTTGTGTTGGATTTAACAAAGATATGTTGTCCGCCATACTCAATAGACCACGAGTGGTGAATATCTCCTCCTGATAATTCCGTTTGATTGCGGATTTCTGCCTCACCAAAATGTTCACTTAATAGATGGCTAACAGTTTGCCACATGACTCACCTCATTAAGTTGACAATTACTATGCTCATAGTACATACAGAACCGACGATTGAACAGATTAAAAAGGAATTTAAATGAAATTGACAGGGCTATATCTAAATCAGATATAGCCCTTTAATTTGATTTTATTGAAGACTCATAATGATGGAGAGAATATGTCCTTGGTCAACTTTCTATGCATTTTCTTTCTAGCTAATTTTATTTGGTCATAAATAACGGCAAATGTGAAGAAAATAGCCTGAATGATAACAATACATGGACCTGTTTCACCATCGATATGGAAGCTGATTATTGTGCCTAAAACACTTGATAAAACAGATGCTATTATGGCAACAATCAACATTCGATCAAAACTCCGGCAGAGAATAAAAGCAATAATGCCGGGGGATATCAGCATAGCAATGACCAGAATAATACCGACGGCCTGTAATGAAGCGACAATGGTTAGAGCCAAAAGGGACAATAAGCCATAGTGGAGCAATTTTACTGGCAGGCCAACCACTTTTGCTTGATTGGGGTCGAAGCAGTAAAGCATGAAATCTTTGCGTTTCAGCAGTACAACTGCCAGCGTGAACCCTGCAATGCAGAATGTTTGGATCAATTCATTTTCGGTAATTCCGAGTATACTGCCGAACAGAATATGGGTCAGATGTTGTTCCGTATCTATACGGGTAAAAAGTACTAAACCAAATGCAAACATACCAGAAAACACAACACCCATTACGGTATCTTCTTTAATCCTACTGTGTTCTTTCAGATATCCAGTGGCGAATGCACAGAATATTCCTGACAGGAAAGCACCGATCGCAAGTGGTATACCTGCGACAAATGCCAGAACGATACCCGGTAAAACGGCGTGAGAGATGGCATCTCCCATCAATGACCAGCCCTTTAACACTAAATAACATGATAGTACTGCGCAGACCGTACCCACAACGATAGCCGCCAAAATAGCACGTTGCATGAAATCATGCAGAAAGGGTTCCGTGATGAGTTCAATTAGTGTACTCATGGGTGTCCTCCTTGAGTTAATGCCTGGGATTCTTTTCTGGCTCGTCTGCGAGAAGCCAACATGCCATGCTTAGGTGCAAAGAAGAAAGCCAATAGGAAAATCAAAGTTTGTATTGTGACAATCACACCGCCGGTTGCACCATTGAGGAAATAGCTGATGTAAGCGCCTACACAACTTGTTAGTGTGCCAATAGCAACTGAAATGATAAGTAGGTGTTTAAAACGATCTGTCAGCAAATAGGCCGTTGCTCCGGGAGTAACTACCATAGCGATAACCAGAATGGCTCCTACTGTTTGTAAAGCAGCAACAGTACAGGCACTTAATAAGGTGAAGAAAATAATTTTCAGGCGTAGTGGTGATAACCCGATAGATCGGGCATGGACTTCATCAAAGAAAACGACCAGCAGATCTTTCCAGAGCAGCATCAGGATCACGAAGGATACAGCAATAATAATTTCTACTTGTAAAACATCTTCATCAGCGATACCCAGAATATTGCCGAGAATAATCGTCTGCACATTGACAGAAGTCGGATTTAAAGAAACGATTAATAACCCGGCGGCAAAAAAAGTGGAAAAGATAAAACCGATCACTGCATCTTCACGTAATCGTGTGATGTGACGAACGAGTGTCATTGATAATGCTGCAAGCATACCGGTAAAGAAAGCGCCTCCGGCATAAGGTAAACCAAGAGCATATGCACCGGCAACGCCGGGTACAACAGAGTGGGAGAGAGCATCCCCCATCAACGACCAACCTTTCAACATCAAATAGGCTGATAAAAAAGCACAGACAGCACCGACAATAGCACTCACCCACATGGCTTTAACCATGTAGTTATAATTAAATGGTTGTAACAACAATTCCATCATGGCTGGTCGTCCTTCTGTTTTTGATTTTGTCGTGGAGGAACATGATGGTCATGACCATAAAATACGGCGGCACGTTCGTCATCGGTAATGACAGTGAGGGAGCGTGGGTCATCATCATCATGGAGTTCAGGCCCAGAAAGATTGATATGGCGTAAGACACCGTCAAATGTCATTTCCAGATTCTTCTGAGTGAATGTTGTTTCAGTTGGGCCGCTGGCCAGGACTGTTCGATTAATCAAAATAACGTGGTCGCAAAATTCGGGAACACTACCGAGGTTATGTGTTGATACTAAGATTAAGTGTCCTTCATCACGTAAATCACGGAGTAAATCGATAATGGCATTTTCTGTCTTAACATCTACTCCGGTAAAAGGTTCATCCAGTAACAGAACCTTTCCTTCTTGAGCGAGTGCTCGTGCCAGAAATGCACGTTTTTTCTGTCCGCCGGAAAGCTCACCAATTTGCCTGTCGCGTAGTTCAATCAGCCCGACACGCTCAAGTGAGTTGTTCACGATTTGATGGTCGATTTTACTCGGTCTGCGTAAGAACCCCATTTTTCCATAGCGTCCCATCATCACAACATCAGAAACCAGAACCGGAAAATTCCAGTCAACATCTTCAGTTTGTGGAACGTATGCGATGATATTTTGTTTTAATGCTGTTTTAATGGATTGGGCATTGAGAGTCACTTTTCCTTGAGAAGGTGTCACTAATCCCATAATGGTTTTAAACAATGTGGATTTTCCACTACCGTTCATACCGACTAACGCACAAATTGTGCCGCCTTTAATGTCAAAACAGGCATCGTAGATTGCAGTGTGCCCATTGTTGTAAGTAACAGTAGCGTTATTAACCAATAAATGCGGATGTTCAAATAGTGACGATGTGTTTCTCATTGATTAAATCCTTTTGCGATGGTGTCTACTGTCGTATTCAGCAGGTCAATATATGTCGGCACCGGGCCTTTTGATGTAGAAAGAGAGTCAACATAAAGCACCCCACCGTAACGAGCTCCAGTCTCTTTACTGACTTGTTTTGCTGGCTTATCTGAAACAGTACTTTCACTGAAGATGACGGGGATCTTATGTTTCACCATAATATCAATAACACGGCGAACCTGCTGTGGTGTGCCCTGAGCTTCAGCATTAATCGGCCATAAATAGGCTTCTTTGAAACCATAATCCTGTGTGAGATAGCTAAAAGCGCCTTCACTAGTTACTAACCAACGCTCATTTTCGGGAATACGAGAAAGGCGCTCTCTGAGTGGTGCATCCAGTTTGGCTATCTTATCGGCATAGATTTTGGCATTGCGATTGTAAGTATCTGCATTCGCCGGATCGTGTTTGACCAAGGCCTTGCGAATATTTTCAATATAGATTAACGCATTATTCGGAGACATCCAGGCATGTGGATTGGGATTTTGATTGTAAGGTCCTTCACGGATTGGAAGCGGTGTAATGTTTTCGGTAATGACTGCAACAGGAATATCCTGCATATTTTCGAAAAAGCGTTCAAACCAACGTTCAAGATTCAGGCCATTCCAGAGGATTAGGTCTGCTCGCTTTGCTTTGATAATATCTTTTGGGGTGGGTTGATAATCGTGAATTTCTGCACCGGGTTTTGTGATTGACTCTACAATCGCTGCATCTCCTGCGATATTTTGAGCCATGTCTTGAATAATGGTAAATGTAGTAACGACCCTGAATTTTTCATCGGCATGAGCCTGTTGGTTGAATAGAATGATCGAGAAGAGAGTAATGGCTATACTGAGTATCGGGAATGTAGAGAGTGAATGTTTTTTGTTCATTAGTGTAAACCTTATTTTTTATGTCTGTAATTTTTGATAATGATTATCAGTATCATCTTTATAAAGTCAAGGTGACACTGTCATATGGATGATAATTTTGCAGGTTTTCCTGAATTTTCTTCCTGTTCCTGAAATTACTATGCGAACAAAAAAACAGCGCATTGTCTAGTGTTTTGAAGTTTATTGAATATAACTACTTCAATTTATTTTGATGAGATATATAAAAATATTTTTATTTTATTTATAAAATTATATATGCTTTATAAGGTTAATTTTAGTTCAGGAGAATTTTCGTGAGATTAAATTTTATTCATGCTTATATTTTTCTGGCAATATTGTTAACGGGGTGTGCCAGTCAGGAATCTCATCAAATAAAGAATCACAATCCATCTCCTAAAGGAATATTCAGTGGCAATAATGTTGTTTTGGGTTCTGGTAAATTGACAAGTCGAACCAGAACAACGCCATTTGATGGGTTTATTGAGCAAGCTGCAAAGCGTTATGGTGTTGATGAAATTTTGATCAAGTCAATTATCCAGGTGGAATCCGGTTTCCGTCCAGAAGTTATCAGTAAATCTAATGCGGTTGGATTGATGCAGATTAAGGCCTCTACAGCAGGGCGGGATGCCTATCGATTGAAAGGAAAATCGGGGCAACCGACGATACGAGAGCTGAAAGATCCTAAAACTAACATTGATCTTGGCACTGCTTACATCAGTATCTTGAAAAAGCAGCATTTGGAAGGGATTATCCATCCTGAAACTTTATATTATGCGACAATAGTCGCTTATGTTAATGGTGCAGGGGCATTACTGAGAACATTTGATTCCAATCGTACTCTGGCGATTAATAAAATTAACCGAATGACTCCGGATGAATTTTATCAATATGTTCAGAATAATCACCCCGCACCGCAAGCACCTCGTTATTTATGGAAAGTGAAGAATGTTTATCGTGCCTTAGAGTAGTGTGATTTTTGGCATGTTTTGAGTATTTATTGTGTTGATGAGATTGACAGAAAACTTCAGTTTTGTTCTATTTTTTCTGTAAGTAGAAAATGCAGTTTATTACTTGTGTTCTGTTAACATATATAAAGAATAATCAGATGTGGTTATTAACGATATGTCGAGGATTTACCTTCGAAGATATTAATATCTTTGGGCTTCAAGAGTTCTGTAGAGTAACAGAGATGGAAGCATATAAAAATAATTTCTAAGTAAGTATATAAGTATATTAAATTATTATATTAGGCCATTTATTCCCGAGAATTGGGGGTAGAAATAAGAGAGACTATGTTAGTTAAACATAGTTATTGGAATAAAATAATTTAATTATCTTACTATCAACAATCATTGATTAGGAAAACCAATGTCATTAAAACAAGAAAAAAGAAGGCCTGAGTTTATTCAACATTGGACACAAAATGAAGAGGAAGAGGGGCCGGCATATCCTGATAGCGATGAAATATTCACTATAGGCTCTGCTCTTGGTGAATCTCTGGGACTAAAGAAAATAGGTATTCATCATGAACGTGTATTGCCGGGTCGCAGAACGTCCTATCCTCACGCAGAGAAAGATGAAGAAGAGTTTGTATATGTCCTCAAAGGAACTCCCGATGTATGGATTAATGGAAAGTTATATCGATTAGAACCTGGGGATGCGGTTGGGTTTCCTGCGGGTACAGGAATTTGTCATACAGTAATTAATAATACTGATTCAGAAGTCAGGTTACTGGTTGTAGGAGAGAAAAGTAAACCTGAACATAAAATTTGGTATCCACTGAACCTGGAATATCAAAAAACTATAAGTAGGGGATGGGATTTTCCTCCTGAGCAGGTCTTTGGTGAGCATGATGGTAAACCCGATAAAAATAGATAAATTATGTTACATTGTTATCCCTAAACCATCTGCTACGCAGGTGGTTTTTTACATAGGTATAGCTCCATGTAACCAGAATGAATTCTGCCAGTAAAAGATAACATGAAAGAGGAAATTTTGAATATGACGTTCATACTATAGTTACCTGATTAAACTATGATGGTGAATGTATGTTTGATGATTTGCTTGATTGGTCAATAAGAAACTACTCTGCGATAGCATCAATATTGTCTGCTTTGACTGCATTTCTTGGCGGAATTTGGGTAATGCTTAAAAATTTCTATAGCAGTTTAAATTTCTTGAGAAATAGGAGAATCACAAACAATATTGATTATCTTGAAAAATATGACGAATATCTGAGTCAGGAAGATAAAAAATATATCAAAAACATTATTACTTCTGAGATTATGTTTAAAGTAACCAGGATTAAATCAAAGGAACTCCGACATCTGGTCATAAAGCTCGTTGCTCTCGGTATTGAATCAGGTTATATATTTGATATTAGAAGATTGAAAAGATATGTGATAGTAAATGCTGATATTGCAAAGATAAAAATTGACGCTTCTTATGTGATAACTTATTGGATTGAAAAGTTAATATCTATCATTATTTTTGCTTTAATGATTTTCATCGTTTTTAAAATACTATATATCGATAATCAAAATATCTCCAGTTGGGAGTTTATAGCAATGATATGCCTCGTTATCATCTTAGAGTTGTTAGGCATTTGCTTTTTAACATTGAGTGTATCTCCCAGACGAATAAAGAAAATAAATACGGAATTAGCTAAACATAAGTTGAATAATTAATGTTCAATGGTTGAAGTTGAGAAATCATAATGAAATTTGCTGCTTTATTTGGCGAAAAGAATTGTGTTAATAGAATGACAATACTTATGTTGTTCTTTTTATTTGTTGCTAAATGATATGGGTGATAACATCCCCTCCCGAGTTAAGGCGGTGTACATGAGTCGTTTGTAATTTTGTGTACTTAACTATGTACATAACTTGCATGGTGCAGCAAGTGCCCGTAATTAACGTATTGAACTTTAAGGTAAAATATTTCATGCAAGTGATCTTTCGTGTGGGTCACCACTGTAGATAAGGATTTTAAATGCCTATAATTACTCTTCCTGACGGTAGTCAGCGTCAATTTGAGCATGCTGTCTCTGTGATGGATGTTGCTCGCGATATCGGGGCTGGGTTGGCAAAAGCGTGTATTGCTGGTCGTGTTAATGGCGAATTGGTGGATGCATGTGAGTTAATCGAAACCGATTCCACTCTTGCTATCATCACCAGTAAAGATGAAGAAGGTCTGGAAATCATCCGCCATTCATGCGCTCATTTGTTGGGGCACGCAATCAAGCAGCTGTGGCCTAATACGAAAATGGCAATTGGCCCTGTGATTGACAACGGTTTCTATTATGATATCGATTTGGATCGCTCTTTGACGCAGGAAGATATTGAGCTGCTTGAGAAACGCATGTTGGAACTTGCCAAGAAAGACTATGATGTTATCAAGAAAAGCGTCACTTGGCAGGAAGCTCGTGATACTTTTGTGGCTCGTGGTGAAGAGTATAAAATCCAGATTTTGGATGAAAATATCAGCCATGATGATCACCCAGGTCTGTATCATCATGAAGAATACGTGGATATGTGCCGCGGCCCTCACGTACCTAACATGCGTTTCTGTCATCATTTCAAATTGCAGAAAGTTGCAGGTGCATATTGGCGCGGCAACAGCGATAACAAAATGTTGCAACGTATTTATGGTACTGCATGGACGGATAAAAAACAGCTTAACGCTTATTTGTTGCGTCTGGAGGAAGCTGCAAAACGTGACCATCGTAAAATTGGTAAGCAGCTTGATTTATACCATATGCAGGAAGAAGCGCCGGGTATGGCATTCTGGCACAATGACGGCTGGACCATTTTCCGTGAGCTGGAAACTTTTGTTCGTGTCAAATTGAAAGAGTACCAATATCAGGAAGTCAAAGGCCCATTCATGATGGACCGCATCCTGTGGGAAAAAACCGGGCACTGGGAAAACTATAAAGAGAACATGTTCACCACATCATCGGAAAACCGTGAATACTGCGTAAAGCCGATGAATTGCCCTGGTCACGTCCAGATTTTCAACCAAGGGTTAAAATCCTACCGTGATCTGCCTCTGCGTATGGCTGAGTTCGGCAGTTGCCATCGTAATGAGCCTTCAGGTGCGTTACATGGTTTGATGCGTGTTCGCGGTTTTACTCAGGATGATGCTCATATCTTCTGTACGGAAGAGCAGATCCTGCAAGAAGTCAGTAACTGCATCAAAATGATTTATGATGTATACGCTACATTCGGTTTTGAGAAGATTGTTGTTAAGCTATCGACTCGGCCGGAAAAACGCATTGGTACTGAAAAACAGTGGGATGAAGCGGAAACTGATCTCGCAGAAGCACTGAAAATGAATGGTATTGAATTTGAATACCAGCCTGGTGAAGGTGCGTTTTATGGTCCTAAAATTGAATTTACTTTGTATGATTGTTTGGATCGTGCGTGGCAATGTGGTACTGTGCAGCTAGATTTTTCACTGCCAGCGCGTTTGAGCGCGTCATATGTCGGTGAAAATAATGAACGTAAGGTTCCTGTAATGATCCACCGTGCTGTTCTTGGTTCCCTTGAACGGTTCATTGGTATCCTGACAGAAGAATATGCTGGGTTCTTCCCAACATGGCTGGCACCTCAGCAGGTGGTTGTCATGAATATTACGGATGGTCAGTCAGATTATGTACAGGAATTGGTTAAAAAACTTCAAAATGCAGGCATTCGTGCAAAAGCAGACTTGAGAAACGAGAAGATTGGCTTTAAAATTCGCGAACACACTCTGCGTCGAGTGCCTTACATGCTTGTCTGTGGTGATAAAGAGGTCGAGTCAGGAAGAGTTTCCGTTCGTACCCGCCGAGGCAAGGATTTAGGTAGCATAGATGTCAGCGAGTTTACAGAGAAACTGCTGGCAGAAATACGCAGTCGTAATCTTCGTCAATTGGAGGAATAAAGTATTAAAGGCGGAAAAAGAATTCAACCGGCGCGCCCAAATCGCATTAATGAAGAGATTCGCGCCTCTGAAGTTCGTTTAACTGGGTTAGATGGCGAACAGATTGGTATTGTCAGTCTGAGAGAAGCTCTTGAAAAAGCTGAGGAAGCTGGTGTTGATTTGGTGGAAATCAGCCCAAATGCCGAACCGCCGGTTTGTCGTATCATGGATTACGGCAAGTTCCTCTATGAGAAGAGTAAGTCAATCAAAGAACAGAAAAAGAAACAAAAGGTTATTCAGGTCAAGGAAATTAAATTCCGTCCTGGTACAGATGAAGGCGACTATCAGGTCAAACTACGCAACCTGGTTCGTTTTCTGGAAGATGGCGATAAAGCCAAAATCACTCTGCGTTTCCGTGGACGTGAAATGGCGCATCAGCAGATTGGTATCGAAATGCTTAACCGCATTCGTGGCGATCTGAGTGAACTGGCTGTAGTCGAATCCTTCCCATCGAAAATCGAAGGCCGCCAGATGATCATGGTGCTCGCTCCTAAGAAGAAATAGTCAGGCAGACAAGTAATAGGTTCTAACCAGTTTGGATGGGGCCTATTCGCCTTACTAGTTCGTTGTAATTAACAATGCGAAGTGGATATTAAAATGCCAAAGATTAAAACAGTACGCGGCGCAGCTAAACGCTTCAAGAAAACTGCAAGTGGCGGTTTCAAGCGTAAGCACGCTAACCTTCGTCACATTCTGACTAAAAAATCAACTAAGCGTAAACGTCATTTACGTCCAAAAGGCATGGTCTCCAAAGGTGATCTGGGCCTGGTTGTTGCTTGTTTGCCATACGCATAAGCAATTTTTTAGATTAGAACTCAGAGACGATAGGAGAAGTATATGGCTCGCGTAAAACGTGGTGTTATTGCCCGTGCACGTCACAAGAAAATTTTGAAACAAGCGAAAGGTTACTACGGTGCTCGTTCGCGCGTTTATCGTGTTGCTTTCCAGGCTGTTATAAAAGCTGGTCAGTACGCTTACCGTGACCGTCGTCAGCGTAAACGTCAATTCCGTCAACTGTGGATTGCTCGTATCAACGCTGCTGCACGTCAAAACGGTATGTCTTACAGCCGTTTCATCAACGGCCTGAAAAAGGCTTCGATTGAAATCGACCGTAAGATTCTGGCTGATATCGCTGTATTCGACAAAGTAGCATTTGCTGCTCTGGTTGAAAAAGCGAAGGGCGCTCTGGCATAAGTCAGGTTAGAAGAGGGAGCAACGCTCCCTCTTTTACTTTTTTCAAAAATATGCTTAGTATTAGCCAAGTTTGCTAATCAGGCTAAAATAGTCGGGTTAGGAAGCATATAGGAGAGAATAAAAATGATAAAATTAGCCTTTTTTCGTTTCTTTTTTTACTTTACCACCTGAAATCAGGGGGCTTTGCGCGTAATAAAAGAAACGAAAAACAGCGCTTGAGCCTCCAGTGTGGAGGCTTTTTTATTTCTATGACCTCATTAAGAGATATACACATATTGATGAAGGCATAGTCGATAACAACTAAAAGGCCATCTGGCCGAAGGAAGAGGAAAACGATGTCACATCTTACTGAGCTGGTTGCGAAGGCAAAAGCAGCCGTAGAAGAAGCCCAGGATGTTGCCGCGTTGGATTTGGTGCGAGTTGAATACCTGGGAAAAAAAGGCCATTTAACTCTCCAGATGTCATCGTTGCGTGACTTGCCTGCCGAGGAACGTCCAGCAGCAGGGGCTGTTATTAATCAGGCAAAACAAGAAGTCCAGGAAGCTTTGAATGCACGTAAGGATAAATTGGAAGCGGATGTTCTGAATGCTCGTTTGGCAGTAGAAAAAATTGATGTTTCATTGCCTGGCCGTCGTATGGAAAATGGCGGATTACATCCTGTCACTCGCACAATTGAACGCATCGAAACTTTCTTTGGTGAGCTAGGTTTTTCTGTTGAGTCAGGCCCGGAAATTGAAGATGACTATCATAACTTTGATGCCCTGAATATTCCTTTGCATCATCCGTCTCGTGCTGATCATGATACTTTCTGGTTTGATGCAACGCGTTTGTTGCGCACGCAAACCTCAGGGGTACAAATCCGCACAATGAAAGATCGTCAGCCACCGATCCGCATTATTGCTCCTGGCCGTGTATACCGGAATGATTATGATCAGACACACTCGCCAATGTTTCATCAGATAGAAGGGTTGATTGTTGATAAAAATATCAGCTTCACCAATCTGAAAGGTACGCTGCATGATTTTTTGAACAACTTTTTTGAAGAAGATATGCAAGTTCGTTTCCGTCCGTCTTATTTTCCATTTACTGAGCCATCCGCAGAAGTTGATGTGATGGGGAAAAACGGCAAATGGTTGGAAGTATTAGGCTGTGGCATGGTGCATCCGAACGTATTGCGTAATGTCGGTATTGATCCTGAAGTTTATTCTGGCTTTGCCTTTGGTATGGGAATGGAACGCTTGACTATGCTGCGTTACGGCGTGACTGATCTGCGTGCTTTCTTCGAAAATGATTTGCGCTTCCTTAAACAGTTTAAATAAGGCGGGAATATCTCATGAAATTCAGTGAACTCTGGTTACGCGAGTGGGCGAACCCTGCCATCAGCAGTGAAGAATTGTCTGATCAAATTACCATGGCAGGTTTGGAAGTGGATGGTGTTGAAAAAGTCGCGGGTCAATTCCACGGTGTTTTTGTTGGTGAAGTTGTTGAGTGTGCTCAGCATCCGAATGCGGATAAATTGCGCGTTACAAAAGTCAATGTAGGCGGCGACCGCCTGTTGGATATTGTCTGTGGTGCGCCGAATTGCCGTCAAGGGCTTCGTGTAGCTGTTGCTACTGTTGGCGCTGTACTACCAGGTGATTTCAAAATAAAAGCTGCCAAATTACGTGGTGAGCCATCAGAAGGTATGCTCTGTTCATTCTCCGAACTGGGAATTACCAGTGATCAGGATGGCATCATTGAACTGCCTGCGGATGCGCCAATTGGCACCGATTTACGTGATTACATGAAACTGGATGATAATGCGATTGAAATTAGCATTACACCTAACCGCGCTGATTGCTTGAGCATTCAGGGCGTTGCACGTGATGTTGCGGTTATCAATAAACTGTCAATGGTTCAGCCAGAGATCGAATCTGTTAAACCATCTACGGATGCAACATTCTCTATCCGTGTTGATGCACCAGAGGCTTGCCCACGTTACCTCGGACGCGTTATCAAGAATGTTAATATTAAGGCAGTGACACCATTATGGATGCGTGAAAAGCTGCGTCGTGGTGGTATTCGTTCTATTGATCCTGCTGTTGATGTGACCAATTATGTGTTGCTTGAATTGGGTCAACCATTGCACGCATTCGATTTAGAACGTCTCAGCGGCTCAATTATTGTGCGCATGGCAGAGCAGGGTGAAAAATTAACACTGCTAGATGGTAATCACGCGGAACTTTCTGCTGATACTCTCGTCATTGCCGATGAAAAGCAACCACTTGCAATCGCAGGAATTTTTGGCGGCGAATATTCTGGTGTTAATGCTGAAACCCAGCATATTCTGCTGGAATCTGCTTTCTTTGCACCACTAGTAATTACAGGTCGTGCCCGTCGTTATGGTTTGCATACAGATGCTTCTCATCGTTTTGAACGAGGTGTTGATCCACAGCTTCAATACAAAGCGATGGAATATGCGACTCAGTTATTGATTGCTATTTGTGGCGGGGAAGCTGGCGAGATCATCGATGTTACCAGTGAATCTCATCTGCCGAAGCCAGCAACTATCATTCTGACTCGCCGCAAATTGGATCGTTTGGTTGGTCATCATATTGCTGATGAACAAGTAACAGATATTCTGACACGTTTAGGTTGCCAGGTAACAAAGCATAATGATTGCTGGGAAGCAGTTGCACCAAGCTGGCGTTTCGATATGCAGATTGAAGAAGATCTGGTTGAAGAAGTTGCTCGTATTTATGGTTATAACAATATCCCTGATGTACCCATATGTGCTGATCTGGTGATGACTTCACATCGTGAAGCGGACTTATCCCTGAAACGTGTGAAAACCATGCTGGTGGATAAAGGTTATCAAGAAGCTATTACCTATAGCTTTGTTGATCCTAAGATCCAGCAATATTTGCACCCACAGCAAGAAGCGTTGCTCCTGCCAAATCCAATTTCAGCTGATATGTCTGCAATGCGTCTGTCTTTGTTGACAGGATTATTGACTACTGTTGTGTATAATCAGAATCGTCAACAGAATAGAGTTCGATTATTTGAAACAGGTCTACGTTTTGTGCCTGATGAAAGCGCAGAATATGGGATTCGGCAGGAATTGATGCTTGGCGGTGTAATCGCCGGAAATTGTTTTGATGAACACTGGTTGATTGAAAAACAAGCAGTTGACTTTTTTGATCTGAAAGGTGATTTAGAATCCGTTTTAGAACTGACGGGTAAACTATCCGAGATTTCCTTTAAAGCAGAAGAACATCCTGCTTTGCATCCCGGACAAAGTGCTGGGATTTATCTGGGAAATAATTATATTGGTTATATTGGGGTTGTTCATCCAGAGCTGGAACGTAAACTTGACTTGAATGGCCGCACCGTGATATTCGAATTGTTGTGGGCCAATCTTGCGGACCGCATAATTCCTGAAATGAAGGAAGTTTCTCGCTTCCCATCCAATCGCCGTGATATCGCGATAGTTGTGCCTGAAAATGTAGCCGCAGAAGATATTCTGGTTGAATGTAAGAAAGTTGGCATAAATCATATAGTTGGCATAAACTTATTTGACGTGTATTGTGGTAAAGGTGTCGCGGAAGGCTATAAAAGCCTTGCTATTAGCTTAATCTTGCAGGATACCTCGCGTACACTGGAAGAAGAAGAGATTGCTGCGACCGTTAACAAATGCGTTGCTGCATTAGAACAGCGATTCCAAGCATCCTTGAGGGACTGAACTTATGGCGCTTACTAAAGCTGAAATGTCAGAAAATCTGTTTGAAAAACTGGGTATTAGCAAACGTGACGCTAAAGATCTAGTGGAAATGTTCTTTGAAGAAGTGCGTCGTTCTTTGGAGAATGGGGAGCAGGTTAAATTATCTGGATTTGGCAACTTTGATTTGAGAGATAAAAATCAACGTCCAGGTCGTAACCCGAAGACTGGTGAGGATATTCCAATTACTGCTCGCCGAGTTGTCACTTTTCGTCCGGGGCAGAAGTTGAAAAGTCGGGTAGAAAGAGTTTTACCAAAAGAATAATGCATAAAAAGACCGCTATTAAGCGGTCTTTTTCTTATTTTCCATTCTGAATAATTTCACTCTCCATGTTACCTACATACTCTTTATCGACACTTTCTATCTCTGAGCTGATCACACGCCAGAAAAAACGTGATTATCGGATGATGGTACTCTTATCCGCCTTGTCAATTGTGTTGTTTATTTTATCACTGTGCGCAGGGGAAATATGGTTCTGGCCCGATCAATGGTTGTCTGATCCTGCACGGCTTTTTGTTTGGCAATTAAGATTACCCAGAGCACTGGCGGTGTTTGCCGTTGGTGCAAGTTTGGCGGCGTCTGGTGCAGTTATGCAGGCACTATTTGAGAATCCATTGGCTGAACCCGGACTATTGGGAATTAGTAATGGCGCGGGAGTGGTGGTTGTTTTTCTGATCCTTGTTTTTCATGGTATTGCTCCATTGTGGATATTAAGTATCGGTGCAGTTTTAGGAGCATTACTTATGACCACGATTTTATTGGCTTTCTCTAAAAGGCATTGGGTGACTAATGCACGTTTATTATTAATTGGCGTTGCTTTCGGTGTTGTATTCGGAGCCATGATGACATGGATGGTTTATTTCAGCACCAGTCTGGACTTGCGCCAATTAATGTACTGGATGATGGGTAGTTTTAGCGGTATTGATTGGCGGCAAATATGGCAAGTGATCGTATTGATCCCTGTTATTTTCTGGTTAAGTAGAACCGGGAAGATACTTAATTATCTTTCCCTGGGGGAATTGCAGGCGCAACAATTGGGAATATCTCATAATAAATGGCGTAATTTATTTGTATCGGCTGTGGGATTATTGGTTGGTTTAAGTGTTGCCCTTGCCGGAGCGATCAGTTTTATCGGTTTGGTGCTTCCCCATATTCTGAGGTTGATTGGTCTTACGGATCATAAGACTTTACTACCAACCTGCACATTGGCGGGAGGGAGTTGCTTGTTATTGGCAGATTTAATTTCTCGTTTATCTTTATCCCATGCTGAAATACCGATCGGTGTTGTCACAGTAACATTAGGAGCTCCCATTTTTATCTGGCTGTTATTAAAAACACCTCGGACATAGCTACATGTTAATCATAGCTACATGTTAATCATAACTACATGTTAATCATAATCATGCATTAATAAGTGACCTAATAGATTACGGAAAAGCACGAAGAGAATAACAAAGAAATAAAAGAGTAGAGAAGATAGCATGATTCATCGACCGCTTTTAGTATTGGATAATATCACCGTCAGTAACAGGCTGGCTTCACTGTCTGCATCAGTGAAAGCTGGCGAGAAAGTTCACTTAGTTGGGTTGAACGGTTCAGGAAAAAGCACTTTGCTTGCAGCAATTGCCGGAGTTTTGCCTCACGGTGGCAGTATTTATATCAATGGCAAAGAATTGCGTGATTATCGACAAAGTGAATTAGCGCAATGTCGGGCATGGTTTTCTCAGTCCGCTTCAGCTCCTGTTATGCCTGTTTTTCAATATTTGGATATGTATCGTCCTGAATTAGCACGATTGCCTGAAGGAGAAGAGGTGTTATATGAACTTTGTCGGCAACTGAAATTAACCACATTACTGTCTTCAACAATTGGGCAGTTATCGGGAGGAGAATGGCAACGGGTCAGGTTGGCTGGTGCTTTTTTGCAGGTATGGCCTGAATTGAATCCGGCTGGAAAATTATTACTTCTTGATGAACCAACTAATAACCTTGATATCACTCAACAAGCTATTTTAGATAAATTAATTAATCAGTTTTGTACATTAGGTGGTTCTGTTTTATTGAGTAGTCATGATCTTAATCATACTTACGAACAAGCTAGTAATGTATGGTTACTTTTACGAGGTAAATTATTTATGTATGGTATTACACAGGATATTATGAATGAAATAAATTTATCTGAAATTTTTGAAATAAACATTAGACATATCCAAAATAATAACTATAAATTATGGAGGGTCAATCATGATTAATTTTCATAAAAACAATCACTTTAATTGATTGTTTTTCAATAATCTATTGATTGCCATGATTTTATTTGCTTGTTATTATTTTTTTAATGGATATTTTCTACTATAAAATAAATCAGGCTACACAAGGCGATTATGGATAATTCTTTACCATTCTCTCGTCCATCAATTGGAAATGAAGAGATAGAAGCAGTAGAAAAAGTTTTACGTTCAGGTTGGATTACAACAGGGCCACAAAACCAGCAATTAGAACAGGATTTTGTTCGTATGTTTGGTTGCAGGCATGCGATAGCTTTGAACTCTGCTACGGCGGGAATGCATTTAGCCTTGCTGTCGTTAGGTATTGGATCTGGTGATGAAGTAATAACGCCTTCCCAAACCTGGGTTTCTACTGTCAATATGATTTGCCTGTTAGGTGCAGAGCCAGTTATGGTCGATGTGGATCGTGATACTCTGATGGTTAATGCCAAAACGATTAAACAGTCTATTACGCCGAGAACTAAAGCAATTATCCCTGTCCACTACGCAGGTGCGCCCTGTGATCTTGATGCCCTGCGTGCGGTTGCAAAAGAAGCTGATATCCCCTTGATTGAAGATGCCGCTCATGCAGTGGGAACCCGCTATAAGAATGAATGGGTTGGTGAACGAGGAACGGCTATTTTTTCTTTCCACGCCATCAAAAATATGACATGTGCGGAAGGCGGCATGTTGGTTACAGATAGTGATGAACTTGCGCAGCGAGTTCGTTGTTTGAAATTTCATGGGTTGGCCGTTGATGCCTTTGATCGGCAGATCCAAGGCAGGAAACCTCAGGCAGAAGTTATTGAACCGGGCTTCAAATATAACTTATCAGATATTCATGCGGCAGTGGCGGTTGTCCAGCTAAGTAAATTGGCATCTATGAATGCCCGCCGCCGGGAGCTGGCAGCACGATATTCTTCTGCTTTAAAAGATACCCCTTTACAGATGTTGAGTGTGCCTGAATATGAACATCGGCACTCTCATCATTTATTCATGGTACGTGTTGATCAAAGTATTTGCGGTATTGACCGCGATGCTTTCATGACACGCTTAAAAGAACGCAATATCGGCACGGGATTACATTTCAGAGCGGCACATACACAAAAATATTATCGGCAACGTTATCCAGCTCTGTCTCTGCCCGAATCTGAGTGGAATTCGGCAACACTTTGTTCGTTACCCCTTTTTCCGGATATGAACAATGATGATGTAGATCGTGTCGTGAATGCCGTGTTGGAAATTCTTGCGGAGTGTAGATAGTGGTGTTTGAAAAAATAAAAAAAGTTTCGGTTGTTATTCCGGTTTATAACGAAGAAGAAAGCTTGCCCCAATTATTGGAAAGGACGATATCTGCATGTCAACAACTTGAGCAGAAGTATGAATTAATTTTAGTCGATGATGGTAGCCGCGATAGCTCCGCCGACATTTTGACTAAAGCGGCTGAAGATCTTAAAAATCATGTCATTGCAATTTTGTTGAACCGTAATTATGGGCAGCACTCTGCAATTATGGCGGGATTCCATCAGGCCGATGGTGATCTTATCATCACCCTTGATGCAGATTTACAAAATCCACCGGAAGAGATCCCCCGTTTAGTGAGAACAGCTGAAGAGGGATATGATGTTGTCGGTACACGCCGTGCCAATCGTCAGGATTCTTGGTTTCGTAAAACCGCCTCTAAGATTATTAATGCAATGATCACGAAAGCAACGGGGCGTTCAATGGGGGATTACGGCTGTATGTTACGGGCATATCGCCGCCATATTGTGCGAGCAATGTTGCAGTGTCATGAACGCAGCACATTCATTCCTATTCTGGCTAACACATTCGCCCGCAAAACAATCGAAATTGATGTAGCTCATGCAGAGCGTGAATTCGGTGATTCTAAATACAGCTTTATGAAGCTGATAAACCTGATGTACGACTTGTTAACTTGTCTGACAACCGCACCGTTACGGTTATTGAGTGTTGTAGGAAGCATTATTGCTGTGACAGGTTTCCTGCTGGCCGTGTTGCTGATCGCTTTGCGCCTTATCTTTGGCTCTATATGGGCTGCTGAGGGAGTGTTTACTTTATTTGCCATCCTTTTCATGTTTATTGGTGCACAGTTCGTTGCGATGGGGTTACTCGGAGAATATATCGGCCGGATATATAACGATGTTCGTGCACGTCCACGCTATTTTATTCAAAAAGTGGTTGGAGCTAAAAATCCAACAGTAATTAAGGAAGAAAAAAAATGAAAGCCGTTATTTTTGCCTATCATGATATTGGTTGTGTCGGGCTTAATGCATTAGTGAGAGCGGGGTTTGATATTCAAGCTGTTTTTACGCATGTCGATAATCCGAATGAAAATAATTTTTTCTCTTCTGTGGCCCATATTGGTGCGAATATGGGCTTACCTGTATTTGCTCCGGAGAATGTGAATCATCCACTCTGGATTGAACGTATTAGTGAAATGCAGCCGGATGTTATTTTCTCATTTTATTATCGCGATCTGCTCAGTCAGGATATTTTATCACTGGCAACAAAAGGAGCATTTAACTTACATGGTTCTTTATTACCTAAATATCGTGGTCGTGCTCCTGTTAACTGGGCGATATTAAATGGTGAGACAGAAACAGGTGTAACACTGCATAAAATGGTAGCTAAGGCAGATGCCGGAGATATTGTTGCTCAACAGGCAGTACAGATTGAGAAAACAGACACTTCATTGGATATTCATGGCAAAATTCGTGAAGCCGCAGTTGAGCTATTGAATAATATTCTGCCTCAGATAAAGGCGAATAATTACTCATCTATTCCGCAGGATGAAAATCAGGCAACCTATTTTGGTCGCAGGACAGCAGAGGATGGGGAAATTTTCTGGCATAAATCTGCCGAAGAGATTAATGACCTCGTCCGGGCGGTGACAGAACCCTATCCAGGTGCATTTACTTTCCTTGGTGAGCGTAAAATTACTATTTGGCGCTCACACCCAATTAATAAAGTTCATGATAAACAGCCAGGAACCGTGATTTCTACGGATCCACTGCTTATTGCGTGTGGAGAAGGGGCATTAGAGATTGTCAGTGGACAGAGTGAATCTGGTATTTATGTGCAGGGTAGCCGACTCGCTTTAGAAATGGGGATTATGGCAGCTATTCGGCTTGGGCCAAAAGTCACAACACAAATCAGCCTTCGTAAACGTGTTTTGATTCTGGGGGTTAACGGATTTATCGGTAATCATCTGACAGAACGTCTGTTGAGCGATGGTAATTATGATATCTATGGAATGGATATTGGCTCTTCTGCCATTGAGCGTTTTATTGGTAACCCAAATTTTCATTTTATTGAAGGAGATGTCAGCATTCACACAGAATGGATCGAATACCACATTAAAAAATGTGATGTTGTGCTGCCATTAGTGGCGATAGCTACACCTATCGAATATACCCGTAACCCGTTGCGTGTTTTTGAGTTGGACTTTGAAGAAAACCTGAAAATTGTTCGCTATTGTGTGAAATACAATAAACGGATTATTTTTCCGTCCACTTCTGAAGTTTATGGCATGTGTGATGATAAGGAATTCGATGAGGATACTTCTCGTTTAATTGTAGGGCCAATCAACAAACAGCGTTGGATCTATTCAGTTTCTAAGCAATTGCTTGATCGTGTTATTTGGGCATACGGTGAAAAAGCCGGTTTGAAATTTACTTTGTTTCGACCATTTAACTGGATGGGGCCAAGGTTAGACAATTTGAACTCAGCCCGTATTGGGAGTTCAAGGGCAATTACTCAGTTAATTTTAAATCTGGTGGAAGGTTCCCCCATTAAGTTGATTGACGGGGGAGAGCAAAAACGCTGTTTCACCGATATTCATGATGGAATTGAAGCGTTATTCAGAATTATTGAGAACCAGAATGGCTTGTGTGATGGTCAGATTATCAATATTGGTAATCCGATGAATGAGGCCAGTATTCGTCAATTAGCTGAAATATTGCTGAATAGCTTTGAAAAACATGAGCTACGTGGATATTTTCCTCCGTTTGCCGGATTCAAGAAAATCGAAAGTAGTAGTTATTATGGTCAGGGGTATCAGGATGTTGAACACCGTAAGCCCAGCATTAAAAACGCGGAACATCTGTTGAGATGGAAACCCACGATCAATATGGAACAAACCATTGATGAGACATTGGATTTCTTCTTGCGTGATGCTGTGAAAGAGCTAAAAAGGAAGAAAGAATATGCAGGGCATATATGATGCAAAAAGTTGGCTTGAGGATTGATGTAGATACTTATCAGGGCACCAGGGAAGGTGTGCCGCAATTACTTAAAACTTTACGGCGTCATCATATTCAGGCTAGTTTCTTTTTCAGCGTTGGCCCAGACAATATGGGACGGCATTTGTGGCGTCTGTTAAAGCCTAAATTTTTGTGGAAAATGTTGAGATCAAATGCCGTATCTCTTTATGGTCTGAATATTCTATTAGCTGGTACAGCCTGGCCGGGAAAGAAAATTGCAAAAGATTTAGGTTATCTGATGAAAAAAACCCTGGATGCAGGCCATGAAGTTGGTCTGCATGCTTGGGATCATCAGGGTTGGCAGGCAAAAGCAGGACATTGGTCAGAATCAGAACTGGCAGAACAAATACAACTTGGTATTAATGCCCTGGAAAAGGCGACAGGACACTCCGTAACATGCTCTGCTGTTGCTGGCTGGCGGGCAGATGAGCGTGTACTGGCAGTCAAACAGCAATTTGGTTTTGACTACAACAGTGATTGTCGTGGAACACATCCATTCAGGCCATTGTTGCCGGATGGGAGCTTAGGTACTGTTCAAATTCCTGTGACATTACCGACTTATGACGAAGTTGTCGGAACGCAAGTCAGTGATGCGGATTTTAATCACTTTATTCTTGATGCAATCAAAAATGCTCAGGGTGTTCCTGTCTATACCATTCATACAGAAGTTGAAGGAATGTCCAAAGCGCCGCAGTTCGAGGAACTATTGGATATGCTCCACCAGCAAGATATTCAGTTTTGCAAGTTATGTGATTTATTACCAGAAAATAGAAACACCTTGCCTGTTGGGAGAATTATCCGTTCAGATTTTCCTGGTCGTGAAAGCTGGTTAGGTTGCCAACAAGAGGTATAAAACAAATATGTCGAATACTTGGACGAGTAGAGCCGGGGCCGTTCTGATGGCTCTTTTTTTTATCTTTACTTACCTTATCCCTCTGAATAGCCGTCTTTTGTGGCAACCAGACGAGACACGATATGCTGAAATCAGTCGGGAAATGTTACAACGTGGAGATTGGATAGTTCCTTATTTTTTAGATATCCGTTATTTTGAAAAACCAGTGGCTGGATATTGGATAAATAATATTAGCCAATGGATCTTTGGGGATAATAATTTTGCAGTGCGTTTTGGTGCTGTATTCAGCATTATAATTAGTGCATTTCTTCTTTATCGGTTAGCTATGATGATGTGGCAGTCTCGCCAGACTGCATTTATTGCTAGTTTGATTTATCTCTCCATGTTTATTGTCTTTTCTGTCGGCACTTATAGTGTTCTTGATCCAATGTTTTCACTATGGATCACGGCAGGAATAGTGAGCTGTTATTGGGCATTAAAGGCCAGTAGTCGCCGTGAACGGATTTGGGCTTGGTCTGTACTAGGTATAACCTGCGGCATGGCGTTTTTGACAAAAGGTTTTCTGGCATTGGCTCTGCCGGTAATATCCATGATACCGATCACGATATACCAGAAACGTTTTTTGGAAATGGTTCGTTTTGGCCTGCTTGCAATTATTTGTGCTGTTTTGATCAGTCTGCCGTGGGTGATCGCAATTGCTTTGCGAGAGCCTGATTATTGGCATTATTTTTTCTGGGTAGAACATATACAGCGTTTTGCTTCTGATCATGCACAGCATTCCGCCCCATTCTGGTATTACCTGCCGGTATTGATTTTAGGTGTTATTCCGTGGCTAGGATTATTACCTGGTGCTTTGCTCAAGAGTTGGCAAGAGAAGAAAAATCATCCTGAGATGTTCTTTCTGTTTTGCTGGTTTTGTGTCCCATTGCTATTTTTTAGCATTTCTAAAGGAAAACTGCCGACTTACATTCTGCCATTTATCGGGCCATTAGCGTTGATGATGGCAAAGTATGCTATTGATAACATGAAGAATGGCAATATGAAGACATTAAAGCTCAATGGGTTGATAAATGTTTTCATTGGATTGATAGCAATACTGGCGCTTGTATTTCTGGAAATTGTTTCCAGTCGTCCTCTTTACCAACCCAATGAATGGGTTAAATGGGTGATAGGGATTTTCACTTTTGGATTTTGGGGGATAGTGGGCTATTTCTGTTTTATACACAATGGCAAACGTTGGCAATGGGCTGCCGCTTGTTCAATTGTGCTGAGTTTATCAATAGGTAGTGCATTACCAGATAAGACAATTGATTCTAAACTACCGCAGGATTTTATCAGGCAAAATGAAAAAGAGCTGGCTGAAAGTAAGTATATTTTGTCTACATCGGTTGGTTTAGGAGCCGCAGTTGCGTGGGAATTGAAACGCAGTGATATTTACTTATTTCAAAACAAGGGTGAATTGAAGTACGGATTGAATTATCCAGATAGTCGCAATAGGTATATAACACAGGAACAATTTCCCTCATGGTTGACCAGTGCACGGAAAGAGGGACAGGTTGCAATTGTTTTCTTATTGCCTACAAAAGAGAGGCTTCCTGAGTTGCCTGAACCTGATTTGATACAGCGTAAATATCGTTTTGTCCTTGTGATTTATAAGAAGCAACCGTGATATGAACAGTAGTATAGGGTTATTGATACTGGTTAGTTTACTAACTTGTGCAGGACAAATTTGTCAGAAACAAGCTGTTACCAGTTGGGGCAAAAAAGATGTCCCCTATAAACTGGCAATTGTAGTGGCATGGCTGATTGGTGCTATTCTTCTGTTGGGTATAGGAATGATATTCTGGCTACATTTGTTGCAAGCTCTACCACTGAGTATTGCTTATCCTATGCTGAGTATTAATTTTGTACTGGTAACGTTGATCGGACAATTTCTGTATCATGAAAAAGCCGGGATAAGACACTGGATAGGTGTGTTTTTAATTATGTTGGGAATTTTATTGATGAGCTTAAATCAATGAAAGGGTATTTTTGGGGAGTGGCAAGCGTCCTGCTAATTACTGTTGCTCAACTATTATTGAAGTGGGGAGTCGTACAATTACCTGAGCTTTCTTTATCATCTGCACATTGGTTAGATATCGATTGGCTTTGGTTGCATCATAAACCTTTATTGATGGTGATGGTGGGATTAGTGAGTTACGCATTATCCATGTTCAGTTGGTTTTTTGCTTTGAAATACCTGCCGTTGAATAAAGCCTATCCGCTTATCAGTTTGAGCTATGTTTTTGTTTATTTATTGGCGGTACTATTACCCTGGTTTAATGAAAATATCTCACTACTGAAAACAATAGGGATCCTGTTAATTTCATTGGGAGTTTGGTTTATTAGCAGACCAGAAGGCAGAGAGGCTGATTGATGATTATAAGAATAAGACATTTATGCTTGTTACTGAGCTTATTTCTGATTGGGTGTTCCAATCCTATTTCGAAGTCAAACTTACCTCCATTGCGAGCAGCACTTTCTGATCCGATTATTGTTATTACACAGTTAAAAGAGCAGCTTACACAATGGCAGGGTACACCTTATCGTTACGGTGGCATGGATCGGCGAGGTGTTGATTGTTCTGGTTTTGTTTATCGTACTTTTTATGATCGTTTTAATATCCTGCTTCCACGGACAACGAGTGAACAGACCCAATTGGGTACACGGATTAATAAAAAGGATCTAATGCCGGGTGATCTGGTTTTTTTCAAAACCGGTAGCGGTGATAATGGGTTACACGTTGGTATTTATGATATCAACAATGAATTTATTCACGCATCGACCAGTAAAGGTGTAATGCGTTCCTCTCTTGATAATATCTATTGGCGTCGTGTTTTTTGGCAGGCCCGCAGAATATGATCCCAGTCTGAGTCACCAATTGAATTAATACATTATGATATCCTAACACACTGTTTTTGCTTTGTTCGGAGACAAATAATGTCCACATTACGCTTACTGCTGTCTGATTCCCACGATCCCTGGTTTAATCTCGCTGTTGAAGAGTGTATTTTCCGTCAAATGTCGCCAGAGCAACGTGTTTTGTTCTTATGGCGTAATACAAATACTGTTGTTATAGGGCGGGCTCAGAATCCGTGGAAAGAGTGTAATACACGGCGTATGGAACAAGATGGTATAAAACTGGCTCGACGTAGTAGTGGCGGTGGGGCAGTTTTTCATGATCTGGGGAATACGTGTTTTACCTTTATGGCGGGTAAGCCAGAATATGACAAAACGGTTTCTACTCAAATCATTCTGGATGGATTAAAAAAATCCGGTATTCATGCGATAGCTTCTGGTCGTAATGATCTGGTTTTGCCTTTATCGGATGGGGAACGCAAAATTTCTGGGTCGGCGTATCGTGAAACTAAGGACAGAGGTTTTCATCACGGCACATTACTGATTAATGCAGATTTGAATCGCCTTGTGGATTATCTCAACCCTGATCCTAAAAAGTTACAGGCAAAAGGTATTCCTTCTATCCGTTCCAGAGTGACAAACTTGTCAGAATTATTGCCGGATATTACACATGAAAAAGTGTGCGAAGGGATTATAGAGGCATTTTCTGAATATTTTGGCGAAGTTGTGCAACCAGAGCTTATTTCTCCACAAGCTTTACCGGATTTATCGGGCTTTGTTGATATTTTTAGCAAGCAAAGTAGTTGGGAATGGAATTTTGGTCAGGCACCTGCATTTAGTCATACACTGGATACCCGATTTCGTTGGGGTGGTATTGAATTACATGTTGATATTGAACGTGGAATTATCAATCGTTGTCAGATTTTTACTGATAGTTTAGAACCTGCCCCATTCGAATTATTAGCAGAAGAACTGATTGGTGTACTGTATCAGCCGGATGCCGTTGGGCAAGTGATCCAGCGCATCAAAGAACAAAATCCTTTGTTGGATATGGAATTGCAGCAATTTGCTCATTGGTTGGTTGATGCGCTGAAATAAAAAATAATTTAGGGGATTTAACAATAAAAAATGGTCAACGACAGGGACGTTGACCAGAAAAGGGGGACACTTACTATAAACACATTTTGTAAATCGGGATTGGACGATTAGTTATCGGTTGTCATTATTCGAACACCTATTTTTCCAATGGCTTACTTTTCACAATGATTTATTCTTCACAATATAAAAATGCCTTCAGCTCAGGTAATTGCCCATTCTCTCTGAACTTAGCCGGTGTTGTATTGAAGTGTTTCTTAAATATCCGGGTAAATGTAGCCTGAGAACTAAAACCATATTGCAGGGCAATATCCAGGATAGGTAAATCATCTTCACGTAAGGATTTAGCGGCTTCATGGAGCCGGCGCCGACGTACATATTGACCAAGTGTGCAACCTTTCAGCTCTTTAAAGATCCGCTGTAAGTGCCATTTCGAATAACCACTTTTATGTGCAATGGCATCTATTTTGATGCTTTCAGTCAGTTGAAGTTGGTTTTCTAACCATTTAACAATATCGTTAATAACACTTTCTAACATATTCACCTCCCACTGGAGTGGGGCTTGTGCTAAAAGAGACCGATATATAAATAATGATTAATATTATCGAAAGGCTCATTTTAAGAATTTATTTTATACCGTATATGCAAAATGTGCGATTTTGAATCAATGAATATTAACTATCGTTATTTTCTGAATTACTGAGTGTTCTTAAAGGGCATGGATGGTATAAAAAAATATTGGTTAGTCAGATAGAATCGACAATTGCACTCAGCATTGGGTGCTTTTTTATTTTATATGCACTGGTAATAGCTGGAATAACAGGATTGTTATTTTTAGATGTTAATTACCTACACAATCGTGTATCTGAAGGCTCACTCACAGAAACTTTTCAGGAACTTTCACTATTTATAATTGCAAGCTTGCTGTTTCATGAAGCTGTACACAATCTGAAACTAAGAGCATCACTTATCCTGATAGCGGGTTTTTTTAGTTGTTTGTTGATTAGAGAATTGGATGCGTGCTTTGATAAAATTTTTCATGGAGCATGGTCATGGTTCGCGATCCCTTTGGCTGTGGTTTGCATTGTATATGCTTGTACACAAAGACAGAAACCGCTTGTTGGGCTTGTTTATTTTACTCGCCACCAAAGCTACGGGATGATGGTTTGTGGTTTATTGTGTGTGCTGGTGTTTTCCCGTTTGTTCGGTATGGGAGCACTATGGCAAGGATTGATGGATGAGCACTTTAATCGCACAGTCAAAAACATGGTAGAAGAGGGCTGTGAAATGTTAGGTTATGTCTTATGCTTGATTGCTACACTCTGGTATTTACCTGCCGCCCGACAGCAACGTATGGCTGACGTTAAATAATCTTTACCTCAGTAAATTGTGGGTATAATTATTTCAGAATCATATAAATTCAAGCCCGGTTTTTTGGATTGGGGAAAAGAAAATTTAATAGAGCGGATGGACTAAGAGTTGAGGACTGGACGCTTGAGTAAGGGACTTATCAAAATGGGATAAGTCAATAAGGGCATAATTCTTTGAATTATGCCCTATTCGCTTAATCTTGATTTTCGATTAAAGATGGATCACGGTCATATTCAACTTTCTTAGCATATAGCATCAGCTTTTTAGGTATTCAGACATGGCCATTATTGCCGGAGGTAAACTTGTGGTTGGTAAGTTTCGGGATGCTGGGTTACGCCTAAATCAGCCCGATACCATTGTTTAAGGATATCATCCCGCAGGACATCCTGTGGTGTGCCGGATGCGACTAACTTTCCTTGATGTAATAGGATAATTTTATCCGCATAGAGTGCAGCCAGATTTAGATCGTGCAATACACAGCAGACAGCAAGAGGGCGTTGACGGGTCAGGTTATGAACGAGTCGCAATGTATGCTGTTGGTGGTAAAGATCCAATGCTGAAGTTGGTTCATCCAAAAACAGACAGGACTTTGTTGGCTCTGGATGCCAGAGTTGAGCCAGAGTCCTTGCCAATTGAACACGTTGCTGTTCTCCGCCAGAGAGTTGCTGATAATTCCGATACCTCAGTTTTTCACACTTTGTTAAGGCAATTGCATCATCAATCGCGATTTTCTTATGAGCGTTTTCATGGGGGACTCGCCCCATTGCAATAATTTCTTCCACGCTGAAAGGAAAATAAAGCGAACTGTATTGCCGCATTACTGCACGGATCCGGGCAAGTTTTTGGGTTGGCCATTGGGGTAAGGGGATTCCTTGTAACAGGCATTCGCCACTGTTTGGTAAAACATAACCTGTTAACAGCCGTAATAGCGTGGATTTGCCTGCGCCATTGGGACCAATAATTGCAACAACCTCTCCTTGATGGATAGAGAGCGAAACCTCTTTGATGATTTGGCGCTGCCCAATGAAGTAGTTCAGATTTTTGGCTTCAAGTAAACTTTTTGACATTATCGGCTCCATTACAAACGGCCTTTTGATGGTTTAAGGATTAACCCTAAGAAATAAGGGGCACCAATTAAACCGGTAATAAGACCGACCGGCATTTCGGCGGGAGCAACTAACGTTCTGGCTAATGTATCCGCAGTTAACAAAAGACATGCACCACCCATTGCTGATATTGGTAGTAACCAGGAATGATCACCACCAAACCGCAATCTGGCAAGGTGGGGAATAACCAGACCAATAAAACCGATAACACCACTCAACGCGACCGCACAGCCAATCAGCAAGGCACTAAGCAGTAGTAATTGAAACTTAGTTTGTTGGACATTAATGCCTAAATAGTGGGCTTCTTCATCACCCAATTGTAGTAGATTGAGTTTTCGAGACTGACTGAGTGCTAACAGGCTGACAGGAATAATAATAGAAGCGGCAATAACTAGTGTCGGCCATTCAATCTGGCTTAGTGAACCCATCATCCAAATGGTAAATTGACGTAATTGCTGGTCATTACTGATATAGCTCAATACACCGATAAATGACATGCACAGTGCATTAATGGCGATACCTGCAAGCAGCAATTTCGATAAATTGCCGTGGCTATATTTATTTAACGAAAAGATCAGCAATGAGACTAATAAACTACCACCAAAAGCTGCAACAACATGACCGTATAACGCAATACTTTCAGGTAACATATTGCCTGGTAAAGAGAAAGGCAAAAAGGTGGGCACAACAATGATTATTGCCACAGTCAGTGCTGCACCACTGCTGATCCCTAATAATCCGGGATCAGCAAGAGGATTACGAAATAATCCCTGCATTATGGCACCGGAAACAGCCAGCGCACCGCCAATCAGAATCGCCAATAGAATACGTGGTAGCCGGATATTTAACCAGATTTGCCACTGTGGGTCATCCAAAGAGGATTCCCACAGCGTTTTAAAAGAAAGAGGCAATGCCCCCATATTGGCTGAACTGATTACCAGAATAAATAGCAATACGCCCAGTAACATCAAACCAAAGCTGGGGGATTGGGTACGACTCATTGCACTTTCTCCGCAGCCTCACGGACTTGTTTCATAACTTCCGGGGTGTGGATACCGAATCCGAGCAAACTCATTTCATCCACAACGACAACCTGTTTTTTCTTTCCTGCCGGAGTAAAGTTCAAGCCCGGAAGTTGCCACAGTTTATCCACACCACCCAGCGTTTTCAGTCCCTCGGTGCTGACCAGCAGCAAATCAGGCTGGCTGGCGATAACACCTTCCTGAGATAAAGGGCGGTATCCTTTAAATCCCTGCATGGCATTTTTGGCACCAATGGCATGAATAATCTTATCCGCAGCGGTTTGTTGGCCGGCTGCCATTGGCATAATCCCTCCGTGACTCATAACAAACATCACTTTTGTGGGAATGTTTGACGTGGTGATTGCAGCCAATTGTTGTTGATATTGAGTGATTAGCTCTTCACCACGTTTTTCCTGATTGACCGCCTTGGCGACGGTCTTGATTTTTTCAGGAACGGCTTCTAACGAGGCTTTGCTGGTCACTTTAATAACTTTTACACCGGAATCTTCGACTTGCTTGAGTGCCAGAGAAGGTTGGGCCAATTCACTAGTGAGCATCAGTGACGGGCGCATAGACAAAATCCCTTCTGAATTCAGCATTCGCATATACCCCACATCTGGCAATGAAAGTATTTCTTTAGGGTTCTGACTGGTACTATCCCTGGCAACAACATGCTGTCCTTCGCCAAGTGCAAAAACGATTTCAGACACATCACCGCCAATTGTGACAATACGTTCAGCGGAGAACGCACTGGAGGAGATGGTAAGCATAAAGGTTAGAAGCCACTTTTTCATGCTACACAAGTTTCCTTTTCTGGTTGCAGTTTAGGTAGTGCGGCAATTTGTTCACGCCATTGTGTTTGCTCAGGAGTACCTTCGGTACGCTGACCATACAGTTGGGCGATTTGGTTACCATCCGCATCGAACAACTCAAGGCTGGTGACGAAACCATCTGTTGTTGGCTTGCGTGTGATCCAGCTTTCAGCAATAGCACTTTCAATCAGGTGCAACGTGAAGTTACGATTAAAAATATTAGCCCATTTCTGGGAAGAGTTTTCTTCCTGATATGGCATCAGACGCTCAAGTTTACCAGTAAAGATCTGGATACAACCGCGATTTCCGACGAAGATCATAATTTCATTTTGGTCTTTGTGTGCAACTTCAAGGATCTGAGTCAGGGCAGAATTCTCTACACGGTAAGCCAAATCATCTTTAACAGCATTGAAAATCTGCTGACGATTCAGATTATGACGTTTCATCATGATGAAGAACTGGTGAACGTCGGTCATTGCACGCCACTCTTCATCCAATTGTGTTTTCAGCTCTTCAGTCACTTTTGCATATTCAGAGACTTCTTCAGGTTTCACTTCCAGCACTGGGTTTTCATCTGTCTGATATTTTTCAATCAGGGCTTCCCATGCAGCCATATCAGTATTTGCGGTTGTATACACTTTATGCAAAGCATCGCCTTGACGATCAAAGAACTGGATGCTGTGACGCATACCATTTTTCGCAGGTTCTACCAGAGAAAAAACACTGTTCCAATGCTCAAAGAACATACGTAAATCTAGTTCACGCGGGTTTAGGATCAGACCAACATGCTGGCTGAACTTCGTGTTTTCGTAACGGCCAACCTGTTCATGAACAGCAAAGTCATTGCGGGTAATGGCCTTGGTTTCACCGACTGTTGCCAGTTCTTGTAGCAGGGTAGGAGCATCAACGTTCAAACGTTTTGCGTCGATACCGACACGACTGTGCAGTAATTCTCCTTCACTGATATTAAGATAAGCGGCTAAGTCGCGTGCATATTTAGCTTTATTATCCGCTTTTGCCTGTAGGTAACGTTCATAAAGTGACTGATTCACAGATACTAGCTCCTTAAAAAAACTGCGTTAAAGGTTAAGAATTAGTGTTGTTATTCTTTACCACTGATAGCTGACAAACAGTTTGGCATTACGGCCACTCTGCGGTGCACCCAGTGATGAGTAATATTGCTTGTCGAAAGCGTTGCCGAGTACGACAGAGGTCGTTACACCTTTTAGCTGGTCTTCACCGTGGTAACTGATGTAAAAATCATTGACGCCATAGCCTGCATATTGGGTAACTTTTTGTCCACGTTCATTTTTGTTACCATTAATGCCTTTGAACTGGGTACGTTGAGTAAACTTACCGATCCAACCAATAGAAAAACCGCTACTGGAAAGAGGAATATCTAGTGTGCTGGTCACCGTATCAGGGCTGAGGGCATCAATAGTTTTGCCAGTTTGTTCATTTCTGCCTGTAGTGCGGTTGTAAGCCAGATCCCACGAGAACCAATCAGTGTTATATGTCATCGATACATCCCAACCCCAAATTTTTGCTTTGGGGATATTCAGGGAAGTCGTAAATCCTTTCCTAAACTCTACGGAAGTGGTGATATAGTCTTTTGCTTTGGTATCAAAATAGCTGGCTTTGAATTTCAGGCCATCATTGTTGGTAAACAGTTCATCGAAACGTAACCCGAAGCCATATTCCAGAGTTTCATTGCTTTCAGGGCGTAAGTTAGGATTAGGTTTCCAGTAATTATTTGGAAAATGTTTGGAATCGTTATACATCTCTCCCATTGTCGGTGAACGGAATGCCTGAGAGTAAGAAGCAAACAGCATTGACCAATCTGTTGGGGTGATACTGATAGCACCTTTTGATGACCATTTATCGGCATTGATATCTTTATATTTATCATTTGATGCTTTGTAATTGTCGTAACGTGTACCGATGATAAATGAAATTGGTAAGTCACGAATGGTTATCTCATCTTGCAACCAACCAGATGCAAAACGGATGTCCGCATTCGGAAATCCATTTATATAATTGCTGCTTGGTTTTTGTTTCTGTTTATATATTTCGCTACCATAAGTAAATTGATGTGCAGCAAAGGAGTTAGCATTCAAGTGCGAACGGTTTTCCAATTTTATACCGTAAGTTTCCTGTTTACGGCCTTCAAAACCATTTTTCTCACTCTTAGCATCAATACTAATGTTGGAATAGTAAATATCTGTTCTGAAATTTAACCAGTTATATTCTGCCGGATTCAACTTGTAAGTCAGTTGCGCATCACGTTGTGTTGTGGTGCGATCAGCCTGTTCTGTTTTATCTGCTGTTTTGACAGATTGTGGGTTCAGTGGCTCATTGGCCTTATTGCGATAATAACGAAGTTCGCCACCAATTGATTGGCTGTCATCAATTTGCCATGTCCCTTTGGTCAGTACATTGCCGATAATTTCATCATTCTGGCCTTTTACCCCGCCGCCATAACGAATATTGCCAACATCACGGGTGCTGAAACTAAATAGACCATCAAGATTATCGGTTTTACCAAATGCGGCTCCGCCGAATCCCCAACTGTGATCCCCAGTTCCGGCACGACTAAAAACACGAAAACCGCTATTTTGCCCTGCCTGTAAGAGATCTGCTGCATCAACCGTCTGATAGGCAATAACTCCACCTAATGCGCTACTGCCATAGAGTAGGGCAGATGGGCCTCGGACAACTTCAACTTGTTTAATCAGTGAGGGATCAAGGAAAATACCATTAATGTGCCCGGTATCAGTACCTTGACGAACACCATCAACCAGCATTAAAACACCTTTTTGAGAGTAACCACGCATACTGATATCTTGCCCGTTAGCACGCCCGTAATCCGCAGTATTAATCCCGGGGATCTTGCTCAGCAAGTCATTTGCATTGCCTGCAACTTTACTGCTGGCTGAGTTACCTTCAATAACTGTTACTATCATAGGTGCTTCAAAACTGTCGCGCTGATTCCCTGTGGCATAAACTGTCAGCGTATCTTTATGAGGTTTACTTTTTTCTGCTGGGGCTGTTTTATCAGTTGGGATGGTTACTGCGTGAGCAGAAGACAACCCTGTCAGAATGACAATACTTAATGCAGACAATTTTAGGTTTGGTGGTTGAATTCGGGTCATATAGGTTATCTCCATAATTTTGCTGTGTTTTAAAGCACATGAATGGTTTTGAAACACTCATATATCGTTTTAATCACCATGAGATGCATCCCGGTGAATTCTCTGAATTGTTATTAAGTCAGAGTAAAGTTATCGGTTTGTGTAGAATCACGATGTAACGCAAGAAGGATCTGTTGTTGCAAAGGATTGATGTGGTAACACAGGCAATCAGTTAATTTTTTCATAACCAATATGAACAATAATTATTATAATATTGAGAATAATTATCGTTTCTGATTTGATTAACTTCAAGCTATTTTTTTATGTAGGTATAACTGACTCAATAGATTGGTTTTGTATGATTTTTCAAAAGGGGGCTGGCTCCTACTCTCATCGTGAACAGAAGCCAGTAAAAACGATATTCAGAACCGACTTTCAACTGCTTCGGCCAGAATATTAAGGAATTGTTCAGTATCTTGCCAACTGAGGCATGGATCAGTAATCGATTGCCCGTAGGTCAGAGGTTCTCCCTGCATGATTTTTTGAGAACCTTCAACTAAAAAACTTTCTGCCATAACACCCGCGATAGCCGTTGAACCAGACTGAAGCTGTTGGCTGATATTTCTGGCTATATCCAGTTGTCGGCGGTGAACTTTCTGACAGTTTCCGTGACTGCAATCTACAATCAAGCGTTCTGGTAAGTCGAATTCACGTAATTTCTGACAAACTTCTGTAATATCTTCAGCACTGTAATTCGGTTTTTTCCCGCCACGCATAATGATATGGCCATAAGGATTTCCACTGGTCTGATAGATGGTCATCTGTCCATCTTTATCTGGTGACAAGAACATATGTCCGGCACGTGATGCTCGTATCGCATCAATAGCAATATGAATATTGCCGTCAGTACCATTTTTAAATCCGACCGGACATGACAATGCGGAAGCCATTTCCCGGTGGATTTGGCTTTCTGTTGTTCTTGCACCGATTGCTCCCCAGCTAATTAAATCTGCAATATATTGCCCGATGACCATATCCAAAAATTCTGTGGCGGTGGGCATTCCCAATTCATTGATATCAATTAATAACTTACGGGCGAGTGAGATCCCTTTATTGACCTGACAGGAGCCATCTAACATAGGGTCTGAAATCAAACCTTTCCAGCCAACAACAGTACGAGGCTTTTCGAAGTAGGTTCGCATTACGATTTCCAGACTGTGCTGATATTTTTCACGTAATACGTGCAGACGCGAGGCATAATCAAAAGCGGCATCAACATCATGAATAGAACAGGGGCCAATGATGACCAGCAAACGTTGATCGTTGCCTGTCAGAATAGCTTCAATACGTCTGCGTGATACCGTCACATTTTGTAATGTTTTTTCTGATATGGGGTATTGTTCAGAAAGTGTTTTAGGTGTTATTAATCTGTCAATTGGGTGGGTTCTTAACTCATCTGTTTTGGGCATATACTTTCTCGAATTCTACTTCATCTTAGGACGCAGTCTGGCGTAATTGAAATTACAATAACTCAACCTCCAGCAAATTCAACAGACAATAATTACAATTATATGAGAAATCGCGAGTATAAGATTGTAATAGTGTTCTGAGATATGCTGGTATTTCCGGGATCAGAACATGCGCCGTTTCAATCCCATAATGTCAATAATTTTGGTTGAAATTTCTTCGACAGAATAATTGGTGGTATTTAAATAATTAATTTTGTTTTTGCGGAATAGAGCTTCAACCTCAGCAATTTCGATCCGACATTGCCGTAATGAAGCATAACGACTATTTTCTCTCCGTTCTTCCCGGATAGCAGCCAGCCTTTCCGGGCTTATTGTCAATCCGAATAATTTCTGCTGGAAAGGTTTTAGATCGGCAGGCAATTGCAGATTATCCATATCATCAGCGGTGAAAGGATAGTTTGCGGCTTGAATGCCGAATTGCATGGCAAGATAGAGGCTGGTGGGTGTTTTTCCACAGCGGGATACACCCAGAATAATCACCTGAGCCTGATCGAGATTGCGTAATGAAACCCCATCATCGTGTGCGAGGGTATAATCAATGGCTGCGATACGGGCATCATATTGACTCAGATTTTTCTTAGATAAACCGTGAGTACGGTGTAATTCAGGTTTGGGTTTCAGTCCGATTTCTTGCTGCAATGGTGCTACGAGAGTCTGGACAATATCCAAGCAAAAACCTTCACTGCTGGTGATAATATTTTTAACTTCACTGGAAATGATGGAATAAAAAACTAGTGGCCTGATTTGTGTTGCCTGATAGATGGTATTTATCTGGCTCCTGGTTTCTTCTGCTCTTATTTTGTTGGTTACAAAGGGTAAGGTATAAGACGTGATAGTAATTGGGAATTGGGACAATACAGCATGACCCAAAACTTCTGCCGTAATTGCTGTGCCATCGGAAATGAAAAATACACTGTGTTCCAGAGTTTCATTGTCCTGAGTCTGAGGGAGTTGGATCTCTATCATTGTGTTTTTCTTTTCTTGTTGAGTTTATAGGGTATTATCAAAATATTAGCTGAATCGTTTTTATTACAAATTACAGCTATAGCTTACGTTCCAAATTATACGCGTAAAAAAATAATATTGTTGGGTTGATCGATTCACCTTTCAATATGTAGCAAAACATTGTGCTAGGCTATTTCCTGTTGTAAAAAACAGCCTTAATTTTCTGATTTGTACCTCCGAATGTAAAAAGGATAGTTTCAATGTCCAATAATGGCCTCACCCCATGTAATGTGCTTTGGTATAACCAATTAGGCATGAATGATGTTAATCGGGTCGGTGGTAAAAACGCCTCTCTTGGCGAAATGATCACTAATCTGGCTGATCTTGGTGTATCTGTCCCCAATGGTTTCGCTACGACTGCACAGGCATTTAATGATTTTCTGGAACAAAGCGGTGTTAACCAGCGTATTTATCAATTACTGGATGAAATTAATGTTGATGATGTTAATCAATTAGCTAAGGCAGGCGTACAGATCCGTCAGTGGGTGATTGATACACCATTTACGGCACAACTGGAAAAAGATATCCGGGATGCTTACTTACAATTGTCTGAAGGTGAGTCGGATGCTTCTTTCGCTGTCCGCTCCTCTGCGACTGCTGAGGATATGCCGGATGCTTCTTTTGCCGGGCAGCAAGAGACTTTTTTAAATGTGCAGGGCATTGATGCCGTGATGATTGCCATTAAACATGTCTTTGCATCTCTCTTCAACGATCGTGCCATCTCCTACCGTGTCCATCAAGGCTATGACCACCGTGGTGTTGCATTATCAGCCGGGGTACAGCGTATGGTGCGTTCCGATCTGGCATCATCAGGTGTGATGTTTACGATTGATACTGAGTCTGGTTTTGATCAAGTCGTGTTTATTACATCTGCCTATGGTTTGGGTGAGATGGTTGTTCAGGGAGCAGTGAACCCTGATGAGTTTTACGTCCATAAACCTACATTAAAAAATAACCACCCTGCGATCGTCCGTCGCAATTTGGGCTCCAAAAAAATACGTATGGTCTATGCAGACAGCAAAGAGCATGGTCAGCAGGTACGTACAGAAGATGTCTCTGAGGAGTTACGCAATCGTTTCTCTCTTACTGACAGTGAAGTTGAAGCATTGGCAAGGCAAGCCTTACTGATTGAAAAACATTATGGTCGGCCGATGGATATTGAGTGGGCGAAAGACGGGTACAATGGCAAGCTATATATTGTACAGGCACGTCCTGAGACAGTCCGTTCAAATCAGCAGGTGATGGAACGTTATCAACTGAATGAACAGGGTCGTGTGTTGGTGGAGGGCCGTGCGATTGGGCACAAAATCGGTGTTGGTACGGTTAAAGTTATCCACAATCTCAGCGAAATGGATCGTATCCAGGCAGGGGATGTATTGGTGACAGACATGACCGATCCAGATTGGGAACCAATCATGAAAAAAGCGGCGGCGATTGTTACCAATCGTGGAGGTCGTACTTGTCATGCTGCTATTATTGCTCGTGAATTGGGTATTCCTGCGGTAGTGGGTTGTGGTGACGCGACAGAACGCTTAAAAGAAGGTGAACAAGTGACTGTTTCTTGCTCTGAAGGGGATACCGGTTTCGTTTATCAGAATAAACTGGATTTCAGCATCCAAAGTTCTCAGGTTGATGAACTGCCAAAGTTGGATGTCAAGATCATGATGAATGTAGGCAATCCGGATCGGGCGTTTGATTTTGCCTGCCTGCCGAATGAAGGTGTAGGTCTGGCACGTTTGGAATTCATTATAAACCGCATGATTGGTGTTCATCCCCGAGCCCTGATTGAGTTTTCCGAACAATCCTCTGAACTACAGGAACAGATTAAATTATTAATGGCAGGTTATGATGATCCTGTTGAGTTTTATGTCGGACGTTTGACGGAAGGTATTGCGACGTTGGCAGCTGCATTTTGGCCTAAGCGTGTTATTGTACGTTTGTCTGACTTTAAATCTAATGAGTATGCGAACTTAGTTGGCGGTGATTTATACGAACCACACGAAGAAAACCCGATGCTTGGTTTCCGTGGTGCTGGTCGCTATGTTTCTGACAATTTCCGTCAATGTTTTGCTCTGGAATGTGAAGCGGTCAAACGAGTGCGTAATGTTATGGGGTTAACTAACGTCGAAGTGATGATCCCATTTGTACGTACAGTAGCACAGGCTGAAGCTGTAATTTCAGAATTGGCATTACAGGGTTTGAAACGTGGTGAGAATGGGTTGAAAGTCATCATGATGTGTGAAATTCCATCAAATGCATTATTAGCGGAACAATTCCTTGAGTATTTTGATGGTTTTTCTATCGGCTCAAATGATATGACTCAATTAGCATTAGGATTAGATCGTGATTCGGGTGTCGTATCTGAATTATTTGATGAGCGTAATGATGCAGTGAAACAATTACTTTCTATGGCAATTCAGGCAGCTAAGCGACAAGGTAAATATGTTGGTATTTGTGGTCAAGGGCCTTCTGATCATGAAGATTTCGCTGAATGGCTAATGAAAGAAGGGATTGACAGTTTATCATTGAATCCTGATACCGTTGTAAAAACCTGGATTTCTTTAGCAGGAAATGATTAATCACAGCTTATTCAGGTATGAAATAAAAAGCCTGTTAAAAATATTTTCAGGCTTTTTGTTCTTTGTAGCATAATCTTTTTTAACATGGGCGATATATTATATATAGAGATAATGGAAATTTTTCCCCCCAAAAAAAAAGCCTATCATGGGCTGACAGGCAAAGACTACACACAGCAATATATATTACTTCACTTATCCCAATTTGTGGCGTATACAAACTAGGACAGCAATTCATGGGAAACATTGTTTCGATGAAAAGAATATTAATTTAATAAGTGAGTTTATTCATTAAGAATTCTCTTAATAAATCAGAATTAGAAAAACAAAACTAAAAAACAACTTTTTTGTAACAAATTTTTGAAGGATTTATTTACTGGCGGGATGAGTTTCTATAGAAATAAGATTATATGTTTACTTTAATGATAATTGCGCGGAAAAATCATATTCCGCGCTATCGTTTATTATTGTATATGGTCTTTTTTGAAATATTGTTCTATATGTTCTGTTTTATTTTCAGGTTTAGGAATCTCATCCATCCAGGCCAGCAATAAGCTATAAGAAACAGCTAATACCACCGGGCCGATAAATAATCCAATCACACCCAGTGAAAGTATACCTCCGATAACACCGGTAAGAATTAAAACCATAGGTAAATCGGCACCGAGGCGAATAAGGAAAGGGCGAAGAACCCCATCCATCGTGACCAGAATTAAACTCCAGACAACTAAAATAGTTCCCCAGGTTGTTTCTCCTGTCCAATAAAGCCAAACAATGGATGGGATAAGGACGAGTAAAGGGCCTAATTGAGCAACACAGAGTACAAACATTATGACTGTTAGGATCATTGCATAAGGTATACCTGCGATTGCTAACCCAATTCCGCCTGCGATAGCCTGTATGAGTGCTGTAACAACCACACCTAAAGCAACAGCACGGATGGAGCGAGCAGCCAGTAGTACAACAGCATCACCACGTTTGCCTGCCAGTCGGATGGCGAAATGGCGAATGCCCAGCATGACGTGTTCACCTTTCCAATAAAGCAGGACACTGAACAGTACCATGAGTGCTAAGTGAAACAGAAAACGGCCTGCATTGGCGGCCTGAGCAAAAAACCATGTTGCTGCTTTACCAATATAAGGAGGAATTTTGGCCAGAAGCATGTTACTGCCCTCAGCAATGGTGTCTTGCCATTTAAGATATAAGTCATTACCAATGAACGGGATTTTATTGAGCCATTCCAATTGAGGCAGATGTATATTGGATGGAGATGTTGCCCATGCAATTAGTGGTGCGCTGTTTTCCAGCAGGCTGCTAACCAGCAAGGCAATGGGGATAACAAATAATAAAATCAATAATAGTGTCATGATGGAAACTGCGATCCAGCGTTTTTCCCATAAACGTTGTTGTATTTTTTCCATTAATGGCCAAGTTGCGATAACCACCATTCCTGACCAGATGAATCCCAAAATAAATGGACTCAAAACCCAAAAGCTGGTCGTAATGAGTAGTAAAATGAAGAACAGTACAAATAGCAGTTTGGGTAAATCGTGGTGTGGTTGCGATTTTTCCATGAAATGATTTCTCTCGGCAATTGAAAATATTGTCAGAATCAACAATGGTAAATAAATATAACGTTATTTCACAGATTGCTCAAAATTGTTAAATATTGTGATATTGTTGAAAAACTGCCTGTTCAGATCCCTGTCTGAATTGACGATTAAAGTAGTATATAAATAAAGCAATGTGGACACTTATTAGAAAAAGGGGCAATGAGCCAATGATCCCACGTATACCACAAGCCCCCCAAGTCAGTGAACTGGTAAAGGAATATTTGACTGTATTAAAGGAAACTGGTTTTACTGGCGATACTGCCAGCAATTACGCAGATAGACTGACTATGGCGACAGATAATAGTATTTATCAGTTGTTACCACAAGCGGTTATCTTTCCGCGTTCCAGTGCCGATGTCGCATTGTTGGCGAGGATTGCAGGAGAAGAACGCTTCCGTTCTCTGACATTCACCCCCCGAGGTGGGGGAACGGGTACGAATGGTCAAGCCCTCAACAATGGTATTGTTGTAGATATGTCCCGGTATATGAAAAGAATTCTGGAAATTAATCCAGAACAAGGCTGGGTTAAAGTTGAAGCAGGTGTTATTAAAGATCAACTCAATCAATACCTAAAACCTTTCGGTTATTTTTTCTCTCCTGAATTATCAACCAGTAATCGTGCTACGTTAGGCGGGATGATCAATACCGACGCATCCGGTCAGGGGTCGTTAGTGTATGGTAAAACGTCAGATCATGTACTTGGTGTCCGTGCTGTTTTATTGGGAGGAGAAATACTTGATACCCGCCCTATGAGCACAACACTGGCGGAATCGATTGCGGAAGAAAAATCGGTTATCGGCCATGTCTATAAAACGGTACTTGAGCGTTGTCGTGAGCAACGGGAATTAATTATTGAGAAGTTCCCGAAACTCAATCGATTTCTGACAGGTTATGATTTGCGTCATGTTTATAGTGATGATATGCAAGCATTTGACCTGACGCGCATATTAACGGGATCTGAAGGCACTCTGGCCTTTATTACCGAAGCAACACTGGATATTACGCCATTGCCGAAAGTCAGACGGCTCGTGAATGTAAAATATGATTCTTTCGATTCAGCCCTGCGTAATGCTCCGTTTATGGTTGAAGCCAAAGCGCTTTCTGTTGAAACAGTAGACTCAAAAGTTCTCAACCTCGCACGTGAAGATATTATTTGGCATTCAGTGAAAGAATTGATTGCTGATGTTCCAGACAGAGATATGCAAGGCTTGAATATCGTTGAATTCAGCGGAGACGATGAACAGCAAATCGATCAACAGATTAACTCTCTCTGCTTGCGTCTTGATGAATTGATGGTAAACAATCAGGCAGGTGTTATCGGTTACCAGACTTGCCACCACTTGGATGATATTGAACGCATTTATGCCATGCGAAAAAAATCTGTCGGATTGTTGGGTAACAGTAAAGGTGCAGCTAAACCTATCCCGTTTGTTGAAGACACTTGTGTACCTCCTGAACATCTTGCTGATTATATTGTCGAATTTCGTCAGCTTCTTGATAGCTATCAACTTGATTATGGTATGTTTGGTCATGTGGATGCTGGAGTTTTGCATGTTCGGCCTGCATTGGATATGTGCGATCCTCAGCAAGAAATTCTTATGAAGCAGATTTCCGATGATATAGTCCACTTGACGGCTAAATATGGCGGGTTGTTATGGGGAGAGCATGGCAAAGGTTTTCGGGCAGAGTACAGTCCGGCTTTTTTTGGTGAAGTCCTGTATGATGAATTACGTCGGGTAAAAGCGGCATTTGATCCACTCAACAGGTTGAATCCGGGAAAAATTTGTCTGCCAATGGGAATAGACGGCCCGATGATGCAGGTCGATGCCGCTAAGCGTGGTACTTATGACAGAATTATTCCTGTTAATGTCAGAAGCACATTCCGCGGAGCAATGGAATGTAATGGCAATGGCCTGTGCTTCAACTTTGATGTAAAAAGCCCGATGTGCCCTTCAATGAAAATCAGCCAGCATCGCATTCATTCGCCTAAAGGTAGAGCAACCCTTGTCAGGGAGTGGTTGCGGCTTCTAACGGAGCAAGGTGTTGAACCTAAGTTATTAGAACAAGGATTTGATCAGGCCCGATCCGGTTTACATGGAGTAAGCTTGCGTGGATTGATTGAGAAAACGCGTCATAGCTGGAAAGCATGGCGGGGAGAGTATGATTTTTCCCATGAAGTAAAAGAGGCGATGTCGGGTTGTCTGGCATGTAAAGCCTGTTCAACACAATGCCCGATTAAGATTGATGTACCATCATTTCGCTCCCGGTTTTTGGCTCTGTATCACAGCCGTTATTTACGCCCGTTGCGTGATCATATTGTTGCCAATGTTGAAAGCAGTACCCCGTTAATGGCAAAGGCTCCTCGGGTATTTAACTTTTTCTTGCGGCAGCCATGGCTACAAAAACTCAGTCAACATACTATTGGTATGGTTGATTTGCCACAGCTTTCCTATCCGACATTACAGCAGCAATTCGTAAGTCATTATGCAGCCCGGACGACATTAGAACAGCTCGAAACGTTATCTCCAACCCAGCGTAAGCAGCATGTACTTATCGTCCAGGATCCTTTCACCAGTTATCACGATGCAAAAGTTGTCACTGATTTTGTGCGGCTGGTCGAAAAGCTCGGATATCAGCCAGTGTTGTTACCATTTTCTCCTAATGGGAAAGCACAACATGTTAAAGGATTTTTAAATAAATTTGCCAAAACTGCCAGGAAAACGGCTGATTTCCTGAACCGGGTAGCACAACTGGATATTCCTATGGTGGGTGTTGATCCTGCTTTCGTTCTATGTTACCGGGATGAATACAAAGATATTCTGGGCGAACGGAGAGGAAATTTTAACGTTCAATTGGTTCACGAATGGCTGGTGAATGTGTTGCCGGAAATTGCCTCAAAAGAAAAACGTAACGATGTAGCATTCAGTCATGATTGGTATTTATTGGGACATTGTACCGAAGTGACAGCGTTACCTAATAGCGGTACACAATGGATTGATATTTTTCACCATTTTGGCTGCAAGTTAAACAACCTCAATGTGGGGTGTTGTGGTATGGCAGGCACATATGGTCATGAGAAAAAGAACTTTGATAATTCGATTGGCATTTACAAACTTTCATGGGCGTCTGTACTGAATAATCTGGCTTTGGAACATTGCCTCAGTACTGGATATTCATGCCGTAGTCAGGTGAAGCGCATAGAAGGAAAAGTACTTAAACACCCATTACAAGCTTTATTGGAGATAATGCAGTGATTTGGAAACGTCATCCAGATGTAAACATGTTAAATCAATTTGGTATTGATTGTATCTTGAAGCATATCGGAATAGAAATTACCCAGCTTGGAGATGATTTCATTGAGGGAACAATGCCTGTTGACCAACGAACCAAACAACCATTTGGTATTTTGCATGGTGGAGCATCAGTGGTATTAGCTGAGACTCTGGGTTCCTTTGCCGGTTATCTCTGTTCTGAAGGAGAGCAGAAAGTTGTAGGGGTAGAAATTAATGCCAACCATATCAAAGCCGTGCGCGGGGGAATAGTTAAAGGGATCTGCAAACCAATCCATCTTGGGCGTACTCATCAGGTCTGGCAAATTGATATCTATAACGGACAACAGCAATTATGTTGTACATCCCGCCTGACTACAGCTATTTTAGATTAATATTCAAATAATTATAGCGTAAATTGATTAGCTTAAGTTCCTGTTGATATTTGTTGGCAGGAACTTTTTGGGTTTATCTGATTATTTGGTTGGTTTCAGCTAATTCATTCTGAATATGGCAGAAAATAACACATAGCCTGTTTTACGTCAGATTTTGACTATTGATATGTTAGTCTAGTGTAATTACATTGCCATCAGTTGTAAGATGCGTTGTAGTCTGAATACTGTTCAAATTTAGCTTTGATTGTGGCAAAGGGAATAGAATAGTCTCCCAGAATAGACTATTAATTAACCACTGGCATTCAAATAACATTGAGGAAGTGTGTATGAAGCGATTTTTGACTTTTATCAGTACTTTCTTGATCGGCATGTTATCGTTCTGCGGGGCAGCTAATCTAGCTTATGCAGTGGAATATCCACTACCACCTGCTAACAGTCGCCTGATTGGTGAGAACTCCATCTATGTTGTACCTGATGATGGTCTCCCGTTGGAAACCATTGCCACCAAATACCAAATAGGTTTGCTGGCTATGTTGGAAGCCAATCCTGATGTTGACCCTTATTTACCCAAACCCGGTACAAAACTCACTATTCCGTCACAGATGTTGCTTCCTAATGCCCCCCGTCAGGGGATTGTCATTAACCTGGCTGAGCTGAGACTCTATTATTATCCAAAAGGAAAGGATCATGTCATTGTTTATCCAATTGGAATTGGGCAGCTTGGGCGCAATACACCAACAATGACGACATCAGTTAGTCAGTTAATCAAACATCCGACATGGACACCTACTGCTAATATCCGTAGAGATTATGCAAGTCGCGGTATTATCTTGCCAGCGGTAATACCCGCAGGCCCGGATAACCCAATGGGTGATTTTGCTCTGCGTTTGGCAGCAGGGCGTGGAGAATATCTGATACATGGTACTAATGCGAATTTTGGTATTGGCATGCGAGTCAGTTCGGGTTGTATCCGTTTGCGCTCTGATGACATTGAGGCACTATTCTACAACGTTCCGAAGGGAACCCGTGTTCAGATTATTAATGAACCAATCAAATATGTGGTAGAACCAGATGGCAAACGCTATGTTGAGGTTCATCAACCACTTTCAAAGACAGATGCTGATGATCCTCAAACAATACCAATTAAGCGTACAGAAGGGTTATTAAAATTTATTGAGAATAGTAATACGAATGCTGTTTTGGTAGATCAGGCAATAATTCGTCGTTCTGGTATGCCTGTGGTAGTCAATAAGGGAATTATTTCATCCGGTAAGCAGAAAAAAGAGTCCCCAAGGCTGATGGGAGAACATGAAGAAGCGACTCTCAATATTCAGCCCATTAAATTACCACCGTTGAGCCAGCCTGCTCCAATCTATCAAACTAAATCCTAACTGAGATAGTGAATTGGGAACATAAAGAATGGCGTACTTTTGTAAGTACGCCATTCTTGAATATACTACAAATTTATTTTTTGTAGGAACGAACTTGGTTATCAAGACGTTGATTCGCACGAGCGGCTTCGTCTCTAGCTGTTTGTACATCAGAATGCATTGAGCTAACCTCATTGCTCAGTTGGTCAACTTTTGAACCCAGAGTTTGAACCTGAGAGGAAAGCTGGTCAACTTTAGGCGGGCTTGTACAACCCGCTAACATAGTAGAAGCAAGAATTACTGCGCCAAGTACAACTTTAGTACGATTCATCACAATACCCTCTAGATTAAGTTAATCCCCAAGTAGCTATCTAATTATTACACAAACTTTTTTGGAAAGAGAATAATTTTTTGTCGGGAGAAACAAATTCTACTGTTTTTTATTCTAAAATAAGTTAATAATTTTTAGATAATCGCAATAAAACGATAGTGCGATGAGTAATTAAATCAGAAAAATCTCAAACAATACGTGATGTATCTTCCAGTTTTCACTGCTTGAATGAAATAAACCAGAACGGCCTATTTTTTCTAATATATCAAATAATTATCTACCAGTATCTGAAAATTAATCTAATGAGATTTTATTATAACCAATATTATTATAAATGATTTTAAAATAAACGGAGTGTTTTTTATGCTCAGTGTTTTGGATTATTTCAGTGTGAACGTTTGTTTATTATTGAGGTGTGGCTAAAAGGCAGGAGTTATTTTTGCTTGACAAGCTGCTCATTAATTGGGCAGCTTGTCTTGTGTTCAAAAATAATTACAGTACATGAACAGAAGAAGTATTTGTTGTACCACTTGGTACTAATGCACCGGATACCATTACAACTATCTCTCCTTTGCTTGCCATACCGCTGGCCAATGCAGCTTCTTTACCAATACGGTAGAAATCATCGGTAGAAGCAATTTCTTTGACAACTTGCGTAGAGACACCTTTGACCAGCAACAATTGACGAGCGGTAATTTCATTGGTAGTCAGTGCAAGAATAGGGGCATTAGGGAAGTATTTACGGATAGATCTTGCAGATTTACCACCATAAGTCGCTACAACAATCAGAGGTGCTTGCAATTTTTCAGCAATTTCTACCGCACCACGGCAAACCGCTTCGGTAACACGCAACTTCTGCGTTTTAGTATTTTCGATTCGACTACCCATGACACGATCTGTACGTTCACAGATAGTTGCCATAATGGAGACCGCTTCAACAGGGTATTTCCCTTTTGCACTTTCGCCGGAAAGCATCACTGCGTCAGTACCATCCAAGATTGCATTGGCAACGTCGCCTGCTTCAGCGCGGGTAGGGCGTGGATTTTTGATCATGGAATCCAGCATTTGAGTCGCAGTGATGACAACTTTGCGTGCAGAATTACATTTTTCTATCATCATTTTCTGCGCGAAAATCACTTCTTCTACGGGGATCTCAACACCCAAATCACCACGGGCAACCATGATACCGTCTGAAGCTTCCAGAATTTCATCAAAATTATTCAGACCTTCCTGATTTTCAATTTTGGAAATGATTTGGATGTGTTCGCCACCGTGGGATTTTAAGTGTTCGCGGATTTCCAGAACATCAGAACGCTTACGAATGAAAGACGCTGCAATAAAATCAACACGTTGCTCACAACCAAAGATAAGGTCTTGCTTGTCTTTTCCTGCCAGTGCAGGCAGGTTGATAGAAACATTTGGCAGATTGACGCCTTTGTTTTCACCTAACTCACCGTTATTTAACACTTCACAAATGACTTCAGTTTCGGTGATATCTTTTACTGTCATGGCAATCAGGCCATCGTCAATCAATACTGTATTGTCCACAGATAAATCCGCTGGTAAACCTGAATAGGTTACGGCAACACATTCTTTATTACCGATGACGGATTGATCTGTTGTGAAGGTGAAAGTCTGACCTGCCGTCAGAGAAACATCATTACCACCTTCCAGCTTCATGGTTCGGATTTCAGGGCCTTTAGTATCCAGTAAGATAGCTGCTTTTTTGCCGGTTTTGGCAGTAACTGCACGAAGATTTTTAATGCGTTGGCCATGCTCTTCGTAGTTGCCGTGAGAAAAATTCAGGCGCATAACATTCATGCCTGAGTTAAGCAATTCGGTTAGTTTTTCTTCGGATTCAGTTTTCGGCCCGATAGTACAAACAATTTTAGTTTTTTTCATGACAATCTATCTACTGGTTTTTATGAATTAAAAAAAGTGAATCACCAACCATTGACATTATAAGCTAGCATCATCTGGCTTTGTAATTTGGCATTTTTAGTTGCGCAACATAATGGAAAACGGGTGGCAGAAAGTGTCAAATGGTTGTTTTTCATGAAGCCAGGCATGTATGGACATGTGGACTTGGAACGATTAATCATCTGTAACTTTTTCTGAGTTCGGTAAATCAATTGGCTGAAACCATTCAACATATGACAATGCGTATTATAGAGGTTAATTTCTGTGAAATGAATTAAAAAAATAGTTCTCGAAAAGATTTATGTTACAGGAATAAAAAATATTCACGCACACGCTAGAAAAATCAGTAAGTTGTTGCACGATAGTATCGAATCGAATATTTGTTATTTCGGTTAGGTATGAGGATAAGTATGGGACAACCAGTACCAATTTTATGACAACTAATCATCGGGATAACCAGATTAGAAATGAAGAGAGTTAAAAACGAAAAAATAAAGAAAAACTATAAAGATATGGTGCGTCCGAGTGGACTCGAACCACCGACCCCCACCATGTCAAGGTGGTGCTCTAACCAACTGAGCTACGGACGCACATAAAAATGAATTTTTTGTCAACCGGATATTTGGTGCGTCCGAGTGGACTCGAACCACCGACCCCCACCATGTCAAGGTGGTGCTCTAACCAACTGAGCTACGGACGCAATCTAAATTTCTGTGGCTGACAACGGGGACGAATATTAACGATCACTGAGCTGTCTGGCAAGGGGAAAAATGCAAATTCGTGCTCGATTGCTCGCATTTACATCTATCAGTGTGAATTTACAACTTTTTCCCCTTTAGATGATAATCTAATGTACTGAATTAACGAGTAGAATGTGCCAGAACAGTATAATCAGGCTGCTTTTGTAACCACCAAATCCGGCTGCCCATCATGATCGCAGCTACAGTTAACCCGATAATAAACCCAATCCAGAAACCTTGTGGCCCCATCGGCTCAGTAACATAGTTGGTCAATGCCAGTATATAACCACTAGGTAATCCGAAACCCCAATATGCGATGAAAGTAATAAAGAAAATGGAACGCGTATCTTTATACCCGCGCAATACCCCGGAGCCAATCACCTGAACTGAATCTGAAAGCTGATAGATAGCAGCAAACAGCATCAAATGAGATGCCAAAGTGACAACTTCAGGATTATTGTTATACATTATTGCAATTGGTTCACGGAATAGAATCGTGAAGGTTGCTGTTATACAAGCAATTACCAAGCCAACAACAAGACTGGTATAAGCTGATATTTTGGCGCCTTCAGTTGATTCCTGTCCTAAGTTATAACCTACACGGATAGTTGCCGCTATGCCAAATGACAACGGGAACATAAACATCAGTGAGCTGAAATTGAGAGAAATTTGATGTCCTGCAACGGCAATTACGCCGAGAGGGGAGACCAGTAGGGATACAACAGCAAATAATGTAACCTCAAAGAACATAGCCAGAGCGATAGGTAAACCAAGCAAAGTAATGCGTTTTTGAGCATGCCAGTTAGGACGGGCAAAATTGTCAAATGTATGGATATCTTTCTGAGAAGGTGAGTGTTTGACATATGCAAGCAGTAACAGGAACATTACCCAGTAAACGGCTGCTGTTGCAACACCACAACCCACACCACCAAGTTCCGGTGCACCGAATTTACCGTAAATGAAAATGTAGTTGACGGGGATATTAACCAATAATCCTAAAATACCAATAACCATTGCTGGTTTGGTTTTTGACAGCCCTTCACACTGACTGCGTAAAACCTGATAGTACAGGCAACCAGGCGTTCCCCACATAATAGCGTGAATAAAATCTACAGCTTTTTGTGCCAGGATAGGATCCACATTATGTTGCGCTTCTATAATGAAACGGCAGTTATACAATATTGTAATAATGAAAATAGCGAGGAGCGTTGCTAGCCAAAAACCTTGTTGAATTTGACTTGCGACATTTTTTCTCTGGCCTGAGCCATTCATATGTGCAACGATTGGTGTTAAAGCCATCAACAAGCCTTGACCAAACAGAATCGTCGGCAGCCAGATTGATGTCCCGATAGCAACCGCTGACATCTCGATTGTGCCAGCTTTACCAGCCATAACTGTATCTACGAAACCCATCGCAGTTTGTGAAAATTGAGCGATGATGACGGGGATCCCCAGAGCGAGCAAACTACGCGCTTCATTTAAATATTTCTGCACGTACTACACCTTTTTTGATTAAAAATTAATTAGAAGAACAAGAAACATTTTTGCGAGCAAAAGAAGTTGTTTGAAAAGTAATCTCTTGTTAACTCAAGTATTGTATAGGACTCATTTTATTAAGCCAATCGTTGCACGATATTTATGCCAAATCGAAGATAACTCTCAACCGGAATAGTGTCTAAAAGAGATGAGTGCGTTACACTAACTTATCATGCAAAACGATAAAAGAGGTTTCCCATGTTTACAGGCATCGTCCAGGTAAAAGCGCCTATAGTTGCTATTGAAGAAAAAATACACTTTCGGACTCATGTAGTTAAATTTCCGGCTGAATTATTATCTGAAATTGAAACGGGGGCTTCCGTTTCCCATAATGGCTGTTGTTTGACTGTCACTAAAATAGATGGCGATTTGATTAGTTTCGATTTGATGAAAGAGACACTGCGCTTGACTAATCTCGGCGAGCTTAAGATTGGCGATTTAGTTAATTTGGAAAGGGCTGCAAAATTTGGTGATGAAATTGGTGGGCATTTGATGTCCGGTCATGTCATTACAACGGCTGAAATTGCTAAAATTTTTACTGCGGAAAATAACCATGAAATATGGTTCCGTATTTATGATAAGCAGTTAATGAAATATATCCTGCATAAAGGTTTTATTGGTATTGATGGGATCAGCCTAACGATTGGAGATGTCGTGAATAATCGTTTCTGTGTTCATTTGATTCCTGAAACGTTGGAACGTACGACACTGGGCAAAAAACGCATTGATCAAAAAGTAAATATTGAAATTGACCCGCAAACACAAGCAATTGTAGATACTGTTGAACGGTTCATGGCGCAAAAAGAACAGGAAAGAGTATTATCCCAATTGGAAGAGTAGTTAACGTTACTTATATTAATAAAAAATATTAATGAAAAAAGCTACAGAGATGTTCACTGTAGCTTTTCAGCAGCCTTAGAAAGCTGTTGTAAACAATATCATCGAGGAACTCTCAGTCCATTTTCAATTCCATGCGGGCTGAACATGACTTGCCATAGTTGAATATCTCTGGCACGGAATGCGCCAGCGCAGGCATTCAGATAATAGCTGAACATCCGTTTGAAACGAGGGCTGTAGTTATTTTCTATCTTACTCCAGTTTGCGATAAAACGCTCATACCATGCCATCAGGGTACGATCATAATCAGCCCCAAAGTTGTGCCAATCTTCCATAACGAACTTTCCTGTGCTGGCTTTGGCGATCCTTGCAATTGATGGTAAGTAGCCATTAGGGAAAATATATTTACTGATCCATGTATCGACACTTACTTTATCTCGATTGGAACCAATAGTATGAAGTAAGAACAACCCATCAGGTTTCAGGTTTTTACGGACTATATCGAAATAATTGGCGTAATTTTTATGACCAACGTGTTCAAACATGCCAACGGAAACAATTCTGTCAAACTGGAGATTCAGGTTACGATAATCTTCAAGGATAATTTTAACATCCAGATCCTTACAGCGGTCTTGGGCGTATTTCTGTTGCTCTACCGAAATGGTAACGCCAGTGACGGAGGCATCATAGTGTTTGGCAGCATAGGCGGCCAGCCCACCCCATCCACATCCGATATCCAAAAGAGTCATGCCCGGTGATAACTGTAGTTTTTCGCAAATTAACTGGAGTTTATTAGATTGAGCTTCTTCCAGAGTATTTGCATCTTTCCAGTAACCACAGGAATATTGCATATAGGGATCAAGCATGAACGTGAATAGGTCATTACCTAAATCATAATGCTCTTTACCCACAATCCAAGCTCGCTTGGTAGATTGTAAATTAAATACGCGGGAGGTAATAATCTTCAGAATGTCTTTGATATTTTTAGGGATTCTGTGTTCCAGACCCACTCTTAAAATTTTATAAAAGAAAATGTCCAAACGTTCACAATCCCACCAACCATCCATATAACTTTCACCTAATCCCAAAGAGCCTTGTTTTAACACTCTTTTATAAAAATCAGGGTTTTTGACTTGTATATCAAAAGGACGTTTACCGTTGATTTCAACACCAGCTTCTTGAAGCAAGTCATTGGCGATCCTATGCCACTGGTCAGTAATTGTTTTTTTTCCTTCAACGAAAGATGAACTCATAGACTCTCCAACATTTGTTTGATGGAATTTTGAGGTATATCTTTGTGATAGATTGTTTATTATCCTAAAACAAAAATGGATTGACTTGAAATTAAGCAGAAAATGTTTCAAAGGCACAGAATGCCGATTCATCCTGAAATGAAAGAGAGCTTCATTGCCCTTAGAAACCTCAAATTCCGAGTTTTTTAGAATAATGAATCTGTATGAGTATATGAGTGAAATAATATTTAAACAATAATCTAAAGGCCATATTATGGTATGGCCTTTAGATGATAATATTCTTAGTTATTATCTTTGGGGGTAATTTTTTAATTTATAACTAATGACCATTGTTTACTTCTTTCTTTTGTAAAGAATAGCCTATTATCATTGGGATAATAGTAGAAACCATCACTGTTGTGGTAGACAGAAGAGGGTCTTTTATGAACATAGCAACAAGCATGCTGGCAATAAAGCAAAGACCCAATTGTAAAGCATTTTGTAATGCAGCCGCTTTACCACCGTCTTTGGGATAAACAGAAAGTGCATTTGCTACAGCAATAGGGTAAGAAGCACCATTCATGACGGCCATAAAACAGAAAGGAACAAGAATAAGCATGAAAGAAGGATAAATTAGGGCAATTAAATAGATGAGTGCCATGCTTACAGCATAACCTACCAGCAAAATTGGAAATATGGTTTCACTTTTGATTTTTTCCAATAAAAGACGGCAACCATACCCACCGAGCATAAATGCCAAAGTTTGTGGAATATAGCTTAAGCCAATATCTGTGGCATCATAACCCATATTGATCAAAATCATTGGTGAACCCGTTAGCCAGGCAAAAAAACCAGCACTACAGGAAGCATAAATCAACACATTTCCGCTGAAAGTTGAAGACTTCAATAAGGTGAAGAAAGAAATTTTATTTTCATTGATATTGGTGTCAATAGGTGCACGTTTACTAGCCAGTAAAAATGTTGGTACAAGCAAAACTAGTGTTACAGCCATTAAAACAAGAAAAATAGTTCTCCAACCTGTATGTGACAATAACCATGCACCGAGTAAAGGGGCAAGGGCAGGGGAAAGTGCAACCAGCGGCATAATCATGGCAAAAACGCGTTTTGTGCGTTCAGCGTTATATCTATCAACGACTAAAGCTTGCCAGGAAACAGCAGCAGAACAGACACCCACAGCCTGAATAAATCGCAGAATAAGTAATTGAGTTGCATCTGTTATCCAAAGCATTCCTAAACAGCTAAGACAAAACAGAGATAAGCCGATAAGCAGAACAGGTTTTCTTCCTAGGCGATCAGACAGTTGTCCCCATAAAAGCTGGGCAACAGCAAAACCAGCAAGAAAAACGCTGAGGCTTGCACTAATAGCCCCTTCTGATGCACCTAAGTCTTTCGCCATAGCATCAAAAGCGGGTAGATACATATCAATGGCTAAGTAGCCAAGCATACTTAGGCCAGCGAGATAAAACATAAATGGCATGGAATTTTTATTTGTTGTCATTGTGTCAATAAATTGATGTGATAATTGATAAGAAAATATACGGTTTATTTTATATGGCGTAATTTTTACTTGTGAAACGGTATTATTTGCATAATGCTGTGAAAAAAATTAAAAGGAAGAAATATGTGGTCTGAATATTCTTTGGAAGTTGTTGATGCTGTGGCCAGAACAGGAAGTTTCAGTGCGGCTGCGTCAGAGCTTCACCGCGTACCTTCTGCCATTAGTTATACAATAAAACAACTTGAAGAATGGTTGGCAGTTCCCCTATTTGAACGTCGTCATCGCGATGTGGAATTAACCGAGGCAGGGGCTATCTTTGTAAAGGAAGCGCGTTCTGTTATCAAAAAAATGCATCATACTCGTCATCAATGTCAGCAGGTGGCTAACGGTTGGCGTGGGCAGCTTAGTATTGCTGTTGATCAAGTGGTGAAACCAGAACGGACACGCCAGCTTATTCTGGATTTTTACCGCCATTTTCCGGATATTGAGTTATTTATTTACCCTGAAGTTTTTAATGGGGTATGGGATGCGCTGGTAGATGGGCGCGTTGATGTTGCTATTGGTGCCACACGCGCCTCTCCAGTCGGGGAGCGATATAGTTTCAGGGACATGGGGTTCATGCCGTGGCTATGTGTTGCCAGTCCTGGGCATGAGTTGACCGTTATAATAGAAAGATTAAATGATGATCAATTGAGGGCTTACCCTAGCTTGTGCCTTGAAGATACTTCACGTAATTTACCCAAGCGTAATACATGGACTTTGGATAATCAACGGCGGTTAGTTGTCCCTGATTGGAATGCCGGGTTGGCTTGCCTGATGGAGGGGCTGTGTGTGGGAATGGTGCCCAAACATCGTGCTTTGCCGCTTATTCGTCAAGGAAAACTCAGTTTGCTTGAACTTGAGCAACCATTACCTGATAGCCCATGTTGCCTGACATGGTCGCAAAAAAGCCATTCACCTGCATTAAGCTGGTTGCTTGATTATCTTGGAGATAGTGCAACACTCAATACTGAATGGCTACAAGAGGATTAATCGTTAACGACGATAATCAATGAAAGGGCCATCTGCAACAGAGCGACGCTCAACAAGACGCGGATGGACTTCGATAGTTTGTGCATCTTGACGTTTATTAATGATCCTATCAAGTAACGTGGAAAAAGCCATCTGTCCTAGACGCTCTTTAGGTTGATGAATCGTTGTCAGCGCTGGTGTGAAATAACGGGCATTGCGAATATTGTCATAACCAATGACAGAAATATCTTGTGGAACGCGTAACCCCATCTCGTCAGCAGCACAGATCGCCCCCATTGCCATCACATCTCCTCCACAAAATACGGCCGTAGGGCGGTGTTTTTGGCTTAAGATTTTATACATCGCCTGATATCCGGATTCGGGTTCAAAATCCCCCTGAACAATCCATTCTTCCCGAATAGTGATATTTGCTTCTTTTAGTGCCTTGAGGAAACCTTGATGACGTCCGCCTCCAGTATTTCTGGCCAATGATCCGGGAATAGCAGCAATATCACGGTGACCACGTTCAATAAGATATCGGCCGGCCAAATAACCACCATGGAAGGCATTATCGATAATTGCATCAGTGAAATCTCCTCTGGACTCTCCCCAATCCATGACTACCATGGGAATGTTGCGATAGTCTTCCAGCATTCCCAACAGTTGTTGAGGATATTCAGAACACATAACCAGTAAACCATCTACGCGTTTTTGCGCCAGCATAGAGAGATAAGCTTTTTGTTTGTCGAGATTGTTATGGGAATTACATAAAATCAAAGTATAGCCTTTGCTATAACAACTATTTTCGACAGACTCAATGATTTCAGCAAAATAAGGCGCTTCACTTGATGTTGCCAGTAGTCCGATAGATTTGGTGTGATTAACCTTTAAGCTACGGGCAACAGCACTGGGGGAATAATTCAGTTCCTTAATGGCAGCCCATACTGTGGTCTTTGTATCTTCGGCGACGAAACGGGTTTTATTGATAACATGGGATACGGTTGTGGTTGAAACACCAGCGCGTTTGGCCACATCTTTAATCGTTGCCATGATAAAAAGGACTCCTGACCTTAGGTCTAAATTTGTATACCCTTCATCTGGATATAGATCTTTGTTAATCATTTGCCAGTGTTATATTTATATATAGGAAGATAACTGACAATAATTTAGCGATAAACCCTGAATTTTGTCTGATCTAGCGCAAAAGTGAAAGTAGTAATCAATGCTATAAAGTATATGCATTAAATACCACAGTATGGTTTTTTAACCTCTGAGGTAAATAACCAGTCAAAATTTATGGTGTCGCTGAGCCTGAGTCTTAATTTTCATGGTGAGGATGGTTTATGGATACAGATCTGAAATTGGGATTATTGACTGCCTGTAGTGCGTTAATCGTGATTGTTTTTCTGGCGAGTCTTTGCCTGATCTAGCCAAGGTCGAGAAACAATATCAAGGTGAAATGCTATCTGCCTTACTTTAAAGGTAAGTTTTTCACTATTCAAAGGGCACTTATAAATGAAATACATTTACTTAATCATTTTTAATCATTGATGATCAGGAATAGTCATCTATTTTAAATTAATTATTTGATTTATATCATAATTTAATTTATTTTTTGCTTTACTTAATCATAAATAGTCACAGCGATTCATTTAGTGTCATGAAAAAAATGTACATTACGGTGTACATGAACTACATTAAAGCTATGTTATTTTTTTGAGGAAAAATGATATGGCAATTACCGACTCATGGCTCCGCTCTGCCAGTGGTAAGCCCCAAGAAAAAATCACGACTAAATCAGACAGGGATGGCTTATCTGTCCGTGTCACGCCTAAAGGAAAAATCATATTCCAATTTAGATATCGCTGGAACGGCAAGGGGGATCGGATTGACATAGGAACCTACCCGGCAACGAGCCTAAAAGATGCCCGTGACTCAGTGCTTTTCTATCGTGGGGAATTGGAACAACTCCGTAATCCTAAGATAGTTAAGCGTGTTCGTAAAGAGTCTGCCTTAAGTGCGGTTACTGTAGAGGGGCTGCTTCGTGAGTGGTGGGAAAAGACAATGCGGGGTTCAAAAGTTAAAGCGGATGAGATATTGCGATCTTTCGAAATTTACGTTTTCCCTAAAATCGGCAAGCTGCCTCATGATGAGGTGACATTGCATGTTTGGCTTTCCTTAATTGAAGACGTTACCAAACAAGCGCGCTCAATTGGTGCTCGCATCTTGATTTATTCTAAGACTGCGCATCGGTGGGCTGTCAGGCGAGGAATGACCAGTCTCACTCCATTATCTGACGTAATAACAGGTGATCTCGGAGGAAAAGACACTAAAACTGATATTGGTTTAAATGCTGATATGAGCGAAAGGGCATTAGACGAAGAAGAGCTGGTGCTTCTCTTTAATGTTATCAATGCGCCTGATTATAACCCGCGAAACGCGTTAATAATAAAACTGTGCCTTTTGTTTGGGTGCCGCATTGGTGAACTGCTAAAAGCTAAAGTTAATGATTTTGATTATGAAAAAGATATTTGGGTTGTTCCACCCTTAAATCACAAAACAGGCAGAAAATCCAAGAAGCCTATCATCAGGCCGATTATCCCGGCAGCAAAAGAATTGATTGAGCAGGCGAAAAAATTAAATCATGAGAGTGAATATCTGTTTACTGTACGCCGAGGGGAACCTCTAACACAAGGAACACATTGCAACATGGTAGAAGCTCTTAATAAAAAAATGGCCCTTTATTCACCTGATTGTGAGCATTGGTCAATTCACGATCTGCGTAGAACTATGCGGACTGGTGTATCTGAATTAACCGCACCGCATGTGGCTGAAATTATGGTAGGACATAAATTACCCGGAGTATGGCAGGTGTACGATAAGCACACCTACCTAAGCGAACAGAGAGAGGCATACGAACTCTGGTGGGAAAAGCTGACTAAAATTGTTTCCCGTTCTCCCAGTCAAAAATATCTTGCCGAAGGAAGTTAAGCTGGTCAGATTTAAATTTGGGTTTTGGGAAGCCTTCTCGCTTTTGCTTCCCATTACCGCACCACAATCTTATCGTATGCGGCTTTACATCATATCGGTCTGCCAGTTCCTTTGTTTTGATATAAGGTGATTGACTCATTATTTATCCCCTTTCCGATACCCTTTCCCCAAAATCACCTTGGCCACTTTCGCCGGTGTTGCTTTTCCTTCCCATGTCGCATCAAAAATAATGCTGTTCAGTTTCATTACGTCGATAACCAGTGCAGCAATGTCTTCTTCCTTCCGTTCTGGCTTACGGTATCCAGCCTGCCAGACTGCATGGGTGATATCAGCAGGATCGCCCCAGACCGAGGCGATGATTTGTGTCAGGTGGAATGAGTTATTGATCATTGCTCACCTCGTCATATTCAAATTTAATATATTGAAGCCCCTCCGATTGTGCTCTGCATAATTCTTCAATAAATTGCTTCTTTGAGTACCCAAGGGATTTAGCTACAATATGTAGTGCTTTTTCATTCTCGAGTAGTTCATCTATCCCCATTGTTATTTCATTTTTATTGCTCACACCTGACTCATCCGCCTTCTTCAATAACCACTCTGTCCACTCACGCCCATCATCAATGTGACCGGGCAACCCAATTTCATTCTGTGCGTTATCGATGCTGATCATTGTTTTTTTCCTCGTTTTACGCTTTTGTTATTCTTCACGGGTGTTATCTTCACGCCTGCCACTTTGGGTGCGGGTGGCAGATGAGGGCAGACGCCCTCGTGAATGTAAAAGTTTTGTCTCATGCGGTGAACGATTCGCTGTGTGTAATCCCTTGCCACCTTCCGCCTTGCGTTCTCGAATTCGTTAGTCATGGATATTGACAGTGACGTCTTCCGGTTTTATTCCCTGAAATCCCCATCGCTTCAGAATAGTTTTGATGTCACCACGGATGAGTTCTTGGTATTCAGATTCCGGGACAGGATAATCACTGTTAACATATTCGCGTACTTCCGGTTTGGTCATATCAATTGTTACTATCACGCTATTTTCCTTATTTCGTTATTGCCTATATTGAATAGGTGTTCTTTATCGACAGTGGTTATTAATTTGCGTGGAGTAATGAACGGTCGCCAAATTAAAATCTTGGAGCCTTTTGTATTACTCTTGCCTATTATTTTCTGTTCCGCTGGAATAAATGAAATTCTCCCTCCCGTAATTATCCTGACCTCATCAACTGTCTCCAGCGCTAACTTAAACCAGCCCACAGAGAAATCAGAAGGAACTAACATCACAACTGGTTGTAATTGCTTTTGGCATTCGATAGCGGCTTTCTCTATCCACGGCCTAATATTGGAATAAGGCGGATTACACCAAATAGCACCGAGACTTATCCAGTCAGACTCCAGTGCATTATCTCGTTCCGTGAGATAATGTGCGCACAGAGTGTTTTGATCGGATGCAGCCGCATCAAGGGTAAATCTAAATTCAAGGTCGAGTGCTTTAAATAACGGGAGGGGAGTTTGCCATAAATCTTTAAATTTGGGTGGAGTGTTACTACCTCCGAAGTCAGCTTTCATTCTCCATATCCTTGTTGCTACTTATATTGAATGGCAATCCATCAGCCTCCATAGGTTTAATATTTGCAAAATCACATGGAATAATGCCACCACCAAACTCTTGAGCCATCATTAATGCTTGTTTGGCTTTTAGTGCAATAATATTTTTTGGTAACACTATTTGATAAGTTACTCCATCAATTAAGACTAAAGTTGTCATTGCTTGGACTTGTCTCATAGCTATATTCTCGTTATTTGTTTGGGTGACGGTAGAGAGGGATTATCTTGCAACAACATACCCGCCGATAAAATGATAAGGATTGTTCCGCTTCTTCCTTATTGTCCTTATACGCCATAGGTTCATTGAAATTCTCATCAAATATCATATAGGCCACAGGCTCCATATTTTCATATTCAGCGAGTTTCTTGTGTAGGTTTTCTATTTCCCTACAAATTTTCACTATATTTTCTGCATTAATTAAATAGTGACCAAAAAATATAGTTGGGTATTCCCCTATTAACTCACGCTCATTTTCTAATGATGAGCGCAATTTTTTCGCTAACTCAATCACATCATTGCTCATTATTTTTCCTCGTTGCTCTGAAATCAGGACTGTAATCCAATTCAACACTAAATGTTCCCAGAGATTCACCATTATTAAATACTGTTATCTCAATAGGCCAACTATCCTCTTGTCCATCACAATAATCTAGATAGTGTTCTGCGCATTCCTCAGCTAAAAAATAAGGATAATTTTCATCCCATTCAGGATCTTCTAATTCATACCTATCTTTTGGGTCAAATAAATTATTAGTTCCTTTTATTGCATATTCGATCATCACCCAATCCTCCTGCATAAATCTGAATCAGTCATTATCATCACCTGTATGTTTAATTTTAACTGCTAATCTATCAGCTTCTTGTTCTTGATATTTAAGCTTATCCATAAATTCATCGCTGAACTCGATATGATAATCTTCTTCACGCTGCAATATTGTTCGTTATAGATATAGGCCTCTTCCTGACAGCCGGGGCAATATTTACTGCCGCGTTTATTAGTTCCGCAATTTACACAATAATTACTCATTTAAACCCCCTGCATATATGCTTTTATAAATTCTTCCGCGACTGGCGCAACAATGGCATTTCCATAGGCGCGGAGGCGTCCCACTCGATTGGAAGTCCCATTAATTTCCTTGCCATAATTGGGTGGTACAATTCTAATTTTCTCATCTGCTCCCTGGTTGGGTTTCCATTCATTCCAAACGTGTGTAGCCACATTTGACGATAGAGCGTATCGTTTCGAATCTTGCCACCCTTCCTGATGAACGATTTCTCCATATCTCCGCAGTCCTTGTGGCATCTGGTTGTTGGCGTGGCCCACCCAATAGAGGCGCTGCCTGATGTGCGGTGCACCGATGCCCGCAGCGCAGATATCGGTCGCCCCGACGGAGTAATTCGTTCCTTCCAGGTCAGTGTGTACAAGGTCGAACCAAGCAAGGCCGTCCCTGCTTGCAACCTGTTCACCAAACACAACACGAGGTCTGTACTGTTCGATGAGGTGGAAGAATGCAGGCCATAAGTGCCGCTCGTCAGTAAACCCAGCTCCTTTGCCTGCCGCGCTGAAAGGTTGGCATGGACAGGAACCCGTCCAGACTGGCTTATCATCAGGCCATCCGGCATTTCTGAGTGCAAAACTCCAGACGCCAATTCCGGCGAAAAAGTGGCATTGGGTGTAATTTCGTAGGTCATCAGGCTTCACATCCTCTATTGAACGTTCATCAACATCGCCGGGTGCTATATGTCCGGCTGCAATTAAATTTCTCAGCCATTGCGCTGCGTAGGGGTCTATCTCGTTGTAATAGGCGGTCACTTAATCCCCCTGCATATATTCGCTGCCTTCTCGCACATTTCAATATCGAACCAGCCGAAGTGGCACTTGTTGAAACTGATACCCAGTTGCCATGCTAACCATCGGTACGCATCCGCGCGTTCCCAGTTTATGATTTGTCGCATTCGTTCAAATTTTTCCTTACTGTCTTTCCTTGCTATACGTGTCTGCTTATCTGCCAAATAGCCCAATGGGATATCGGTGTAAGGGTGCATACCGACTCGCGCACCGCATGAGGTACACAGATATAACCAGGGCCATTTGTTGTTATTATGGATACGCCCAAACACTTCTTCGTGATGGGCTATGGTGACCAATCCGTGACAGTAGTGACATTTAGTCGGGATTGGCAGTTGATCATTGACCCGCTGTATTGCTTTGGGGTTGGGGTTCCACGGTGTGTGCATGCAATCTCCTTAACGCTTCTTTCACGGCATTTAAACGAGAGTCCATCCTTTTGTATTTTTGAATTTTAGTTTTCAGTGAGTGGTCTAGGTATCCAGTGAGGTATCCGTTATCAGCCTTGAGAATAAAATCAGATAGTGAACATCCCATCGATGACCAGAATGCAGTCCATGATTCACCATATTCAGCAATTGTTATTCGTCCCGCCTTGTTACCGTAATCCTCCAGATAAACATGAATGGGGTCATGTCGCGGTACGTCCGTAATTTGTATTTTTATGACATCCGATGTTTCGATATGCACAATTATCCTCCCGCCACTGAGGTAGCGTTAGTTAATGGGGTGGGTTAGAAGGTTCTGTTTGGATTGCCGAGCGGCGTTAGAATGGGGAGCCAAACTCGTCATAATCAGCAGACGGGATATTCTGCTGAACGTAGAATTGAGAACCAGAACTGGCTGATTTCCGTTCATCTCTATCTTTCAGATTTGCAACCATTTTATCGATGGCGGTAGCCGTTTTCCCCTCTACTTTTTCGGCGATGGTCTGGCGAGTATCAGGATAGAACGGGATGCGGATATCCATGCCGTAAGTATCGTCACCGTTATTTTTCGTCCTGAGTACCTTTTGTAGCACCAATCCCACTCGCTTGCCTGTGAATTCGGGTGCAATCATATTGTTGACTGAAACCATGTGGCTTGTGATCTGACGAACGCCACAACATCCCATAATGGCCTGCACCATACTGTAACCAAATGTATTGACTGAACCATCTTTTTTCTTGCAGCAGATACTGAGGTAGCTTACTTTGCGTCCGTCATCCGCCGTGAATAAATCCAGTGCCGTTGCCTGATCGATAACGACTAATTCATTTGTCATTTTTTGTCCTTTTTTATTTATAGGAGCTATTAATTAAGAGTGAGTAGTAATAGAAACTATCGGGAATCATTTTTGTTTAGTCAGGGAAATAAGCGCCTTGGCGTGGAGTTCGGCAGAATCTTTTTCTAAGTGAATTAGCCCGCGCTTTAATAACAACCTGTCATTTACACCATTAATCCAAAGTGAAGATTTATAAATAGTTTTACCTGACAAACAAGGATAAAAATATTTTTGGTCATACTTCAACGATTCTCTCGCTGGCTCAGGAACATCATATTCCCCGATTCTGATAGTGCGGGGTTTTAGTCTGTACTCAGTAATTAAATCTGCGTGAATGTGTTTAGCCATTGTTATTCTCCTGTCGGTGGTTGGGGTAGTGGCATCCAGTGGGTAATACCTATGCTGAGATACTATTTAGTCCAGAGCTGATTACCTTTTTCATCGACACCAGCAGTAATGTCTCCGAAAGCGTCTTCAATATGAATCACGTCAATGGCCCCAGTTGTTGGGTATTCAGCATTACCAAAGTAAACAAGGACTGATTCATCCTCTAATTCTGGCAACCTATCACTACATTTAATCCACTCCATAATCTTTCCTCTATTCAGGTAATAAAAAGCCCCGCATTGGCGAGGCTGGTGTTAATTATTTTTCTCGATTTCCCTTCGAATTACATTGATAATTTCCTCGGTCTTGTCGAGAGAAAATAATAATGATTCTTCATCGTCACATGTTAATGATGAGGTATCCCCGAGATCAATAAATTCAAATACCTAACGTCTTCATTTGCAGTATCTCTAATAGCCAACAGTTCAAATTGTTTCCCACGGAAATAAGGATAATACATAGTTTGTTACTCCCATAACAATGCCTCATTAAGAGGAACT
>NZ_NIBS01000019.1 GCF_002632465.1 Xenorhabdus budapestensis | reverse complement strand
GCGCTCGCCTTCTTTCAGATCTCCTTCTCCATTTTCAGCTGTTTATTTTCTTTACGAAGCTGCAACAACTCCTGTCGCTCATCGGGGGTTAAAGCACCGAGTTTAGATTGCTCAACATAATGTTTCCGCCACGTATACAGGAGTTTTGTTGGAATACCTAAGGTTTCAGTTGCCTGTGGGACTGTATAGCCCTGTTCAACAACCAGATTGACCGCTTCTCTTTTAAAGTTATCGGTAAATTTTTGGGGTGATTTTCGTTTCATAAAGACACCTTAATTAAAGTCATTCTATTCCTTTACCAAAGTGTCCGAATTTATTAAAGCACAACAGTCTCCGTGAGCCGAAAATCCTAATCAACCTGAACTCTGTTTAAGAAAGGAAAGATAATATGGAAGCCAAGTTTTTATCGCTTTGGGATAATATTATGTTAAGACAACATTTTTTATAGAAGCGGTTAATGACCTTTATTTTTTTATTTCATGAAAACTCCACCATATCCCAAATTTTTTCTCTCTTTTTTCTTTGTACAAAACGGAATACTTTTGAAATGTTTTGTAGAATGCCTTCATTGGGCCAAATTCTGCGAAGGTCATAAACATTACCCCTTCATCTGTCAGATAGTTACGATACTGGCTAAGAAGAGTTTCTCCGTAACTTGATATGGTATGCCCTGAAAGGCTTTTTTCTGACCAAAACTCAGGAGAAATTGGCCCATTAGCAAATATATAATCATATTTACCTTCGACAGACTCAAAGAGATTACTATTCATAAAATGGATGTCAGTAATCTTATTCAGATAAGCATTATTTTTGGCATGATATAATATATGGTCATCGACATCTGTTGCTATTATCAAAGATGCACCATTTAGGGCAGAATAAATGGCAAGAACACCACTACCAGTTCCTATATCAAGAACTTTTTTCCCCATAAAATTATGATGCCTAATATTTTTTATAAGTAATGGTGTAGAATGCGTTTGTAATGGGGATGGAAGAAATGCTTGAGGAATAACAGATAAATTAATCCCTGCCAGTGATATTTTCACAGGGATTCCATTATTCATTCTTAATCTTTCCTGCTCCAACCACCATTTTATATAATTTTTGCTATTCTTATTCATAGTAAGCTCTTTTTGTTAAGATTATTTTCAATTATTAAGAATAGATACAGTCGAGAGTTTTTTATTTCACATGCTCCACCATACAAAGATTGGTGTTTATCACTTCATTATAATAAAAACTAATGACTAATAGAGATCTGTATAAGTCAAAACAGTTTCATTTCATAATGGTGGGAATAATGCTGGAAATTTGTTTGCAATCTCTGCACATTACTGTTTCTGTGGCTAAGCCTGTCTTTTGGGATATTGCTGCCACCAAGTCTATCAATATGCTGCTAATTGCCGCTATTACAGATTTTGTTATGGGAGGCTCTTCCTCGTTAGGTAGGTTAAAGCAGCTTTGTAAGTTTAATATACCAACCTGTAGTCGAGGTCCTCACTTTGGCTCAGTTCCAATAGGACAAATTTTTGGCTGATCGCGCCAATTGGGATTTGAAAGCCCATTTAAGTGGGAATGCCCACTTTGACGATAACTCATTGATATTAAATCAAGCTGCAAATATGCAGTCTGCTTGTATTTTAACCACCAGACTTATTGTCGGTTGGTTACCTCGTTGCATAGAGCAAGAACTGCCCCTCTTTAAGAGGTTCAGTTTGAGCACTGAAAATATCGGTATGCAAAATGATGAATATTTGTGCCGACGAAAAACGTCGATGCAAAATTCAATATCCGATAATCGAACTTTGAACGTAACTGATAGTTACTCGCAAATGACTTTGTGCATAAATGATATTGACTCACAAACTTTGCACACCTCTTTAAGAGGAGCACAAAAGAGTGAGGCAGAAACAAGGGGTTAAGTCGCTTTGTCCAGCCCCTTATGTCCAAGCAATACGTTGAAACACAATGCATTTATTGTGTTTGTCCAGCACATAAAGTAACCATAGAGGTATTCTCTGAGAACCAAAGTGAGGACCTCGGATAAATCAACGAGTTATCCAACTATGATGAAGATCACCACGGTTGCCACTGGTTATTGCTTCCGTGAGCGTGGTACAGATATGGCACAGTTATTGACAGTTATTTTTCGTATCTGTACCACCTTAATTGATTGATATAAAAGTAAAATATTCCAAGTGGTACAGATGGTACAGTTATTTCGTGTTTTTTTCGTTAGGGCGTGATTTTCGAATAAATTTGCTAAGTCTCTATTGTGAAAATCACAACGCAGGTGGGCTTGAGTTTAAGCCGTCATAGTAAAATCCTTATAAAACAACATGGTCAAAATCGTGACCATCTTTAAGGTGTGATATTCCACCTTGGGTATTGTGATTTCCGCAATACCTTTTGCTGAATGTAACTGAGTGACTCCATACGTATTACGTTCGCAGTGATTTAACTGACTGATTTTCATCATGAAGAAAAAACAAGATCATCTATAGGTGGTGGAAAATGGCACGAAGAAAGCAAAAGAATTCACAAGCTACAGCAGCCACGGTCACAGGAAAGATAACCGTTGCCCCCAAGCGCATCAAGTGCCAGACAGGGAAAGTAATGGCAGTCGCTACCATGCAGGTACAGAGCGATAAGCGCAGTGATTACCCGCTGCGTGTCGTGGGCTTTGATGAAATGGCGCTGTCGGTGATGCTGTTACAGAAAGGTCAGGTGATCACTGTTACGGGAAAGGCTTCTTACTGGCGGGGCTATCAGTTGGCTGTCATCTCAATAGGTTCCGACGCAATACGTCGCGACCTCTATAGCTCAGAGCGTTAAACGTACCAACCTATTTCATCTCACTGAATGCGATATTCGTCGTCAGTCATTAGCTCAGGACGTTTAGTGTATTGACTTCACTTCATTGATTGTGGGGATATCAGATGACGACAAAGGAAATGATTAATAAAGTGAAAGGTAACAAAATAATGCGGAGGTTCAACTACCGAGGATTTTCCGGTAGTTCGATAGCCACGGTGAGATTACGGAGAGGGTTATTCTTGGATGGCATAACAGTATTTGAATTACACTAAAGGTAAGCTATCCGTATTATCAATCTATACCACTAACAAATATGAGAGGTTCGATACATGGAGCAACACCACCAGCCATTTGAAGAAATAAAAAGAATTGATGAATCTGGTATCGAATTCTGGTCGGCTAGAGAGCTTTCTAAGCTTCTTGAATATTAAGAGTACCGTCACTTCACGCCTGTTTTAGAACGAGCTAAAGAGGCCTGCTCCCATAGCGGACACAATATTGAAGACCATTTCGAGGATGTCCTCGATATGGTCAATATTGGCTCAGGTGCACAAAGAAAATTAAAGGATGTAATACTGTCTCGCTATGCCTGCTACCTCGTTGTACAAAATGGCGATCCTAGCAAGCCAGTGATAGCGGCAGGGCAGACATATTTTGCGATTCAAACTAGACGGCAAGAGCTAGCAGATGATGCAACATTTAAAAGACTACGAGAAGATGAAAAGCGGCTATTCCTGCGCAATGAGCTAAAAGAGCATAACAAGCAGTTAGTTGAAACAGCCCAGCGAGCAGGCGTAGAAACAAATATTGATTTTGCCATTTTCCAAAATCACGGCTACCAAGGTTTATACGGTGGACTAGACCAGAAAGCAATCCACCAGCGAACCACCAGCGAAAAAGCTTAAAAAAATCACAGCGAATATTAGATCACATGGGGTCAACAGAGCTTGCTGCTAACTTGTTTAGAGCAACCCAAGCCGAGGAAAAGCTGAGACGAGATAACGTAAAAAGCAAAACACAAGCAAACCAGACTCATTTTGACGTTGGAAGAAAAGTAAGAGATACGATCCAAGAGTTGGGTGGAACAATGCCAGAGGATTTACCATCACCAGAGAAAAGCATCAAACAATTAGAAACGATAGCAAAGAAAAAACTCAAAAAGTAATCACATCGCTAATATGTGACTTTCATGATTGCACACATTTCAATCATCCCAGTGGTACACCTCGATTTAGCGTGTACCCAAGGGTATATTCCTAGAAAATATTGAATAGAACAAACCCAGTAATGGCGGGACTTCAAACTATCTACTCAATAAATAAATTCTCCAATCAAGCCAAAATGGTTAGAAATGTTGAATAATTATCTATAGAGTATCATCCGTAATTTAAGACTCTTTGCATCTCAGCATGAAGATCTTACGATACAAATTCACTACAGGATAACCCACATATGAGCACTCTCAAGAAGCGCAAAACAGATAGATAAGCCGCAGCAACCATAGTTTTTTCGGTTGTTGCGGCGTTCTCAGGAACCACTCAATTCTATGAGCACGCCGTCAATTCCTTAACTTTAGGAGATGGATTCGTGTACTCAAAAAATTTTTCCTGGCGATATTCTCTTACCGCCACAATATTATTGTTATCCCCATTCGATTTACTGGCATCACTGGGTATGGATATGTATCTGCCCGTCGTTCCTCTCATGGCCGATGTACTCGGTGCCGAAACAGGAACGATCCAGCTAACGTTGACGGTATACCTGGTTCTAATAGGAGTCGGTCAGCTTCTATTTGGCCCGCTGTCAGATCGGTTCGGCCGTCGTCCTGTTTTGCTTAGTGGTGGAATTGCTTACATCGTTGCTTCATTCGGCCTTGCCATAACTTTATCACCAGAAGTTTTTTTGGGCCTCCGAGTTATTCAAGCCTTTGGGGCTTCGGCATGTCTCGTAGCCATGTTTGCGGCTGTACGCGACATCTATTCGGGACGGAAGGAAAGCAATATCATCTATGGCTTGCTCGGCTCTATGCTTGCCATGGTTCCGGCAGTAGGCCCTTTGCTCGGAGCACTGATTAACACCTGGCTGGGGTGGCGTGCAATCTTTGGTTTACTAGGATGTGCAATGGTAGTCGCTGTTATTACAGCCTGGAAACTCTGTCCAGAAACCCGGCAGCAACGGGCGACAAGCTTACAGTGGTCGCAACTACTTCTTCCTGTAAAACGCCTAACTTTCTGGCTGTACACACTCTGCTACAGTGCAGGTTTCGGCAGCTTCTTCGTTTTCTTTTCGACTGCACCCTGGGTAATGATGGGCCGACAAGGATTATCACAGCTTACCTTCAGTTTGCTATTTGCAACTGTGGCTATCGCAATGATGGTGACTTCACGAATTGCAGGAGATTTGATTGTTCGGTGGGGAAGTCTGAATATGTTACGGATGGGAATGTGCTGCCTAATAGTAGGAGCACTGCTGCTGGCTGCTGGAGAGATACTCATACCTGAATCGGTATTTGGCTTCATCATCCCAATGTGGCTTGTTGGTGTTGGTATATCTACTGGAGCTTCTGTGGCACCTAATGGCGCCCTTCGAGGCTTCGATCATATCGCTGGTACTGTTACAGCACTCTATTTCTGCTTAGGGGGATTACTGTTAGGAGCAGTTGGGACGTTCACCATTACACTTTTATCCAATGCCACTACCTGGCCGATTATCGCTTATTGCCTGATTCTGGCAACAATCGTGCTTTGTCTGTCCTGCTTTATTAACAATGAAGGGCACAAACAACTGGATCAAAATCATTAAACGGATGATCTATGGATACCGCGATACGAATGATTTCTTTCTGAAGCCTCGTATCGCGTGTCCTGATAATATTCCATTTCAAGCAGTTGGTTTAAATTGAATTATTCAAATAATACAAATAGCAATACATTGTGTGAGTTATCAACAAAACCTGCCGAGTTTCGCCTCCGATAAAACTTCAACTACTGAATTCTCAATGTTGAAATTATCGATATGCCATATATACGATTTAAAATGCTCCCTAGTTATGGCGAAATGTATCGGCACGGAGAGCCAATTTCTTCCGTATTTGTTGAATCCACAATCAATGAAGTGATATCAAAGCGCATGGTGAAAGAAAACGCAGCAAATGCAATGGAGCCAACAGGGTGCACATAACTTACTGCAAACTCAATCCTAATTCATACCATTATTATAGTCCTTACCCGCTCCGAAAAACGCGGGTAAGAGAACACGAAAAAGGAATAAAGATGAGGGGTTATTGCAGGGAGAGCAGTTCGTCACGGCTCAGGCCGGTACTTTCCATAACTAGTTCGATACTGACACCGTTTTTTAACAGGCTACGCGCCATTTCTAATCGCGCCTCACGTTGACCTTCTTCCCTACCTTGCTGGAGGCCTTGTAAAATGCCTTGTTGAATGCCTTGTTGAATGCCTTCTTCCCGACCTTTTTCCTGTAATCGTTGAGCAATACTCATAATCACCTCCTGATGACTATCTGCCTGTTCAACCAGTTGCTGGATCACCTGTTCAAAATGCGGTGAATCCATCGTGATAAACAGGTAATTAAGGATAGTAACCACATCATTGTCACTATTATAATTGTGTTTAAGGGCCTGTGCCAATAGCGTGGTCACGACCTTAAACCCCTCCCGCAAATTTTTATGCTTCATCGCCAGTTCCATCACGGCGATTTTGCGATGATTCACCAGTTCGTTATCATCAATTACGGTCACATCAACTAACGGAAACGGATTAAAGTACATCTCTTCCGCCAATTCTGGCAACGAAAAGCATTGCGTCCAGGTCTGCTGGAAAGGATAAGGACTACTATCACCGTGGTAAAACAAAACGGGCACAACCAACGGCAGTTCCTTATTTCCCTGTTGCAGATGCTGATTCATGGCCATAAACGCATAATGCATCATTCGCCACGCCATCATTTTATCTGGAGTGGACTGGTGTTCAACAAGGACATAGATATAGCCATCCCCCTGTTGCGTTTGCACCGAATAGAGGACATCCGACATTCTCGAACGCAACTGTCGGTCAATGAATGAAGAATTGGTTAACGTTAATGTGCTAATGTCACACAGTTGCTTAATTTTTTCCGGCAGATGAATGTCAAAAAAATCTTTGGCGTTTTCAATCTGAGTCATGAACCCTTTGAAAGCCGCATCATGAGGTGTGGGTGTGGTCTTTTTATTCGTCATACTCGTCCGTTGCCATTTGAGGTTTCTCTTAGCATTGAAAATAGAGAGTATATACAAAGAACAACACTTTGAATGCGTGGCCCAGAATTTAATAAATATGGCTGACATACTGCAAATAACAAATATTTCTTATGCATTGGTTTTCTATAGAAAGCCAATGCACAGATTATACTATTTGCCTATTTTACGACTGTTCTACTGTAATCCTTGCTGATTTCCATGCAGTCAATAACGCCAATATTGGTGCAATAGAGAAAAGTAAAAATAACCAATGGGAAGAAGAAACGGCGCCCTCAATACCGCCGGGCTGATAAAATCCAAATATGTTGGTGACCATACCAGCCAATGCAGAGCCAAATGCTGTGGAAAATAGCTGAACGGTAGTAATAGATGAGCCGACAATGTTTTTATCAGTATCACTGGAAACCTGCAAAATGCGGGTCAACAAATGAGGCCAACCAAAACCGACACCAAAACCAAATAGCCCCAAGCCAAAAATTATCGGTAATATTATTTGCCACTCTCCCGCTGACTGATAGGGCAACATTACAAGCAATATCAACATACCAATAAACATGAAAGCAGGACCACTTACAATCGCAAAGCGAATTTTCTCACCCTGCCAACTAGCACTGAGCATTTCCCCAATCGTCCAACCAATTGCCGCAGTGGCAACCATATAACCAGAAACTAAAGGAGATTGCCCGTGCAGAATTTGCAGAAAATAGGGAACAAAAACATCACCCGCTAACCCTATCACTAAAAGTGATATAGTCGCGAATAAGATTAGATGGGGAGAGTGCCAACTCAACGCATTTTTTGGAAATAATTTTGCTGAAGTTCGGGGTTCATAGATAACCAATAAGGATACCAATATTACTGCTGTAACAATGCCAAGAATATTGATACGCACATCTTGTGACAAACTTCCTGAGGAAACTGCGAGTACAGAAGCGGATAACAGAACAATCTGCACAGCGGGTAAAGCTGTTTTCGTTGTATTCTCTACCTGTTTTTGGGGAAGAATCCGATAAGTGAATAAGGCGTACAACAAAGTAATAGGCAACATAATGCCAAACGCATAACGCCACACATTCATTTCAGCAAAAATGCCGCCAATAGCTGGCCCGATTAGAGTTGACACCCCCCATACTCCTGAAATTAATGCCATCGCTCGTGGCCAAAGCGATTGTGCAAACACCAGATTAATCATCGAATAGGAAAGTGCAAAGAGAAATCCGCCTCCAAGCCCCTGAATGGCTCTCCCAATCAGCATGATTTCCATTGTAGGTGCGAAAGTACAAAATAAACTGCCGATGAAAAAAACCAGGGCCGCAACCAAATAAGCATTTCTTGCGCCTGATGCACTCAGTAGTCTCGCTGAGAGTATCGATCCGATAATAGATGCCACAACAAACAGCGTTGTATTCCAGGCATAGAGGTTCAATCCCCCGATATCCTTTACTACAGAAGGCAAAATCGTAATCGCAATTAAAGTATTTACAGCCATCAATCCCACACCCAGTGAAAGCGCTATCGCACTCGGTGCATTTTTACTGGAAAACAGATCCCTCCAGCGATTTTCCTCAGTCATTACCATGATTATTATTCCTGAACTCAGGTTGAGTTGTGAAATTTGTTACGTTAAATTAAACAAGATAAATCTTGAAATAAATTACTGTCAGGTTCAACAATATGTCAAGCATAGACTTGGAAAATAGCATGATAACACTACAATCTGTGAGTGAACGATTATTGATGCTATTAAAAACGCGAGGCGCTATGCAAGCTGCTGATGCTGGTAAGATATTAGGCACCACAGCAGAAGCAGCCCGCCAACAGTTTGTGAAACTGGCTAAAGAGGGTCTGGTTGAAGGGCACTCAGAAATAAGGGGTGTCGGTCGTCCGATTCAGCTTTGGTATCTGACCGACAAAGGGAACGCTAAATTTCCCAATACTCATGCAGAATTAACCGTCCAGATGATTACAATTATCCGCAATCAATTGGGCGAATCAACTTTGGATTTAATTATCAAATCTCGTGAAAAAGAAGTTACTGATAATTATAAGACCGCAATGGAAGGAGCAACTGGATTACAGGAAAAAATTGAGCGTCTGGCTAAAATACGCTGCCAGGAAGGTTATATGGCTCAATATATCGTTCAGGAAGATAATTCAGTTTTGTTTATTGAAAATCACTGTCCAATCTGTGCTGCCGCCAGCATATGCCAGGGTTTTTGTCGCGCTGAACTCAAAATGTTTCGGGAAATTCTGCAAGCACAAGTGGAAAGAACTGAATATATTCTGAACGGTGCCCGACGCTGCGCTTACCGCATTACACCATCGAAATAGGCCAGATAAAGCTTACATATAAAACCTACACAATTGAGCCCGTGTAGGTTTTATTTGCATAATATTTACACTATGCCCAGGTTATTCTTTACCTGCCACAAATAACTGCTGGTAAATATAATGTTTATAGCTCTCCACCAGCGCTTTGTCCTGACAGTCATTAAGCGCACCACCACATAAATGACGCATCGTTATATTAGCCTGATAGAAAGGCGGAACTGTTAGCCGAGTCCTTTCCAAAATCATCCCTCCGAGAAAAGAAATATCTGTCAGCTTGCCGGTGGTCATAGGCGCTCCTTGTTGCAGATTATCCCGCATCGTAAATTGGGTCAGATACGCCGGATCGGGCAGTGAAGAGGAATACTGGTTAAAATGGATATTTGGTTGATGATCGCCAAATGAGAGAAAAACTGTCGGTTTATCTCGTTTAGTCACAAATTCACTGAATTCCTTGATAGACGGATCCGATGTCGTGATCTTTTCCATATAGTGGCTGAATTTTCCTACTGCTGATGAATCTTCAAGTTTGCCCGTCAATCCATAATCGTCGCTATGGTTCTCTTCATAAGGCCCATGCTCGTACATAGTCAGGGCGTAAATAAAGATAGGTTTATCCGTCTCCTTAGTCAGGATAGTTTTCACGTAAGACAATACATCTTGTGTCCTGATCTGCCACAAATTTTCATCCATACTTGCTGGATAACCCAACTCTTGTGGCTGGATAATGCGATCAATGCCCAGTGTCTGGTAAGCATGTCCGGCATGATAGGCAGATTTATTAAATGGCGTCAGTACCACAGTGTAATAGCCATTGTCTTTCATGGCACGAAACAGGCTATTTTGCAGATGATCAACCACAAAATAAAACACAGAATTTTTACCCGAACCGAAGTCATCAGTATCTAATCCAGTCAGGATAGAAAACTCTGATAGCCATGTTCCACCACCAAAGGTTTGCACCCGGAGTGGACTTTGCGCGCTAACCCCCGCATCGTGCTGAAACATAAAAAGGTCTGGTAACCGGGTATTCGTCGGTAACTGATAAATATGCGGATTAACCGTAGATTCCTGCAATAATACAACCACATCCGGTTTTACATCTGACTGTGGTTCAGGCAGAGTGACGTTTTTCGCCTGCTGCAAAAAATAATCCGCTGATATACCAAATTTAGGAGATTGATACTCTACATCTTTAGCTGACATAACCATATTGGTCATGGTTCCACGTCCTTTGGGTAATTCAGCCTGCCATTCGTTATGGTAAGCATTGACGGTAAGATTGACACTCCCAACACCGGCAGCAACCAATACAACACTCAACGCCCGCCATTTTAGTCCTCGCACCGGATTTGCGCTTCTCCAGCTTAGGAACATATTGAAGATTAACCAAACCAGCATCGCTACTACCGCAAGACCGGCTAACCAATAGTGGCGCAGTGTTTCCTGATTTGAAGGATCGAGCATAATATTCAAATCAGAGAACATCAGTTGGTCTTTATAGTAATGAATTTTTAGCTGGTTAAGGAACTTGATGATAATAAAAAGGGTTCCGGTAAATACTGCGGAAAACAACCAACGTGCTGAAATAAGAAATACCAGTCCGAAGAGGGTACTAAATACACCAACAGAAACTAACGCGGGGTAGATATCAGCACTTTTTTCAAATACTAATACCAGGGCTGCGATCAGTAATATCCCCAAATAGACCCCTGAGATTATTTTTTTCTTCATACTCTACTGTATTCCATGCATGAGTCCAGTTTCACATCAGCCGATGAAAATAGCACAGGTCTCTCGATATACTGTAGACAAAATAAAGCCATTTTTTCAGTACCTAGTGTGCCAACCTGGCAGATAAAGCTAAGTTTAAAAAAATCTATCACCATGATTCCATTGTTAATACTATGCTGATTAATTCAATCGGAATTAACTATTAAATTTGAAATTTGTTGAAGAATTTGGCGATCATAGTGACAAATAAGGGTATTATCAGAATGAAATGCTGTTAATAACTATATTTACAATCTAGGTTAGATTAGATTGGACAGTACAATCATGATTATTCTTATTGATTAATATATTGAAAATAGAAGAGATTGATGATGAAACTAACACCTGAAAAATTATTCTCCGCGATAGAAGAATATGCCCTCCAGCCTGAGAAACAACGGCATTTAACCCCACGACAAGTACAGTGGTTTGCCAATCCAGAGAATGTCTTTTTGATGATCACTACGGCATTAACTCTACCTAAGGAAACTATGGATGATATAGGAGACAGCGTTCAAGATTGGATTGAAGTTGCCATCTCAGAGCTCGCGTTAATAGCTGTCAATTCACCTAAGGAAGTCAAACAACAATTTGAACAAGCTATTGAGCTAATTCTAAATTATGCTAAAGAAAACTTCGAACTGCATAGTGAGAACGTATTGTTATGTTCTTCAATCTTGAAGAGATACCAGTTTCACATCAAAACTGACATCGCTCATCTGCTGGATATTATAAAGCATACCGATAACACAAATGTGGCTTCTTTTCCCCAAAAGCCCCCCAAATTAAAACAACTGATTCATGAGCTTAGTCTTCAATCCGGTATCGAATTCATTGAATTTTTCGAAGATGGTTTTTCTGTTGCGCCTCTTGAAGTGTTACACCATTTACTTTCGGAAGTGATTCAGTATTCATGGGGCATTGATGCACTACTTTTGCTGACTCAATACTTTGAGGAACCAATAGCGCTTACCAGTGCACAGGTGCTGGATCAATGTCCTTCTTCTGCTTGGAAAAATTTATCCTACTTGCAGCTTATAAACCTGTGTGCTCGCTTCAACCGCCATCCTTCAATTAAACACTATATGAAGCGATGGAAAAAACGCGCACTGACACACCATAAAGCACGGACGACAGCAGAAATATACGAACTATATGCCACCCACGTTGATGGCAATGATTGTGCCAGTATGATGATGAAAGCCATACTGGATGGTCAGGAATACCAGATAAGTATGATGCTGGATTTTAAATCTGGTATCCGGGAAACCTTATTGGATACCGCCCCTGACCAAACACTCAGTGAGTTAATAGCACAATTAAGCACCGATACCAATGTTGAATTTACGCTTGTTTCTCCAGACTGGCTGCAACAAGTGCTACCATGGATCTTTTCCGTTCAGCAAACGACAAACACGCCTCTCGACCTTTATTCACTTTATTGGTTGTCACAATTGCCTATCGACTGGACTCAACCAGAAGAGTTTGATCTTGAGCGATGGAGCCAGAAATTGGGTTATGAGATAAACCCGAAGCGGCAAGAGCAGAGTCGCCTCGGTTACTTCAGCCTCGGCCAAGCTGTTCAATCAGCGCTCATGATGAGTTGGCTGGCACCAGAAGAATGTATATTGAAAGCGAAAAAGCCCAGAGACTTGTTGAAACTCTACTATTATGCAAACAAGAACGTGTTTACCGGGCGTCTGACTTACTCCGCCGCTGTCGAGAGATATAAGCTACCACCAGAAGAGAAACGCTTGACGAATGAATATCTGGATTTGGCTCATGCACTCCACGATCCCGCGATAAACCGTAAGAGATTTGGTTTATTTGATACCCTGTCTGAATTCAGTTTTCAGCTCTTTACCATGGATCTGGACGACCTCTCGGCTTCAGTCCCACCGCAAGGGCTGGTTATCAAAATCAGCTTACTGGAAGCAAGCCCTGCTGTCTGGCGTCGGGTTCATATCAGTAACCAGATGACGCTGAATGAATTTCATGATGTGATACAAAATGTCATGGGATGGGAAAATATGCACCTGTTTCGTTTTGATCTTGGGGGAATAGAAATCCCGGAAGAAAATTATGACCAGGTATGTATTGGTTTATTCTTACGTGATATTGGCGATGAGCTCAACTACCAGTATGACTTTGGAGATGACTGGCTCCATCTGGTGACAGTAGAGAAGGTACTTGAAAAAGATATCCTTCAGCCTAGGGTTACCACAGGTAACGGGGTATGCCCGACTGAAGATTCTGGCGGTGTTTGGGAATGGAATTATTTACTCAAGTTGAGAAAGAGAAAAATCCTGACCGAAGACGATGCAGAGCATTTGGAGTATATCGGCTTGTCTCCAAGTGAGTCACTTGAACCTTTTGATAAACAAGAAGCGAATCGTAGACTCAGAAAACTATTCGAATAAAGAGCTGTTCAAGCAATAAAGTCAGTAAGACCAGAGAAGAAAATAGTCTCTGGTATTTTTACTGACAGCTCAAACGCCGGATTGAGCCGACGATATTCAGTCAACAGCATCATAAATTAATCCGATGGAGAATGAAGCAGATGGATAACGCAAGGTCAGGAAACCACTTAATCATTGATAAGATTTGCGGTACTTCCCGTATCTATGTACAACAAAAAAATCATCTGAGCAGCCCCGCACAGGATTGGGTGGCAGAAGAAGTCCCCATTGCCTTAGTTTACAACGGCATTTCTCATGTTGTGATGATGGCAAGTCCGAAAGATCTCGAACATTTCGCAATCGGCTTCTCATTATCGGAAGGGCTCATCATTTCTCCACAGGAAATTCGTGGTATTGATTCAGTCATCAGTTGTCACGGCGGCATTGAATTACATATCGAACTCTCCAGTCGCCGTTTTGCTGAATTGAAAGAGCGCCGTCGCAGTATGGCAGGCAGAACGGGTTGCGGTATTTGTGGCACTGAACAGCTATCTGAAATATTTCGCCCAATCACTCCCCTGTCCTTTACACAAAATTTCTCATTAAGCTGTCTGGATCAGGCGCTTTCACAATTACCCCGTCTGCAAGATATCGGCGCAATAACGGGTTGTACCCATGCTGCTGGTTGGGTTGACGCAGAAGGATATTTACTGGGTGGATGCGAAGACGTTGGTCGCCATGTTGCATTGGATAAGTTACTGGGAATGCGATCAAAAACAGGCTGGCAGCAAGGGGCAGTTTTGGTTTCCAGCCGGGCCAGTTACGAAATGGTGCAAAAATCCGCCAATTGTGGCGTGGAAATATTGTTTGCAGTTTCTGCCGCTACTTCACTTGCAATCGAAGTAGCGGAAAAATGTAACCTGACACTGGTAGGTTTCTGTAAGCCGGGACGAGCAACAGTATACACACACCCTCAACGGTTAAAAGATTAATCAAGGCTATGAAACACCCATCCCTTGCAACCCCGCTGCAAGCAGCCGGGTATCGAAAACCATTAGTTTACGCCGCAAGCGGTGGGGAATTAGACCCTAAGAGATTAAACAGATATTAGATTGATAAATATAAAGATATTCTTAATGGAATTCGAGTTATACTCACGTAAAAAAGAGCTTCTCCGAGTATAAGTAACTATTTCACTACATAAAATTAGATTATTAATACCACAATAATATAAAGTAATTAAGTTTACTAACCTCACATTTTTGACAAAAAGAAAATTGTTCCCCATCTATCAAAAAAAATAAAAATCAAATAAATTTATCACGTTACATAAAAATCACCTTTAGCCACCCCACAACACAAAAACAAACAATAATTATTATCATTTACATTACCATATGAAAGGTGTAATTTTCTTTGCGCAATAAATCAGTTCGTTTTTCATGATGGGGTAAAAAGGACCCCCTGATCCAAACGAGGATAATAATGAGAAAGATTAAAGTATTAGTCGCCGCTATAGGCGTATTAGGATTTATGGCGCAGGCTCAGGCAGCAGTAGGATTTGGTCAGAGTCAAGTAAGTACACCATCATATATTAAGGTTGGCAAAACTAAGGCGGGTTCAGGTCCACATGGTGGTAGTGGTGGAGAACCGGGTATAGGTGTCAGTTCTGTCTACGGTGGTCAAATCACTGGGTTTGCTGGTCTGACCCGTATGGCTCCAGCCGATAATAATGGCATTCATAATATCTCAATGGTGGGTGCTCCGGGTACACACAGTGGTATGGGTGTATTCCATTTCAGCAAAGTTGCCAATGCGGATGTTTACTTTGGTGAATGGTCGTCTGGTCAGGAAAGTGATAATTCCCATACAGTTTATTACGCTGGCAAGGATATCACTACCAACATTCCAACCGATGGTACAGCGACTTATTCAGTGACAGGCCTTAACCAATACGACGGTAATAATGCCCTAACAGGTACATTTACTGCAGATTTTGGTGAAAGAACACTGGTTGGTTCGATGTCAAATACTGCAATGACAATAAATATTGATGCCGATATCTATGCCGATGCTAAGTTTGAGGGCGACGCTAACATTGGCAACCTTGCCGGGACAACAGAAGGTCACTTCTTTGGCGATAATGCATCCAGTCTGGCTGGATATGCCAAATTTGACGGTGACAGCACCAAAGATACCGCCTTCGGTGGTACTAAACAGTAATTGTTAATTCTTCAGAGAACAGTGCCCTAAATGGGTACCGTTCTCTGTTTTTATTTTTTCTAGTAGCATGAACTTTGTGATCTGGTTTCCCCAATGTTTGACAATAGAAAAACGCCAATATTATTAACAGCATTGATAGCCTTATGCTTTTCTTTATCCACTTATGCTGATGAAGATACCTCACGTAAAATCTGGCAAGAGGCACAACATAATCAACAGGAAAAAGAAACCAATCTGATTACCCCTGACCCCATTTTTACCGAGGACAACGCTTCATCTATTGTCATTAATGGGCAAACATTTCAGGTAGAAAATAATCTAAATGATATCGGTCAGACTCTCTATCTTGCCGTCAATCATCGACAATGGTCAGATGTAAGTCGTTTTCTCGCAGCTTACCAAAAATTATCAGGGCATGATGTTATGTTGATAAATTTTGCCCAGGGTGGGCTGGCACGTTTTGAAGGTGATTTGGATCTTGCTGCTTATCATTATCAACAAATCCTGAACCAACAACCCGATTTTCCTCGCATCAAACTAGAATTAGCTCGTGTTTATTTTGAAGATCATAAAAACCGGGAAGCCGAAGACCTGTTCTCAGAATTGAGTGAACCGCAACAGTTACCAGAAGCGGTTTTAAAGAACATTAACAGTTACCTGAAAGCCATAAAACTGAGAAATGGTTGGCGTGGCTCATTCTCTGCCGGTTATGCCTATAACGATAACGTCAATATGTCTCCTGATCAGGAAAGCTTCTCTCAGCATTATGACCCAAAGAATAACCGATTCTTTCAAGGTCAAGTCCCCAGAGCTATCAAGGCGTGGGGTATGTCTTATGATGCTACATTAAACCGGCGCTACCAGCTTATCGGCCATCACGGTATTTTTGGGCGTGGCCTGATTTACGGCGAAAACTATCGTGACTACCACGATGAGAACGAAAACACTTTCCAGCTAATCGGTGGCTACAATTATAAAAACAGGAACCACAATATCTCTTTTGGCCCTGTGTTTGAATATAAGCAGCGTGCTGGTGATACCTTTTATCGCGCCACAGGTCTCAAAACTGAGTGGAGATGGGGAATTACCTCCCAAACAGCTCTTAATATTGAACTTGAGCACAAACAATTGCGCCATCAGCAACATTACCGCAGGAAAGATGGTGAACTCACCTCTTCTTACCTCACTTTATCCCACGCCATCAACAAAGAATTTATCCTGTTTGGCGGCGGTGACTGGGTTTACCGAGATAACGATCTGCATCCCGCAGACCGTTATCAACAATGGGGTGGACGTGCCGGGATTGCCGGTCAAATCTACCCCGGTATCAATGGCTCACTGTTTGCCACACTGCGGGATCGGCGTTTTGGCGCTTACAGCCCGATGCTTAGGGCCAGACGTCAGGATACGGAGCAAATTTACACTGCTGTTATCAAAATTCCTGCCGCTGAAATATTGGGCATGACTCCCTCTGTGACTTTCCGCCACCGACGCAATCACAGCAATGTGGATTGGCTGTACAGCTTTAACAAAAACGAAGTGCTAATCAGGCTGGAAAAATATTTTTAAGCAAAATCTGATGATTTTCATTGGCGCGATGATAATTGATAAATGAGACGAGGGATATCAATGGTATATCGAATTAAAACCCGGCTTACCCCCATCACAGTAGCTCTGTCACTGACATTTTCACTGGCAGCACCACCTCTGTTTGCTGAATCCAAACCTGCCACCACTGCCCCAAACGGCAAGACTGATTTAGGTAAGATTCGGGTTACAGATAACAGTAATAAAGATGAAGCCGGTTATGATGCGGTCTATGACAAAGATATCTCTAATATTTATATCGGCAAAAAGCAGATAGAACGCTACAAAGGTGCATCTCCTGCCGATGTAATTAAAGGTGCCGCGGGTGTATACAGCGGTGATGCCCGCAATAGTGGTGCCTTAGATATCAATATCCGTGGCGTTCAAGGGCAAGGGCGTGTTCCCGTCACTATTGATGGAACGGAACAGGCCATTACCGTTGGGCGTGGTTACAACGGTGCCAATAACCGCAACTATATTGACCCTAACTTAATCAGCAGTATTGAAATCGAAAAAGGCCCCTCCCTGAATCGTAAAGTCAAAGGATCTATCGGTGGTGCAGTCGCTATCAAGACACTAAATATTGATGATGTGGTGCCGGAAGGTGAAACATTTGGCATCAATACCAAACTGGAAACCAGCAGTAACTCAGTCAGGGAACGAATTCCTTCTTTGTCACTAGGGCAAGATTACCGTGATATTCCCAACTTTACCTACAAAGATGCTGAAACTGATCCTGTCTTGAAAATCACGCCACATTCGTCAAAAGACAGCAGGCTGTTTGGATTCAAAGACAATGCGTTCCGCATCGCCGTGGGCACAAAGCAAGAGTATTTTGACCTAATGCTGGCTTATGCTTACCGCCGTCAGGGGAACTATTTTGCCGGTAAAGGTGGTGCCCATCGTTATGATGAAGCCGTTACAGAAGCTGATAAAAAACTGATGACTGAACCAAAAACAAGTTTAGATCCTTATTTGCCCTTTGCTGCCCGCATCTACCGCCCCGGTAATGAAGTTCCTAATACTTCCAGTGAGATGCAATCTGTGTTAATTAAAAACACCTGGCACTTCACCGATGATCAAGCACTACAACTCGGTTTTCGCAATACTCGCATGGATTTTGGCGATATTATGCCTTCAAGACTGGCAATGGTACTTGCTGAAGATAATGTGGTTCCTCAATGGCCGCTGGCCAATGTCCGTCAACAAGCGGCCAACCTGACTTATAAATGGCACCCTGCTGAAAATCCCTATATCGATTTCGATATGAACTTGTGGACAACCCGTACGACAAGTAATACCAATACCGCAGGTGGATATCCCCGTAGCCCGGTTAGCCGGGATTATAAATGGGAACAAGAGCGCGACAAAAAGACTCCCAATATTGATGGCACACTGATAAATACAGCTGTCACCAATTCCCAAAATAATCGCTGGGGCGTGGATATTTCTAATAAATTTGAATTAACCCATAATCTGGACTTGACCCTGATGGGAAATTTCCAACGCGAACACCTGGATTCCAATGATGAATATAATCCCCAAAATATGTATTTTTTCCAGTCACCGGCAAGAAAAGGACAGCGCCAAGAAGTCAATCTCGCCTTTAACTTTGATTGGCGTCCTGCTTCATGGCTGGCATTAAGCGCTGGTGCTAAACGTGTTTCCTATTGGTCCAAAGATGATTTTCTCAATGAACGTCGTGCCGCGAGAGATGGACGTTATAAAAAAGTGGGTGATACCATTGGGCATGAGATGAGTTATTGGCGAACACCAACGACAGAAGAATCGGAATATTTTAAGAAAAAGCAGAATAACGATTATTATTCCAAACTCAACAGAAAAGAAAAAAAAGAGTTACGTAATAAAGTAAAAAAAATTAAATCCAGAATTGATCGCCATGAGCAGATGCGTTGGATGGTTCAAGAAGAATTCACTTGGGAATATGATTCCAGTAATGGTCAGCTTAAAAAGAACCAAAACCCCTATTTCAACGGTCAACTTGATATGAATGAGAGAATCATCGATCCAATAAGTGGCAAAGAAGTTTATAAATATGAATATGGGATGAAAGTCGATGCAAATAGTGTATCTGGCTCTGATGCTACCGATCCCTGGGAACCGGCTCCAAAACGTAAGGATCATGCATGGGCCCCGACATTTTCTGCTACGGCCTATATCACCGACAATTTCCGAATCTATACCCGTTATGCTGAAGCAGTAAGAATGCCGAGTATTTTTGAAGATACTGTCGGTTTTTCAGGCGTTAAAGAAAATTACACAGGCCTAAACTTCAAACCAGAACGAGCCAAAACCACAGAAGTGGGCTTCGTTTATGATTTCAGCCAATTAGTTAATGCTGAACGCAATGCCGATATCAAACTCTCCTATTACAACACCGTCATTGAAAATGTGTTCGACCGGGATAATACCTATCGTTTCTCCCAATTGGATAAACAAAAACTGGCTGGTCTGGAATTACAAGCGCGTTACGACAACGGTAGCGTCTTTACCGATATTGGCTTGGTCTACAATATGAGAAACAAGGTATGTGACAATAACTCAGTCGCAAGAATGGACTCCCAGAATCGTTACGGTATCTCTGAATGTATTGATGGCGGTTTTCCGGGGGGTTATTTGCGTACTTCCATTCAACCGAAATATTCAGCTAATCTGAATATCGGCGGACGTCTATTTGATGAAAAACTGGAACTGGGCAGCCGGATGCTCTACCACAGCGGAGCAGAAAACAAAGATGAAAAATGGCTGATGGATATCTTACCCAATGAATACAAAGGGCAATCTAACAACCCAATGCGCTGGAATCCGGTATTCACTGTTGATGCTTATGTTAGCTATCAGATCACCCCTACCATATCAATGGAGCTGACTGGTACTAACTTAACCAACCGCTATTATCTTGATCCGTTGACCCGCTCAATGATACCGGCACCGGGCAGAACCTTTAAACTCAGTCTTACCAGCCAATTTTAGAGAACTATATGATCAATACAGCCATATCGGACAATTCTGTTAACTATGTTCCGTTGACGCTCAATAAACGCTTTCTGGTTGGTATCCTGATTGCTGTTTTAGTGCATACCAGTCTGATATGGCTGTTAAACCGACATACAGATTCTTACGATGATAGTGCTCACTATCTCAACCAAAATTTGCCTGAGAAAGAATTTTCGATCACTATGATAGCGGCTTCAACATGGATGGAGGAACCGGAACCTGTTGAATTATCTCAGCCACTGCCAACTGCTCCTGAATCACCAACAACGCCAGCAATTACACTAGATAAAGAGGTACAAACAGAAAAAAAGATCGAGAAGCCTGTCGAGCCAGTCAAAACTCAAAAGCTGAAAAAGCAGCGGAAAGAAAAATCAAAAGAAAATGTAGAAAAACAATCTGTTCAACCCGCTCAGAAACAGAGCCTAAAAGAGCTGGAAACCAATGGCATTGAGCAGATCAATTCACAAGGCGGCATGAGCAGAGCGACAACTTCACAACCAGTGATGGGTCAAGGTAATAGTGAATCGGATAATTACCGCACAAAACTCAGACAGGAAATTGAACGCCATAAACGTTATCCCCGCAAAGCAAAACGAATGAGACAGGAAGGTACAGTTACCGTCAATTTTATGCTGCAAGATGATGGTTCCATCACCACAGCCAGAGTCACTCAATCCTCCGGTTACAGTGCAATGGATAATGAGGCTTTAAAAGCCCTCGGTCTTGCTAAATCCGTTGGCCCGAAACCTGCAAATCTGGCAGCAGATATAACACTGAAAATTAGCTTTGAGTTGAATTGACAAATAAAAAACCCTCCTGAGTTTAATATGTCCAAAGGGTTAAAGGGTAAAGTTGCACTAGTCACGTTCCTTGCGAGTGATAGTGCTGTTTATATTACCGGGCAATCAATTATTACAAGAAAATAAGTCAATCCTTCCAAATAACTTTTTCAATATCTGATTAACATGTTACACAGCTTCATGTCTTGGTTCCAAAAAGATACCCAGTACAATTGAAGGAGTTCTTTTCAGGAAACTCCAGATTCTGGATGCCGCAACTCAGGAGTCAGATCTGAGGATCCCGCCAGGAAACCGTTTTGAGCACCTTCAGGGTAATCTTTCGGGATGGTGTTCCAGCCGAGTGAATAAGGGGGTTTGGGTGAGTAGACCTATCCGGTCACCCAGATAGGCCCCTTGTATCTTGAAATTCGACTATCATAAAAATGATTTGGCACAGTGTATGCAACTCGCCAGCCCCTGAGGGTTTTAAGCCCGTTGAGGAGCTATTGACGCCTACACTGAGCCACTCATCTGAAACCCGAACAGTTGTCCGTCATCCATCACGTATTTGCAAGGCAGGGTAATATGAGTCAGCCAAATCCACTTTGCGTGGGCATTGATGTTTCTAAAGCTTCTTTGGATATTTCTGTCAGCAGTGGCGCAGAGGTATTCACCGTCAGTAATGATATTGACGGCTTTGATGCCATTCTGTTCGCACTTAAGCAACACACGGTGTCTTTGCTTTTGATGGAGGCAACCGGTGGGCTGGAAGCGGCTGTCGCTTGTGCACTACAGGCTGAAGGTTTTGATGTCGTTGTCATAAATTATTGTTCAAGACAGTTGCTCCGCAGAACCGGACGTGCGGAACTACCGCATCCGGCTCCCGACAAATCTGTGTCCCCACACATATTCAGCGAGAACTGAACATTGAATGCGTTTTCCAGCGCGATGGATAACCCAGCATTTTCAGGATCAGATTCAGCTTCTTCCACGTCAGTCGGCGACGCCCACCTTGACGGTTGAACCATCGGTAGATTATTCGCGTACTTTGGTAGATAAACTGTCCGACTCGCCTCTGGTTATCAGATATACCGTGATAATTTATCCAGCCTCTAATTGCCCTGATGACGATATTCAAGGTAAGCCTTTTGTCGGTTGTATTCAGATTCTTCCAAAGGAAGTCCCTGAGTCCCTTTAATTTGGCGGCAAAACGGTCTTTTCGGCTGGTTAATTTCAGCCGCCAGTGCCCTTTTCGCGTTTTCCCTCAATAGCAGGTAAATCCCAGAAAGTTAAACGTGGGCAGGCGGTTCCCTGACTGATTGGCTCTCATTGCCGCTATGTGACCCGCAGGAATTAATTGCGATTTGTCACGGTGTAATTCCAGCCCATATTTATTCAGTCTTTTGGGTAACACCTTATAGAAACGTTTGGCTTCGCTCGGGTACTGGAAGGTAAATACCATGTCATCAGCATACCTCACCATCTCTGCCCGCCCGTGAACATGTGAACGGTTGATTTCATCAAACCATTCATCTATTACATGATGCAGGTAGATGTTGGCCAGTACCGGCGACAGGATTGAACCTTGTGGGCATCCGCGCATATTGCTGGATGTCTCTTTACCCACTATAACGGGTGCCGTAATTAATACCTCGATCAATCTGAGGAAACGGCGATCTGATATTTTCTTCCGCAGTAAATTCATCAGCTCATCATGAGGTATCATGTTGAAATACTTTCGGATATCAATTTCCACTACGGCACCATTCCAGTTACGGTAGGTTTGCTGCTGTAGTGCCTTTAATGCCGCATGACAATTTAGTCCCGGTCGGAAACCGTAGGAGCAGGGCATAAACAACGGTTCATAAATCCGGCTGAGGATATCACTGACTGCAAGCTGGATAAGTTTGTCCTCTATGCACGAAATGGCTAAAAGCCGTTTACTGCCGTTCTCTTTTGGAATTTCAGTGATCCGGGCGGCTTTCGGGTGGTACGTCCCTCTGCGTAACCGCAGGATGAGATTTTGGATATTCTCATCAAGATGTTCACCGTAAGCGGCTTTTGTCATGCGATCGATACCCACGGCTTTATTCCCGTCAAACCGCAGAAATTGCCCTTTCAGCATGTCACTGTTCAACAGGTGCCCCAAATTATTGAACACCCGTTGTTTGTTACCTGCTGACTTCTCGCCTATACGCTCAAGTTTTGTTAACCATGATAACCCGTCGTTGCTGTGTGCGGTCATTGTTGCCCTCTTACGTTCGATCTGTCTGCCGGCCCTTCGCTCCACGGTCATTACTCGCTTCATTGCTACTATGGCTGACTTCGACTTCCTGATATTCATTTCTCAGGCCTTGTGTTTGGCACTTGTGCCCGAAATACTCATTCCATTGAGAAATATCAGGATCTCCTGGGTTCGGCACACACGATCAAATGTATTTCGGAGCTATCACGTTCACCCTGTGGTTTCGGCTCGAATGTTTCGCTGTCTACGCTTCGTCTCCTTTGTTACCGCCGGAAACGCAAGACTCGCTACGTAGTGGTCTGGCTAACCCCTTTCTACGACGGGACTCTCACCCGCAAGATCAGTACAGCTTTGCCCAGCGCACCGTTCATTACATTCTTCCGGAAGAAGCGCATTTAACAGGAAAGGCGTTTACCCAACGTATAAAGATAAATAATCTCACTCATCGAACCCGCATAAAAAGGTTAAATCGAAAAACGATTGGCTATTCAAAATCGGAAGAAATGCACGATAAAGTGATAGGGACGTTTATTGAGCGTGAGAACTACGTTTAATGAGCAATCTAACTATTTAATACATGACCAAAATATAGAGTCTAAATAAAAAAACAATCAAATAATTAACTATTGTATAATTTACAGATGCACTATTATACGCGCGAAATTTATTAAAAAATTAATTGAAAATATAGAGGACAAATAAAAAAACAATCAACTAATCAACTAATCAACTAATCAACTAATCAACTAATCAACTAATCAACTAATCAACTAATCAACTAATCAACTAATCAACTAATCAACTAATCAACTAATCAACTAATCAACTAATCAACTAATCAACTATTTTATAATTTACAGGTGTATTATTATACGCACAAATTCATTGATAAATTACCTATATTGCGTTAATTTACAAAAAATAATACTGATATATATATACTAATGTCATTTAGTTTTTTATTATTCTCATCTAAATTTATTTCTTCGAAGGTTAGTGCTTTAAATTTTAATTTAGATTATCGGTAATGTCAGCGATTATGTCACCTAGTGAAAAATTTAAACTCTTAAAGGAACGCTCATATGTTTTTTTATAAAAAAGCCTTGTACACGGAGGAGATAAATAACAACCTGTTTCTTGGCTCAGTCTAAAATTTGTCTTTGACTATTACACATTCATTTTCAATAGCCTTATTCAGACTGGGGTTACAGTAATGGTTCATTTCTTGGCAATGAACCATTACTTTTCATGTTAAGAAATCACTAAATAGAATGGAATATAAACGTTGTTTTCATGATTATTTGATGTGCGAATAATCACCAGACCTCCAACATTGTTAATGGGGGAGGAGTATAAAAAAGGAAATTGCTAATCATGAACGAAATGCCTGTCTTTGATTTTATTTGTAATGACTACCATCATTTCAATGCTGGAGCTTTAAAACGAGCATTGTTTGATTATCATAAACATATTAGTGCTGGCGGAAAAATGTTCTGGTCACTGGCCGGTGCTTTATCCACTGCACGTCTCGGTATTGTATTGGCTCCTGCCATACGTGCTGGTTTAATTCACGGTATTTCTGTTACTGGTGCGAACCTCGAAGAATCCCTCTTGCATATGCTATACGGAGATAGCTATCAATATGACTGGAATTATCGCTACTTGAGCTTACAGGACGATGCCGCTTACCTGGAAAAGGATTTTTCTAGAGTGACAGACACATTAGTACCAGCACAAGTATTTGATAAATTGGGTGCTTTGCTAAAAGAAAGTTGGCTTAATGCGCAACAGCAGGGTGAGCGCCATTTTTGGCATGAGTATTTTTATGAACTGGCTTTACGAATGGCACAAAAGCCGAATTATGCTGCGCGTGCTAAAGAATGCTGGTTACTTGCAGCAGCACAACAACAACTGCCCATATTAGTAGGGGGTCATGCAGACTCATCCCTAGGTAATTTTTTTACATCGGAATGTTATCTGAAAGAACTAACGCCAGGCATCATTAAATCCGATATTGAATATATGATGGAATTCTATGATACCTATCAGCATCAACTTGCACCGGATTCTGGCTGTGGTTATATGCAAATCGGTGGCGGTATAGCAGGTGATTTCGCCATGTGTGTCGTGCCCGCCCTTCGACATGATTTGAACCTGTCGGTTCCGCACTGGGCATATTACTGCCAGGTTAGTGACTGTACCACCTCTTTTGGCTCGTACTCAGGAGCTGGGGCCAACGAAAAAATAACCTGGGACAAAACTAATGCAAATACACCAGCCCATTTGATAGAAAGCGATGCCAGCTTGGTAGTACCGCTTTTGCTTGAGGCCCTGCTGGAAGCAAAACAAAACCCCCACGCGGCGGCACAACGTATCGCACAATTTATCTGATTCTCCGGTGAGGATAGCGCAATGCATTCCGGTTTAATACAGGGCAAAATGGGAACTGTCTATGACACTCAGTCTCAAGATGGTGGTCTTGCAGCAATCAGTCGCTTGGCAAAATTGAACGAACCATCGCAAGCAGATACACCTCTCTTGCAAATGGCTGCGCTCAATTACTGGAGACAACAAAGAAGTTCGTTGCTGGCGGCACCATTCGAAGATGCACAATTAGTACGAGAGAAGCAGTTCGCTCAATTGCGATTGTTGGTGGATTACGCATTTCAGTACATTCCCTTTTATCGTTCTCTATATGGCAATGTCGGCTACGAGCTTGGCGATCTGCAAACCTGGCGAGATTTCGAATTTCTACCGGTGATCAATAAAAGTATGCTAGCAGCGCAACCGGAAGCCATGCGACTAGCTCCAGGAATGTTGAGAGAAAGTAGCTTTTGTAGCCGCAGCTCTGGTTCTAGTGGTATCCCATTCACCACATGGCTTGATCAACAAGATGTAATCCGAGATTTCGCCGAGCAAATTCGCTTTTTGCACTTCGCTAGCGATGGTCGCCTGCTCCCACAAGATTGGATTTACACCTTACATCACGGAGGTTTTTGGTATTCCTCTGTGCTCAGCCAATACCGTGTGTTCCGTTTGATGGATATAAAGGCAACAGATGTTCCCGATCTCGCACGCCATTTGCAATGGATGCGGCCAGCTTTATTGACTACTTTGCCCTCATATCTGACATATTTAGCGGAGCTTGGCCCTCTAGAGAAATATGGAATCCGCGCCCTTACTACAAATTCCGAAATGAGCAGTCCATCTGAGCGTCATCGCTTCTGTCGCATATTTGGAGTGCCAGTATTGGATGAATACAGCTCAGAAGAAATTGGCTTAATGGCAACTGAATGCCTGCATGGCAGTTATCACGTTGTTGAAGATGGGGTGTATCTAGAGATTTTAGACCCTGATAGCCAAGGGTTAGGGCGTGTAGTGGTGAGTGATTTGGGTAATTATCTGATGCCGTTAATCCGCTATGACCATGGGGATTTAGCGAGTTTCGACAGCACACCTTGTTCTTGCGGACAACGTTTTCGCCGCTTGTCAACGTTGCACGGACGAAGCGATGACGCTTTTCAAACCGCTAACGGTCAATACATACCCAGCGCATCGCTGCTAGCAATTTGTGACGATGTACTGACTGATGAGTCATCTGGTATACACGAATATAGGCTGATTCAACAAGGTCCAGCACATGTGGAACTTCAATATACTGGCTCCATCAATAATGCTAACCAAGCAAAATTGATATCCGATTTCAAACAGCGTTTAGAAGTACTCTTCGGCTACAGAATTGAATTACGCACAAAGTACCAGCAAAAATTGCCAGCAAACGCAAGTTTTAAACGACGCTGCCTGTTGCGCATTTGGAATCCAAGTTTATGAAAAAGAAACACAACTCCACCTTGTTGCTGACGGGTTGCAGTTTAAGTAAAGAACAATATTATCGATATGAAAAAAATTATCAGAGAATTATTGAGTTACCTCAACCGATCAGCAAGTCTGCTATTTTAGCTCAAGGGGCTTGTGTTACCGACTATATCTTGGGCGGGCCAGAATATATCGATGATGCCGCTTTAAAGAATTTCCCAAAATTGCAACGTTTGGTTTTGCTTGGCACAGGAATACCATCATTTGTTGATCAGAAAGCGGCAAAAGAACATGGTGTTCTTGTCATGAATACTCCGCATATGAATGTGCAGAGCGTAGCTGAATTCGCCTTGTCAATGATAATCACATGTGCGCGGTGCACCGGCGGCAGCTGAACACGTGCGAGAAGGCAGCAGTTGGCCACAACAAGCGTGGAAAACCTTAAACGAGCAGCATATAGGTATATTTGGCATGGGACATATCGGTCAAGCCTTAGTAGAGAAGTTGTACGCATTAGGGGCTCGCCAGCTGACATACACGAGTCGAAGTAGGAAACCACAATTAGAAGAGAGATACGCCTTGCGCTTTGTAACACAAAAGGAATTGCTTAATGAGTGTGATAGTGTCTCCTTGCATTTAAGCTATAACGAGCAAACACATCATTTAATTAACCAGTCTGCACTTCAAAAGTGTAACCCCAGATTACGTTTGCTGTGTTTTTCTAACCCACATGTTATTGACCCAAAAGCGGCACGTGCTGCGCTGTTAAAGGGTAACTTAAAGCAACTGTATATAGATGGTTATTATCGAGAGTGGCAGGAAAATCTTGGCCAAAATCACGATCCCGAAGGTTTGCTAAATCTGCCAAGGGAGCTCTTTTGGGCTACTTCACATTTAGCTGCGCAAACTAACCGCGCCATTGAGTGCCAATTGGCGGCAGCACTTGACTTATTACATCCTGGCACTAATTAAACGGTGCATCTGCGCCCACCTTTCCCGATCGGCGCTGCGTTATTAACGAAAATAATAAAGAGTAAATAATGATGTATGATTTACATAGAAAACAGCTACAACAGAGTTTAACCGATCCGAACAAATTGACTTCAAATGAAGAACTCCAAAAAAATTATCCAGCTAGCGGCTTTCATATGATGGCTGATGTCTGGGGAGCTTCCAAAACACAGCTTAATGATGTCCATGCCTTGCAAGAACGCATGAAAAATGCCATCGTCAAAGTTGGTGCTACTTTACTAAAATTGGAGGCTGTACAATTCGAGCCAAACGGCGTGACCATAGTAGCAGTATTGGCAGAGTCTCACGCTTCGATTCACACTTACCCTGAAAAAGGCGTTTTGATGGCAGATGCCTTCACATGCGGAGACATTGACCCAGAACCACTACTGCTCGAACTTGTAGAAGGTCTGGGAGAAGAGCGTGTAATCCGACGCACTGCACGTGGAGATAGTTTCCCCTGCCATATAGAAGAAGAGTTGAGTCCGGGTTTATCACGTATCTGGGAGTTACAAAGTGTCATAGCACAGAAAAAAACGGATTATCAGAATGTACTGATAGCTCGTACCCACCAGGGTGTCACCTTATTTTGCAACCAAGAGCGCCAGAGTTCTGAATTAACACAACTAATTTATCACGAGGGGCAATTTATTCCAGCTGCACTATTGGCTAGCGAGTGCCAAAACGTATTGATCATTGGCTCAAGTGAAGGTGTGATAACACAATTAGCACAATGGTGTGGAGCCCAACGAGTAGTCCACGTAGATATTGACCGCGAATGCGTCGAGTTGTGTGCTGAACACTTGCCTTATGGATATAAACCGTTTGATGTTGAACGTTACGCTGAAGGTACCCCAGAAGTACAATTGATTTTTGCTGATGGCTTTGAAACCGTTCGCAAAATGCAAACCGAAGGTGCAACATTTGATATCATAGTAATGGATTTACCTGATGAGGAGTATGACCCGAACTTACAGCATAATCGGCTTTATGAACCCGATTTTTTGCGTGACTTGCAAACTTTGCTCACTCCACAGGGGGTACTGATCACTCAGGCTGGTTGCGCCAGTTATTGGCGAAATCAAACGTTGCTTCGAACCTATCAACGATTCTCCAACCTATTCCCAACCACAGTGTATTTTGAAATGACCGAACAAGACTGGGTTTGGGTTATCGGCTGTCGTTCCAAGCTGGAAGATCCATTGACCAAAATGCAAGCCCGCCTGAAAAATCTAGACTACACCCCTGAATATATTGATAGCAAGTTGCTAGGGGCAGCTACTGTGCTCCCTACTGGTTTACGTCGCCTGTTAAATCATACTGTATGAGGAAGTCAAGATGAATTCTATGGTTACCCAAAACTCCGACCTATTACAAGCAATAGGGCAAAATCTCGACTGTCCGGTGCATGTAGACAATGAATGGGACAGTCTGCAGGAAGTTATTGTGGGCACGATTGAAACCGCGCGTTACCCAACCTGGCACGTAAGTGTGGAAGCACCGTTACCTCGAAAATCGCACCCAGAATTCATCCGCAAACAGGGGCAACTCTTTGATGCAGAATTATTAGATCGTGCGAGAAGAGAAGTTGATGGTCTTGCCGAATTTTTGCAGCGTTTAGGAGTGAAAGTACGGCGACCTAACTTCAGTGGTCTGGATTCGCCTTTCGTGACGCCAATGTTCTCTAGTCGAGGCGGTTTGTATTCTGCAATGCCACGTGATGGATTGTTTGCGGTAGGAAATAGTATCCTCGAAACCCCAATGGCTTGGCGCGATCGCTATTTTGAGAGCTTTGCCTACCGTGATATTTTAATGGACTATTTTAAACGTGGGGCGCGATGGCGAGCAGCACCAAAACCACAATTATCAGACGCGTTGTACCGCCAAGATTATGACAGTTCCGTGGAACATTTCGATTCGGTTTTAACAGAAGCAGAGCCTGTATTTGATGCAGCAGATTTTGTACGCATTGGACCAGACATCATTGGTCAGTATAGCCATGTGACTAACCGCACTGGGGCTCAATGGCTGGCGCGCGAACTAGGGCCAGATTACAAAGTACATATGTACAATTTTGATGATGCTGGTCCTATGCATATTGACACAACCTTACTGCCTATTGCTCCGGGGAGAGTCCTAGTCAATAAATCTTGGGTTTCGCGATTGCCTGATTTCTTTAAAGACTGGGAAATATTGACCCCACCGCCATCTACTCTACCTGACTCGCATCCATTACCTTTCACCAGCCGCTGGATCAGTGTGAATATTTTAATGTTAGATGCGCATCATGTTCTGGTAGAAGAAAGCGAAACACCATTGATAGAAGCGTTTAAATCCTGGAAAATCGAAGCGATTCCTATACCTTTTAAACATTTTCAAACATTTGGCGGCTCGTTCCACTGTGCGACTCTTGATGTGCGACGCGGTGCGTCTAGCGCGCCTATTTAAATTGGAGCATTAATGCGAGAACCCAACCCAATTTTCAGTAAGCTACCGGCACTGCAATTGCAAGCAGTCAGTCGTATTTACCGCAGTCGCCGCCATCAAGGAGCATGGTGGAAGCAATTGCTAAAACCGGAATTCGATCAACATTTGGTTCTCGATCAAATAGATTTAAAAATCTATGCCGGTCAATGCTTAGGTTTAGTCGGCCCCAACGGGGCCGGCAAATCAACCTTGGTTAAGCTATTAACTGGAATGCTCCAACCTGATACCGGACAAATTTCGGTGTTGGGTTTTGAGCCTTCGCGACGTCAAGTTGATTTTTTAAGCCAAATAGGCGTGGTATTTGGCCATAAAACCTCTTTGTGGTGGGATCTACCGGTTCGCCATTCTTTTGAGGCGATTCAAAAGATTTATCAAACCCCCTCTGAGGTTTTTCTGCGCGATATGCAGCACTATGCCAACTTACTACATATCGAACATTTGATGGAACGAGCGGTGCGCCAACTCAGTCTTGGAGAACGAATCAAGTGCGAGCTGGTATTGGCTTTGGCACACCAACCACGCGTTTTACTGTTAGATGAGCCGACCATTGGCGTTGATATGGAGTCTAAGCAGCAATTGCGCGCTGTAATAAATCACGTTGTGCAGGAAAAACAGATAGCGGTGTTACTCACCAGTCATGATGTTAATGATTTATTATCCTGTTGTAGCCATATAGCGCTCCTGCAAGCTGGTCGGTTGTTTGAAAATTGCACCTTAGACGAGTTGTTGAAGCGATTCAATATTAGCCCTAATAATAGCCGAAGTCTTGAGGAAAGTTTAATAAACACTTTTCGTGCGAATCATGCTAACGATGAGGAATTCATATTTGGTAATGAACTAATGCACGAAATTCCGGGGGAAGATGAAGATGATTGAGCGGCATAAACCGTATATGCTCAACGGATTGCGCTTATTAATAGTCGATCGCGGGGTGCTGCTGGTTGATTTTTTCATTGCCACTGGAGTCGCTTTTTTTATTCAGTTTCTCGTGTGGACTTCAATTTATACCCAAGATGAGGAAATTAACGGATTTTCCTTCAGTGCTCTGATGGTTTATTGTGCGTTAACGATCTTTTTATCGCGGCTACACAACTGTTATGACTTGATTGAAGAAATGGAGCACGAAATCATTGACGGTAGGCTAGAGGTTTTAATAGCACGTCCTACCCACTTATTAATTCAGAAGTTTTTTACCTATCTTGGTGGTGGTGTGCTGTATGTTTTTCCAGTTCTTTTGGTATGCACGCTATTTTGGATACGGCAAGACTTTTTTTTTGCTTCAACGTTTAGTAGCGCTCTTCTCTATCTAATAATACTTTGCTCTTTTTTATTAATAGGTGTGATTCTGAGCTTTTCTATCGGAATGATTCTAGCGACGAGCGTATTTTGGCTGATGAAAGCAGATTTTGTTCTTACATTCTTAACAGCGGTTGTGGCGTTTTTAGGTGGTGCTATTATTCCGCCAATGTTTTGGCCTGAGTTTATACGCCCATTGATGGAATACAATCCTTTTCAGTATTTCATTTCAGCACCTGCTCAATTCATTATTCATGGTGATATCCATAAGGGATTGCAAGACCTAGGTATTAGCCTGTTATACGTGTTTGCACTGTTGCTGCTATTAAGGTGCCTATGGAATCGAGCGCTCAAAAACTACAGCGGGGGAGGAGGTTGATATGTGGACGTTGTTGCGTAAAGCTTATGCTACTCAATGGCACTATCCCGGTAACTATGTGTCTTTTCTTGCTATACAGAGTGTGACTCAATTACTTACTCTTTTCTATCTGTATACAGTTTATACCTATACCGACCAGCTAAATGGTTGGAAACGAGAAGAAGCTGTTTTCGTCTTTTATTTGGCGAATATAGTGATTTTATGCGCGGAATGCTTTACCTGCTCGTTAGAGCAATATTACAGAAAATTAGTGCAAGGAAAGCTCGATCCCATGCTTGCCCTACCGATTAAACGACGCTTCTTGCAGCTATTACGATGGTCAGAACCAGGGTTTATGATACCGGTGTTATTTTTGCTCTGTATTTGGCCTTGGGTTGATCCTTCTCCTCAGCGAGGGTTACTAGAGTGGATTAGTGGCGTTCTGGCGCTTGGTTTAGGCGTGTTGACAATTATCATCCTCTTTGCGTTGATTTCGTTGCCAGCGCTTTTAACACAACGGCAAGCACCGGCTGATTTCATGATATCTGAGCTGAGTCGAATGGTGTTTCTTCCTTCCGGTATTTTACCTCAAGGCGGATGGAAATTCGTGCTTGGTATTTGCATACCGTTGCTGTTTTCGGCTAATGCTGCTGGGGAAATTCTGGTTAAGGGAGAATATGGGAGTGCCTTAGCATTGCTGATGGGCGGGCTCACTCTGGGTACGATACACCGGGTGCTGGAGGCACGTTTGCTGCGTTCTTATAGTTATCCTGGGAGTTAAGGTAGCGCTATGTCAAAACAATACACGATTTTTAATCAACAAAGCGATGCTCCACAGTTCTGGCTTAGTCAGCGTGATAGGAACTTTCAACCGAACACATTGGAGCATTGGTTAAAGCAATATGGTTCGCCTCTGCTAGTTTATTCTGAATACTCACTGCACGCTTTAGTGACGTCATTTCAAGAGTTTTGTGCAGCTAGTGGTCGCCATACACAAATTGCTTTTGCGTTAAAAGCTTGCCCCAACCTTAGTATTTTACGTCTTTTTCACGCGTATGGTTTGCTAATTGAAGTTAATAGCGCACAGGAATATAGAATAGCCCTTGACGCTGGTTTTAAACCTCAACAAATCCATATCAACGGGGTGGCAAAAAATACTGAACTGATTGATCTCGCAATCCTAAAAGGGTGCCGAGCACTGCATCTAGACAGCGTAGAGGAAATTGACATTATCGCCGCTCGTGTCGCTGCCAGAGGTAGTCGACTAGCTGTACAATTGCGTATCTGTCCAGATTATTAAAGAAATTTAGCTGGCGTACGGCTCTGGTTGAACCAACCTTCGACAATCTAGCGTTAATTTTGCGCCGCCGTGGCGTACCACCGCTTTGCGCAATTTCTGAGAGCATGGTTTTCGACGCTGAACCACAAGAGCTGCAACAGTGGCTTAAAAATAACCGTATTGATATATTATTTATCGTATCACCCACTAATCCGAGCGGACGCTGTTTGAGTGTTCAAAGACTTGATATAATTTCCAGTCTAGTACATAGACTGGGAATAACATTGGCTTTGGATTCAAGTTTTCGACTTTATAACCGAGAACTATTCGACGATGTTGACATTTTGCTACGTAATCAGACCCGTTTCATTGCCTTTGAAGATACTGGTAAAACTATTCCAACATTAGATACAAAGGCAAGTTTAATTTATTCCTCTGCAGACTTGGCAAAGGAATTGGAAGAGTTGTACAACGAAGTATATCTATGTTGCTCAGGCCTTTCGCTAGCGCTGATAACGCGTAGTTTTGAACTGGCAAAAGATGCCGGTCTCGAAAACGTTTTGTGGCATTTGGTTGACCAGCGTCGTAGTCGATTACGCTCGGCTTTAGTCGGCACGGGATTGTCGGTCGCACCTGAGAGTATGCATTCGGTGACTGGCTTGGAATGGCTGACCTTCGATGCTAAAGAATACAACGACTTGCAAGTCTGCACACTCTTGGAGGAGTATGGCATCGCGACTGTAAGTGGACGTCAATTTTATTGGGCGTCGTCATTTCTAGCAGAACATCAATCCCGTGTGCGTCTAAGCATGATGAAACCAGAGCACAATTTCGAGCGCGCTTTACAGATTTTGCGTTTACTAGGCAACCAAGGAGGCTTGTTCTGTCGCAGTAAGAAGTAACAAAGCTAGCTCAAAAGTGCCAATGATACGTCTGATAGGTTCTGTCGCATTAACAAAAATAGTGTGAAAGAAAGTAATGTGATGGATTTTTATGCTACCAATTGATAGAAAAAGGCAGCCGATGAAAGAGGAGATCCCGGCGCTTGCGAATATTGTCCTTTGCGCAACATGTTGACCTGTTCAATCGAGAGCATAAAAATCTATGGTCACTATATGAACGCATCCCATTTGCAAGACAGAAGTTATTGTGACATTAAAGGTAGATTTCTCACTGTTGTAGCTTACCGGCACAACAGATTGTGCCGGTTCTGCTGAATCACCATACAGCGATGCATATAATAATTCAGCATCACTTGCGGCCAGACTCTGGCCGCATATAGCAAATAGCATCATCAAAAGGGTAGGTTTTTTCATGGTGCAATGCCCGGAGCGGTGACGTTCTGGCTATGAGCACACCCGCACACCGTCGTCACGATATCTCTGACCGTGTTTGGCGTTTACTTGAACCTCACCTACCAAGACGTCAGGGCGCTTGGGGACGTGTCGCTTATGATAATCGACTATTTATTAATGCGGTATTCTGGGTTTTACGGACAGGCGCCCCCTGGCGAGATTTACCCCCCGATTATGGCGATTGGAAAAATACGCATCGCCGTTTTTGTCGGTGGCGTGACAAAGGCGTCTGGGAAGCGGATTCCGCCGAAGAATCCCCAAAAGTGACGATTCTGAGTTTATGACTTCCAGAATACTTGTTTTAAGTGCTGTTCCAGTAGGTCAGCCAGTGCAGAAATGTCAATGGCATTCTTACTCGCTTTTTTGAAGTTGTACCGACCGGTAAAGAACAGGTGCTGCCACGCAATGGGTGAAATTCTTACAAATTTATCCCGTATTTCCTTCGGAATACTTTCAGATACCATTTGCTCATACACTCGGTTAAGGATCATGGCGTTGTATGCCACAATACAGTTGGCGACCAACCTAGCGGCATGGGCGCTGACTCGGTTGTCGGTGATTTTTCTGCCTTTGAACACATTATTGTAGATTTTACGGATAATGCGTTGTAATTGATGGTACGACTCTGTACGATTTCTTGCCGTCCGTATAGCCTTTCTCAGGTGCATGTCATCAATGAGGTTGAGTACATGGGTGCTTTTGAATATTTTGTTGTACTCATATAATGCAGCCCGTAGCCGGGCATACCGCGTGTGAGAGTTTAGCTTTCTGATAAGGTGACTTTGCGTATTCTCCTGCAATACCAACGAGAGCAAAACATGCTTAATCCCCCTGCGTTGAGAACGAATAAGTCCGGCATCAATAGTGCCCACTGGACGCAATGGCCCTTCAAAATCCCCAATGGAATGAGTGGAATAAAGGTTTTCCGAAGCTTCGCGAACGTTTTTGATACTGGGAACATAGTGGACATCAATGGCATCCAGCGCCACAAAATTGATCTTATTCAGAGAATGGTTATCACCCGTTACCGAATGAATATCAATGTCAGTCTTGTTGCCGTACACCATGTCATAGAGACAATGGCCTTCGTATTCATTCAAACCCAAATTCGAAGCGTTCACAGCAACATGATTGGCGATCAAGGTGTAAAGCGATATGCCACGCCCCTTGCCCAGGTACTTTTTAGAATAGCGTGATTGGATCGTGCTATCCGTGGTCGCAAATTTTTGACCATCTGCATCAGCCAACAGCTTGTCGTCCAGCAGATCCCAAATTTTGAAGATAGACAAGCCGTTGACGAAATTGCTCACCCGGTCATTGGCTGTGCACAGCGTCTCAATCCGGACAAAGTCTTCGTGCGTTGAACGTAGTACACTGTAATTGATGTCTGACATTTCCGACATTTTAATGATGCCAAATCCAAAGGCTTCGGAAAGAATGCAGGCATTCAACGCCAATGGGGCAGGTTTTCTCCGTTTGGTGTAGCGCTCTTTCAGATGTGTGAAACCATGCCACATCCCTGTCAACTCGCCAATAAACATCATGACATCGGCGATTTCTGTCTTTGGCAAGGTGCGGAAAAAGCTATCATTAAGCTTTTCACTCCTATCGTACAATAGCCTCCAACGGAGTTTTCCGTCAGCCGTTTCTTGAATCTGGAATCCAGCGTTTTGCTCCAGGCGAATATTTTCTGTCGTCAATGTCCAGGCTTGATTGAGTGCCACAATCGCATCGTCCAGCCTTGACTCGCAGTACATGGGCAATTTTCTCGATATCATCAACCAGTGAGTCATTGATCAAATCATGATTGATATCGCAGTAAGAAACACTGGCATTGCAGCAGAGTTTGCCTCTATTAATCAGGTGATACCTTTTCTGATAAATGAAAAACTCAAACAGGTAAGGATCCAAGTTAGCCTCTTCCGGTTTGCGTTTCAAGTAAGCGCGTAGGCGCCTAGGAACTGTCAGACCCAGATCATCCGCGATCTTCAGGGTTTTGGGTGATTTTCCTTTGGTATAATGCGTTTTGATGAGATCAATGAGTTCCACTATAGCAGAATAAATATAATTAGGCATAGATTATGTATTCCATAAATAGTTCATCAATTGAGCACCTTTCTCGTCTTCTTATCGCTTTTGCTTCGGCCCATTTGGATTCGATGGGGTTCAAATCTGGACTGTAAGGCGGTAGCCATTCCAACTGGAACCCGTGGTCCGCTATCGCTTGTATCGTGTCATGTCGTTTATGGAATGAGGCATTATCCATGACAATCACTGCCCTGTTCGGGAGCTTTGGCAGCAAATCCTGTGTCATCCAGGCATGAAAAACATCAGCATTAATGCTCCCGGCAAACAAGCTTAAAGTGACGAAGGTCTTTTTGAGGATAGCGCCAATGACATTAATGCGGCCTTTGGCCTGCCAGTCGTGTGTACCGAAACAGCGCAGCCCTTTTGCCGAATAACCGTGTGTGCGTAGCATAGACTGCGTAAACCCGCTTTCATCCAGATAAACAATCGGTCTGCCCGCGTGTTCATGGTGGCGAATGCGCTCGACAAACGCCTAGCGAGTCTGAGCGTCAGCGTTGGGGTGTCTAAGCGTTTTTTTTGAAGGTAATCTTAAGCCGTTTCAAGGCGTAATGGATAGCTGACTGCGTGACCCCCAGGCGTTTTGCTCTTTCCCATTGATAGTCATCGGGGTAATTTTGGGCATCAATAATGAGCGTCTCATCACTGATTTTAGTGGGGGATTTATTACGCGTTATACAGGGTTCTATTTTGTGACTCCACCGAAATAAGGTACACATAGAAATGTCAAAATGGGATTCTCGTTTGTTCGAAAGTCAACGAATATTTGTCTTTGTACGCCAGTAGGAGAGCATAAAAAATCTATACAAGGCTTACGAACAGGAGGCAAAGAATGTCAAACTAAAATTTTTCAAATCAACCTATTAATTTGAAGTAGCTTTATGTTGTTGGGGCTTTCAGAATATTACTTCCCAATACAAAAACTCGAAAAAATCCGTCCAAGCAGATCATCGGAAGTAAATTCTCCCGTGATTTCACTCAATGCCTGTTGTGCCAAACGCAGTTCTTCCGCCAACAATTCCCCTGAACGGGCAAATACCAATTGTTGATGACCTTCCTGCAAATGTTCTGCTGTGGTATTCAGTGCCTGTAAATGACGGCGACGGGCAAGGAAGCCGCCTTCAATATTACTGTTGAAGCCCATGGTTTCTTTTAGATGATCGCGCAGCAAATCAATCCCTTTACCTTCACGGGCAGAAAGGCGGATCAATGAATGACCATTGCCCTCTGATACACCGATTTTTTCCCCGGTCATATCTGTTTTGTTACGAATAACCGTAATAGGCAGAGATGTAGGTAGTTTAGCCATAAATTCCGGCCAGATTTGTGCAGGTTCGATAGCATCGGTTGTCGTACTGTCCACCATAAACAGCACTCTGTCGGCTTGTTCGATTTCTTGCCACGCACGTTCGATACCAATGCGCTCCACTTCATCACTGGCTTCACGCAAACCTGCGGTATCAATCACATGCAGCGGCATACCATCAATATGGATATGCTCGCGCAAAACATCACGTGTTGTACCCGCAATATCGGTGACAATCGCAGCTTCACGACCAGCCAACGCATTTAGCAAGCTGGATTTACCCGCATTCGGGCGACCTGCGATCACCACGTTCATTCCTTCACGCAAAAGACTACCTTGACGTGCTTGTAAACGAACATGTTCAAGTTCTGCAATCACTTCATCCAACTTGGCTTCTATCTTGCCATCGGAAAGAAAATCAATTTCTTCATCAGGAAAATCAATCGCCGCTTCAACGTAGATGCGCAGATTAGTCAGCGCTTCTACCATTTGATGAACCTGTCTGGAGAATGCTCCTTGCAAGGAATTCATTGCAGAACGGGCAGCCTGCTCCGAGCTGGCATCAATCAGATCCGCAATTGCCTCAGCCTGAGCTAAGTCAAGTTTATCATTCAGAAATGCGCGCTCAGAAAACTCCCCCGGATTCGCGATACGCACACCGGAAATTGCCAGAATACGTTTCAACAGCAAATCAAGAATAACCGGCCCGCCGTGCCCTTGGAGCTCCAGCACATCTTCACCAGTAAACGAGTTAGGACCTGGGAAATAAAGAGCAATACCTTGATCTAATACAGAACCATCCAGATCACAGAACGGCAGGTAATCGGCATAACGGGGCTTCGGGAGTTTTCCCAATACCACCTCAGCAACTTCCGCAGCTTTGGGGCCAGAAATACGCAGAATGCCTACACCGCCTCGTCCCGGAGGAGTGGCCTGAGCGACTATAGTATCGGTGGTATTCATGAAATTCTCTCTTTTACCAATTTTCTGAAATAGCAAAGGCGGCCAATGACCGCCCTCTATATATTTTTTTAAAAAATCTATTTTTAAAAGACTTATTTTTTAGAAAGGTCTGCTTTCTTTTCGCGAGTATGTAAACCGCGTTTTTCCAGACTGCGGAAAATAACCTGCTGCTGGATAATAGTAACCAGGTTACTGACGATGTAGTACAGCACCAGACCTGACGGGAACCACAGGAAGAAGATAGTAAACACGACAGGCATGTAAGTCATGATCTTCTGCTGCATTGGGTCAGTCACGGTAGTTGGTGACAGTTTCTGGATCACAAACATAGTCACACCCATCAGCAATGGCAGGATGTAGTACGGGTCTTGCGCAGACAAGTCCTTAATCCAGCCCATAAATGGTGCATGACGTAATTCAACAGATCCCATCAGCATGTAATACAATGCCAGGAAGATTGGCATCTGAATCAACAGAGGCAGACAGCCACCCAATGGATTTACTTTCTCTGTTTTATACAACGCCATCATTTCCTGACTCATGCGCTGACGGTCATCACCGTAACGCTCACGCATCGCAGTGATTTTCGGCTGCAACAGACGCATTTTCGCCATAGAGGTATATTGCGCCTTAGTCAGCGGATACATGATACCGCGCACGATAAAGGTAATGGCAATAATGGAGAAACCCCAGTTACCAATGAACTCATGCAGGAATTTCAGTAGCTTGAACAGAGGCTGGGAAATAAACCACAACCAACCGTAATCAACAGTCAGATCCAGATGTGGAGCAACCGCTGCCATTTTGTCCTGAATTTCAGGGCCAACCCACAGGGTAGAGGAGATATTCTGCTTACTGTTTGGTGCAATATCAATGGTTTCACCTTTGTACCCGATAATCGCCATTTTCTGGTTTTTCAGGTCAATGGTATAGAAATTACTGGTTTTACCTTCTCCCGGAACCCAGGCTGTAGCGAAATACTGCTGGAGCATCGCTACCCAGCCGCCTTTTGTGGTTACGGAAAGCGGTTTACTTTCAATTTCATCAAATTTGTATTTTTCGTATTTTGCTTCATCAGAAGAATAAGCAGCACCACGATAGGTATGCAGAGCAAAGTTACTGCTGCTGGTATCGCGATGTTTCGGCAGGTTAACGCTCTGCTTCAACTGACCAAAAAACGCCATCTGCAACGGTTTATTGGTCACGTTATCAATGCTGTAATCAACAGAAACAGCATAGTTACCACGTTTCAACACAAAAGTTTTAACATATACAACACCATCTGGTGCGGTATAAGTCATCGGAATACGCAACTCATTCTGACCATCAGCCAAAACATAACTATTCTGAGTGGTAGTATAGAAAGGACGCTCAGCTTGATTATCTGGGCCATTAATGCCAGTTAATCCACTTTGAGCCTGATAAGTGAACTCTGGGGTCGTTTCCAACAGTTTAAACGGCGTTTGGGAACCAAGAGTATCAGGATAGGCCAGCAGGTCAGCCTCTTCAATATCACCACCATGGGTATTAATGTGCAACGTAAGCACATCCGTTTTCACGGTGATCAGTTTGCCTTGCCCATTGCTTGCTTCGCTACTCAGCGTATTTGCTTGTTGCGTGATCTGCGTCGCCGGTTGTGGGTTCTGGTCCTTCTCCCACGCCTGCCAGACCAAGAACGAAACAAACAGCAAAGCGATGAGAAGAAGATTGCGTTGCGAATCCATCGTTAATGTTCTCTGTTATCTTCGTTTTTTCTAGGTGGGACAGGATCATCACCACCTTCGTGTAAAGGGTGGCATTTTAATACGCGTTTCACCGTTAACCAACTGCCTTTTATCATTCCAAACCTGCGTAATGCCTCAATGCCATATTGGGAACAAGTAGGGTTGAAACGACAACGAGGCCCCAGTAGTGGACTAATCACTAACTGATAACCTCTGATTAAAGTAATCAAGAGGCGCGAGCCAACCGACTGTGACGACGCCATAATTTGCCTAACGTTTCCGTTAGCTCACGATTATCAAGCTCAGCGACCCCTTTCCTCACCAAAATCACAAAATCCATGGAAGGTAATTTATGTTGGTTTAAACGAAAACTTTCACGAGCCAATCGCTTAATACGATTACGCTCATGGGCGCGTTTAACATTTTTTTTGGCGACGGTTAGACCGATGCGGGGATGCCCCAGCTCATTAAGGCGTCCAAGGATGGTTATCTCTGCGGAACTTGCCCGTTGTGGCTGCTGGAAAACATAAGTGAAATGCTCGGGAGTTAACAAACGTAACTCCCTCGGAAAAGCGAGCTTAACCACTTGGATGGTTAGCTTTATTACTTAGAAACAGTCAGACGAGCACGGCCTTTCGCACGACGGCGAGCCAGAACCTGACGACCATTTTTAGTGGCCATACGAGCGCGGAAGCCGTGAGTACGGTTACGCTTCAGTACGGATGGTTGAAAAGTGCGTTTCATAGCGATTTCTACCTAACTTAAAATTTGTAACTGATTCAGCAAATGCGTTGGCGACCAGTGAGAAATAAGTAGACACCGATGCCTCAATTGCAACATCAATATATAGAAAGAGGCAGGATTGTAATAAAATGTACTACCCTTAGTCAATCCAAGATGACGCGAGCCTGACCGCGTTTCAATCGGTGTCAGGCTTGTTGCTACCCAATATTTTGCTATCTAAAGTGTTAACCCTGACTTCTACCAGCCATAGCCGGAAAAAATCGTTCGGCATTACACACAGGGTGCAAGATTATACGGACTGTGTAATAAAGCGCAAGGATCCAACACGGATCCTAAGATTTGAATAATAATTATACTGCTGTTTTCCCTTTGAATTTTAAACGATAGCTAAATGGAATTTGCTATATACCATGATTACACTACAGTATCTTCTATGGGCTTTATATTCTACGAGTACCAAAGCGTGGTGATCTCCCTGTGGATAAAAAGCGTCAAAGCTGTGTAAAAGAATGAGGATTTATGTCGTCTTTTGCGTTATGATCATTGGTCACGATTCCGATCTCGCTGTACGGATCGTTGGGAGAGCGATGAAATTAAAAGTCGCCACAAGGTACTAAGGTACTGCGAGCTTTCTCATCGGTAGACGTTCTTATCGGTAACATTCTTATTGATAAATAGTAATACCTTGTGCCCAGTATAACGTATCTATTTTTCCAGTTTCTTTTATTGGTCTTGTTTTAGGGGAGTTCGCCGTGTCACTTTCGCTTTGGCAGCAATGTCTTGCCCGTTTGCAGGATGAATTACCTGCCACAGAATTCAGTATGTGGATACGACCCCTTCAGGCAGAACTAAGTGATAACACTTTGGCTCTCTATGCACCCAATCGTTTTGTATTGGATTGGGTTAGAGAGAAATATATAAATAATATCAATTTGTTATTAAATGATTTCTGTGGTCCTGAAGTACCACTACTACGTTTTGAAGTGGGTAATAAGCCTGTTTCACCGAGCCAGTCTACGTCTCAGAAAACCATTGCTGATATGCCGATGGCTACTGCTCCATCCAGTTTATCTGTACGTCCGAGCTGGGATAATGCAAAAGCGCAGCCGGAGTTATCCTATCGTTCAAATGTGAATCCCAAACATACATTTGATAACTTTGTTGAAGGTAAATCCAACCAACTCGCCAGGGCAGCAGCCAGACAAGTGGCCGATAATCCGGGAGGAGCATATAACCCGCTATTCCTTTATGGAGGCACGGGACTGGGTAAAACTCACCTTTTACATGCCGTCGGCAACAGCATCATGGCACGTAAAGCCAATGCAAAAGTGGTATACATGCATTCTGAACGTTTTGTTCAGGACATGGTTAAAGCATTGCAGAACAATGCGATAGAAGAGTTTAAGCGTTATTATCGTTCAGTAGATGCCCTGCTTATTGATGATATTCAATTTTTCGCTAATAAAGAGCGATCCCAAGAAGAATTCTTTCACACGTTCAATGCTCTGCTGGAAGGTAATCAACAGATTATTCTGACATCAGATCGCTATCCAAAAGAGATTAATGGCGTTGAAGATCGGTTGAAATCCCGTTTTGGCTGGGGATTAACTGTTGCTATTGAACCACCGGAGCTGGAAACCCGAGTTGCGATTCTGATGAAGAAAGCAGATGAAAACCAGATTCAGTTACCGGGGGAAGTGGCCTTCTTTATAGCTAAACGCCTACGATCCAACGTCCGTGAACTCGAAGGCGCTTTGAACAGAGTCATCGCCAACGCCAATTTTACTGGCCGGGCGATTACTATTGATTTTGTACGCGAAGCATTACGTGACTTATTGGCTTTACAGGAAAAGCTGGTAACTATTGATAACATTCAGAAAACAGTCGCTGAATATTACAAAATCAAAGTTGCTGATCTGCTTTCCAAGCGCCGCTCACGCTCTGTTGCCCGTCCAAGACAGATGGCAATGGCGCTGGCAAAAGAGCTGACAAATCACAGCTTGCCTGAAATCGGGGATGCCTTTGGTGGTCGTGACCATACAACAGTACTGCACGCATGTCGTAAAATCGAACAACTGCGTGAAGAAAGTCATGACATCAAAGAGGATTTTTCTAACTTAATCAGAACATTGTCTTCCTAGCGCTATGAAATTTATCATTGAACGTGAGCAATTATTAAAACCCTTGCAACAGGTCAGCAGCCCTTTAGGTGGCCGCCCTACCCTGCCTATTTTAGGCAATTTATTGTTGCAGGTGACAGCCGGCTCCCTGTTACTGACAGGTACAGATTTAGAAATGGAAATGAAGGCCCGGGTAGCACTCACTCAGCCACATGAAGAGGGAGCAACCACCATTCCCGCGCGTAAATTCTTTGATATCTGGCGTGGGTTGCCTGATGGAGCGGAAATCAGCGTTGAGCTGGATGGTGACCGTATTCTGGTTCGCTCCGGGCGCAGCCGTTTTTCACTCTCCACCCTGCCTGCATCCGATTTCCCCAATCTGGATGACTGGCAAAGCGAAGTTGAATTCCCACTACCGCAAGCAACATTAAAGCGTCTGATTGAGTCTACTCAATTCTCAATGGCACATCAGGATGTCCGCTATTACTTGAACGGTATGCTGTTCGAAACCGAAGGGGAAGAACTACGTACTGTTGCCACAGATGGTCATCGTCTGGCGGTCTGTTCAATGCATATCGGCCAGAGCTTACCTTCACACTCAGTGATTGTCCCTCGTAAGGGTGTCATTGAATTAATGCGATTACTGGATGGTGGAGATACTCCACTCCAATTGCAGATTGGCAGCAACAACATTCGCGCTCACGTTGGTGACTTTATATTTACCTCAAAACTGGTTGATGGACGTTTCCCTGATTATCGTCGTGTCCTGCCCAAGAATCCTGATAAAACGCTGGAAGCAAATTGTGACATGCTTAAGCAGGCATTTTCACGGGCTGCGATTTTATCCAACGAAAAATTCCGTGGTGTTCGCATTTACCTAAGCGAAAACCAGCTCCGAATTACCGCAAATAACCCGGAACAAGAAGAAGCAGAAGAGATCGTCGACGTCAAATATCACGGCACTGAAATGGAAATTGGCTTCAATGTCAGTTACGTGCTGGATGTCCTCAACGCATTAAAATGCGAGCAGGTTAGTTTACTGCTGACGGATGCCACATCCAGTGTGAAAATAGAGAATTCAGCCAGTCAGGCTGCAACTTATGTCGTGATGCCGATGCGTCTGTAAAGAATGTGCCTGTAACAGTATTAATTCATAACTCATGATTCTCTCGCGTCTGTTGATCCGCGATTTTCGTAATATCGCAAATGCCGATTTGCCGTTGGCAACGGGATTTAATTTTCTTGTTGGGCCAAATGGCAGCGGCAAAACGAGTGTATTGGAATCCATTTACACATTGGGCCACGGACGCGCTTTTCGCAGTATTCAGGCAGGAAGAGTGATCCGTCATGATTGTGAGGAATTTATTCTTCATGGGAGGCTGGAGCAACAGTCCCATGAACGAACGCTGTCTATTGGATTAAGCAAAAACCGTCAGGGTGACAGCAAAGTCAGAATCGATGGCAGTGATGGGCACAAAATTGCCGAGCTGGCAAAAATGCTGCCGATGCAACTTATCACACCAGAAGGTTTTACGCTGCTGAATGGCGGCCCGAAATACCGTCGTGCTTTTATTGACTGGGGTTGTTTTCATAATGAACCGCGTTTTTTTACTGGCTGGGTCAACCTGAAAAGGCTGCTCAAACAACGAAATGCGGCATTACGACAGGTAACCCGTTATAACCAGATCCAGCACTGGGATCACGAACTTGCACCGCTTGCGACCCAGATAAGCCAATGGCGGGCTGAATATATTGCAGGTATTGCCGAAGATATTGAAAAAACCTGCAAACAGTTTTTACCTGAATTCACTCTCAATATCTCTTTCCAACAAGGCTGGGATAAAGAGAGTGAATATGCAGAACTACTCGCGCGGCAGTTTGAGCGCGACAAAACATTAACCTATACCGCATCCGGCCCCCACAAAGCCGATCTGCGGATCAGGGCAGACGGCGTATCTGTAGAAGATATGCTCTCACGTGGTCAGCTTAAACTACTGATGTGTGCCCTTAGGTTAGCACAGGGTGAATATTTCACCCGACAGAGCGGGCAAAAATGCCTGTATCTGCTTGATGATTTTGCTTCTGAGTTGGATGCCGGTCGTCGTAATTTATTAGCCGAGCGTCTGAAATCTACGCAAGCCCAGGTGTTTGTCAGTGCAATAACTCCTGAGCAAGTTGCAGACATGATTGATGTAAATAGCAGGATGTTTCGCGTAGAACATGGCAAAATAGAGGTTCAACCACAGGATTAAGATGAGCGAGAAACGTTGATGTCGAATACATATGACTCCTCAAGTATCAAGGTATTAAAAGGGCTGGATGCTGTTCGTAAACGTCCAGGCATGTATATCGGTGATACCGATGATGGTACTGGCCTGCACCACATGGTCTTCGAGGTTGTTGACAACGCTATCGACGAAGCCCTCGCAGGCCATTGTGACAAAATAATTGTCACAATCCATGCAGATAACTCAGTTTCTGTACAGGATGATGGCCGCGGTATTCCTACCGACATACACGAAGAAGAAGGTGTTTCAGCAGCGGAAGTCATCATGACCGTGCTGCATGCGGGGGGTAAATTCGATGATAACTCCTATAAGGTTTCCGGCGGCCTGCATGGCGTAGGGGTTTCTGTTGTTAACGCCTTATCTGAAAAACTGGAACTGACTATCCGTCGTGACGGTAAAGTACATGAACAGACCTACCATCATGGAGTTCCGCAAGCACCACTGAAAGTCGTTGGTGATACAGAACAGACAGGAACAACTGTGCGTTTCTGGCCAAGTATGGATACGTTCAAAATTAACACCGATTTCGAATTTGATATTTTGGCAAAACGTCTGCGCGAATTATCATTCCTGAACTCCGGCGTTTCCATCCGTTTAGTTGACAAGCGCACCAATACAGAAGATTTCTTCCATTATGAAGGGGGTATTAAGGCGTTTGTTGAATTCCTGAGCCGCAATAAAAACCCGATCCATCCGAATGTTTTCTATTTCTCCACCGAAAAAGACGGTATTGGTGTTGAAATTTCCATGCAATGGAATGATGGCTTCCAGGAAAACATTTATTGTTTTACCAACAATATACCTCAGCGCGATGGGGGAACCCACTTAGTGGGCTTCCGTACAGCGATGACCCGTACCCTCAATAGCTATATGGATAAAGAGGGTTACAACAAAAAATCCAAAGTCAGTGCTACCGGTGATGATGCCCGTGAAGGCCTGATCGCGGTTATCTCAGTTAAAGTTCCAGATCCGAAATTCTCTTCACAAACGAAAGACAAACTGGTTTCTTCTGAAGTGAAAACTGCGGTTGAAACGATGATGAATGAGAAGCTGGTGGAATACCTGCTGGAAAACCCGAACGATGCCAAAACTGTTGTTGGCAAAATCATTGATGCAGCACGTGCCCGTGAAGCTGCCCGTAAAGCGCGTGAGATGACCCGCCGCAAAGGCGCATTAGATCTGGCAGGTCTGCCTGGCAAACTGGCTGACTGTCAGGAGCGTGATCCTGCACGGTCCGAACTCTATCTGGTGGAGGGTGATTCTGCGGGCGGTTCAGCCAAACAGGGGCGCAACCGTAAAAATCAGGCTATCCTGCCACTGAAAGGTAAAATTCTGAACGTTGAAAAAGCGCGTTTTGACAAAATGCTCTCTTCACAGGAAGTAGCAACCCTGATTACCGCGTTGGGTTGTGGTATTGGCCGTGATGAATACAATCCGGATAAACTGCGTTATCACAGCATTATCATCATGACCGACGCCGACGTTGACGGTTCCCATATTCGTACTCTGTTGCTAACATTCTTCTATCGTCAGATGCCGGAGATCATTGAGCGTGGTTATGTCTATATTGCTCAACCACCACTGTACAAAGTGAAGAAAGGCAAGCAGGAGCAATACATCAAAGACGACGATGCAATGGAAGTCTACCAGATGTCCATTGCACTGGATGGTGCATCACTTTACACCAATCCACACGCTCCGGCGCTGAAAGGCGAAGCACTGGAAAAACTGGTAACTGAATTCAATGCTACGCAAAAAATAATCAAACGTATGGAACGCTTGTATCCGCTGGCGTTACTGAATAACTTAATCTACCATCCGGTATTGACCGAAGATTCCTTAACCGATCAAACCAAAGTGGAAGAATGGGTAAGTGCACTGACCATCCGTCTGAATGACAAAGAGCAACATGGCAGTACTTACAGCTACCAAATCCATGAAAACCGCGAGCGTCAGGTTTACGAGCCGGTTCTGTGCATCCGCACACACGGTGTTGATACTAACTACAATCTGGATTTCGATTTCATCCACGGAGGCGAATACCGCCGCATCAGCAAACTGAGTGAATTGATCGGTAATCTGATTGAAGAAGATGCCTATATTGAACGTGGCGAACGTCGTCAGGCAGTAAGCAGCTTTGAGCAAGCACTGGAATGGCTGAGCAAAGAGTCACGCCGCGGTCTTTATATCCAACGTTATAAAGGTCTGGGGGAAATGAACCCTGATCAGTTGTGGGAAACTACAATGAACCCAGAAACTCGCCGTATGATGCGTGTCACTGTGAAAGATGCCATTGCGACGGATCAACTGTTCACCACCCTAATGGGTGATGCCGTTGAACCTCGCCGTGCATTTATCGAAGAAAACGCCCTGAAAGCAGCGAATATTGATATCTAATATTCCTACGCCTGCCCCGGATAACTAAAACGTTATCCGGGGAAAAAGACGGTTCAAAATTTATCTATAAAATATCCATTGGTTACTTGGAAAACCATCTAAAACTGCCTTATATTACTTCTCAAATTAATTGAAAAATCCTTCATTTATTTACCCTGATAAGGAGCGATTATTTAAGGATATTTCGTCATAAAAAAATGATCTTATTAATAATATAAGAAAAATTTCACTTTCATTATATAAATCGGGAATTTTTAATTCTTAATAACATATTGAACCTAAATGTTAAGAGTAGCTTAAATTTATTAATCATATTCAATTTCTATTATAAAGGTTATTATTATGTTAAAACGAAATTCTTCTTTTAATAGCTATATACATAAAACGCCATCTGGAGCTTTATCCCGCTCAAACTCTTTCCATACTCTGCCACCCAAAAATATATTGAATATCAATGTTAATCATCACAACCCCAGATTGATAAATGGATATATTCCAATAGTTAAAAAAGCAACATTGCAAGAAGCGGAAATAGCAGTCAGGAAATTATATAATTCAATTAAACAGGATGGATGGATGTCACATATCGAAAATACATATCGAAGAAGAGACAATATAGAAGCAAAATCGAATCTTTCCACCGAAGAATTATGGGATCTTAGATGTTGTATAACAGATAGCCTATTATGTACAGTGAAAGATAATTTATCATTTCGCATCAGAAAAAAAGATAGTACCTTATATCAAGGTTGCAATTATACCTACTTTGTCTGTTATACAACTCACTTTCCAACAGACTCAGTGTCTTCTCTGATGGTGCCCATTGGAATAATGTTATTTACCTACAATGAAGATGATCACTATCCATATTATCCTGAAGTCAGTTACCTGATTACCCATCCGGGGATCCAAAATTGTGCTTATTTATTGATAGAAAAAGCAGCCAACTTATCCTACCAAATGGGCCATAATGGAAAACTAAAATTAACAACTGCAACGAAACACCTTTCAAATGCTTACAACAGGCTTGGGTTTATTGATGATGCACCAGGTTCGATGATATTAGACCCAAATAACAGTAAATTATGGATATTTTCTGCCGCAAATGGAGGGTATCGATTTACTGGGTTATGTCCTTAATTTTTATTGAGAAACTGAACTATGCTAGCAAATAATACTCATCAATTATTCGGAAGATACATTCAAAATGCAAAAATAACAATTGGACAATGTAATAACTTCGATGATATAAAAATCCGTCTTTCGGATTTTTATAGAGCATTACGAAATAGTGAATGGTTTAAATATATAAATGACAATGAATACAACTCGTTACTTAGCATAAATAAAAAAGATTTACCTCCAAATAAATCATTAGATCTTAAGTTTTATTTAACAAAACAATTACTCGAATCTCTCATAAACACTTTATCTCCTTCTGATTATTATATTTATTTTTTGGATTATATTGATCTCAGAGGACAAAGAAAAATCCCCATAGGGATCATGAAGATTTTTTTGAATTCCACAAGAACGCCTGAATACCCTGCAGTAGATAGTTTGATCATACAGCCGGGAATCCAAAGTTGTGGGTGCTTATTTATAGAGGAAGCCGTTAACTATTCTCACTTGAATAACCAGAAAGAAAATCTAAAATTATCAGTAGCAGCAAACGCACTATTAGATGTTTATTCCAAAATGGGTTTTATTCCGTATAACAATCTAGGCGGAATGGTGCTAACTCCCAAAAATAGAGAAGGTTGGGCATTCTCTCAGCCACTGGAAAAATATTTTTTTATACAAAAAAGATGAATATTAATTTTACACCAATATATCTAAAGTAAGGGACGCTCTCGTTCTGGTCACCAACGTTGCCTTTTCCAGTCCTACCGCCATTCTTGGCAACTGGAGCCGCATGTATGTTCTGATACACATAAACAAATCGTAGATATGGCTCTGAATGGAATGTCGGGAGACAGTACATGTCATGGGTCATGGGTCATGGGTATTGGCTATTATCTAAACATTCATCACCATCAATAAATTGGATTCATGACCTTCTTCCCATTGGTCACCCTAAGACTGTCTTATTTTTCTTAAAATCATTGGTTTTTTGACTTTATAGTTTTAATATAAATCAGAATGAGATAGATAACACTAAGGATATTTAGATGTCAAACATGGTTTATTGCCGTGGCTGTGGAAAAGAAATCCACACCTCCGCAGGCTCTTGCCCTAGCTGTGGTGCAGTTCAAAAAGAAGAAATACAAGGTGAGAAAAGCAGAATAACTGCAGCTCTATTAGCTTTCTTTCTTGGTTTTATCGGGGTGCATAAATTTTATCTAGGAAAAATAGGATCAGGGTTTTTATACCTTATTTTTTGCTGGACGTTCATTCCTTATATCATTTCTTTTATTGAATTTATTATCTATTTATGCATGTCAGATAAAGATTTCGCTAAGAAGTATGGTTAATTAAACTCCTTTTATGTTAAACGGGCGAATTAAACCGCCCGTTCATACCATTTAAAACACCTCAAATCAGTTTCAAGCTACTAATCACTCGCCTACCGAGAACAACTCTTGTTTGTGCATTTGCCAAGTATCGAAAACCGGACAGTTACCCCTTGATGAAGGTGCTTTTATCGGCGCATTGACGAAATTAGCCAGCACTCCACCGGAAGAGCGGCAGGCATTAAAAATGCCTCGGTGATAAGTTAATTGCGGAAAGTGAAAAACAACGCTGAGATCTAAATTATTTTAAAATCAATAGCATGAGAATTTACAAAAAACCAGCATGCAAGAACCAACATAATGGCAACATGTCCTGATTGCCCCTATTATGTAAATGTAAGATATAAAAAAATAAAACAACCGCCAATATTTATTCAATAATGGCGGTCTATTAAATGCTTTACTACAACAAAATACGCAGCATACGACGCAACGGCTCCGCTGCACCCCACAGTAACTGATCACCAACAGTAAAGGCAGACAGATATTCCGGCCCCATGTTCAGCTTACGCAGACGACCCACTGGCGTATTCAAAGTACCAGTCACCGCCGCCGGTGTTAATTCACGCATTGTCAGTTCGCAATCATTCGAGATCACGCGAACCCAATCATTATGGGATGCCAGCAACGTTTCAATTTCGTGAATCGGAACATCTCTTTTCAATTTCAGGGTAAATGCCTGACTATGGCAGCGCAATGCTCCAATACGAACACACAAACCATCAATCGGGATGATATTCTCACCTGTATTCAGAATTTTGTTGGTTTCCGCTTGGCCTTTCCACTCTTCACGGCTCTGGCCGTTTTCAAGCTGTTTATCAATCCACGGGATCAAACTGCCAGCCAAAGGTACACCAAATTGCTCCGTTGGCAATGCACCACTGCGGGTGAAATCTGTTACACGTTTTTCAATTTCCAGAATTGTAGAAGCTGGGTTTTGCAGTTTATCTGCAACTTGATTATGCAGCATTCCCATCTGCACCAGCAATTCACGCATATGACGCGCACCGCCACCAGAAGCTGCCTGATAGGTTGATACTGATGCCCATTCAATCAAATCATTGGCAAATAGGCCACCTAATGACATCAACATCAGGCTGACAGTACAGTTACCGCCAACAAACGTTTTAATCCCTTTATTCAGGCTGTTCTGAATATGTTGATGGTTAACAGGATCGAGAATAATGACAGTATCATCATTCATGCGGAGTGCAGAAGCTGCATCGATCCAATATCCCTGCCAGCCCGTTGCTTTCAGTTTGGGGTAAATTTCATTGGTATAATCCCCACCCTGACAGCTAATAATAATATCCATCGCATTAAGTGCTTCAATATCAAAAGCATCCTGCAAAACACCCGACTTGCCTGTAAACTCTGGGGCTGGTTGTCCATGTTGGGAAGTCGTAAAAAAAACAGGATTGATCTGGTTAAAATCCCCTTCTTCGATCATCCGCTGCATCAATACTGAGCCAACCATCCCGCGCCAGCCGATAAAACCTACACTTTTCATCATATTTACCCTGCCTTGAAAAAGTCGTTGTCAGCACCCCTGACGGTACTAACGCTGACAAAATATGAGAAAAGGTGCAAGTAAATTTATACGCTACAGAGCTAACCGTTCTGCAGCAATCCGCGCGCCATTTTTAAACCATATCGAAATTTATTCAGGTATTACTTTGCAAATATATTTAGCCACAAGAAAATAATTCATTAATTGATAATTTAGTAAATAAATTATATCAACTAATATCCCCTTCTGAATTTATATCTTAAATACGTCGTAGCTTTCCCTGATTTCAATACAGAATAACAGCCAATCAAAAAATTAAATGATTTTGTTTTATTATTCCAAGAGTATAAATAACAGCTATTAATTCCTCTGGTAAAAATTCGAAAAATATTTTTTTAACTATTAACTTATTCTTAAATCTGATTTAATTAAATATAACTTTACAATCACTTACCACCGTTTTGAAACAGCATTCTAATGGCGCTTTTCTTACAAAACTGTTTAGCTTTTCCGGTTATTATCCTCAGCGGACTATTACTGATTATTTTGTTTTATTGGATATGTGCCGCTTTTGGTTTGCTTGATATTGATATTCTGAATATGGATGTAGATAGTTTCGACGCAACCTCTCTGGCGGGTTGGTTAACGAAACTCGGCCTGACCGGAATTCCGGTCACCATTATTATCACACTAATGACTCTGATTGGCTGGCCACTGAGCTATTTCAGCGAGCACTTAATGCTTCGTTTTATTGAAACTGATGTGCTCCGTTATTTACTTGGAACAGCCACACTCTTTATCGTGGGTTTCATTGCTCTATTACTGACAACAATACTCTTACGCCCACTGCAACCAACGCTATCAAGGCTCAATCGCTCCAATAGTGTTGATAATCTGATTGGCAAAGTCGCCGAAGTCCGTTCTCCCATTGTCACAGAACAACGTGGAGAAGCATTAATGAATCACAATGGTGCCAACCTTATCTTGCAGGTACGGGTACCAGAAAGTGACGGTATCGTTCGCGGAGATCGTGTCGTGCTGATCAGCTATGACGCCACAACTAACAGTTATAGCAGAATCATATTAATATGACATAATATCTGGATTCAAATAGCAAGGGATAAAGTAAGATGGGTTACAGTTTAGATTTCCGAAAGAAAGTCCTGGCGTACAAAGACAAGCATTCGTTGACTTTCGAACAAACGAGTGCCCATTTTGACATTTCTATGCGTACCTTATTTCGCTGGAGTCACAAAATAGAACCCTGTATAACGCGTAATAAATCCCCCACTAAAATCAGTGATGAGACGCTCATTATTGATGTCCAAAATTACCCCGATGACTATCAATGGGAAAGAGCAAAACGCCTGGGGGTCACGCAGTCAGCTATCCATTACGCCTTGAAACGGCTCAAGATTACCTTCAAAAAAAACACTCAACCATCCCAAAGCTGACCCGGGTTCGTGAGGTATTTATTGAGCGTATCAACGGCTATGAGCAGGCGGGCAAACAGATTGTTTATCTGGATGAAAGTGGTTTTGCCCAGTCCATGCCCCGCCTGCACGGGTATTCAAAGAAAGGGTTACGGTGTTTCGGAACACACGATTGGCACGCGAAAGACCGTCTTAATGTCATTGGCGCGATCATAAAAAATACCTTTCTCACCTTATGTTTGTTTACCGGAAACATCAATGCCGATGTTTTTCATGCCTGGGTCACCCAAGATTTACGGCCAAAACTCCCGAACAGGGCAGTGATCGTCATAGATAATGCCCCTTTCCATAAACTATATGACCCGATACAAGCAATAGTAGACAGCGGATGCCAATTGGAGTGGCTCCCGCCTTACAGCCCGGACTTGAACCCCATCGAACACAAATGGGCCGGAGTAAAAGCGATAAAAAAAGATGTTCAGTTGATGAGTTATTTATGGAGCATGTAGAGTGCGCCAAATTATATTGATTCCGCTATATATCGAAAACAGCCTGACCTCAAATCCGGTATTGGCTCCGCTGGTATTACGTGACATGAACGATTTGTACCTGTTTATTGATAAAGCGATGGGCAAGCCGTTCTCCAGCAATGTGTTAAGCTACCCCTATAGCGAAGCTGAAATCACCGAAATCGTCGCTATCCTTGAGCGTTTGTTGATCATGCGGAATATCGTTTTCAAAGTGAATCAACAATATATTGCCAGTGCCGCTCAGTCAGACAAATACCGGACAGAGCCGCCATTCAAACTACAAGGTAGTTACCGCAATATGAATAAACTCAGCGAAAAAGTTTCTGCGGTAATGAATGAAGCAGAGATACGTAATATTATGACACCAAAACAACAACAACGTTGGCAACAGATAAAGCGCGATTTTATGCGCAATAAAGCACTAGGTGGTGATAATGCTGATATCGGTGATCGGGTTATTGCCCAACTTGCTGATTTGGTTGAAATTGTTCAGGCATTAGGGAATTGATCTGTATATCCAAAAAATATAGATCTACATTCATGAAGAATGGAAACGAAATTTATTAGCATAAGATAATTCACAAGACTACTTTGTTTTTAATTCAGCAAGTAATCTAACAATAAAAACAAAAGATTGATGTGATAAATAAGATTAAGGCAACATATAGTGAAAATATGGCTCCAGCAACGCTTTCATATCATGATCGGATTGATATTTATACTTGTTTTAACTCAATTTATTAATAGCTTAAACGGTGGAACATTAAACAATTTCGGCATTATCCCCCGATATATTCAGGGATTGATTGGCATTCCATTCTCTCCATTCCTGCATAGCAGTTGGGCACACCTATTCAGTAACCTCCCTGCTTTACTGGTACTCAGTGCGTTACTGATGACTCACTCCATTCGTTACTACATTCTGGCCAGCCTGTTTATTATTTTTACCGAGGGTACGTTAGTTTGGTTATTCGGCCGAACGGCCATTCATATCGGTGCCAGCGGCTGGATTTTTGGTCTGTGGGGGTTATTACTGGCGAATGCTTACTTCCTTAGAAGAGCTAAAGATTTTTTCTTTTCCATTCTGGTAATTATCTATTATGGTGGGATAGCTTTCAGTCTATTACCATTACAAGAAAATATTTCTACAGAAGGTCATATTTTTGGTGCGATCTCAGGTGTAATTTTCTCCTGGCTTTCCAGGAAATGGTTAATCAATCAAAGTTAAGAACATAAAATTAAAAAATAGAATTGGGTTTTACCGTACCATCTTTCATCTCCCTTATTACTCTAAAATCTGATAAAAAATAATTTGCCCGTTATCATAACGGGCTGATTATGATTACATCCATTCCAGAGCCGGATCATCCACTGGCTGCCGTAAGACTTGTTTATCTTTTTGATAATCATGTGGCACACGCCAATTTAGACTGCGTCCCTGACGAGGAAGTGCATCTTCGCCTCGTTTCACATAACCAGATTGCAAGGCACCAAACAAATGTTTATCAGGCACTACCTCATCCGGCTGAGCATGTGGTGTCACAACCGTAGCATGGCGGCGATCCATTTCATTTAACAAACGACAAATATATTCCGCTGAGAGATCAACTTTTAATGTCCAGGCGTTATTAATATAACCAAATAGATAAGCAAAATTAGGAATATCCCTTATCAATGTTCCTTTATAGAACATAAGTTTATTACCTTGCTGTGGTTGACCATCAATAGCAATCTCAGCTCCCCCCATCAGTTGTAATTGAAACCCTGTCGCTGTAACTATGATATCAGCAGGTAATTTCTTACCTGATTGCAATAAAATCCCGTCTTCAGTAATACGCTTAATTTGATCAGTAACGATAGAAGCTTTCCCCTCTTTCAGTACCTTAAACAGATTGCTGTCGGGCACAAAGCACAACCGTTCATCCCATGGCATATACTTGGGTGTCAGGTGTTTCATGTCAAAATCAGGGCCAACTTTTCTACGGGCTAATCCCAACAATAACGATTTCAAAAAGTTAGGGAAATACCGGCTGATTTTATATAACAAGCTGAAAAATAAGATATTGCGATTTCTGCTTAATGTATAAATCCAACGTTGTGGAATAATGCCATTCAGAAGCTCAGATATCTTATCCCTGCCCGGTATTGAAAAAATATAACTTGGGGAACGCTGTAGCATAGTAATATGCTCAGTCTCATATGCCATTGCCGGAAGTAAAGTGACTGCGGTTGCACCACTTCCAATCACAACAACCCGCTTTCGTTTGTAATCTAATGTCTCAGGCCAGTGTTGTGGATGAACTATTGTGCCTTTAAATTCTTCAAGGCCGGGGAATTTAGGTACATAAGGTTCATCCTGATTGTAGTAACCTGTCGCACCGATAAGAAAATGACAAGTAAATTGCCGAATTTCTCCACTGGTTTCATCTATTGCGGTAACAGTCCATTGGCGAGTTTCATTTGACCAGTTATTTTGGGTGATCTTTAATCCAAACTGGATTTTTTTATCAATTCCATAATGTTCCACTGCTGAATTCAGATAGCGTCTAATTGAAGGCCCATCAGCAAAAATACTGGTATCTGTCCAGGGACGAAATTTATAGCCATAGCTCATCATATCTGAATCTGTGCGAATCCCCGGATAGCGAAATAAATCCCAGGTTCCACCTATCGCGTGGCGACGTTCTAAGATCCCTACTTTTTTGTCAGGACACTCTCTTGCCAGATGGCATGCCATACCAATGCCAGAAACGCCCGCTCCCATAATCAAAACATCATAATGGTTATCCATATTACCTCCCCTATATAAAGTACTCTTTTGATTAAATCAGTCTCCCATTACTGATATATGTTATTTTTTATCCATTAGAACAACCATTTGTATTTATGAGGCAGGAGTATCATGATTAGATACATAGGTGATTATTAAACAAGTTTCTTTTAATTAATCAGTATTGAAAAATTATGGATAAAAAATTAATTATCACTTAAAGTGCTTATAATTATTAAAACCTCCAATATGGAAAGCACACTTTGAATAATTACAAATTACTACCCGCTCTAATATCAATACTGAGAACACTTAATTTGACGGAATCAGCAAAACAATTAAATGTGACACAGTCTGCGATGAGTAAAACATTAAATCAGCTCCGTGAAGATTTTCATGACAAGATTATTATAAGAGAAGCAAATAAATTTATCCTTACCCAGAAAGGAGAGAAGTTAAAAGCACAGCTTCCAATATTGATGCAGCAATTAGATAATCTATATGCACCAGAATCAATAGAACTAAATCAATGTAAAAGGAAATTTACCTTAGCCTCCAGCGACTATGTCGCCCAAGCCATCTTACCTTCTATCTTTTTTCATATTGGAAGGGAAGCACCTAAAGTCAGTATCGAATATAAATTGTGGTATAAAAACAACCTTAATAAACTTGCCGGGCAAGATCTTGACTTAGTGGCAACTATTGCTGACTCCATACCTGATAATTTATATGGCAAGTTAATGGCCGAAGACCAACTTGTTGTTGTATTCAGACATGATCACCCTAAATCTGATAGTGAGCTAACCATTAACAACTATATTAACAGTCGGCATATTCTTATTAGTGGTGGCGGAGATAAAGATAGCTTCGTTGACCATACATTAGCAATGATGGATCTCCACCGTAATATTTTGGTTACAGTTCCCTTTTTCCAATCAGCCATTGAGTTACTGTTAAAAACAGATGCCATTCTCACTATACCACTACATATCGCTGCTGATTTTGCACAAAATTATGCTTTGCAAATAAGACACTTGCCCATTGATATCCAGCCGCAGCAATACTACTTACTATGGCATGCCAAGTATCATCAGGATCCAGAGCATAAATGGTTCCGAGAAATTTGTTTTCCTCTAATTAAAGCTCACCTTGAAAGGACAATCAGACATGGTATGAAATTAATTCATACCCGTAAGTAGATTTTCCATCTTTTACACATCATTTAATTTAATTAGTATAATGATATCAATTCATTAATAGTAAAATAGCGGTGATTATTATGCCATCTATAGAAACATTAATTACATTTATCAGTATTTCAACTTTTTTATGCTTTTTACCAGGCCCTGATAATCTTTTTATATTGAGTCAATCGGCAATAAATGGGCGAAAAGTTGGAATATTAATAACCATTGGTCTATGTATTGGTTTGGCAATACATATTTCTTTAGTATCATTAGGCATTGCAGCAATGCTACGAGAAAATGCAATAGCATTTGAAGTTATTCGGATTTTTGGCATAATTTATCTAACTTATCTTGCTTGGGGTGCTTTCAAAGCTAAACCTGCTTTTATTCAAGGAAGCACTGATAATTTTCATGATACAAAAAAACTCATCAGCAAAGGGATACTAATGAATTTATCAAATCCCAAGATTATCATTTTCTTTTTGGCTTTTCTGCCTCAGTTCACCAATAAAAGTACAAATATTATCCCAGTTTCACTCCAGTCATTATATCTGGGTATGATATTTTCTATCATCACTTTTATTGTGTTTTCCATTATTTCATATTTATCAGGGTATTTAAGTGAAGTAATATCTCATAAACCAGAAATACAAAATATTTTAAATAAAATCACTGCCTTAATATTTGTAGTATTGGCAATTAATTTATTAATTTCAGGCGGATTTGCCTAATAAATGCAATTTTTCAGAAAAACGGTCAGTTGCTATAGTTGGTATCTTTCTCGCCACAATAAAATGCGCTATGGCCTATATACAACGGTTAGAAATAGAAAGATACCCGATATTCAGCTCAAAAAAAGCAGGCTTTTAAATTACAAATCAAGTACCAATCGTTTTCCTTTAGCTCTGGAACAACAAATCAGCATTGATGTTTGGCTCTCTTTTTCCTCATCAGTAAAATATTGGTCACGGTGGTCTGCTTCGCCTTCTAAAATTATGCTTTCACAAGTACCGCATACTCCTTCGCGACACAAACTTTCAACCGACGCTGCGTTATTTCTTTCGATGACTTGTAGTATTGTCGATTCACTATCAACCTCCAACTCAACGCCTGATCTGGCAAGCACAAGGGTAAATTCATCCCCAGTTTTATCTTCAACAGTAAACTGCTCAAAATGTAACTGATGTTCAGAAAACCCGGCTTTTTTTGCAGCTTGCTTTACGCCTTCGTTCAGTGAATTCGAACCACATGTATAAACATGGCTTCCTTCTGGTAGCTGAGCAATAAAGGTATCGAGTTCAAGACGAGAACCTTCGGATGAAACATAGAAAACAACTTTATCCTTAAATTCCGATGCCATTAATTCTTGCTGAAACGCATTTTCATTCATATCTCGGCAGCAATAATGCAGTTCATATTCTGCATTTTGTTGTTCCAATTCATGTAAGTGGGACATAAATGGCGTGATCCCAATTCCACCCGCGATTAATATATGTTTTTTAGCTTCGGATACTAATGGAAATAAATTATTCGGTTCGGAAACAACAAGCTTGTCGCCAATAACCACTTTTTCGTGCATAAATGCCGAGCCACCTTGAGAATGTTCTTCTCGCTTAATGGCAATTTGATAGCGCTGTGAATCAAAAGGAGAATTTAATAAGGAATAAGCATTACTATAATGACTGTCACCATCCTGCATCTGTACAAAGATGTGACTGCCGCCAGTAAAAGAGGGTAAATGTGTATTTTGCTCAGGTATTAATGTAAATCGTTTTATCGTAGGTGTGATAGTTTCAATGTCACTGACAATAACACCGACCATCTGATAAGCAGACATAAACGACTCCTGACTATTCATCATAACCTCACTGACTGTGCCTGATTCCGGCTTATTCATGATAAATTTGAGCAACAAGATTGTGGAAATAAGCAATACCGTGTTCACTAATTCCACTTCCGGTACTATCCGCCATGATACGCCCCTGACCGCGATAACCACGGGATTTCAAACCTTTTTGTACACTTTCAACCAAGCGCAGATCTTCCGGGCGAAAAACATCGCGATACCATTCGATTAAATCTTTTTGCTCTTGAGTGAGATCTTCATTAGTAAAGTAAATTTCGTAATGTTGCAACGTTGTTTCTGCATCGGCCGGAAATTCATAAATAACCGTCATCATCCCTCTAATGGGCGTAACGTTATACATCGTACAAGGCCATAGCCAAAAACCGTGGAATGAAGACTCGCCTTCAAATTTGAAAGATTGATCAGAGGGAATGGCATAGCCAAATTGCAATGACCATTTCTCATGCATGGTATGCCAATAGCGATCAACCTGAACGGAAGTTGAAAACCCCGGATGCGCCGGGCCACAGTGATAACATTCCAGATAGTTATCAACAATACTTTTCCAGTTAGCCGGTGTTGCTGTCGTGAAACGTGCCGCCAGCTTTAAATCGTAAACATCAGGGCAGGCTTCCAGTACTTTCGCACCTAATCCAGATAGCTGTTCTTCAACTGTATCTGCTTCCATGTCCATATTAATAAAGACAAAACCTGCATATTCTTCCAGTTTTACCGGAGTTAGTGCCGCCAAATCTTTATCAAAATTAGCCACATTTTCACAGTTACGTGCATGTGCTAAAGAACCATCAAGTTTGAATGTCCATGCGTGATAAGGACAAGTGATCACATTTTTTGCTTTACCAGCTCCCTGTAATAATTGATGCCCGCGATGAGGACAAACGTTAAAAAATGCACGTAATACTTTGTCGCGCCCACGCACGATGACAATGTTTTCACCAATAATTTCACGTGTAACATAATCATTCGGATTAGCCAGCTCACTGATATGTGCAACACAGATCCAACTTTTGGCAAAAATCGCTTCTTTCTCATAATTAAATATATCCTGAGAAGTATAGAAACGAGCAGGCATGGTGTAGGCATCTGTCGGGTTTGCACAGAAATTTTTGGGCAGTGTGAAATCTGGGTGTTGGATACTCATATCAATTCCTTATTAATATCAATAAGATGTACAGGAATATGTGCATAATCCTGTTTTATCCAGCGAATAAAACCATAAACCTTAAACAATAGGATCACTAAAAATGGCAATGCAGTAAGCACTACTGTGGTTTTCATTGTTTCTAAAGAGGCTTGTGTAAATAGAATCGAAAGTGGAATTAGCGTGATGACTACGCACCAGAAAAGACGTAATTTCCGGCTAGGATCCTGACCTTCACTTAAATTGCGGGTGCTGGTTGCAGCCATCGTATAGGCCACGGCATCCATATGTGAGGCTAAGAAAATAATCATGATAATGAGATAAGCAGCAAGGAAAAATTGGCCGAATGGCAGTGCGCTTAACAATTGATGAACGGCCGTTTCACCACCTAACGTACTCAATATTTCAGGTACATTAATAGATCCGGTAATAAATTGGTGCATCGCATAACTTTCCAAAACACCAAAGAAGAACCAGCAACCAAAAGTACTGCCTAATAACAGTGCCCAAATCACCTCTTTAATTTTGCGTCCATGAGAAACCCGAGTTACAAACATCGCAACACCAGGAGTATATGAGATCCACCATAACCAATAGAATACAGTCCAACTGCGGGTAAACTGCCCATCCCCCATAGGATCGGTAAATAAGCTCATCTGCAAGAAATTCTGCGTCGTCAGACCAACCGCATGAATAATATTATTCATGGTAAATTCTGTAGGCCCTGCAATTAAAACAAGAAAGGCAAAACCCAACGCTCCCCAACCTACCATCTGGCTTAAACGCCGCATACCATTATCAATGCCAATATAAGAACTTAAGCTGAAAATTAATGCCGCTAATAATGTTATTCCAGCCTGAATCATAAAATTATTCGGTATGCCGGTTAATACAGAAATTCCGCCACTTAATGTAGATGCAGTCACCACCAGAGAAATAGTTAATGCTCCCACAGTTGCAATTAAAAATGTCATATCAATAAGACGCCCCCAAAACCCCTGGGGATTAATTTTTATAATTGCAGAAATAACTCCTGAAAGACTCAAACCTTTATTTTTTCTGACATGGAAATGATAAGCCATAACCAATGAAGCAAGCGCATAGGTTGCCCAGGCACTGATTCCCCAGTGGAAAAAAGAGTAACTGATGCTATATTCCAATGCTTTAGGGGTTTGAGGAGCAATATTAAGTCCTGGAGTCTTATAATAATAAGCCCATTCCATCACGCCCCAATATAAAGTTGACGAGCCAAGACCCGCACATATAAACATACATAACCACGGAGCAGTGGCATATTCTGGCTTTCCTTCACCAAGCCGAATATTGCCGTATTTACTCATCGCCAGATAAAGCACAAACATCAAAGCAGCAAGAACTAAAATTTGAATGGTTGAACCAAGTAAACGAGTCAACCCATTAAATATTGCATTAGCAATAACACTGGTTTTTTCTGGAAATATACTGAGTGTTATTGCTATCACAACAATACAAGCCAGGCTTATTGCGATTAAGGGAATATCTTTCTTTGTGTTGCTCAGCATGAAACCTCCGTTTCGTCACTTTATGTATATCCTGTTCTTCATTGGGTATACATAAAGTGCCTGTTATCGTTGTTATGATGACTTTTATGTTGATATCGACACGACAAAAGGAAAACGAGCAATAAGTGGGAACGATACTTACCGCTTCTTTTGATTAACAATAAAAATATAGTGTTGCTACAGAATTTAAACAATTGGCAAAACAGTAAATAGATAAAACACATATCGTAATTAATGTTTTGTGACATGCGTTAAAAATCAGGAAGATAATATTTATGGCTGGCAGTAAAAAATCACACTCTGAAAAAGTGTGATTTTTATAAAAAGCAAAAAGTGATTAAAATTTTTAATTATTCAGGTGGTTAATAATGGCTTCACCTACTTGTTGTGTCAATGCGTTACCTTTCATATCCGGTGTGACGATTCCTTTCGTTATTATCGCCTCAATGGCAGCTAAAATATCATCATGGGCATCTTGATAGCACTTATCACCTTCACCTAAGAACTGTAACATCATGGCACCAGCCCAAATCATCGCGATTGGGTTGGCAATATTTTTGCCATAAATATCGGGGGCTGAGCCATGAACAGGTTCGAATAAAGAAGGGAAATTCCTTTCAGGATTCAAATTGGCAGAAGGAGAAAGCCCGATCGTTCCGGTACATGCAGGCCCAAGATCAGAAAGAATATCGCCAAATAAATTGGAAGCAACAACGACATCAAATCGCTCCGGATTTAACACAAATCGGGCACAAAGAATATCAATATGCTGTTTATCCCATTTAATATCGGGATACTGTTTTGCCATCTCTTCGACTCGCTCATCCCAATAAGGCATGCTAATCGATAATCCATTTGATTTCGTGGCAGACGTTAATAACTTACGGGGACGACTTTGTGCTAATTCAAACGCATATTTCAAAATGCGATCAACACCACGGCGGGTAAAAACTGACTCCTGGATCACTATTTCATGTTCTGTACCTTCATAAAGACGACCGCCGATAGTGGAATATTCCCCTTCAGTATTTTCCCTGACTACATAAAAATCGATATCTTCCGGTTTCTTATTCGCTAACGGACAGGGAACTCCCGGTAAGAGACGTACAGGACGCAAATTGACATATTGTTGAAAATCACGACGAAATTTAAGTAATGAGCCCCAAAGCGAAATATGATCAGGCACCGTTTCAGGCCAGCCAACAGCGCCAAAATAAATAGCATCAAACTGCGTTAATTGATTAAACCAATCATCGGGCATCATTTTGCCGTGTTTAAGATAATAATCGCAACTGGCCCATTCAAAATGTTCAAACGATAAACGAAGATCCCATTTTTCAGCTACAGCCTGCAATATCCGAATGCCTTCAGGAAGAACTTCATGACCAATTCCATCTCCCGGAATCGCAGCAATTTTAAACATTTTTTTCATCGAACATCTCTCATTTATCAGGATACAGAATTGACTTTTCAGATATCTTATAATTGACTGATTTGTATTCAATATAAAAAATGTAGAAACATAATTTACAATTTATGAATAATCTCCCCTTTTTACAGGATCTACGCATCTTTCTTTTAGTGGCTAAAAGAGCAAGTTTTGTCGCCGTTGCGGAAGAAATCGGGGCCTCTCCTGCTTTTATCAGTAAACGCATCGCCATATTAGAGAATGTATTGAATGTCAGCCTGTTACACAGAACAACCCGTCGGGTATCAATTACGGAAGATGGTGAGCGGATATATGAATGGGCGCAGCATATCCTGAATGATGTTAATCAGATGCTTGATGAACTTTCCGAACTTCGGCAAGAACCTCAAGGGAAAATCAGAATTACCAGTAGTTTTGGTTTTGGCAGAAAATTTGTTGCCCCTGCATTATCAGCATTGATCCAGACTTATCCACAGCTAGATCTTCGCTTTGATGTGGAAGATCGTCTTGTCGATCTGGCTACTGAGGGGATTGATCTGGATATTCGTATTGGCGACGATATTGACGATAATCTTATTGCCCGCAAACTGGCTTCTAATCGTCGGATCCTTTGTGCATCCCCGGCTTACCTTGCCCGCAACCCGATGCCGAAATCAATTAATGAATTCCCTTCTCACGCCTGTCTGGTGATCAAAGAGCGGGATCATCCTTTCGGGATCTGGAAATTGCAAAACAGTACCTGCACTCAATCGGTGAAAGTCACCGGGCCGATGTCATCCAATCATGGTGAAATTATTCACCAATGGTGTCTGGATGGTCACGGTATTACTTTGCGATCGTATTGGGATGTCAGAGAAAATATTAAATCGGGCGCTTTAGTCCATATTCTGCCTGAATATTACCAATCAGCGAATATATGGGCAGTTTATGTGACACGTCTTGCTATGTCTGCCCGTATCAGAGTAACGGTTGAATTTTTAGAGCGCTATTTTAAGATGCATTATTTGGAGCAGAAAGACGATTTTCAAACCAGATGCTTATAGGTAATTGATATAACTGATCTTTCTATTTTTCTATCTATCTTTGTCTGTTTACCTTCATTGATTGCTCATTTTTCATTTTTGACAAATATCATAGGTCAACTCAGATACCTCCTCTATTTTAGTCCTTCAAATGAAAATAATAATCATTAACTCCATAAGGGCTAAGGAAAATGCGTAATCTGACAAAACAGCGCCAACTTATAGCGGAATCATCGCAGTCACATACCACAAAAGTTGAACCTCTGACCGCAGCAGAGCAAATTAACAGGCTATCCGAATCAAATAAAGATTTGCTATTGAAATCTTTATTTGAGTAAGGGCAGCTCACTGCAAATCAGGCTCGTGCGTTGGTTTATAAACCGTTAACCAGCAATGATTATAAATATTGGTTGAGTCCTTCGTCACTTAATACCTATTTGCAAGCGGCGAATGAGGAAGTCACTCGCGAACGTTTACTAGCTGAAGAACAAAAACGCGAACAAGAGTGGATTGCAACAATTAAGCGGCTCAATGCTGTCTTTTCCTCAAGAGAAGTTCACTGGGAAAATGCGAAGAAATACAGTGAGCAAGGCCATTCAAGTGCTTATGATAAAGCGGCCAGAGAAATGAAAGATCTGTACGATGCTTATCGCGTTAATAACGCACTGGCAGAATTCGTTCCACTCTATCGGATATTTGTCAAGCATATAGAGAGAAGAAGAACACTGGTACAACGATTAGAATTACTCAATCAGGAAATCGATAAATATCAGGGTGGTATTTGATATTATCGGTAAAGGTATGGTACGCACGATGCCTGGCACAACACTAAAGCAAGGCGCCGGATAAGAACCATCGTTTTGTCAGTAACCTGAAGGCACTATTGCTAGTGCCTTGACATTATTAAGAGCAAAAATTAGCACTGAACGTATCAAAGTTATCGGCTTTAACAAACTTGGCAGCGTTGGGCACCTCTTTGCCATCTTTGTCTTTACTTAACGCATTGAAATGCTCAACGCCACACTTGATCTTGGCCTTTTCAGCCTCACGCAAATCATCTGAGAATATGCTTGATTTCGTTTCAACCACAAAGTAAAGCTTCTCCCCCGTTCCATCATCTTTGTCAATTAATACCGCCCAGTCAGGATTGTAACTGCCCAGCGGGGTATCAATCTTGAACCAAGATGGCAGTTTGGAATAAATCTTCACTTCTTCAGCACTTTCTAGCTTTTCAGCGAAGCTAAACTCGGTATCTGAATCGCAAATGATGTAGTCATATACCGACTTTTCAGCTTTCACCATATCTTTGAAGTAACCAGTCAGCTCTTCTTCTTGGAAAAGCTCTTGGGCATAGTATGCCTTGTCACCAATACGGTTATATTTAATGCCATCTACAATGGCAATACGCATCTGTTTACGGATAACTTCACCAGCTAATTCGATAAAGCGCTGAGGATTGCTTTTGAAGGCTTCCAGCTTATCGCCTAAACCTAACAGAATATCGATAATTGTCTGGCGGGTTAGATTGGTCTGATCGGTCAGATAAGTCACAATATCTGGCAACTGGAAGTTGCGATTGCGGTAATCCTGAATCTTGGTTTTTTCATCATAAGCTTCCAGTTCAGCTTCAGTAACAGCAACCTTAACCTTGGTATACTGAAACCTGGCTCTGGCTACTACCACATTCGCTCTAATTTCCTTGATGCAGTTTTCAACCAGCTCATTGATATTAAAGTTAACACGATAAGTCGTTTTGTATTTAATACGCCCCCAAAGGGCCTTGAAGTCTTCACCAAGTACAACCTGTTTACCGTTTGTATCTTTACACAAGGCTACAGAGCGCTTCTCTTCGTGTTTTTTCACATTCAAGCCTTTTGCCAGCTTCTTCAACGTGGCAACGATGGCGTCAGTATGCTCAGCAACACAGGAAGGCAGATTCACCTCGTTATTATTGATGGCAATTTTCAGCACATCCTGAATCTTGCCTTTACCATCAATATAACCTTGAGACAGAAGATGCTGGAAGATCTCTTCTGACTTTTTCGCTCCTAAGAAGACTTTCTGATCCAGCTCGCTAGAAACAACAATATTGGCAAATTGGTGAGACTCAACCACACCAAATTTAATGCCTTCTTCTGCTTCAATCTCTTTTTGTAGTTCAGAAACAAAGCTTTCATAAGACTCATTTGCCATAACGGTCAGGGTATTTACCTCAAAACCGTAAGGCACGCGTTCACCAGATTGATCAACGGCTAAACGTAGACCACGACCGATTTCCTGTCGTTTTTTAGTGATTGAGCTGGTTTCATTCAATGTACAGATCTGGAAAACATTTGGGTTGTCCCAGCCTTCTTTCAGTGCTGAGTGTGAAAAGATAAAGCGCAGCTTCTCATCCATAGATAGAAGCTTTTCTTTGTCTTTCATGATCAGATTATAAGCTGACTCATCAGCCGCGGTTTTCCCCCCTTCACCTTTAGCTGAAAACTTCGAGTCAGCGAACTGAGGGTTGCCAGAAGCATCTTTTTTCTTGTCCTGTGCAAAGTAACCACCATGCACTATTTGAGTGAGTTCTTGCAGTGCTATTTTGTTGATAGTGTATTTATCGCCATCATTGTCCCAGATTTTCGGGTACAACACGCGATATTTGGGCTTACTAACCTGTCTAGCAAACTCTTCTTCAAACCACTTGGCAAACTTACCCTGAACAGGAACGCCATCTTTAGAGTAGCCCCGGTAGTTGGCAACCTTATCGATAAAGAACAAACTCAGCACTTTAATACCTTTCTGGCTTAGGATTTTCGAGTGGTCGAGCTTGTCATAGCCTGTTGTTACCTTGTGGTAGAACTTCAGCTCTTTTTCCAGGTGCTCTTCAATAGTTTTAGCTATTTGAATGCGCTTAAAGACCTCCGAATCCACTTCACCAATAGCTTGCCCTAGGCGCACAATTTCATCGCGACTGGTAAAGTCAATATACTCATTACCTTCTTCGCAATATATATCGTTAACAATATAGCCTTCATAAACACTACGCCCACCCGAAAGTTCAAATAAGTCATTGAGCTGACCATCTTTGATGGTTATTACCTTACGTGGTTGTAGCTTGCCTGTGCGCGTTTGAGCGTCAATTGCAATTTTGGCAGAAATGGGGGACTTCTTATTATCAACACTCACTAGCTTAATGTAAGCTTGGTTATGCCCATCTTTAACATCCAGCGAAGCAACTTCAATTTGCTTAACCAGTTTGCGCTCATAGGCATCAATAGAGTCGAGTTTATACAGCAGGTGTGGTGCCTCCTTCAGCGTGGCTGAATAACGGAATGTACACAATGGCGCTAAGTTACCAATAGCTTCTTTTCGGTTTGCCGTTGATACAACTGACTGGGGTTCGTCAATAATGACGACGGGACGAGTAGCCTGAATAAATTCAATAGGCTTCATTCCGTTCAATCTGTCATCTGTACGGTGAATCAGATTCGCCGTAGTTTCTTTCGTAGGATCGGTGAATGACTTACTGAACGCATCAATATTGATCACCATGATTTGGATGTAATCATTGGTAGCAAAGTTACGCACCTGTTCGCGCTTTGATGAGTCATAAACAAAATAGTCATACTGGACGTTTTTGTACTGCTCCCGGAAGTGCTGCTCTGTGATTTGCAGTGATTTATAGACGCCTTCTTTAACCGCAATGGACGGCACCACGATAATAAACTTTGTCAGTCCATAATGCTGATTTAGCTCAAAGATAGAACGCAGATACACATAAGTTTTACCTGTACCTGTTTCCATCTCAACACTAAAATCTAAACTTGGCAGTTCTTGCTTTACGTTTTCAACCTGTGGCAAACCATTCTTTAACTGAACATTCCGTGTGTTGGTATAAATCTCATCAGGCAATAAGGTAAGCGCATTACCGACACCGATTTCGTTGTTTTTACCAAAGATATCCAGTTGCTGATTCGCCCACATATTATCAGCCACAGTAAAATTAGATTGAAATGTTTCCTGCTCTGCAAACACACCTAAAACAGCATCAACTGCATCTATTTGGTGTGATAAGTCCGATCTAAATTGAATCTTCATCATCATTACCTTAAATGCTCTTTACATCATCAATGCCGGATTGTTTTAGGATCTGAATCGCATTAGTTTTAACTACACTGTCTGCAAAGCCTTGGTCTTTAAAAACGACTTGAGTACTTTCTGGATTGAGTTTTTCTTTCAGTTTAGCGATACCCTCAACCACCTGTTCAGTGATGTCATCATCCAGGCAAACCATTAAGGCACCTGCGCCAACAACAAAGACTTTTTTACCCTCTATAGTTGCTTCTTCAACATGGGTAGTTAATTCAATACCGTACTTAAGTAGGATTTCATAAAGAATATCTTCTGCATTACGACTATTTTTCAAGGAATCAGAAGCCTTCTGAAGAACCTGTTCCAAATTATCAAAGTCTACATCCCATACTCGAATATTAGTTTCGTCTAGCTTAAATACCTTAAATCCATATTTTTGGTTAGGTTCTGTTAGTTTCATCCGTGCCTTTGATACATCAGAAATCCTCTTGTAACCATTTTTCCTTGCAACGCTTTTCTCAGGTGTCATCTCAGGAAGCTGCACACCAATAAAGTGAATATTTGTTCCAAGTTTTTCATTTAAATTATTAATTGCACAAAAAGCTGTAGCACTACCAGAGAAAACGTCTAGTACTATATCATTATCTTTGGTTCCAGAGGCCTTAATCAAATGCTCCATTAATGCCACAGGTTTCGTATAATCGAATACACTCGCACCAAAGACCTTTATAATATCTTGATTTCCTTGAGTAGTGTTACAAATTGAAGAAGTAATCACACTACGGTATGGATAGTTTCTCTCAACCACATTGTTATTATGATCAACCTTTTCATATTGCTTTGAATAAACAGCCCATTCACCATTAGTGCTTTTTTTTATCTCAAGGAATTTACTTTCAATCCCCCAATGATATTTTTTTTTGCTCCATCGCCAGTTCCAGTCTGGAGATTTTTCATTTTTCCCTCCTGGCCAAATTTGGCTCCCATCTGGGGCTACAATTGGATAATTAAGTGCTTCGCTGTAATGACTTGGCTTCATGCTCCTATCTAGTTTGTTTAGTAGATATTTTCCTCGTTCAGAAACAAATTCATCTTGCAGTTTATAATTTGAGTTTTCTATTTCATATCTACCAAAATGCACGCTATTTTTATTCTTTGCAAAAACAAGAATATATTCATTCTCACGAACTATATTCTTTTCATCATGGCCACCACCACTTTTTGATTGCCATACCATCTCAGCTACAAAATTCTCTTCACCAAAAACTTCATTACATATTTGGCGCAAATTGTGGATCTCTGCATCATCAATAGAAATGAAAATATTCCCATCTTCTCGCAGTAGGTTTCTCGCTAATTTTAAGCGAGGATAAATCATATTTAGCCAATCAGAATGATATCTGCCCGACGTTTCAGAGTTAGTAGATAGTTTATGACCATCACTATCTACTTGTCCTGTTATCGAAAGATAATTTCTGATGTTATCCTGAAAATTATCTTTATAAACAAAATCCTTACCTGTGTTATAGGGCGGATCGATATAGATCATCTTTACCTTTTTATGGTAAGACTTCTGTAATATTTTAAGTACTTCAAGGTTATCACCTTCAATAAAAAGGTTCTCTGTGGTATCCCAATTCACACTTTCTTCTTTACAAGGGCGTAGAGTTCCTGTTGAAGGTGTTTGCGCAATCAAACGTGATTGCGCCTTACCATACCATGTAAAGTTGTAGCGTTCGTCGCTATCGTCAATCGCCTCACCAAGAACCGCTTTCAAAGCATCAAAGTCAATTTTTCCTTCAGAAAATACCTCAGGGAAAAGTTGTTTAAGTTGATCGATATTTTTTTGAGTGATATCCGCACTTTTGGACTCAGGGTAGCTCAGGGTGATCTTTTCAATTGTCATCAGAGGAATTCCATTTATTGCCAACTGAGCAAAACTGATGCTCGTGGTTCATATTCTTCGTTAAACTGTTAAATCATTGCTTTAATCACAGCAATTTACTGTTTAAGTGTAGTAAAGAATTCCTAATATATTGAAAGCCTGATAATCCTATTAACATAAAAACTACGGGCCATGCCCGGCGCACTAATAAAAAATCCGGCCAAGCTTACGCATATCTGGATAATAGGCGTCGTGTTGTTTCAGACCGATGCAATCTAGATTTGACAGTTCTTGCTTCGCATTTTCAACCTGTGGCAACCCATTTTTTAACTGAACATTCTGTGTATTGGTATAAATCTCATTAGGTAACCGCATCCATTTGGTGTGATAAGTCCGACCTAAATTGAATCTTCATCATCATTACCTTAAATGCTCTTTACATCATCAATGCCGGATTGTTTTAGGATCTGAATCGCATTAGTTTTAACTACACTGTCTGCAAAGCCTTGGTCTTTAAATACAACTTGGGTGCTTTCGGGGTCAAACTCTTGTTTCAGTTTAACAATGCCCTCAACCACCTGTTCGGTAATATCGTCATCAAGGCAGACCATTAAGGCACCTGCACCAACTACAAAGACTTTTTTGCCTTCAACTGTAGTTTCTTCCACTTGTTCAGTCAGCTCTAAACCATATTTCAACAAGATTTCATAAAGCACATCTTCAGGTATACGGTCATCTTTGATAGATTTAGCCGCTAGTTGCAGAGCAGGTTCTAAGCTTTCAAAGTCAGCATCCCAAGAGTGAATATTTGTTTGATCTAATTTGAAAAACTTAACACCTTGAGTTTTATCTTCTTCTAAAATGGCATTTTTTATTCTTTTTAGGGAAATTCTGGAAATCAATTCTGGTATTGATTCTTTAGTACAATACTCTGTTGCGCCAGCATTTTTTGAGACAGACTCAGGCAATTGAACTAATATAAACTTTCTTCTACCGCTATCTTTCTTATTTTGTTTTAACACAGCATGACCTGTAGAACCACTTCCAGCAAAAAAGTCAAGAATGATATCTTCACTATCTGTGACCTTCATTAAGTGTTCAATTAATCCTGTCGGCTTTGGATAATCAAAAACAGATGAACAGAGAAGGGCTTCAACCTCTTTACTTCCTTGCTTCGTTGTAAAATCTGTTATTATTGTTTTTGGATGTTCGGTGCCTCGCTTTTTAACATACTGAAGAACACCATTGGGTTTGAAGAAGAACTCAATAACCTGCTGCCCTTTAGAGTCAAAAGTATCATTTCCTGATAGCCAATTTTCTATTTGGCTCTTCATTGTCCAACCTGCTTTTAGAGTGACTTCACTAGCTAAGTATCCATTCTTACATTCAAATACACCGGAAGTAACTTCAACGATTTCTTTATCTCCAAATATTGATGGAAACGTTTTATTTTCACCTAAAAACTTGACTCCAGCAGGGAAGGTTATTTCTGACGCAGGGTTTTTAAAGCTAACCTTTTTTATTGCACGATCAGAAATTAAGCTATCATCTCCCTTATAAACAATATGAGGTAATTGAGATATATCTTTTGCATATGCCAAGATATATTCATGTTCTCTGGTAAAAGTTGATGCTGAGGTTCTTCCACTCTTCCAAATAAATCTTTCAACAAAATTATCTTCACCAAATATTTCATTGCACAAATTGGACAAATTAACAACTTCATGTTCATCTATAGATATAAATATAATTCCACCATCGGATAATAAATTTCTGGCCAATTTCAATCTTGGGTAAAGCATATTTAGCCAATCTGTATGATACCGACCCGATGTGTCAGAATTAGTGCTAAAAGGCTTACCTTGATTATTTACTTGCCCCGTTAATACCTGATAATTTCTTATGTTGTCATGGAAATTATCCTTATAAACAAAGTCATTACCCGTGTTATAGGGCGGATCGATATAGATCATCTTTACCTTTTTATGGTAAGACTTTTGTAATATTTTAAGTACTTCAAGGTTATCACCTTCAATAAAAAGGTTCTCTGTGGTATCCCAATTCACACTTTCTTCTTTACAAGGGCGTAGCGTACCTGTTGAGGGTGTTTGAGTAATTTGGCGAGCACGAGTCTTACCATTCCAAGTAAAGTTAAAGCGTTCGTCTGAATCATCAACAACTTCACCAAGAACCGCTTTCAAAACATCAAAGTCAATTTTTCCTTCAGAAAATACCTCAGGGAAAAGTTGTTTAAGTTGATCGATATTTTTTTGAGTGATATCCGCACTTTTGGACTCAGGGTAGCTCAGGGTGATCTTTTCAATTGTCATCAGAGGAATTCCATTTATTGCCAACTGAGCAAAACTGATGCTCGTGGTTCATATTCTTCGTTAAACTGTTAAATCATTGCTTTAATCACAGCAATTTACTGTTTAAGCGTAGTAAAGAATCCCAAAAACCTCTCATTCCTGATAATCTTATTAACATAAAATGAGAGGTGAAACTGAAACCATTGAAGTATCAATATTCCGCTGAATTGAAGATCGCATTGATGGTTGTGATGCAGCCTCGCAGATAGCTTCTGCATCAATGAAATCATTTTTATTGCTTTTAACAAAAGGCCGGACAAACTGGGGGATAAATTAACTTGGCTTCATGCCCTAAGTCAGCTATCCCCCTCAATGTTTGTATTAATCTGCTTTTTTTGATCTCAGTTTTTTGCATCCTGTTAAATCACCTAGCATTCCAATTAATGCACACCAATCAAAAAGACGATTAAATAATCAATTATAAATATCAGGACAATTATAATGTTCTCTAATTAACCCGAATTCTGGATAAAGAATTGACGAGGGGCCTGTTCCAGGAGCAGTGTTTTGGTGCGCGCCGAAACAGCTCCGGGGAGGAACAGGCCATGGAT
>NZ_NIBS01000018.1 GCF_002632465.1 Xenorhabdus budapestensis | reverse complement strand
CTGGTAACAAACTGAGGAAGTATTTAGCATGAGCGTCCTACGGGCAAAGCCCCACAGGAACGATCACCACCTCCATAGGAGGTGGTTTAAGAGTGACAATTAAAAAGCCGTCATTTAATTGAATGACGGCTTTAGCTTATTTATTTAGAAGAAATTATCTTCAGAATATCACTTGAGCTTGTTCTTGCCGCTGTTCGATAGCAGGTACTTCCTGCCCAAAACCTCTCAACCCAACAACATGCACATGTTCCTGATTATTAAAGATTTTACGCACCAGTTTATAGGTTGTCCCTTTCTCTGGACTGATATTTTCTGGCGCTGCGATGATTAACTGCATTTGCAAGCGTTCACATAATTCAAACAGTGTCGCAATTGATTTCGCATCCAAACGAGCCGCTTCATCAAGAAACAGCAAACGACATGGAGAGATATCTTTGCCACGCAGACGACAGGATTCTTCTTCCCAACTCTGCACAACCATAACCAGAATTGACATCCCCGTACCAATCGCTTCACCTGTGGAAAGTGCTCCACTTTCTGCTTTCAGCCAACCATCTGATCCACGGTTTACCTCAACTTCTAATTCAAGATAATTACGATAATCCAGTAATTCTTCACCAATCGTTTGAGGTAAACGCTGCCCCATATCGATTTGCGGATTCAAGCGCTGATAAAGTTTGGCCATTGCTTCCGAGAAGGTCAGACGCTGGCTGTTAAACAGATCCTGGTGCTGCTCCTGCTGCTCAGAAAGTACGTCCAGCAAAACAGAGTGGCTTTCACGTACATTCACATTCAGGCGCACACCACCTACCTGACCGAATGCAACAGTTTGCAACCCCTGATTCAGAATACGAATACGGTTCTGCTCACGTTGGATAGTTTTACGGATGATATTGGCGACACTTTTAGAGCTAATCGCCAATTTTTGCTCACGTGATGTCAATTCTTCCGTTAAACGAGCCAGTTCAATTTCCATCTGTTCAATGGCATCAACTGGATCATCAGTACGAATGATATCCTGACGAATTCTCTCACGCAGATGTTGATACACAGCGACAAAGAACTGAATCTTACGTTCAGGACGTTTCGGATCTTCAGACAATCGCAATGCATCACGCAAATGCTCATTATCCGCCACCGCAAGACGCAACGCTCCCAACGCTTTATCTGACATTGAACGTAACGCATCGCTATCCATATAAGCCAGTTCGCGACGATGGAGACGACGTTCAACGCCATTGTCTTTCACCAGCCGCATCACAGCACACCAGCCAGCTTTAGAAGAAACCACCTGCTCCCGCTTCAGGCAATAATCACGCTCAGATTTACGCAGCTTTTTCTGGAGGTTTTCCATTTCAGCCTCACAGAATGCAATCTGTTTCTCAAGCTGATTAATACGGGAACGATTAGTTTGCACGGCAGTATGAAGCTGATCACGACGTTCACGAGCACGACTTTCTGCATTGGCATCAGCCTGAACACCAATCTCTTTCATCTCTTGCTCAAGTTCCTGCAACATATCCCGTTTGGTGTCATAAGAACTCTTCAATGAAGCCAATACCTGACTAAACTGGGCACATTGCGACTGCTGCTGGCGCAATTGTTCACGGGCACGGCGGCGATCAGATTCCGCATGTTCAAGACGCTGACGCAGTTTGTCATTCAGGTCACTATTTTCACTGAGCATTCCCGCCGAGTCGCTGTAACTGAAATGAGCACGACGTTGTACCACTTCAGACAGAGCAAAAGCCTGTTGTTTAGCTTTGATTTGACTGTGTTTAGCCGTCTCATAATCCCGCTGTAACTGTTCATGTTGTTGGGGATCATTTTGCAGAACGGAAACCAATGGCTCAAGTTTACTCAACGCACTACCATGCTGTTGTAAGAAACGTGCCGCATCTTGTGCTTCACTCATTTCTTCACGCACAGTTTCTACACGGTCAATCAGTGTTTCATCCAATAAAATTGTGACTTGTGGAATCAATCGATTCAGTGCAGACAAACTCTCTTTTATCTGAGACTGTTTTTGTTGATGTTGTTGAGTCTGGGCCTCAAATTGTGACAATTCTCGTTCCAGCTCTGTACGGCGCTGGTTCAGACTACGAATTTCAACTTCCGGATCGTTATCAAACGCCACGGATAAGTGTTTGCCAACAAAACGGCTAAAAGCCTGATGTGCACGTTGGATTTTCTGTACATCAAATGAAAGCGTTGCGTAACGCTCTGCCAGTGTATCACGCTCCAGGCTAAGAGCTTCCAGACGGTTTTCCCTTGCCGCCCGCCCGAAAAGTGGCACCTCAGGATAACGGGAATAACGCCACTGGCGATCGGAGGATTTCACCAGAACTGCATTTTCCTGCTCTTCAAAATGGAATACGCTGTCATCGAATGATTGTGGATCACCCTCGATCAGATAGAGATCTTCCGGACAATCTTCCAATGCTTCCAGATGTGAGCGTACCAGAGAGAGATCAGGTACAACAATCGCATGACGTGCAGGGCCATATAGTGCAGAGAAATAAGGTGCATCGTCAATGGTAATGTCATCGTAAATCTCTGAGAGCAGAACTCCGCCAAAACGCTCCGCCAGTGCCAGCAATCGGCTATCTTCTGCCCCACTCGGCTGGCTCAAGCGCTCAATCTGCTTTTCAAGTTCACGTTTCTGTGCCGCCACATCGTCACGTTCAACGGTGATTTCACGCTCTTGCTCCAGCAACTGCTGCATATATTCCGTCACATCATTGCCACTTTCGAACGTTTCACCACTCTGCTCACTAAGTTGGTTCAGCATTTCCTGCGCAGCCAGCCAAACAGGGGCACGTGATGTCAATCCTTGAATTTTCTGCTTGAACTGCTCAAGTTCTTGGCGCATCTGCATACGGCGCTCGCCGCTTTCATACGCACTCTGGCTTAATTCTTCCAGCTGAGCTTCGAATTCACCCTGCAATGCTTCCAGATCTTCCGCCTGATATTGCTGGTGATGACGTTTGCAGAATTCTTCCAACAAACGCTCTGCGTTTTGCTGACTGTTCAGCCGTTGTTCCAGTTCAGCCAGTTGAATACGCAATGGTTGAACACGATCAGCCAAATGACACTGAGATGGCCATTCACGCAGTATTTCTCGCGCACTTTGCCATGCTTCACTGCGACTGATTTCACCAACAATATTTTTTACCAACTGGTAAGCTTGCTCGAACTGACTATGGGCGGCATCGGCCACACTCAGCTTTTGTTCCAATGATAACAGGGTTTCTGTTGCCTGCTGCTCTTTAGCCTGATAGGTTTCTTGCCATTCTTCTGCATTTTCTATCGACAGTTCAGGAAGCTGGCAAAACTCACGGGCACGTCCCAACGCTTGCAATGCCTGCTGGTATTGAATTGCGCGGGTTTGTTGTACATCTAATGCCTGCTGATAATCAGCAAGCTGGTTTTTCAATTCGTCAACTTCCTGTTCAGCTGCCTCAGAAACAGCCTCGTATTCCACCTGCAATTCTTTCGCTTCTTCAACGACTTCAGTTTGTTCTTCCAGTCGATAAATCAGCTCTTCAACATCCGCCTGATAACGGTCAATTTTCTCCTGCTGACGCATGGCTGTTTGAACCAGATTCAGGTGATCACTGGCTGCCTGATAATCCATCTCCAAATCAGAAGATGCGTCACTCTGTTCAGTAAGTTCCCGTGCCATCTCAACATGGCGATACTGCTCCGTCACTAGCTGACGACGGCCCCCAAACAATTCACTACGTAAAGCCAGTGCTTCATCTAAATGGATGCGGCGCTCGTTAGCATGACGCATGTAATCAGCAGAAACATACGCCGTCGCTTCAGTGATAAGATGCTTAAACAAATCACGGTCAGATTGAGTGACACGAATTGCTTCCAGCGTAATACGGTTTTCACGCAGAGCGGCTTCCATATCCTGAAATGCTTTTCTGACACCACTATTTTCTGGCAATAAGTAATCACGCAATGAACGGGTAATGGCACTGGAAATCCCGCCATACAGCGATGCTTCAATCAGGCGGTAAAACTTGCTGCGATCACTGGCAGAGCGTAAACGTTTCGGGACCACACCTAAATCAAACATCAAGGCATGGTAGTCAGTGATGGAGTTGAACTGTTTGAACTGGACACCATCCATCTGATCAAGATGCTCTTTCAGTTCACTTAATGGCAGAACCCGTGCCTGACGTTCGCTGATGTTTTCGGTTAATAACTGTGTCGGCTGTATTGATGCAGGGACGCCCTGGATCATAAAGGGCTTGATATCAACTTTTCGATCTCGTCCAGCAACCTGCTGCAAACGTACACCGGCAATAATCCGTTGATGACGGGAATTAACAACATCCAGTGTAGAATAACAAACTCCTGCACGCAGTTTTCCGTGCAAACCTTTATCACGAGAACCACTGGTTGCGCCTGCCTCCGTGGTATTACGGAAATGCAGTAGCGTCAGGTCAGGGATCAGAGCCGTGACAAATGCTGCCATCGTCGTGGATTTACCCGCACCATTACCACCAGATAACGTGGTTACCAGTTCGTCAAGATCAAACGTTCTGGCAAAAAAGCCGTTCCAGTTAATAAGTGTCAGTGAGCGAAATTTACCGCGTTCAATCATAACTGCTCATCCTCCGCACCTTCTGCTAAATGCACCGATGCTTCTTCGTGTTCATTGCCTTCTCGCGATAAACTGCTTTCCACCGACATCGCTTCTCCATCACGGATCATCCGTAACTGGGCTTCACGTGGATCATCACCGCTACGCACATCTGCACCGAAACGAAATACAGTTTCGGTGATCGTAAATTTATTACTGTCATTTTGCAGGAAATAAACCATTCCCAAACGACGCAAACGGTTTAAGGAAGTACGTACTTTTTCCTGTAGTTTTTGTTTATCCAAATCAGAGCCAGTTGAACGTTGGTTAACCAATTTCATCAGTTTGTTTTCATCTGCCAATGACAACAGCTCTTCATAAAGCTCCTGATAAGTAAATATACCCTGATTGGATAAGCGCTCCGGGCTGAGATAGAGATAGCACAGGATCTTACCCACCATCATATCCAACTCAGACAAAACAGAACGGGAAATCAGCGTATTTGAACGCGGACGTAAGTAGAAAAAACCTTCTGGTGCGCGAATTAACTCGACGTTATAACGTGAGTAAAATGTTTCCAACTCCTGCTGAAAATCCATCAAAAAAGCATGATTATCAAGATTATCTATTCCAATATGACGACCCGAACGAAGCTGGCTGTCTAATTCTGGAAAAAGTGTGTTGGATAATGCCTGAGCCAGTTTAACTGGCATAAATTGTTCAATATGTGTCGATAACATGTGCCTGCACCTTGGCTCCGTAATCATTAATCGCTAACCATTCCGCTGGCAACCCAGAGAAATCCGCTTCTGCAACGCCCAACCGTACTGCCTGATCCACCAGAATACGTGCCACATCAAAATGACGCTTGCGGGGATGTTGAGCAAGGTAATCACGCAATACCGCACCTAAATCCAATGGAAGTTTAGCCTGTTGGTAAATTGCCAGTGCCTGTTCCACCATCTCCGCCAGTTGCTCGTTGATTTCACTAAACTCTTCGTATTCCATTTCTGGTGGCAATTCACCCATGACTGCTTCATTGCGCAATGTCAGCTCTTCATCACGCATGTCCAGCAAACGCTCTGCATTTGCGACAGTCAGCACCCACGGGTTATCAAAATAGTGTTGGATAGATTGGCGAAGACGCTGGGCAAAAATGCGGTTTTTATCCATATCAATGGCAGTTCGGATAAATTTGTGAACATGGCGGTCGTAACCGATCCAAAGGTCAATAGCCTGTTGCCCCCAGCTAATAATACGATCGAGTTTGTTTTGCAGATCAAAAACCAGTTTATCCACCAGTTCAGAGCCAACATTTATCATATTGGCATCCTGGATCCGCAGCAGATTAGCCTGTAGTTTATCACCAGCCGCCTCCAGTGTGTCCTGAAGTTCTCTCAAGGTTCCAGAGGTTTCAGACAGTAGCTGCTCACAGTTGGCGATAGCTACCTGCCAATCCTGATTAAGCAACGCCGCAATATCTGCTTTTACGCTGTTTTGTTGCTCATCCATGATGCGCTGTGACATATCAATACTGTCAAATATTTCAGCTACCGAATACTTAAGTGGCACAAACACATTGCGATGCCAATGAAATTCATCACCACCTTCTTCAGCAGCCTCAGCGGCACGATGCAGTTCATTGGCAACGATGGAAAGCTGCATGGAAAGACGCAACGTAGAGAATTCACGCTGACGAATATAATAATCACTAATGCCAATCCCTAATGGAGTCAGGCGATAGATCGCACTACCCTCTGCTAATTCACTGGTAAAACGGCTAAGCAGCTTTTGGCGTACCATATCGTTAATGGCGTTGTTCGCCCTAACCGCAACAGCTTCCGCAGTTTGTTCAAAACCTTTACAAACCTCCCGGAAAGCATCAACCAGCTCTCCTTCACTCATTTCGCCATCAAGACGTTCACTATTCAATACAGCAATTGCCATCAAAAAAGCCAACCGCTCTGGTGGCAACGAAATGGAAAAATCATTCTTTCTGGCCCAGGACACAAGTTCAGGAACAGTCTGGGAATATTCACTCATAATTCGCTCTTTAAGGTAGGCTTGCGTGCCATCACATGAATGTAGCGCCCAAAGCTGATATAGGGCTCTTGTCTGCAATAACGTTGTTCAAGTTCTAGCAGCGATGGAAAATCTGTATCTTGCAATTGGCGATTTTGCAGGTAGTCGTGAAAAACCCTGACTCCTGTTTTTCCGGTTATTTCCATATTGAGTTCAACGAGCCATTGATATACCTGTTCGGGCACTAATGGATTCTGTGGCGATAGAGAACGCTTACGACGACGCTGAATATTTGGCGTTGCCAAATGAAAATTACCCAAAATGGCATTGCGCATAACTAACCCATTAGCATTATAAAACATTAACGAGAGGGCACCACCGGGCGTTATTATATCTCCCAATATTTCTATCGCATCTTTTTGATCGGTGATCCATTCCAATACCGCATGGAACAGAATTAAATCAACGGGCTGTTCAATATGTCGGTGAATTTCCTGTACCGGACTTTGGATAAATTGAATCTGATGAAGAACGCCACATTTTTCTGCATTACTTTTTGCCCGTTGGATCATTTCTTCAGATAGGTCACATAATATTACCTGATGACCTAATTCAGCTAATTGGCAAGCCATATTCCCTTCACCACCGCCTGCATCCAAAATACGCAGTGGTCGTTGAGGTAAATGCTTCAGCAATTCTTTGATATCCTGCCAGACGACGGCCTGTCTGATTTTACCTTTGGTTGTGCCGTAAATATTACGTGAAAATTTGTCTGCAATATCATCAAAATTGCGATCCCGCATGAAAAACTGCCTTACTTATCAACTAAGTCTGATGTATCTATTGAGTATTTATGTTGTCTATTGCTATTTTTTACTATTGTTATTTTGGCACAGTAATCAGTGAATTGACTACTTTTAGCCCTGAATCTACCTCTGTGCGGTAATAGTTCAATCAAACCATAGGTCAATTGATGTTATTCCTGCTTAAAAAATACGTTGGTGCGCTATTAATGCCGCTACCTTTAATCATTCTTATCTCTCTGGCTGCTTTGCTCTTGTTGTGGTTTACCCGCTGGCAAAAAACGGGGACAGTTATTCTGTCACTGAGCTGGCTTGCGCTACTTTTATTGAGCGTACAACCCGTTGCTGACAGGTTGTTACTTCCTGTTGAAGGGAAATATATCCAACGCTACGAACCTGATACCAAGCATACGCCACCGGTAAAATACATTGTTGTTCTTGGTGGTGGCTTCACTTATAACCCGGAATGGGCACCCAGTGCTAATCTTATCAGTAATAGCCTGCCCCGAGTGACCGAAGGTATTCGGCTATATCGTCTTAATCCTAACGCAAAAATGATTTTTACCGGGGGTAAGGGTGTTAATTCAATCAGCAATGCAGAAATCGCTGCTATGGTAGCACAATCTTTGGGAGTTCCTGCAGAAGACACGATAGCATTAAAAAAACCACTGGATACAGAGGAAGAAGCGACTGAGGTTGAAAAAATCGTTGAACAACAACCTTTTATTCTTGTCACTTCCGCAAACCATATGAAACGTTCGCTGAAATTCTTCGAACAGCATGGTATGCACCCCATTCCCGGACCGGCAAATCAATTGGCAGTCACAACTCCATTGTATGGTTGGGAAAAATACATTCCATCTTCCTATTATTTTTCCCATACGGAGCGTGCCTGGTATGAAACGCTGGGGAAAATTTGGCAGGCAATCAAGCCTTCCAGTACAGATAAAGAGAGCGAAAAATTAGAAAACCACTAAATATCACTATACTGCCGAATTTATCAATGGCGATACAAAGCGGTAGTCACACCAGAGATGACAGTAAAGCTATCGAAGGTGCTTAGTAGCACCCCTCAGATGTGGAAATCCAATTAGGCGATTCAAAGTCGCCTAATTGTGTTTCTTGTGCTCCGAATTCCGCTGGTTTTCAAAAGATCTACTATTCAAAAACCATCACATTCAAAATTTCTTATACTCAAAGTACTACAAAAGCTTTCCTGGCTACATCCAGATCTTCCGGTGTATCTACACCAGCGCCCGGTGCTTGCAGCGCTTTCGCCACGTGAATTTTTTCCCCGTACCAAAGTACCCGTAACTGCTCGAGCATTTCAATCTTTTCCAGTGGACTTGGCACCCATTGTACATAACGACGAATAAATCCGGCTCTGTAGGCATAGATCCCGATATGGCGCAGGAAATTATCTCCGATAGTCTCTTTGGAGTGCATAAAACGATCGCGTTCCCACGGGATCGTGGCACGTGAAAAATAGAGCGCATAACCTTGCGCATCCATGACGACTTTTACCACATTAGGATTGAATGCTTCTTCTGCATCCTGGATTTGTACAGCAAGTGTTGCCATGCCAGCATCACTTCCTGCTAGGTTATCAGCAACTTGTTTGATGATTTGTTCAGGAATAAGTGGTTCATCACCCTGAACATTCACGATAATTTCATCATCGGCAAATTGGTATTTGTCGATAACTTCCGCCAAACGTTCTGTACCTGAATGATGATTTTCACTTGTCATGCAGACTTCACCACCTTCAGCAGCAACTGCATCAAAAATGGCCTGATTATCTGTGGCTACAATTACGCGATGAGCACCAGAACGGATAACTCGTTCCATAACCCGCACAATCATCGGCTTGCCATGGATATCGGCCAATGGTTTTCCGGGTAAACGAGATGAAGCAAAACGTGCTGGAATAATGACAGTAAACATGAATTATCTTTTTTCCTCTGTTGGCAGAACACGTGCTTCATGTTCCAGCAGCACAGGAATACCATCACGGAAAGGAAAAGCGAGGCGGTCAATCTTGCAAATCAGTTCAAAATTTTCTTTATCGTAACTGAGCTTACCGTGACATACTGGGCAAGCAATGATTTCGAGTAAACGGTGATCCATACATCCCCCAAATGACGGGCTTGAAGTTTAATGCGGCTCAGAATACCACAAGCGATGCCTCACCGTTAACTCTGTTGTTTTATTCAGGGATCAAGGCACAAATATCACCCAGCATTTTTTGCCTTTGTTCCTCCGGCAAATAGGCAGAAACCGGTAAATACCACCAATTAGGCTGTGCAAACTGAGAACACTTGACGGCATCTTTTTCTGTCATCAATAAATTCTGTTCATTATTGGCTAAAGCCAATAATTGCGCTTTCTCATAGAACTGATGATCAGCAAACGCATGAGTTGCTTGCAAATTTACACCCAGTTGCTGCAATGTAGCGAAAAAACGCGGTGGATGACCAATTCCTGCCATCGCCACACCATTGGGAATATCACTGACTTTTCGGGGTTCTCCCGTCAGCAAATTGACTGCAACTTCACCTTTTAATGTCATGGGCAGCTCACCTGTTTCAGACGTCCCTCCATTAACAATAATGGTATTGACAGTATTTAAGCGGCCTGAAAGCTCCCGCATCGGCCCTGCCGGCAGCCAGCAACCGTTACCAAAACGGCGAATTCCATCAATAACAACGATTTCATAATCACGCTGCAAAGCATAATGTTGGAGGCCATCGTCAGTGATAACAATATCAACGGGGAAATGCGCCAATAATTCTTTGACAGCATCGGCGCGTTTTGGAGCAACTACCACTGGCACACCGGTACGGCGCTGAATTAAAACCGACTCATCTCCCGCTTGTGCGGTAGTCACTTCATCCGTTACCAGCAACGGGTAATGTCCAGATTTTCCGCCATAACCACGAGAGACAACACCAACCCTATAACCTTTCTGTTGTAATTGCTCAACTAACCAGATAACCATAGGTGTTTTACCATTGCCTCCGACGGTTAAGTTACCTACCACAACAACAGGAACAGGGGCTTTCCAGGAACGAAGCAATCCCGATTTGTAACCTAACTTGCGCAAACCGCTTATCAGCCCATAAAGGGCTGATAGTGGCAATAATAGGATGTAAAGCCATGAACGGCCAGACCAGATGCGTTCAATCATTGACCAAATTGCATCCGATATAATTGAGCATATGCCCCCTCTTTCTCCAACAAAGCTGTATGGCTACCCCTTTCGATAATGTTACCATCCTCAATGACAATAATTTCATCAGCATTTTCAATAGTAGAAAGACGGTGAGCAATTACCAGTGACGTTCTGTTCTTCTGCAATTCATCCAGTGCAGCCTGAATCGCGCGTTCAGATTCCGTATCCAGTGCCGAAGTGGCTTCGTCCAGAATCAAAATCGGAGAATCACGCAGCAAAGCACGGGCAATGGCAATACGTTGACGTTGTCCACCAGAAAGCAAGACACCATTTTCACCAATCATGGTATCAAGGCCATTATCCAATTTCTCGATAAAGTCCATTGCATAAGCCATTTCTGCCGCACGTTCAATTTCTGCACGACTGAATTGCCCTTCACTGGCATAAGCAATATTGTTAGCCACGGTATCATTGAACAAATGGACATTTTGCGACACCAACGCTATCTGGTTACGTAAAGAAGACAGTGTGTACTCACGCAGATCATGACCATCAAGCGAAATACCACCTCCGCTTACATCATAAAAACGGGTAAAAAGATTGGCAATCGTTGATTTTCCTGAGCCGGAGCGCCCAACCAAAGCAATAGTTTTGCCTGCCGGGATTGTCATGGAAATATTTTTCAGAGCAGGATGATCTTTGGCTGGATAGCAGAAAGTAACATCACGAAATTCGATATCGCCTTTCGCTTTTTTAATTTCCAGCTTTCCTTCATCTTTTTCCTGCTCCATATCCAGAATCGCAAACAAAGTCTGACAAGCAGCCATACCACGCTGGAATTGTGCGTTAACATTGGTCAGAGATTTCAGTGGACGCATTAGAGCAATCATAGATGAGAATACCACTGTAATCTTACCCGCTGTCAGTGCGCCCATAATTTCAGGGAAGCTGGCAGCATACAGGATAAATGCCAATGCAAATGAAGCGATAAGCTGGATAATTGGATCTGAGATGGAATCAGCGGAAACCATTTTCATTCCCTGCTGACGCATATGATTACTGACTTTATTAAAACGTTCTGTTTCAACTTTCTGGCCACCGAAGATCAAAACTTCTTTGTGCCCTTTCAGCATTTGCTCCGCACTTGTTGTCACCATTCCCATACTATTTTGCATGTTTTTACTAATACGGCGAAAACGTACAGACACAAGGCGGATAACACCCGCAACAATTGGAGCAATGACAATCAGGATTAAGGACAGTTCCCAACTGTAATAGAACATCAGGACAAACAGCCCGATGATTGATGCCCCTTCCCTGACAACTGTAACTAAGGCACCGGAAGAAGAAGAAGCAACCTGTTCTGAATCATAGGTAATACGAGAAAGTAATGTCCCCGTAGATTGTTGGTCAAAAAAAGAGACTGGCATGCCCATCATATGATTGAACAAACGACGGCGCATCTGCATGACGACTTTGCCGGATACCCAAGATATACAATAACTTGATACAAACCCAGATATGCCACGCAAAAGTATCAACCCAATGACCACTAATGGCATCCACTTCAATACACTCATGTCTGCCTTGCCAAACCCCTCGTCCAGCAAAGGCTTTAACAAGGAAAGCATCAATGTATCGCCGGCAGCATTTATAACTAGCGCAACTGCCGCAACTAACAACCCAACCTTAAATGGTGTGATGATCGGCCACAGGCGGCGAAAGGTCTGCCAGGTAGAAAGGTCTTTATCATTCATTATTGAGTTACCAAAACCAAAAGAAATAGCGGCTTATTCTACTCATGATCACCGCGAATACCAAACCACTGATGATACCACCGTGATATTAACTGTTGTCTATATCCCTCAAGTTTAATGTGATCGTGATAAATATAACCGGTAATCTGGCCTGAAAAATCGGTACTATACCATTGAATTTTGGCATTTTTATAACGCTGTCTGACTTTCCTTGAAGGGAGCTTCCAGGGGCTATAACGCGCAACCGAAACCAAAGCATATTCTGGCCTGACTCTGTGTATAAACGCAGTGGTAGATGAGGTATTACTCCCATGATGAGGGACCTGCAAGAATGTCGCATTGAGGTTTTCCCTTTCGAGACCCAGTAAACGATATTCTCCTTGTTTCTCTAAATCACCTGTTAACAATAAGCTATATTTACCATCATCAATACGGATGACACAAGATTGATTATTACCCACATTTTCTGCTTTTTCCAAAGGCCAGATAACCTCAAAAGTTAATTCCTGCCATATCCATTTTTCACCACGAATACAAGGTAAGTGCGTATGACCAATAGAAGAACTTCTGATTTGAATATTTGGATGTTTTTCACGCAGATATTCCACTCCTCCAGTGTGATCCAAATGATCATGGCTCAGAATAATCTGTTCAGGAGTTAACCGATGCCAACGCAAATAAGGCTGGATCACTTTTTCTGCCATACTTCCTGTTTCCCAACGGTTTCCTGTATCGAATAGAATAGCCTTTCCTCCTTTATCAATGACAACAGACAGACCATGCCCAACATCCAGCATTGAAAAACGCCATTGGAATTCATCATCATGTTTAAAATAACAGAGAGCGACTCCAACAGAAGTACATAACAACCCTGCATAGGATTTCCACCAACCAAGTCGCCAGGCAATAACGAAAAACCAACAGGCAAAGGTAATGAAAAAAGGAATATGCCCCGTCTCAATCCATGAGTGGGTAAGAACAGGCAGAGGTATTAATGCGAATGAGATAGTGTAATCAACTAATTGCCATAAAAATGGTTGAATAAGTTGGTGCAAAGGTAATAAGGCGCTCAGCAATGCCAACATGATTAATGGAACTGTCAGAAAAGAGATTATCGGGACAGCCCATAAATTCGCAATCAATGAAGCAATATTAATTCCTTGAAATAGCAAAAGCTGCAACGGTAATAACATTAACATTATTCCCGATTGCATATGCAATCCACGTAGCCAACTCCACCGCCAACCATAACGAATTTTTTCAGGCAACGGCATCCAGTGAAACCAAAACAGCAATGCCATTACTGCAAAAAACGAAAGCCAAAAGCTATCAGAAAGGATCGCCAGTGGATCAAAAAGTAAAATCAGTGCAGCGCTCCATAAAGCCCACTGCCATGAAAAACAACAATAATTTCTGCATCGTAAATATATCCAAAGTGTCAATCCTAGCATTGCCCGAATTGCCGGGATCCCCCATCCAGAAAGCCAGCCATACAACATTGCAGTCAACCATCCCATGAGGAGCGGGAAACGGAACCCAATCCATTTTGCAGGGAAACAAAGCTGGATGCCTCTGGCAAAACCCCAGCCAAATAAGCTGGCTATTGTAATATGTAGCCCTGAAATCGCCATTAAATGCGCAATTCCTGTTTGTTGTAACAACAACCGGGTTTGTTTATCTAACCATGCTCTTTCACCAAACAATAATGCCAAAGCAATACCAGCCTGTTTTAAAGATTGTATTTCAGGCGCTAGTTCATTGATTAGTTTTTGTCTGAAACTACAATTACCATTTAATAAATTCGCCTTGATGATTTTGCCATTAAGAGGCTGACGGATTGATAAGGCATATCGTTGGCTATCATAACTCCCTTGATTCAATTGGGCATGAATAGGCCTGAGTTTCATTGTGACCTGCCATTTTTGACCCGCACATAATGGTGTTGAAGAATTCCATAATACTGATGCATAAAGGCCGGGAAAAATATATTTCCCATCACTTTCAATCAATCTGATTCTATAACGTGTTTTCTCTTCTCTATCTGCTTCATTCAACGATGCACTATCAACTATAACGGTTGCTGATCGTACTGTTTCACTAAAATATATTATTTGAGCCAAGATTTTGTGGCCATGCCAGCTCCCCCAAATCAATACCCATAATATCAGTGAAATAAGGCGACTTGTTTTATAGGAAATAAACCATAAAATCATCGCCACACCCGCTAAAGCTAAGAGTTCTGCCCATTGAGGTAATTCACCGAATAATAAAAGAGGAACTGTTCCCAGGATAATAACCGCAGCAACTTGGTTTAAATTGATAATCGGTAAAGGTTTTTGCCAAAAAGATTCCCGACAAAATAGCTTTCGAAATATCTTCAAGAATAATTTTCGCAAAATAGTTAAAAAAGCAGTGGAGAGAAATAAAATAGTCTGCTGCATCCATTTATGCCTCTGTATTGAGATTCCATTTACACAGAGAAGACTATTTGATGACGTGTACAACCGCCAGTCAGATGAAATTTTTTCTGAAAGTGTTTCACAAGTTAATTTCAGAAGAAGAGATAGTTAGCAGCAAAATGTGAAATTCATCGCAATAAGAAATAAATTTAATCAAAAAATGGTAAAAAAGAACGGCACCCGAAGGTGCCGTAGCAATTAAGTAATAACTTCTATCTTAGCTGTCGCTATAGATATTCACGCGGTCACGTAATTCTTTACCGGGTTTAAAGTGAGGAACGTATTTACCATCCAGTTCAACTTTATCACCCGTTTTTGGATTACGACCCACACGCGGAGCTCGGTAGTGAAGAGAAAAGCTGCCGAACCCGCGAACTTCAATACGTTCACCGGAGGCCAGTGTTTCTGCCATATGATCAAGCATTTCTTTCACTGCATCTTCAACGGCTTTAGCCGGCATATGAGATTGTTGCTCAGCAAGTCTTTCAATTAACTCAGACTTGGTCATGGTACCTCCCTAAACTACCGTATTCGGGTAATATTATCGTATTCAAAAATATTACCCGCCGTTATTGACTTAGATTATTCGCCTTTAGCTGCTTTGAAAGCTTCAGCCATTGCGTTGTTAGCAAAGTTCACATCTTCTTGCTTGTTCACAGAAGCGATAGCGTCTTTTTCATCAGCTTCGTCTTTCGCACGAACAGACAGGTTGATTACGCGGTTTTTGCGGTCAACACCAACATATTTAGCTTCGATTTCATCGCCAACGTTCAGAACTTGAGTTGCATCTTCAACGCGGTCACGAGAAGCTTCTGATGCACGCAGGTAACCTTCAACGCCGTTAGCTAATTCAACTGTAGCACCTTTTGCGTCAACAGCAGTTACTTTACCATTAACAATAGCACCTTTCTTGTTTACAGACAGGTAGTTATTGAATGGATCTTCTGCCAATTGCTTAATGCCCAGAGAGATACGCTCACGCTCTGCATCTACTTGCAGAACTACAGCAGCAATTTCGTCGCCTTTTTTGTATTCACGAACTGCTTCTTCACCTGCAACGTTCCAGGAGATGTCAGACAGGTGAACCAAGCCGTCGATACCGCCGTCCAGACCGATGAAGATACCGAAGTCAGTGATTGACTTGATTTTACCTTCAACACGGTCATTTTTGTTGTGAGTTTCAGCAAATTGCTGCCAAGGGTTAGCTTTACACTGTTTCAGACCCAGAGAGATACGACGACGTTCTTCATCGATATCCAGAACCATAACTTCCACAACATCACCAACGTTAACAACTTTGGATGGGTGGATGTTTTTGTTAGTCCAATCCATTTCTGAAACGTGTACCAGACCTTCAACGCCTTCTTCGATTTCAACGAAACAGCCGTAGTCAGTCAAGTTAGTTACGCGACCAGTCAATTTAGTACTTTCTGGATAACGTTTAGCAATTGCTACCCATGGATCTTCACCCAATTGTTTCAGACCCAGAGATACGCGAGTACGCTCACGGTCGAACTTCAGTACTTTAACTGTGATTTCATCGCCCACATTGACGATTTCGCTTGGGTGTTTAACACGTTTCCAAGCCATATCAGTAATGTGCAGCAGGCCATCAACGCCGCCCAGATCAACGAATGCACCGTAGTCAGTCAGGTTCTTAACGATCCCTTTAACTTCCATGCCTTCTTGCAGGTTTTCCAGCAGCTGATCACGTTCTGCGCTGTTTTCAGATTCGATAACCGCACGACGGGAAACAACTACGTTGTTGCGTTTTTGATCCAGCTTGATGACTTTGAACTCAAGCTCTTTGCCTTCAAGGTGAGCAGTATCACGAACTGGACGAACATCAACCAGTGAACCTGGCAGGAACGCACGGATACCGTTCAGCTCTACAGTGAAGCCGCCTTTTACTTTACCGTTGATAATACCAGTAACAGTTTCAGCTTCTTCGTATGCTTTTTCCAGCATCAGCCATGCTTCGTGACGTTTCGCTTTTTCACGGGACAGGATAGTTTCACCGAAACCATCTTCTACCGCATCCAGAGCTACGTCGATTTCATCGCCAACTTGGATTTCCAGCTCGCCCTGAGCGTTTTTGAATTGCTCTACAGGAATAGCAGATTCTGATTTCAGACCAGCATCAACCAATACAACGTCTTTATCGATAGCAACGACAACACCACGTACGATTGCACCTGGACGAGTTTCGATAGTCTGTAGGGATTCTTCAAAGAGTTGAGCAAAAGATTCTGTCATTTTAATGATCTTCAAGGTTTTAAATTAACGTCCATCTAGCATCCAGCCGAATGGGGTTGTTTTACATACCCCGCAACATTCCTTGTTACAAGGTGTTTTGGTATGCGAGCATATTTCACTACCCACATACCAGAATTCTATATACATCGTCTTGATGTGCAGTTGCAATAGTATTGCATGCGAAAAGAGGCAATTTAAACAGGTAATGTTAACGTATTTTTCGCATAACTCAGTGTTTTATCGATCACTTCTTCGATAGACATGCTGGTCGAATCTAAGATCAATGCATCCTGTGCAGGCACTAATGGCGCAACTGCCCGATTGCGGTCGCGGAAATCTCGCTCTTGTATCTCGGACAAAAGGTTTTCAAAACTAACACTAAAACCTTTTTCCTGCAACTGCAACATACGCCTGCGGGCACGTTCTTCCGCACTAGCATCAAGAAAAATCTTCACTGGTGCATCAGGAAAGACGACAGTTCCCATATCACGACCATCAGCAATCAAGCCCGGAGCAACACGAAAAGCCCGTTGCCGGCGTAGCAATGCTTCACGGACACGCGGGAATGTTGCCGCCTGAGAAGCAGTATTGCCCACAACTTCTGTACGGATTTCATTACTGACATCTTCACCTTCAAGAATAACTCTGAGCTTGCCATTTGCAGGGACAAAACAAACATCCAGATTTGCAGCCAGAGGAACCAGTGAGTCTTCAGACCGGATATCCACTTGATGGTGGATTGAAGCCAGTGCCAGCACACGATAAATGGCCCCTGAATCAAGCAATTGCCAATCCAATGCTTCAGCTAGTGCCTGACATAATGTTCCCTTGCCTGCACCACTTGGCCCGTCAACGGTAATTACAGGGGCTATTGCTGTCATTCATTTTCCTCCTTTTTGGCTTTGCATAGCGCTTTCAGCATTGCTTTCCGACATAACAAACGGAACAACCACGAATGCAAAAAATTGCTCAATTAGCAAGCAGTAAAATATGCCTTATTATACCTACTCGGAAGATGAGTGGAATAAATACATCATAATTAATCAACAAATTTCGCTATGAATATATACTCTTCCTTTCGGCCACCACGATACGGCTTGAAATCTATTGGGAACAGCTGATGGATTCAAGTTGTTTGAAATAATCAGGGAATGTTTTCGCTGTACAGCCAGGATCAAGGATAGTCACTGGAGTATCCGAAAAAGCAACTAATGAAAAACACATCGCAACGCGATGATCGTTATAGGTTTTAATTTCAGCAAACTTCAGTTTTTCCGGTGGAACAATGCGTATGTAATCATACCCTTCTTCTACTTCAGCACCAACTTTACGCAGCTCAGTCGCCATGGCATTAAGGCGATCAGTTTCTTTTACCCGCCAGTTATAAATATTACGTATAGTGGTTTCACCTTTGGCAAACAGTGCAGTTGTCGCAATGGTCATAGCAGCATCAGGAATCGCATTCATGTCCATATCGATGCCAAACAATACGCCACGCTCGCATTCTACAAAATCATTCCCCCAACGTATGGTAGCGCCCATTTTCTCCAACACATTTGCGAACTTCGTATCACCCTGCAAGCTGTTTTTGCCAATACCTGTAACACGAACTGTGCCACCTTTGATCGCAGCGGCAGCAAGAAAATAAGATGCAGATGAAGCATCACCTTCAACCAGATAATGCCCCGGTGATTGGTACTGCTGTTGTCCCTTAACACGAAAAACTTGATATTGATCGTTTTCCACTGCCACACCAAAACTGTTCATCAATGCCAGTGTAATATTGATGTAAGGCTTAGAAACCAAATCTCCTTGAATATGAATTTCAGTGTCATTCAATGCCAAAGGTGCAGCCATCAATAAAGCGGTCAGAAATTGACTGGAAACACTGCCATCTACAACAACTTTTCCACCAGAAAAACTTCCTTTGATACGCAACGGAGGGTAATTTTCTTGTTCAAGATAATCTATTTGAGCCCCACCTTGACGTAAGGAATCCACTAAATGACCGATGGGACGTTCTTTCATCCGTGGTTCACCAGTCAGAATAATATCGTTATGCCCCAGACATAATGCAGCAGCCAGTGGGCGCATTGCTGTTCCTGCATTCCCCAAGAATAGCTCCAGTCCATTTTTACCGGTTATAATCCCGCCAATACCATCCACTTCACAGACAGTTCTATCATCTGACAAACGATAGGAAATACCCAATTCTGTCAACGCATTAAGCATATAGCGAATATCATCACTATCTAATAAATTAGTCAGATAAGTTGTCCCTTTAGCAAACGCAGCAAGTAACAATGCACGGTTGGAAACACTTTTGGAGCCGGGTAAATTAATAGTTCCATTAATGCGAGATATAGGTTGTAACGTCAGGGATTGCATAAACAGCGGGATCTCCGGTTGGTGACACGTTGTATTTTTAATTGATGAGATAGGTTTATATCGGGAAGTTTTATCCCTCCCGATAATAAAATGATTATGCGTTGCGGCGCTCAAAATCAGCCATAAACTCGACCAATGCCTGAACACCTTCATAAGGCATCGCGTTATAGATTGAGGCTCTGGCTCCTCCCGCGACTTTATGCCCTTTCAAAGCATGTAATCCTTGTGCATAAGCTTCTTCCAGAAATTTGCCATCCAGAGCCGGATTTGCCAACTGGAATGGCACATTCATGATAGAGCGGTTTTGCGATGCAACACGGTTGATATACAGGTTACTATTATCGATAGCCTGATACAGGCTTTCAGCTTTTGCATAATTACGTTTTTTGATTTCCTGCAAACCACCTTGTTCTTTCAACCACTTGAACACCATACCAGAGAGATACCATGCAAATGTCGGTGGCGTATTATACATAGAGTCATAATTAGCCTGTACGGTATAGTCCAGAATGGACGGGGTGTGCTGATGCGCTTTACCCAACAAATCTTCACGGATAATCACAGCCGTAATCCCTGCCGGCCCGATGTTTTTCTGAGCGCCCGCATAAATAACACCATAACGGCTTACATCAATTGGTGCAGAAAGAATGGTTGAAGAATAATCGGCAACTACAATCTTATCATCGCCAAAATCCGGCTCTTCAAAAATTGCAATGCCATCAATAGTTTCATTTGGGCAATAATGAACATAAGCAGCATCCCTACTTAAAGCCCATTCACTCATTGGCTTCACACTTTTAATGCCATCTGTTTCGGTCAGGATGTTAATGACATTAGGTGTACAATATTTTTCTGCGTCTTTAGCCGCACTTTCAGCCCAATAACCACCAACGATATAATCTGCTGACGTTTTATTACCAAGTAAATTCAATGGCAATGCTGAAAACTGGCCTCGGGCACCACCATGACAAAATAGCACCTTATAATTATCAGGTATCGATAATAAATCCCGGAGATCTTTTTCTGCTTCAGTTGCAACAGCGATAAACTCTTTACTGCGATGACTGATCTCCATAACCGACGTTCCCAATCCATACCAGTTGCAAAGCTCTTGTTCCGCACGACGTAATACTTCTGCTGGCAACATGGCTGGGCCAGCACTGAAATTATATACCTGACTCATTAACTCACCCTATCATTATGGATACAATAAAAATCGGACGTATTGGTTTTATCATTCCCGCTCTGCCTCTGCAATGGTTATTACCAGATTATTGTTAACTTGCGGTTAGGTCATTCTGCTTGTAGTCAAAATATTAATCTGTCCAATAAAAAACTAATTATTTCAGATTAAAAATTCTGTTTTCGTTATTTGAATTCATATGATTTAATAGAAACATGAATATCAAATTATGTGTAATACCCGCCAAAGCCATTCAGCGTAAATTATTTATCGATAATTGATACAGTAAAAAAATAATAAACCTCCTGCTATATAACTATATAAATAAAGACAATTATTAATTATTTGTGAAAGGAATAATCATGATTCACACAATGATAAATACCACTCTCCATAATTTCGAAAGTAAATCGAAACCTCCTACTGACTGTGATTTAATTAATATTCTTATACAAAAAACTTCAGAAAATCCTGACCACCATGCAATAATTACAGAAGAACGTACAATCAGTTACCGAGAATTAGTCCATCAAGCACAATCATTGGCATTACACTTATATAATCTGGGTGTGAAATATGAAACTCCCGTTGCTATTTTACTGGAACCCGGAATCGAACAAGTCATTAGTCAAGTTGCCATTCTAATGGCAGGTGGAAGTTGTGTTCCTCTCGATCCTGCCATGCCTGATAACAGGCTATGTTTTATGTTACAAGATTTGCAAATAAATCTGACATTAACAACTCACCAATATCAAGATCGCACCTTACCAACAAATTTCGTTATTATTAATCAAAATATACTGGAAATTTCAAAGACTGAAGATCTTCCTAATATTCATAGAGGAAAAAACCATCGCTCCCATATTTTATTCACTTCTGGAACTACTGGAACCCCCAAAGCAGTTGAAATTGAAGCTCGCGGTATTCTCCGCTTCGTTATTAATCCAACTGATATCAATTTAACTGCTACGGATATAATGGCCTCTATTTGCAATCCTACATTTGATGTTTATCTGTTCGAGATCTGGATAACATTATTAAATGGAGCCTCAATAGTTGTTATTCCAAGAAAAATAATTATTGATCCTTATAGATTTAAAGCCACATTGGAAAAGTTTTCCGTGAATTGCCTGATTATGACGACCACTTTATTCCACTTAACTGCTCAAACATGTCCTGAAGCATTTCGTCAATTACGTTACCTTCTCGTAGGTGGTGAAACACTAAATCCACATGTTTTACGCCAAGTTTTACAATTCACACCTCCCCAACATTTCATAAACTGCTATGGCCCCACTGAAAGTACCATCATGGCCCTAACCTATGAAGCCACGTTAAACGAATTAACAGAAGATAGTGTACCAATAGGAAAGTCAATTGCTAATGCTGATATCTATATTTTAGATGACCAACAACAACCTGTTGCACCAAATCAAATAGGTGAGATATATCTTGCAGGCGAGGGTTTAGCCCGTAGTTATTGGAATCGTCCAGAAATTAACGCTCAACGTTTCATTATGATTGACGTTGGGAAAAATAACCAATTAAAAAGAATATACAAAACCGGTGATTTAGGCTGGAAACGTTCTGATGGTGCTTATATGTATGCAGGACGGATAGATAATCAGATAAAAATACGCGGACATCGTATCGAAATTGAAGAGGTAGAAACTCAACTATTGAAAAGCCAATTGCTACAATCAGCGGCGGTATGCGTAGTAAAAAAAGAGAATACAGAACCCTACTTAATTGCTTTTATCGTTCCTAAAGAATCGGAGACTTTCTCCAAACAAACACTTGCTCAATGGGTGAGTCATCATTTACCTGATTATATGCACCCCCGGCTTGTCGTTGTTGAATATATTCCTCTTACCCTAAATAGTAAAATGGATAGAGCTCATTTACTAGCGGAATATTCGAAGAATCAAAAACAACAATTGCTGTCTCAACTAAATACTGAAATGAGCGAAGAGGAATTAATCGTTTTGAATATTTGGAGTCAAATCTTAGATAATTACGATATTACGTTAGATAGCGATTTCTTCCAGTTAGGCGGTAGTTCATTACAAGCAGCCAGACTTATTATTGAACTCGGGAACAAGATGCAGCGAGCTTTACCCGTTCAACTCTTATATGAATCACCCACACCAAGAAAATTAGTAACAAGCCTACAACAAAACAAGAACAATCTCGCTGATTTATGCGCTATTATGCTTCAAGATGGCATAATCCCTTCAGATATTCAGCCATTATCTCAATCACCCCAACCATGGCTCAATTCAGACTCAGGACGAGTATTACTAACCGGAGCAACCGGATTTTTAGGCGCGTTTTTCTTGCGTGATTTGTTGTTACAAACAGAAATTAATAAGGTCATTTGTCTAGTACGTGCAGACAATGATGAAGCTGCCCTAACGCGAGTTAAGAAAAATCTAAATCAATATGGTCTATGGAAAGAAGAATTTCTCTCACGATTACAAGTTATTGCCAGTGATCTTATCAAACCTCAATTAGCCTTGAGCCAACAAATTTATGATCAACTCTCTACAGAATGTGATGTTATTTTTCATTTGGCTGCACATGTAAATTATATTCAGCCTTATTCTGCGCATTATTCTGGCAATATTTTGGGAACACTAAATGTATTACGCTTTACTGTTAGCAAAAAAACAAAGCCCTTACACTATGTATCTACTCTTTCTGTTTTTGGCCCCGCCAGCCTTTTCTCTCCTGTACCCAGAATATATGAAGATAACGATATAACACCTTACTTGACACACTTAAAATATGATTCAGGATATTCACAAAGTCAGTGGGTTGTTGAGCAGATAATATGGCAGGCCAGAGACAGAGGAATACCTCTTGCGGTATATCGTCCTGGTTTTATCATGGGAGATAGCCTGACCGGAGTAGGTAACCCCAACGATTTTATCTCTAGGTTGGTCAAAGGTTGTATAATGATTAAAGCTTATCCACTATTAGCCAATCAACGACAAGAGTTCGTTCCAGTTAATTATGTCAGCCAACTCTTACTTGATATCTCTCGCAATAACCGTAATTTGGGAAAAGCATATCACCTAGTTTCACCTGACAATAAGCAATCTGTCGATTTAAATCCATTCTTTGAATTAATTAATCAGTGTGGTTATCACCTCAAAGGCATGCATTATTCTGAGTGGCTAAAAAAATTAGAAACAGATCAAAAGCTGACAGATAACCCGCTGCTACCATTACTGCCCATGTTATCCGAAAAAGTTTACGGTGAACTCACACGATGGGAAGTTTACGAAAATATGCCAGCATATGACGCAAAAAATACAAAATCAGCACTAGAGACACCCGTTATATACACACCAATAGATAGTGATCTCCTAAGACGTTATCTTGCTTACTGGAAACAAATAGGTTTTTTGTCATAGCGTAGAGTTTATATTTTACACAATACAGAAAGACGTTTTTAACCGTCTTTCTGTATGCTTGGATCAGGAATTAATATTTAGAAAACATTGCCTGAACTTTTGCTGGATCAGAAGTTTCAGTCAGAGCCAGTTGCAGAAGAACACGTGCTTTCTGCGGGTTCAAACGTTCTGATGCTACAAAACCATATTTGCTGTCATTAACTTCAGCATTCTGAGTAGTGTAACCGAAAGGAATACGGCTGGAGCGAACAACTACAACGCCATCTTTAGCTGCTTGAACCAGTGTGTCCAAAATGGATTTATAGATATTACCGTTACCTACACCCGCACTGATAATCCCTTTATAACCATTTTCTACAAATGCTTTTGCTGGCAGATCAGAAGCATTCGAGTAGTTATAAACGATACCGACTTTTGGCAATTCGTTCAGTTTGCTGATATCAAAAACAGCTTTATCAGCTCTTACTGGTGCAACAGAGTAGTAGTTAACTTTACCGTTATGAATAAAACCCTGTGAACCCGCATTTACTGCCTGGAATGCCTGAACTTCCGTAGTGCTCAATTTGCTGATGTCACGACCATGAATAACAGAGTTATTCATAGCTAGCAAAACACCACGGTTTGAGGAATTTTTATCTGCTGCTACAACTACTGCATTATAGAGGTTCAATGGGCCATCAGCCCCCAGAGCAGTTGATGGACGCATCGCACCAACCATTACGATTGGTTTACGGCACTGAGTAGTCAAGTCAAGGAAATAAGCGGTCTCTTCCATAGTGTCAGTACCGTGAGTGATTACAAAACCGTCGGTTTTATCACAATCGGCATTGATCTTTTTCGCCAGAGTCAACCAAACCTGATCGTTCATATCCTGTGAACCAATGCTAACAACTTGCTCCCCTTTCAAATCAGCAATGTTTTTAATAGCAGGAACAGCATTCAGCAATGAATCAACACCTACTTTACCCGCAGTATAACTAGACTGAGTTGCAGATTCACCACCCCCAGCGATTGTGCCCCCCGTTGCCAACACAGTAATGTTTGGTAAAGCAAACGCAGAACCACTGACTAAAGCCAAAAAACTGGCTATTGCTGTTTTTTTGATCTTTTTCATTATTCAACCTCTTGTAAAAAAAGCTATTCTAGTATGTATAAGAGAAATAAATAAACTCCAATTAACAATAATTTTTGGAATTAAATAGAGGAGACAAAAAAAACTTCGTATGATATGCAATTCTTAACAGAAATCGAAGTGAATAACGATGACGCAAACCTATATCCCAGGCAAAGATGCCGCACTAGAAGATTCAATTAATAAATTCCAGCATAAACTGAACTCTCTTGGCTTTAATATTGAAGAAGCCTCATGGCTAAATCCTGTTCCGAATGTTTGGTCAGTGCACATCCGCGATCGCGATTGTCCATTGTGTTTTACTAACGGCAAGGGAGCCAGTAAAAAAGCAGCGTTAGCCTCTGCGTTAGGTGAATACTTTGAGCGTCTATCAACAAATTATTTTTTCGCTGATTTTTATCTTGGGAATACGATTGCCAAAAGCGAATTCGTTCATTATCCAAACGAAAAGTGGTTCCCTCTGCCAGAAGATGATTCCTTGCCAGAAGGTATTCTGGACGAACGTTTACACCGTTTTTACAATCCTGCCAACGAACTTTGTGGCAGTCAGTTGATTGATTTGCAATCCGGTAATAAAGAGCGTGGTATCTGCACACTACCATTCACTCGTCAATCCGATAATGAAACCGTTTATATTCCAATGAATATCGTTGGGAATTTGTATGTTTCAAACGGTATGTCAGCGGGTAATACCGTAAATGAAGCTCGTGTTCAGGGGCTATCCGAAGTATTCGAGCGCTATGTGAAAAACCGCATTATTGCAGAATGCATTAGTTTGCCTGAAATTCCACAAACTGTGATGGAGCGCTACCCTGGTGTTGTTGCATCAGTCAATAAATTGCAGGAAGAAGGTTTCCCACTCTATTGCTATGATGCTTCTCTGGGCGGTCAATTCCCGGTGATCTGCGTTGTACTGTTCAACCCCAACAACGGCACATGTTTTGCCTCTTTCGGCGCTCACCCTGATTTCGGTGTTGCGTTAGAACGTACCGTGACAGAACTTTTACAAGGCCGCAGTCTGAAAGATCTTGATGTCTTTACACCACCAAGTTTCGATGATGAAGAGGTTTCTGAACACACAAATCTGGAAACTCACTTTATTGATTCAAGCGGCGCAATTAGTTGGGATCTGTTCAAACAAAATGCTGATTATGAATTTGCTGATTGGGATTTCAGCGGTACAACAGAAGTAGAATTCGCAACTTTGATGGGCATTTTCAATTCGCTGGATGCAGAAGTTTATATTACTGATTATGAGCATCTTGGTGTTTATGCCTGCCGTATTCTGATACCAAGTATGTCAGATATTTACCCAGTTGAAGATCTGTACATTGCCAATAATACGATGGGAACTCACCTGCGTGAAACCATTCTGGCCTTGCCGGATAGCCAGTGGCAACCGGAAGAATACCTTGCCTTCCTTGAACAAATAGACGAAGAAGGGCTGGATGATTTTACCCGCGTTCGTGAATTATTAGGAATTGCAGCGGGTAAAGATAACGGCTGGAGCAACTTGCGCATTGGTGAGCTGAAATCTATGCTGGCACTGGCAGGTAATGATCTGGAGCAGGCTCTGATATGGGTTGAATGGACACAAGATTTCAATTCTTCTGTCTTCACAGCAGAAAGAGCAAATTATTATCGCTGCCTGCATACCCTGCTATTGCTTACCCAAGAAGAAGATCGTGATCCAGACCAATATCATCAGGCTTTTGTCAAAATGTACGGTCAGGAAGCGGTAGATGCTGCATCTTCAGCCATTAACGGTAAAAACTGTTTCTACAGATTATGGTCTGTCGATTCAGAATTAAAAGCATTACCAGCCCATCAGGCGTTATTAAATACTTATGAAAAATTACAAAAAGCCAAACGGGATTTTTGGATAAATAAACAGGGATAAATAATCTGTTAAATTAAAGTGATTTTTTGGCAAAAGTAAAACTCAGGTTAAATTACATTTATTTTCAAATAACAAATAAATGACAATTTAACCTGTTGTTTTACTTTTTCTATATTTTCCTTCAAATTCTTCATATAAAATATTTTTATAAACTTTAAAAAAAATTAATTTTTAAAAATCAATAAATTATACCCAAAAAAGACTATTTTCACAGCGATAACTCACCAGGCTTTCGATTTAACATGATCCATATCAAATTCAGGTCAATGCCCGTTTGTTACTATCATCACGTGCTATAATTAACTAAGGATAAAGAGAGTGTTAGTATGAAAACTGACAACCCTTTTAATTTATATCCACCTGCTGTAATGGCACAAATCGCAGATGATAGTGGTATATATAAAATCAATAAACATTCCGCAGTGACTTATTTATCAGCAATCATGGCTGGTGTATTTATTTCCATTGCTTTCGTCTTTTATATTACGGCTATAACAGCAACTTTTTCTATTCCTTACTGTTTGGCTAAATTGACCGATGGTATCTGTTTCTCCCTGGACTTAATGTTAGTAATAATATTTGGTGTCGATCTCTTCACTTCCACAGTATTGACTATTGTTTCAAAAGCAACAGGCCAATATGCCGTCGCCAATGGTTTCTGGGGCCTGAACGTATTACAGGTCGCCGATCATAAAATGCACCATACTTTTATTGAGGCACTGTGCTTAGGCATTTTAGCTAATCTGATGGTATGCCTTGCTGTCTGGATGAGTTATGCAGGCCGCAGCCTTATTGATAAATTATTTGCATTAATTCTGCCAATTAGCATGTTCGTCGCAAGTGGCTTTGAACACAGCATTGCTAACATGTTTCTGATCTCCTTTGGGATTGTTATTAAAGAATTCGCTCCCAGTTACGATTGGTAACATCATTGGTGGTTCGATATTGGTTGCGTTAACTTATTGGTTTATTTATTTACGTGGTAACCGCTGACATTAATTTGCTTCCACACCCAATTTCCAAATTCTACTGTTAAAAGGTAAAAGTATCATGTCCGAGTTAAATGAAAAATTCTCTGTAGCGTGGCGAGGCCTTAACGGAGGTAGCTGGCAGAATGAAGTCAATGTTCGTGACTTCATTCAGAAAAACTACACTCCATATGAAGGTGATGAATCATTTCTTGCGGGCGCCACAAAAGCGACGGATATTTTGTGGGAAAAAGTCATGGAAGGTATCAAAATCGAAAACTGCACCCATGCTCCGGTTGATTTGGATACTAACGTTGCGTCTACAATTATTTCTCATGATGCTGGTTATATTGAAAAAGATCTGGAACAAATCGTTGGTCTGCAAACTGAAGCGCCACTGAAACGTGCCATTATTCCATTTGGTGGGATTAAAATGGTTGAAGGCTCTTGCAAAGCATACAACCGAGAGCTGGATCCGAAACTGAAACAAATTTTTACTGAGTATCGTAAAACCCACAATCAGGGGGTATTCGATGTTTATACTCCTGATATTCTGAAATGCCGTAAATCCGGTGTACTAACTGGTTTGCCTGATGCTTATGGTCGTGGTCGTATTATCGGTGATTATCGGCGTGTTGCACTATACGGTATTGATTTCCTACGTGATGAAAAGTATGCACAATTCACCTCATTACAGGAAAAACTGGAAAATGGCGAAAACCTTGAAGCAACTATTCGCCTGCGTGAAGAGATTTCAGAACAGCACCATGCTCTTGGTCAAATCAAAGAAATGGCTGCTAAATATGGCTACGATATTTCTGGCCCGGCAACCACAGCCAGGGAAGCTGTACAGTGGACTTATTTTGCCTATCTGGCTGCTGTGAAATCTCAAAATGGTGCTGCAATGTCCTTCGGTCGTGTATCCAGCTTTCTGGATATCTACATTGAGCGTGACCTGCAAACAAGCAAATTGACTGAACAAGAAGCGCAAGAGCTGATCGACCATCTGGTGATGAAACTGCGTATGGTTCGTTTCCTGCGTACTCCTGAATACGATGAGTTGTTCTCCGGTGACCCGATTTGGGCTACTGAATCAATAGCCGGTATGGGGCTTGATGGTCGCACCCTTGTTACCAGAAACAGTTTCCGTTTCCTGAATACGCTGTACACAATGGGACCATCTCCGGAGCCTAACATGACCATTCTGTGGTCTGAAAAACTACCAGCCAACTTTAAAAAATACGCCGCAAAAGTGTCTATCGATACTTCATCCTTGCAGTATGAAAATGATGACCTGATGCGCACTGATTTCAACAGCGATGATTACGCCATTGCATGTTGCGTCAGCCCAATGGTTGTTGGTAAACAAATGCAGTTTTTCGGGGCCCGTGCAAATCTGGCGAAAACCATGTTGTATGCGATTAATGGTGGTATAGATGAAAAATTGAAAATGCAGGTTGGCCCAAAAGAAGAACCCATGAAAGATGACATTTTGGATTATAACAAAGTCATCAAACGCATGGATCACTTTATGGACTGGCTGGCAAAACAGTACGTCACAGCGCTAAATATCATCCACTACATGCATGATAAATACAGCTATGAAGCCTCCTTAATGGCACTGCATGACAGGGATGTTCACCGCACTATGGCATGTGGTATCGCAGGTTTGTCTGTAGCGGCTGACTCTCTATCCGCGATCAAATATGCAAAAGTATCACCAATCCGTGATGAGAATAGACTGGCGATTGATTTCAAAATCGAAGGTGAATATCCACAGTTTGGTAATAATGACACTCGTGTTGATGATATTGCCTGCGATTTGGTTGAACGTTTCATGAAGAAAATTCAGAAATTGCAGACCTATCGTAATGCAGTACCAACTCAGTCTGTGTTAACCATTACCTCTAACGTTGTTTATGGTAAAAAAACCGGTAACACACCTGATGGCCGTCGGGCAGGTGCCCCATTCGGGCCGGGCGCTAACCCAATGCACGGTCGTGATCAAAAAGGTGCGGTAGCTTCACTGACCTCGGTTGCCAAACTACCATTTGCTTACGCGAAGGATGGTATCTCTTATACCTTCTCCATCGTACCTAATGCTCTGGGCAAAAATGACGAAGCACGCAAAACGAATCTAGCAGCTCTGATGGATGGCTACTTCCATCATGAAACCCATATTGAAGGTGGTCAACATCTGAACGTTAACGTAATGAATCGTGAGATGTTAATGGATGCAATGAAAAATCCTGAAAAATATCCTCAGTTGACAATCCGTGTATCTGGCTATGCGGTACGCTTCAATTCCCTGACTAAAGAACAGCAACAAGATGTCATTACCCGTACATTTACGCAAACAATGTAAATATTTATTAGTAGCATCGTGTTACCTCAAAAATGCCATAGTTTTCTAATCGAGCAAAATGGCATACACTCCAAGGCCCCTGTACAACTCGGGCCTTTACTCTCTCAGCATCCAATCTGTTTTTGGAGAAACCCTTTCATGTCCGTACTTGGCCATATCCACTCTTTTGAATCTTGCGGAACCGTTGATGGCCCTGGTATCCGTTTTATCGCGTTTTTCCAAGGCTGCCTGATGCGTTGTCTTTATTGCCATAATCGCGATACATGGGATACGCACTGCGGCAAAACTGTAACTGTCGAAGAGCTTATCAAAGAAGCAACAACTTATCGTCATTTTATGAATGCTTCAGGCGGAGGAGTTACTGCTTCAGGTGGAGAAGCAATCCTTCAGGCTGAATTTGTCCGTGATTGGTTCAGAGCTTGCCATGCAGAAGGTATTCACACTTGTTTAGATACCAATGGTTTTGTCCGTCGCTATGAACCAGTCATTGATGAACTGCTGGATGATACCGATTTAGTGATGCTGGATCTAAAACAGCTTGACGATGATATTCACCGAGAACTGGTCGGTGTTTCCAATCACCGAACGCTCGAATTTGCCCGTTATCTGGCAAAACGCAATCAAAACACATGGATCCGCTATGTAGTTGTACCCGAATGGTCAGATGATGATAAATCTGTCCACATGCTGGGAGAATTCACCAAAGATATGAAGAATATCGAGAAAATTGAATTATTGCCTTATCATGAGCTTGGAAAGCATAAGTGGATTGCCATGGGTGAAGAATACAAGCTGGAGGGGGTAAAACCACCTTCTAATGAGACTATGGAGCGAGTGCAACGAATCTTGACTAGCTACGGGCATAATGTAATTTATTGAATCCAATATTCTTCCAACCTCCTCATAAGAAATAATCACAAATAGTAACTGGTTCAATAATAAATTGCAGCCAGTTCTGCGCTAAAAAATCATTTCCTGATAATATACTATTTAAAGTACAGAGTGATTTTATTTACTTCCTATAAAAAATAAATTAATTTTAGTTAGTGCAAAAGAAAAAATTAAATATAAGCGTAATTATTTGGTAATGTAGGAAAGAAATTGTGTATTAATCTCTTAATAATACCATCGATTACCCCTTGTTGATTAGCAAACTTCCTGAAATAATCCCTTCTACTTTACCCAAAAACTCTGTTCCGAGATGGATATATTTGGTAATTACTATTCAACCAGATAAAGCGAAAAAAAATGAATAATCAAGATATTAATTTCGATTCCGGGGAAAAAGCATATCCCTAACTAAAGAAAAAGAGGTATTCATTCGTGAAGGCCAGGCTGTTGGAGCAGGAACAGAATGGATCGGTAATGCATGGCAAATATTCAAAGTAAACCCAATGCAATGGATACTAATTTTTTTATAATATAGCAATATATTATTCTCCTTTTCACAGTGTTTTTTACACACAAGAAGTTAAGGAAGATGAAATAGTTATAACAAATCGAATCACAATCTTTACTTATAAAAAAATAAAAAAGCGCCAAATAATGGCGCTTTTTTATTAAATATACAAAGGATTAACCAATATATTCCAGCCCTTTCATATAAGGACGCAATACTTCTGGAACTTCAATACGGCCATCTGCCTGCTGATAGTTTTCCATTACAGCAACCAGTGTACGCCCTACAGCCAGGCCAGAGCCATTCAGTGTATGCACTAACTGGGTTTTCTTGTCATCTTTACTACGGAAACGAGCCTGCATACGACGAGCCTGAAAATCCCACATATTAGAGCAAGATGAGATTTCACGATAAGTATTCTGCGCAGGCAACCAAACTTCCAAATCGTAGGTTTTTCTTGCACTCGCACCCATATCTCCGGTACACAGTAACATCTTGCGATAAGGCAATTTCAGTAACTGCAATACTTTTTCTGCGTGCCCTATCAGCTCTTCCAATGCTTCCATGGATTTTTCAGGATGAACAATTTGAACCAGCTCAATTTTATCAAACTGGTGCATACGGATCAGACCACGAGTATCGCGACCATAAGAACCCGCTTCTGAGCGGAAGCAAGGTGTATGCGCTGTCATTCTCAGAGGAAGGTCACTCTCATCCAGAATTTCACCACGTACTAAATTAGTTACAGGCACTTCCGCAGTTGGGATCAGTGCATAGTTACTGCCGGAATCTTCTGCCAGCGCCTTAGTATGGAACAAATCTTCACCAAATTTAGGCAACTGGCCCGTACCGTACAGCGTGTCACGGTTAACCAGATAAGGCACATAAGTTTCCAGATAACCATGTTGTTCAGTATGCAGATCCAGCATAAACTGCGCCAATGCACGATGCAGGCGGGCAATTTGCCCTTTCATCACGACAAAACGCGCACCTGTTAATTTCACTGCGGCGGCGAAATCAAGGCCATCAGTTAACTCACCCAACGATACATGATCTTTCACTTCAAAATTATACTGACGCGGTTCACCCCAACGGCTGATTTCCACATTATCACTATCATCTTTTCCGTCAGGAGAAGAATCATCAGGAATATTCGGCATGCCTAATGCGAGATCACGGATCTCAGCCTGCAATGCTTCTAATTCAGCTTTTGCTGAATCTAGCTTTTCTCCCAATTGATTGACTTCCTGGCGCAATGGTTCAATATCTTCACCACGGGCTTTAGCTGCACCAATAGTCTTCGATCGGGAATTGCGTTCTGCTTGCAGGGTTTCAGTTTCAACTTGTAAAACTTTACGGCGCTCTTCTTGTTTACGCACCGTCTCCACATCAAGGGTATAACCCCTGCGAGCCAGTTTTTCGGCAACTGCGTCTAGCTCGTTACGCAGCATATTTGGATCGAGCATGCTATTCCTGTGCTTGTTGTTGTTAAGAAACTAGTTGTTGAGAAAATAATTGTTAAGAAAATAGTATTGAGAAAAAAGTTACTAAAGTAGTAGCAAAATCAGTTTTGATTAACCAATCTGATATAAATTCTTCGCCATATGAACCTTACCGTATCAATGACATTAGAGATAGCGTTTTATTGAGCTATTTTGGTCCTGCTCCATCAACCAGTTTAATTTCTCACCAATTTTACCTTCCAACCCTCTGCTGGTCGGGTGGTAATAACGAGTATTCTGCATCTCAGGTGGAAAATAAACTTCTCCCGCCGCATACGCATTGGGCTCATCATGGGCATAACGGTATTCTTCACCAAAACCCATTTCTTTCATCAATTTGGTTGGAGCATTACGCAGATGAGCAGGAACGTCATAATCCGGCTTTTCTTGTGCATCTGCCATAGCTGCTTTAAATGCCGTGTAAACAGCATTACTTTTGGGAGCACAGGCAAGATAAACAATTGCCTGAGCAATTGCCCGTTCTCCCTCTGCTGCTCCAACACGGGTAAAACAATCCCATGCAGCAATTGCTATCTGCATTCCACGCGGATCAGCATTACCTACATCTTCAGACGCTATTGCCAGTAAGCGGCGGGCAACATAAAGCGGATCTCCACCCGCGGTAATAATTCTGGCATACCAGTAAAGTGCAGCATCTGGTGAAGAACCACGGATTGATTTATGCAAAGCCGATATTAAGTCGTAATACCTATCACCTTGATTATCAAATCGCGCACTCCGCTCTCCGCTAACCTCTTTCAGTAACTCTGGGGTCAAGATATGTTGCCCTTGTACATTAACTTCCGCCATATCCGACATCATTTCCAACAAGTTCAATGAACGACGTGCATCCCCTGCAACCAACTCAGCTACCATCTGGCGAGTGCTGTCCGGCAACACGATATTTTGTCCACCAAGGCCATGCTCTTTATCATTTATGGCCTGAATAAGCACTTGTTCTATTTCTGCTGACGAAAGAGATTTCAATAAATAGACTCGCACCCGCGACAACAAGGCTGAATTTAGTTCAAAAGAGGGGTTTTCAGTCGTGGCACCAATGAATGTGATGGTGCCATCTTCAATGTGCGGCAGAAAGGCATCTTGCTGGCTTTTGTTAAATCGGTGAACTTCATCGACAAACAAAATTGTTCTGCGTCCTGCATTGCGGTTCTGTCGTGCTTTCTCTATAGATTCACGTATCTCTTTGATACCGGATGTAACGGCAGAAATACGTTCCATATCTGCTTGCGCATAATAGCCGATAATTTCAGCCAGCGTCGTTTTCCCCGTGCCCGGCGGCCCCCATAAAATCATGGAGTGAAGATGACCGGCACGGATCGCCCTTGGCAAAGGTTTCCCCTCTGCCAATAGATGTTGCTGCCCAATATAACGATCCAGCGTAACTGGCCGCATTCTTGCTGCCAGTGGCTGAAACTCATTCTGTGAAAAATCGAGTGAAAGATTGTTCACTTAAACCTCACTGGCGTTGATCATCCAGCGTAACACCTTCTGGTAAAGTGAATTTGAACTTTGACGCATCTACGCTGGTATTTTGCTGCCCTTTCAACTGATATGCGCTTTTCTGACCGTCTTGTTCAACAGCCGTCAATTTCTGAATAGTGCCATCAGGTGTTACTGTGATTGAAAAATGTTTCAGATTTCCATTGGCACTATTAGGCGTCAACTCAAAATTATTACCACTTTGTGTCACTCTGTATTGTTTCCAATCCGTGGGATCATTACGAGCAATCAACATAAACGGTGTATTGCCCGTAGCATCTTTCAGCCAATTAGCTGTTACTTGCTCGACAAAAGGATTGTAGAACCACAACGTTTTGCCATCAGAAATCAAAGTACTTTCATCAGGCGATGTCATATGCCAATTAAACAAATTGGGACGTTTAACCCAGAGTTGCCCTTCACCATTTTGGATCGTTGAACCGTCACTGCTGGTAACAGTCTGGGTAAAGTTCGCGTGAAAACTATTTACCTTACTCAATCGACCCTGCAAATCTTGCGCGGCATCAGCCCATGCAGAACTCACGCTTATTCCCATCATCAGACAACCAATCAACATCAGTTTTTTCATGTGTGAATACCTTCAATTCATATATTATCGGCATCACAATAGCCGATGCCGCATTTAAAATGATGCTCAGTGTTCATGTGGCGGAGGTGCTAAAACTTCTCGATTGCCATTATGACCAGGCGTACTGACAATTTGCTGAGCTTCCATCTGTTCTACAATTCGAGCGGCCCGGTTATAACCAATGCGGAATTGACGTTGTACCCCAGAGATAGATACCCGGCGTTTTTCAATCACAAATTCAACTGCCTGATCAAACAGAGGATCCAGCTCTCCATCACTATCCAATCCCAATCCTCCTTCGCCATCTTCACCCCCTTTAATAATATTATCAATGTATTGAGGGCGACCACGCGCTTTCCAGTCATTAACAACTTCATGGACTTCTTGGTCACGCACGAAAGCACCGTGGACACGTACAGGAATCGAAGAGTTTGGTGCTAAGTAGAGCATATCGCCCATACCAAGCAATGATTCCGCTCCTCCCTGATCAAGAATGGTACGGGAATCAATTTTACTGGAAACGGTGAATGCAATTCGCGTAGGAATATTAGCCTTAATCAACCCCGTAATAATATCAACAGAAGGACGCTGTGTAGCCAGTACCAAGTGGATACCCGCAGCTCGTGCTTTCTGTGCCAAACGCGCGATCAACTCTTCCACTTTTTTCCCGACTGTCATCATTAAATCGGCAAACTCATCGACCATAACAACAATATAGGGCTCTTTTTTCAGTACAGGATGTGTCACATCCATGCTATCACCGGGCTTCCAGAATGGATCCGGGATCGGACGGCCCATATTTTCAGCCTGTTTGATCTTATCGTTATAGCCCGCGATATTGCGCACACCTAAAGCTGACATCAGTTTATAACGGCGTTCCATTTCATTGACGCACCAACGCAATGCATTGGCTGCATCTTTCATATCAGTGACCACTTCCGTCAACAAATGCGGAATGCCTTCGTAAACAGATAGCTCAAGCATTTTCGGGTCGATCATGATAAAACGAACATCTTCTGGTTTCGCTTTATACAAAATACTGAGGACCATGGCATTGACGCCGACTGATTTTCCCGACCCCGTCGTCCCTGCAACCAACAAATGAGGCATTTTCCCTAAATCAGCAACAACAGGCTGACCAGCGATATCTTTTCCCAAAACAATAGTTAATGGGGACGGATTATCACGGAATTTTTCACAATCCAGCACTTCCCGTAAATAAACGGTCTGGCGTTTTTTATTCGGTAATTCCAGGCCCACATAAGGTTTTCCCGGGATCACTTCGACAATACGAACTGCCACAGCCGAAAGTGAACGTGCAAGATCACGAGATAAATTAGAGATACGGGAAGCTTTAACCCCAGGCGCTAAGTCCAATTCAAAACGTGTGATTACAGGACCTGGAGAGAACCCAACAACATCCGCTTTGACACGATAATCATTCAGACGAGCTTCAATTAAACGCGAAGTTTGTTCCAGTGCAAACATATCAACCGGTTCTTCTTCTGCTGGAGGTTCTGCCAAAAGATCTAAAGAAGGCATCGGTGTAGTCGGCTTAAGCAATGGTTGATCATTACGTACCAAAAATGGATGAAACAGGCTCGGTTGCTGCGGTTGCTGCGGTTGCTGCGGTTGCTGCGGTTGCTGCGGTTGCTGCGGTTGCTGCGGTTGCTGCGGTTGCTGCGGTTGCTGCGGTTGCTGCGGTTGCTGCGGTTGCTGCGGTTGCTGCGGTTGCTGCGCAAAATTATGCAGAGTTTCTGGCTGATGAGAAGTTTTTAAAACAGAAGAATCTGCTGCAACAGGAACAATATTTTTTTCCTGTTCTGGCTGAATAACCTCTTCCGATGGTATGGACTCTGAAGGCATAAATAATGGTTCTGCCGGCTTAGAAATTTCTACACTATTATTTTGTGAAAAATAATCAAACACAGACTTTTCATACTGCGGTGAAACAGCAGGCGGGATTTGATAACGTTCACGTTGCTGCTGTTCAAATGCTTTCCGCAACGTTTCTTCCTGCTCTGCATGCTCATCAATGCTGATAGGTGCTTTATCATCACTGTTCTCAACAGATTTTTCTACTGTTGTTTTGCCATGTGCAAGCTGCTTATAAATTGGTTGGTTAAAAATAGAGGTAAAATCTTCAGCATTTTCTTCTTTTACCTCTTTTTCCAAATCATAACCATAACGCTCACGCTGTTGCGCAATAAATTGCTCACGCAGCATATCTTGCTGCTGCTCATCCATTCTCTGTTCTTCAACTTCAGCATTGAGTTCGTCCTGCCTTTCTTTTTCTTTCCGCTGTAAATGCTCAGACAAGCGGTGAGAAGGGACTTTAATCCCATACAATTCACGGCGAGTCGGTATTCGTACCGGATTCGGCCTTGGCATTTCAGGGCCTATTCCCTGTTTCATCTGAGGATTTTTCACAACAGCAACAGAGCTAGTTACCGAACTCTGCAAATAAGTACTATTATCTGTACAATCATTTACATCATCCCCCAACTGGCGCTCATCAGGCAGCTCAAATGTATATCGGACAGGCTCTTGCTCCTGGCTATTTTCAATTTGTTCTGATCCAACAATCTGTCCAGTTCTAGCCTGCCCTAATTCCATTTGTACTGATACTGTTTCTGGAGCTACGGATATTTGTGGCTTAATCAGGGGAGATTTATTGTCTTGTTCCAGAGCAGATTGCATCTGTTCAAGTGAAATACTTTCATGCTCAGGAAAAACAATTGCAGGTGGAATCTCTTCCTCTGACTGTTCCATAACCGACTGTACTGAATCGGTATTCACCAACTCTGTCACTGTTGGAGCTGCCAGCAACACATCATATTCATCATCAGCAATGGCGTTTTGAATAACATGAGTTGCCTTAACAGGAGCTGCTTTAGACTCCCCTTGTTTAGAATGGTTTATATCATCAGGAAGCTCGGGAACAACTTCTTTTTCCAACTCATCATCATAATCAATTTGAGTGCGGCTACGATTAACCACAAAACTGAGCGAATCCAGAATGCACTCCCCAATTTTTTCTGCAATGATAAGCCAGGACCAGCCCGTAAATAATGTGAACCCGACAACCCACGTACCAAGCAGAGCTAAAGTTGCACCAAGGATATTAAACCACGGTAGGATCGCGTTACTGAACAAACTACCGATAACACCACCTGAAGCAAAATCATCGAAATCATCAATATTGAGTGCAGCCAAACCACATGAAGTTAAAATAAGAGCCAAGGAACCAATAATGCGTAATGTCAGTGTGAAGAAATCCACATACTCTTGCCTATCTTTCTGACGGAAAGCATTCCAACAACCCAAAAACATTAAGGGTGGGACTGCATAGGCAAGAATACCAAATGCTGAGAATAGTATGTCTGACAACCAGGCACCAATGCTGCCACCTAAATTATGAACAGGTTCATGCCAGGCAGTTTGTGACCAGCTAGGATCGGAAGGATGAAAACTGACAAGTGCTACCATTAAATATACGGCACATATGACAATAACCAACAGAACGGCTTCCAGAAGCCGACGGCTACTGCTTACTCTTTTTAACCTAACACGTTTGTCTTCTGTATATTCCTGGTTCAAGAAAGGCTCTCCAGGTTTTCCTGTTGATTAAACGGAACAACGCTGAGGATAGCTCAGCGTTGAAACTGTATGCATAAACAGGAGTGTACCTAAATTTTTCCTGTTTTGCATCTATACACTGTACATTGTAGACAAAAGCTTAACGAGTCTTAATTACCAAACGGTTACTCTGTTTCACTTCTTCCATTACTACATAAGTACGAGTATCGTTAACGCCCGGAAGACGTAATAAGGTCTCACCCAACAATTTACGGTACGCAGACATGTCTGGCACACGTGTTTTCAGTAAGTAGTCAAAATCCCCTGAAACCAAATGGCATTCTTGAATTTCTTCCAGTTTTTGTACGGCAGTATTGAACTGCTCAAAAACATCTGCCGCTCCACGGTTTAGGGTGATTTCAACGAACACCAGCAATGATGCATCCAGGTAATGGGGATTCAGCAAGGCGGTATAACCAGAAATAAAGCCTTGACGCTCTAAACGACGTACGCGTTCCAGACAAGGTGTAGGTGATAAACCTACCCGCTTGGATAATTCCACATTAGAAATACGGCCGTCTTTCTGCAATTCGTTAAGGATATTACGGTCTATGCGATCAAGATCTTTTCCTGGACGCTTCTTATTATCTATCATCTTATTGCTCTCTCTTTATATTCCTACACCCATAACATTTTCCCTATCTCTTTTAAGCAGTTGAGCTGGAAAAGATGTCTTCAAAGGCTAAAGCTCAATCTGTAATCAAAGTTTGGGCCTACACGTAATCTTCCAGAATACAATTTCCCAGAACTCGATTAACCAAAACACAACTTACTAGAGCACCGTCTTCCAGAATATTATCTCCCAAAACACTATGTCTCCCAGAAAGCAGCTTATCGGCAATTTTTAATATTCTATGAGAAAATCATCTACTCCAAATTGTCTATTCTATAGAAACAATTGATTAGCGAGGCAGATAATTATCTCTTACACAGATGTTTTCGCAAATGCATAGCCGATTGTCAAAGTAAATGAACAAAAATCAGAACAACCTACCAAACAAATTTTCGGTAAATCGTTTCAATAGCTCGTTTCATGTCTAAAACGAATAAATGATGTTCAATTCAAAAAGTTAAGCACTCACTCCTTACATTCCCATTACATCATAGTTACTATCTATCGGTAAAATCGTTAATAACATGAATATTTTATCTGATAATCGCTTTTTTTAACTTATTATTTCTCCTACAATCCCTGAATCTGCGATATGCAATAATGGAAATGAGGTATTCATGAGTACAGCCAAACACAGTAAACTCATCATTCTTGGCTCAGGTCCTGCTGGTTATACTGCTGCTGTTTATGCGGCCCGGGCTAATCTAAATCCCGTACTCATTACAGGGGTTGAGAAAGGCGGCCAATTGACCACCACGACTGAAGTTGAAAACTGGCCTGGCGACCCTGAAGGACTAACAGGCCCAGCTTTGATGGAACGTATGTTTCAGCACGCTGAAAAATTTCAGACAGAAATTATGACTGATCACATTCAGAAAGTTGATTTCTCAAAAAAACCATTCCACCTATATGGTGATGAACAGGAATATACCTGTGATGCCTTAATCATCGCAACAGGTGCTTCTGCACGTTATTTGGGGCTACCTTCCGAAGAAGAATTTAAAGGACGTGGTGTTTCTGCCTGTGCAACTTGTGATGGTTTCTTCTACCGTAAACAAAAAGTTGCTGTCGTAGGTGGCGGTAATACTGCTGTTGAAGAAGCATTATATTTAGCGAATATTGCGTCTGAAGTTCACCTGATCCACCGTCGTGATACTTTCCGTTCAGAAAAGATCTTGATTGACCGTTTGATGGATAAGGTTAAAAACGGCAATATTATTTTGCATACCGATCGCACTCTGGACGAAGTTTTGGGTGATGAAATGGGTGTAACAGGTATCCGTATTCGCGATACGAAAAGTGATAACACTAAAGAGCTGGATGTTGCAGGTGTTTTCATCGCCATCGGCCATAGCCCTAATACCGATATTTTTGCAGGACAGCTTGAACTGGAAAATGGGTACATCAAGGTTCAGTCCGGTCTGCATGGAAATGCCACCGAGACATCTGTTCCCGGTATATTTGCCGCAGGTGATGTCATGGATCATGTTTATCGACAAGCTATCACTTCAGCCGGCACGGGCTGTATGGCTGCGCTGGATGCCGAACGTTTTCTGGACGGATTGGCAACCAAATAAGATTATCTTTTTCTAAAAGCGCTATTTCGATAGCGCTTTCTAACAGGTAACATTTTTTTGTAGGCAACATAGTACGCGAAAGCTGGCAATACAATTACCAGCTTTTTTGATACGCCGTATCATCATCTGCTAATCTGAAATTTTTCTTATGGACAAAACAAGACAATCTGAACTTGTTCGATGGCTGAAGCAACAAAGCGCCTCAGCCCGTCAATGGCTTCGTCTATCCATGCTACTAGGGCTAATTAGTGGTTTACTGATTATCACTCAGGCCTGGCTTCTCGCTTCCATTCTTCAGGCGCTTATTATGGATAATGTCCCCCGTGAAAATCTCATCAACCAATTCCTGATGTTGATGGCTTCTTTCACGCTGAGAGCTATTGTCAGTGCTGTCCGAGAACGTATCGGGTTTATCTGCGGTAAAGTCGTGCGTCAACAAATTCGCAGTATGGTATTGGATAAACTGACACAATTGGGTCCTGTTTGGGTAAAAGGCAAACCTGCTGGTAGCTGGGCGACCATTATTCTGGAGCAAATTGAAGACATGCAGGATTTTTATTCCCGCTATTTACCTCAAATGACCCTTGCGGCTACTATCCCTGCCTTAATCCTGATCACTATCTTTCCCATCAATTGGGCCGCTGGCGTTATTCTATTCGTAACTGCGCCATTGATCCCTATTTTCATGGCTTTGGTCGGATTAGGGGCTGCCGATGCTAACCGGCGCAATTTTGTTGCACTTGGTCGTTTAAGTGGTAACTTCCTGGATCGTTTACGTGGTCTCGAAACTCTGCGTTTGTTCCATCGGGGAAAAGCCGAAATTAAACAAATTACCGAATCGACAGAAGATTTCCGACGCAGGACAATGGAAGTACTACGTATGGCATTTTTATCTTCTGCTGTATTAGAGTTCTTTACCGCTGTTTCCATTGCTGTTGTTGCTGTTTATTTTGGTTTTTCTTATCTGGGAGAGTTGCATTTTGGCAGTTATGGTTTTGGCGTGACATTATTTGCTGGTTTCCTCGCACTTATCCTTGCTCCTGAATTCTTCCAACCGCTACGTGATTTGGGCACTTTTTATCATGCTAAAGCCCAGGCTGTGGGCGCTGCGGAATCACTTTTCACCTTGTTAAGCAGCGATGGGGAACACACCACATACGGCGGCAGAAAAACCTTGTCAGATAAAGAAACAGTGACTATTGAAACAAGCGAATTGGAAGTTCTGTCACATGATGGGCATCGTCTGGCCGGTCCTTTAAATTTTACAATTGATAAGCATCAACGGATTGCATTAGTGGGAAAAAGCGGCGCAGGAAAAAGTACACTGATAAATGTGTTACTCGGTTTTCTTCCTTACCGGGGTTCATTGAAAATCAATGGAAACGAATTGCGTGAGCTTGATCTCGACAAATGGCGTCAACAATTAAGTTGGGTTGGGCAGAACCCCCATCTGCCGGAACAAACGATACTCGATAATATTCGTCTTGGTCAATTTGACGCGACACAAGAACAGATCCACGATGTAATGAAACGCGCTTATGTCGATGAGTTTGTCTGTGATCTCCCTGATGGCATAAACACAGTTATTGGCGAGAATGCTGCTCGCCTATCTGTTGGACAAGCACAGCGTATCGCTGTAGCACGGGCATTATTAAATCCGTGCCAACTCTTGTTACTGGATGAACCCGCAGCCAGCCTTGATGCTAATAGTGAACAACGCGTAATGATGGCATTGAATCAAGCATCCAGTCAGCAAACGACATTATTGGTTACACACTTACTGGAAGAAACGCTGGAATATGACCAAATCTGGGTTATGGAGGGCGGATTAATTATCGAAAAAGGTAACTATCAAATGTTGAGCCAATCTCAAAGTGCATTTTCCCATCTGTTGTCTCATCGCAGTGTGGAGCTTTAATCATGCGTGTATTACTCCCTTTTCTCGCACTATACCGCCGCCATTGGTTTCTTATTAGCTTAGGTATGATTTTGGCAGTTGTAACCCTACTATCCAGTATTGGCTTACTTACGCTGTCCGGTTGGTTTCTTGCCGGCACTGCTGTAGCAGGATTTGCCGGAAAATATACCTTCAATTATATGCTGCCTGCGGCAGGTGTCCGTGGGGCAGCTATTTTTCGCACTGCCGGACGTTATGGTGAACGGTTGGTCAGCCATGATGCTACATTCCGGGTATTGGCTCATCTTCGGGTTTTTACCTTCCAGAAGATCCTGCCACTTTCTCCGGGAGGTATCACTCGTTTTCGCCAGGGAGAGTTATTGAATAGGATTGTGGCTGATGTCGAAACGTTAGATCATCTCTATCTACGCGTCATGTCTCCCGTCCTTGCTGCACTTACCGTCATTATTGTCCTGACATTTGGCTTGGGGTTCCTTGATAAGACGCTTGCCTATACTCTTGGTGGTATTCTGTTAGGGCTGCTGCTGACATTACCTTTTGTGTTTTATCATGTGGGCAAACCTTACGGCAGGAATATCACTTTATTACGCGGCCAATATCGAACATTGCTCACTAGTGCATTACAAGGCCAGGCGGAGTTAGCCGTATTCGGTGCTCTCCAGCGCTTCCGCCACTCAATGTCTGAGGTTGAATCCAAGTGGTTAAAGTGTCAACAACAACAAGCTAATCTGACGGGGATTTCTCAAGCCATTATGATTTTTGCCACTGGCATCACAGTGACACTGATACTGTGGCTGGCAGCAGCAGGTATAGGCGGAAACAATCAACCCGGAGCGTTGATTGCTCTGTTTACATTCTGTGCTCTTGCTGCTTTTGAGTCCCTTGGGCCAGTCACTGTAGCTTTCCAGCACATGGGGCAAGTTATCTCCTCAGCTACACGTGTCTCTCAGTTAATCCATCAGAAAGCTGAAGTCACCTTCCCTGAGCACGGGCCAGAAAGTACAGATAATCTCAGTCTTGAGATAAAAAACATTGATTTCACTTATCCTAATCAACCTTTACCTGTATTACAGAACATTTCTCTGTCTCTGCAAGCTGGTGAACATATTGCTTTGTTGGGCAAAACAGGCTGCGGTAAATCAACTCTTTTACAGTTATTGACCCGTGCATGGGATGTTGATCACGGAGAGATTTTAATCAACCAACAGCCTATCTCTTGTTATGATGAAGCTACACTAAGATCGATGATGTCTATCGTTCCCCAGCGAATACATGTATTCAGTCATACTCTGCGTGAAAATTTGTTATTGGCAAAACCAGATGCTACTGATGAACAATTAACAACTGTTTTAAAGCAGGTCGGATTAGGAAACTTGCTAGACAATAATGAAAAGCTAAACTGTTGGATAGGCGAAGGTGGACGCCAACTTTCTGGCGGTGAACAACGCCGATTGGGCATTGCCAGAGCATTGCTGCATAATTCTCCACTTATGCTTCTGGATGAGCCGACAGAAGGGCTTGATGCAGATACTGAACAACAAATTCTGTCGCTATTACGCGATGGTTGCCAAAATAAAACGCTTATTGTGATTACCCATCGGCTAACTGGCTTACAATACATGGATCGTATCTGTGTAATGGATGGGGGGCGTATCATTGAGCAAGGGCAACACGATGTGTTACTGTCCCAGCACGGGCGTTATTACCAATTCTATCAACGGCAATATTATCCTGAGTAGGAGTGATAACTTTTATGTTGATAGCTCAATTGGATAACTCATGTGAATTTCCTCATCCAACCAATGCATTAGCAGAGCCGAATGGTCTATTGGCATTCGGAGGAGATTTGAGTGCAGAGCGCTTAAAGGCCGCTTATAGTAAGGGAATTTTTCCATGGTTTTCGCCTGATGAGCCTCCCTTATGGTGGTCTCCGGATCCCAGGGCGGTTCTAATCCCGGGAGAATTACATACCGGACGTACTCTGCGACGTTTTATTCGCAAACATTCTTATCAAATTACGGTAAACTATGCTTTCGATCAGGTGATATACGGCTGTGCCCAGCGACAAGAAGGTACGTGGATCGGAGCTAATATTCAGCAAGGTTACCAAACCTTACATCAGGAAGGTCGGGCTCATTCGGTTGAAGTCTGGCATAAACGCCAGCTTGTTGGTGGATTATACGGTGTTAGTGTAGGAGCGCTATTTTGTGGTGAATCAATGTTCAGCAAAATAGAGAATGCATCTAAGTGCGCTTTTGTGGCATTCTATCACCATTTTTTACGTCATGGCGGTCAGCTGTTTGACTGTCAGGTGCTAAATCACCATACAGAGTCACTGGGCGCGAAAAATATTCCAAGGAGAGAATTTCTCCAGTATCTTGAGCAAGGTAAAAAACAATCATTGCAAGCAGGCTGTTGGGATACACAAGTGCTGGAATTATAATCAACACTTGGTGATTTATGCTGTTTACGGTGGGAGTGTCAATTCCATTATGAGGAAAATGATGGTTTAAAATACGACATTCCTTTACATAATGAGGGTTTTTCGGCATTATCTTGTCGGTTAAAGACTATGGTTGTTACATTTAGAGGATTAGATGGCCAAAGAAGACAATATTGAAATGCAAGGCACTGTGTTAGACACACTGCCAAACACTATGTTCCGTGTCGAACTAGAAAACGGACACGTCGTTACTGCTCATATTTCAGGCAAAATGCGTAAGAACTACATCCGCATCCTGACTGGAGACAAGGTTACAGTTGAGCTAACCCCATATGACCTGAGCAAAGGCCGTATCGTCTTCCGTAGCCGCTGATTCACAGACCTTCTTAACACCACAGGTAATGTATTTTTCAGCATTCTCCTGTGGTGTCGTTCTCAGTCATACGGCCAGTGTTTGCCGTACTTATTTATATGCAGTTATTTATATGCAGCTATAGTACGGCATCTTCTGATTTTTTCTTATTCGACTTTTGCACGCCTTTGAAATCGTATTTCAGTACCTGCTTATCTTTATCAAGAGTAATCCTGACAGATCCGCCATGCACTAAGGAACCAAACAGTAATTCATTGGCTAAAGGTTTTTTCAGGCTATCCTGGATCACGCGAGCCATAGGACGGGCTCCCATCGCTTTATCATACCCTTTATCACATAACCACTGACGGGCATCTGTATTGATTTCCAGAGAAACACCTTTCTCATCCAACTGAGCTTGTAATTCAACAATAAATTTATCAACTACTTGCTGAATAACTTCCGCAGAAAGTGCATCAAACCAAATGATACTATCAAGTCGATTACGGAATTCAGGGGTAAAGATTCGCTTAATTTCTCCCATACCATCAATGCTGTTATCCTGCTCAGTGAAACCGATGGATTTACGCTGGGTCTCACGCACCCCGGCATTGGTTGTCATGACCAAAATAACATTGCGGAAATCAGCCTTCCGGCCATTGTTATCAGTCAATGTTCCATTATCCATGACTTGCAGCAGTAAATTGAATACATCAGGATGAGCTTTCTCAATTTCGTCAAGCAGCAATACAGAATGAGGGTGTTTGATAATAGCATCTGTCAATAAACCACCCTGATCATAGCCAACATAACCTGGCGGTGCACCAATCAGGCGGCTAACAGTATGACGTTCCATATATTCAGACATATCAAACCGCAGTAGCTTGATATTAAGTACTTTGGCTAACTGAACTGTCACTTCAGTTTTACCAACCCCTGTAGGCCCCGCAAATAGAAAAGAACCAACAGGTTTATACTCCTGCCTCAATCCAGCACGACTCATTTTAATGGCTTCTGTTAATGCTCCAATTGCTTTGTGCTGACCAAAAACCAACATTTTCAAACGATCATCCAGTGTTCTCAATACATCTTTATCACTGGCTGAAACTGTTTTCTCCGGAATACGGGCAATACGAGCCACAACAGATTCAATGTCTGAAACATTGATTGTCTTTCTGCGACGACTGACCGGGACTAACCTCGTTCGAGCCCCTGCTTCATCAATCACATCAATAGCTTTATCTGGCAAATGACGATCAGAAATGTATTTCACAGATAACTCAACAGCAGCCCGAATAGCTTTCGATGTATAGCGGACATGATGATGCGCCTCATATTTGGCACGTAAGCCATGAATAATCTGTATTGTTTCTTCAGAAGAAGGCTCAAGAATATCAATTTTCTGGAACCGACGAGCCAAAGCGCGATCTTTCTCAAAGATATTGCTGAATTCTTGATAAGTTGTTGAACCAATTACCCGAATACGACCGCTGGATAAAAGTGGTTTAATCAGATTAGCAGCATCCACTTGCCCACCCGAAGCAGCACCAGCCCCGATAATGGTATGAATTTCGTCGATAAAGAGAATACTTTTACTATCTTGTTCTAGTGTTTTTAACAAGGCTTTGAAGCGCTTCTCAAAATCGCCACGATATTTTGTTCCTGCCAGTAACGAACCAATATCCAATGAATAAATCGTGCAATCTTTCATCACTTCCGGGACATCTTTTTGCACAATACGCCATGCAAGCCCTTCCGCAATCGCTGTTTTACCAACCCCGGATTCACCCACAAACAAAGGATTGTTCTTACGCCGACGACATAACACCTGAATTGTCCTTTCCAATTCATGCTGACGTCCGACAAGTGGATCAATCTGCCCTTTCTGCGCTAACAGATTCAGGTTTGTCGTGAAATTCTCCAATCGATCTTCACCTATCACTTGTTCTTCCTGAACTGGATTAACGCTGTGATGAGGCTCATTATCGAGTTCATCTTTACGTGTTCCGTGAGATATAAAATTCACAACATCCAGTCGGCTAACATCATGCTTACGCAGTAAATAAGCCGCCTGAGATTCCTGTTCACTAAAAATAGCAACTAACACATTTGCCCCAGAAACTTCTGAGCGCCCTGAAGATTGAACATGAAATACGGCACGTTGCAAAACACGCTGAAAACTCAACGTTGGTTGTGTATCTCGATCATCATTCTCAGATAGTAAAGGGGTTGTTTGAGTTATAAAATTTTCTAATTCCTGGCGTAATATTGCCAGATCGACCTTACAAGCCTCCAGTGCTTCTCGCGCTGATGTGTTACTTAACAACGCCAGCAATAGGTGCTCTACAGTCATAAATTCATGTCTGCTATCCCTTGCTTTGGCAAAAGCAATGTTGAGACTAAGCTCCAATTCTTGATTGAGCATAAGCACCTCCTCCCAAAATCAATAAGCCAGATCAGACCTTTTCTAGCGTGCAAAGTAACGGATGCTCGTGCTCCTTCGCATACATATTCACTTGCGCAGCCTTAGTTTCTGCGATCTCTGCTGTATAAATACCGCAAATAGCCTTTCCTTGGTAATGGACATCCAGCATTAGTTGCGTTGCTCGTTCAACATCATAAGAAAAGAACTTTTGCAATACGTCAACCACAAACTCCATAGGGGTATAATCATCATTGTTCAGAATAATCTTATACATTGACGGCGGCTGTAACGCTTGCTTTTCTTTATCTTCAACAAATTCTTCAAGATTCAAGCTGTTATAAAACTGACTCATTGTCTTTCCACTGAGTATTATCTTTCTACCGGATTTTAGTATGAACTAATTCATTCTACCTCTATATATTTTATCACTGCATAAAGCACTCTGCTTATTCCCATAGACGATCAGAGCAAGTCTTCCACCTGAAAATCTGATACCGTTATCTATATCAAACTTTAGCGATTTGAGACAACCTGACGCTATTTCTATGCTTGACGATGAAATGAATTTCACTACAGTGTATTTTATGAACACCATTCCTAGCTGAACGACTGTTCATAATCCTGAAATTTTTAGTGATTCCTAAATCCGAAATCATAATACGAGGGATAGAGAAGTATGGAAACAGGTACAGTTAAATGGTTCAATAATGCAAAGGGCTTTGGATTTATTTGCCCGGCTGGCGGCGGCGATGACATATTCGCTCACTATTCAACCATTCAGATGGATGGTTATAGAACGCTGAAAGCGGGACAAAAAGTGAATTTCAGTGTTAATCAAGGCCCTAAAGGCACTCATGCCAGTCTTATTGTTCCTTTGGAAGATGGCTTAAAATCAAAAAAGAGTAATCAAATTAATTCGTAATTTCCACGCCACAGATAAACAAACGTTATTTGTGGCGTGTTATTATCCAATAGCCATATCACTTTTTCTCTGGCTAAGAATCTAAAATCAGCGATAAGCTTGGCACCTCACCTCTTCTGTTCTTATCAACTCTAATATGCCAATTGTCTATCCACGATAGATATAAATGTGTCAGATGTAAATAAATTGGATATAAATGAAATAGATGTAAGAATCAGAAGAACTTTATCATTAAATACCAATGACAATTGATTGAAACCTCTAATATCATAAATTCATATACAATTCAATAGTATACCTCTCTATTCAGTATCAAAATCACTTCATTTTATTTAATGATTTCAACCTTATCATATAGTAAAAAACGCGTTGAATTTCAGTAGGTTTCCCTTTATCCTACTTGTTACTCCAGTGTAAATTTATTGTTGTTATTATTTTTTTGGTTTTTATGACCAGTTAAAGATATACCCGATAGATTATCTGCTACGGCCATAAGTGTGAATGCAGCTAATAATGAAGCTCGTAAGATAAAGGGTATAAAAACAGATAAAAAGACGTTTATTATAATAAGGATTGTGACATGTATTCAGGATTACTAATTATCCTCCTTCCATTGAGCCTGGGTTATCTGATCCGTCTAAATAATAAAACGATACTTATCAGAGTTCACCAACTGCTCAATGTCATGGTTTATCTCATCCTCGTTTTCATGGGTATCAGCCTTGCTATGCTAGAAAATCTGGGTAGTAACCTACTCTCTATCTTGCTATATGCGATGACATTTTTTCTGTGCATCTTTGTAACTAATTTACTGGCACTTTTCCTGTTGGATAAAAGAAAACCGTGGATTATCGCAGAATATAAGCAAGAAAGCCCTCCTTCCCGTCTACATATGGCATTTGATTCCATTAAATTATGCGGTGCTCTAATATTGGGTTTTCTATTTGGTTTGACGGAATGGTCATGGTTTCATTTTGCCAGCAAAGCGAGTGAAATCACCTTAATTTTTTTACTTTTTCTTGTCGGAATTCAGCTACGTAATAACGGCATGACCCTGAAACAAACCCTGATCAATCGCCGTGGAACCATTGTTGCTATCGTTGTCGCTGTCAGTTCTCTTTTAGGTGGTATGCTGGCTGCTTTTCTACTGGGGCTACCGACCAAAACAGGCCTTGCCGTTGCATCTGGCTATGGCTGGTATTCTCTTTCTGGCATTTTACTCTCTGATGCCTATGGTCCAGTATTAGGCAGTACTGCTTTTTTCAATGATTTGGCTCGTGAACTGGCATCAATCATGCTCATCCCCATGCTAATCAATCGATACCGTTCTACAGCATTGGGTTTAACCGGAGCTGCATCAATAGATTTCACATTACCAATATTACAGCGCTGTGGTGGTTTGAGTATCGTACCCGCAGCTATCGTTCATGGTTTCATTTTGAGTTTAATGACACCCATATTTATTGCATTTTTTACCCAGTAGATTTAGCTCATGTTTTTAGTATAAGAAATTTGCAACATCATTTAACAGCATAATACTTAATCGAAAAAACCATATTAGAGAACAAAAAGAAACCAGATAAAATATCGACAGCCTGATTAGTTAACTTATTAAATTGACTAAAACAACAATCTTATGCAGATATTATTGCATAGTTATTCCTTTGAGATTAATATCCCATCAACCAGCTAACTATTCATATTTTTCGCATGAGAATTCAATTAAAAAACATCGATTGTTTCTATGGAACTAATCAAGCTCTGTTTGACATCAATTTCGAATGTACGTCAGGAGAAACCATAGTATTACTAGGGCCTAGTGGTGCGGGCAAAAGTTCCTTACTGCGAGTCCTGAATTTACTGGAGGTGCCACGTTCTGGTCAGTTAAGTATGGCACAGCATCAATTTGACTTTAAACACCCCCCCGGCGAAAAAAAAATCCGTGCCCTACGGCAGAAAGTAGGTATGGTTTTCCAACAATACAATTTGTGGCCACATCTGACTGTAATGGATAACCTGACCGAAGCTCCCCGTCAGGTATTAGGGCTACCTAGACAACAAACACAGGAAAAAGCAGCAAAATTACTCTCCCGTCTTCGTCTGGAGGAATTTTCCAATCGTTTTCCATTACATTTGTCAGGCGGACAACAGCAACGTGTCGCCATTGCACGAGCGTTGATGATGGAACCTCAAGTTCTGCTGTTTGATGAACCCACCTCTGCACTTGATCCAGAAATCACATCTCAAGTCGTTGACATAATAAAAGAATTGGCAGAGACCGGGATCACTCAAATTATTGTGACACATGAAGTAGAGCTTGCCCGTAAAACAGCAAGTCAGTTCATCTATATGGAGAAAGGGCGAATTATAGAAAAAGGTGATGCAAGCCATTTTTTGAAGCCTCACACAGAAGCCTTTGCTAATTATTTGTCACACTAACCCTGTCATATTAATTCAGCCAGGCAGATAACTCGTTAACAAATAAACACCAATAACTTTAATAACATTCATCAACCACATACTTATGAATTACAGGACATGGCTATGAAAAAATTATTGCTTGCAGCCTTACTAAGTTCAATAACACTATCCGCGACCGCAGCAGAGAAACAAACACTCCGTTTTGCCACTGAAGCAACCTATCCCCCCTTTGAGTTTATTGATGCAAATAATAAAATCCAGGGATTCGATGTGGATTTAGCAAACGCTATGTGTAAAAAAATCCATGCCGAATGCACCTTCACCCACCAAGCATTCGATAGTCTCATTCCCAGCCTGAAATTCCGCCGCGTTGATGTATTGATGGCGGGTATCGATATTACACCAGACAGACAGAAACAAGTTGATTTCACTGATACTTATTATGATAATTCGGCCATATTTGTCACTGTCAAAGGGAAATACTCCCAAGTTACTGAACTTAAAGGAAAACAAGTAGGTACTCAAAACGGCACAACCCATCAAAAATACCTCATGGAACAGCATAAGGAGCTAAAAAGCGTTCCTTATGACAGCTATCAAAATGCGATCCTTGATCTGAAAAATGGGCGTATTGATGCACTATTCGGTGATACAGCCGTTGTTAATGAGTGGCTAAAAAAGAATAAAGAACTGAGTACTATTGGCGAAAAAGTTACTGACAAAAATTACTTCGGTACAGGTTTAGGCATAGCTGTTCGTAAGGGCAATACCGTCTTATTGAACAAACTGAACCAGGCTCTGGCTGAAATCAAGCAAGATGGTACTTATGGCACTATCTACAAAAAATGGTTTGAACAATAATTAGCTGAATCTCTATGAGTGAACTTCAATCTTTAATCAGTGCCGCCGGTATAACCGTCGGCCTTGCTGTTGTATCTCTTGTAACTGGTCTGATTCTGGCAATGCTTTTTGCTACCTGGGAGTCTTCCCGTTGGAAACCCTTTGCATTTCTAGGAGCCTGTTGGGTTACTTTGATCCGTGGGTTACCTGAAATTTTAGTGGTTTTCTTTATCTATTTTGGAAGTTCACAACTTCTGATCACCTTGTCAGAAGGCATTGATATCAATCTTGTGGTGTGGCAATTCAGGATACAAATGGAAATTGACAGTTTTGATGTCAGCCCTTTCCTTTGTGGTGTTATTGCCCTCTCCCTGCTTTATTCTGCATATGCCTCTCAAACATTGAGAGGGGCATTGAAAGCAATCCCGATGGGACAACGAGAAGCCGGGCAAGCATTAGGGTTAGGCCAAGGCCGTATCTTTTTTCGTTTAATTATGCCGCAAATGTGGCGTCATGCTTTGCCGGGGCTTGGTAATCAATGGTTAGTCTTACTGAAAGACACAGCATTGGTTTCACTGATAAGTGTTAATGATTTGATGTTACAAACAAAAAGTATTGCCACCCGCACACAAGAGCCATTCACTTGGTATATGATTGCCGCCATTATCTATCTACTTATTACATTGGTGAGCCAATTTATCCTTAAACGACTTGAAGTGCGTGCTACTCATTTTGAACGGAGTGCTTCCGATGTTTGAGTATATAAAGGATATTTTGCCAGGTTTACAAACCAGCCTAAGCCTGACTGTTACCGCATTGCTGGTAGCATTTATGACGTCTGTCATCTTGACTGCTATTCTGACGATGAAACTGCCGATATTATCGCAATTGGTGAAAGGCTACATCACACTGTTTACCGGAACACCCTTGCTCGTGCAATTCTTTTTGATTTACTACGGCCCAGGCCAATTTCCGTCACTGAAAGCATATCCGTGGTTGTGGCAACTCATGTCCGAACCGTGGCTTTGTGCTATGGTGACATTGGCATTAAATAGTGCAGCATATTCGACTCAACTTTTTTACGGTGCGGTTAAAGCGATCCCTGCCGGACAATGGCAATCCTGCGACGCGCTTGGGATGTCAAAAGCACATTCCATGCGCATTCTATTACCTTATGCCTTCAAAAGAGCACTTTCTTCCTATTCAAATGAAGTTGTATTAATTTTCAAAAGCACTTCATTGGCTAGTACGATAACACTGCTGGATATAATGGGATACAGCCAACTCCAGTTTGGCCGCAGCTATGATGCAACAGTATTTGTTGCCGCAGGTATTATTTATCTTTGTATAAATGGCCTTTTAACACTACTCATGCGTCTGATTGAACGACGCACCTTATTATTTGAGCAACGTAATTAAAATTATCTGCATTATTGTTATTTTCGCTTCCATTGTTGATTGCTATTTGTTACTAGTAAATTATTACCAACACATTGTTATCAACAATGGAAATATCCCTCGTTCCGGTTAATTGCCATCAATAACTAATAATGCCAGCGTTTCATAATGCTCTGTATGGGGGAACATATCGAATAATTGTACTTTCTCTATTCGGTATCGTCCGAGCATAGTGATATCTTTTGCCATAGTCTCAGCATTACAGCTTGAATAAAGAATAAATTTAGGAGCCATCCGATTAAGATATTGGCAAAGCTCCTTACCAATTCCCCTGCGTGGAGGATTAACCAACACCAACTCAGGGATCTGAGATTTATCAAGAGCAAAACGTGTAGAATCCAGTGCCTGAAACTCAACATGTTTAAGTCCAAGGCTATTAGCCGAGTTCTTGGCACAATCAATGGCTTCCTCACTGATTTCAATACCAGTCAGCCTTGTCTCTTTATCTGCACAATGCAGACCAAAACCACCTGCACCACAAAACAGATCCCACATACTGTTTATATTTAATTCCCTGACCCACTGCCCGGCAGTCGCATATAATAGTGAAGCAATATCGGGATTAGTCTGGAAAAAGCTACGGGGACGAATGTACAACGGAATATTATTAAAATTATCCTGTAACATTTTCTTTTCAGTAAGAATTATCTCTTTTTCACTTTCCAGGATCGCCATATGGACAAACTGAATATTTGCGGAAATCACCACCAATTGTGGTAATTGTTCTTGTAACCACGGTAAAGCACGTTTTAGCTGTTCCAATTTGGTTTCTGAACGCAGCACAAACCTCAGCATCATTTCTCTGTTAGCACGACTTTCGGTCAATAAAATATATTTGAGCTCACCTCTTTTACGCGCAACGTTGTATGGAACTAATCCCGCTTTAGCAATAAATACTTTTATTACTTCGAATACTGATTGAAAGTGTTGTGGATACAAAGGACAATCGCAAAGATCGACTGCCCTGCCATCCCGATGCAACATCCCAAGTAGCGGACGTTCAACACTGCCACTCACTACCATTTTAGCTTTATTACGAAACTCAGTAAGTTGACTGGCAACAGGAGGCTGCCAGCACGTTATTGATGATTCTTGTAAAAGTTGTTGTAAATGTTCTTGTTTATCAGATAATTGTTTTAAATAGGACTTATCAAGCCACTGGCAGGAGTGACAATGCCCCGCAGTATACTGCACACATTGCATTGTAAAAAACCACATTAAAAAATATTAGTGCAAGGTAAACGTCGAAGTTTGTAATTCTTCATCTTCCACTTCCATTTCACTTTCCATATCACTATTAACATAAAGGAAATTATTACTGTGAACTTCAAAGATCACATTAGCAATTTGTTCCTCACTCTGCTTCAGAAAATGAGAAAATTGTTGGAAAGTCATACCAGCAGCGATAGGAAACGCCTGACAAACAATCAACTTGGGTAAATTTTCATCCTGAACATCAAGAAATGCCTTAACAGTAAGGGAACTGGCATTAATCTGACTCAAATTTGCCACTAATGGAATAATCGCAGTTGGCCTGACTTCCGCCAAAGCGGAGAAAAAGACAACATCCCCTAACAGATCAAGCTTGGCATCAAACAAGCCATCAATGTTCTGCATATGAGGCAAATGTAATACTGGACTTGCTTCATTCTCAAAATAAGAGATTTTGAGTTTATCAAGCCAATTACGTAATGTTGCTAAATTTGGGATAACCATAGAATCCATTGAATCAACCTCATATGACTAAAAGTGACATATGCTACCTTCAGAAAACACGACTAGGATAGCAACATGAAATCGTTAACCTATTTTGTTTTTTCTTCATCAGAGTCAATCTGATGATTTCTACCTGCTTTCTTATGATCAATTCCTAAGAAAGAAAGATTATAGATCGCACGCCAGATAATATGGATAGCTGCGGGTATCAAACAACCAATACCCAATAAGATCATAGCAATGTGTGCTTCTGTCGTCATTAATAAAGGCGATAGAATTATACTACCAGTTATCGACAAATAGACTAAAGCCAACAACCCAATTCCCAATATTTCTAATAAAATAACCAGCTTTGGCATATCAGCCAACGAACGCATCTCTTTTGATGTACTTTTCTTCATTTGTTGACTACCTTCCAAATCTGATATGTGAGATGCTTTTTTAACCGTTTCATCAGGCTATCATACATAAATATCTGCTATATCCTTCGTCTTTCAAGTTGCCTCCTTTGTTGGCTACATTTTGAAATCCACGAGGTATAATTGGCGGGATTGATTAAAACGAAATGAAATTCCTGCTTTTTTTTACCCACGCTTACAGGCATAGTAACCCAAGATGACATATCTATGTAGTCCATGATTATTACCAATAAGGAGTTTATATGTACACAGTCATTTTTGGTCGTCCTGGTTGCCCATACTGCGTCCGAGCTAAAGAGTTGGCTGAAAAATTAAAAACAGAGCGCGAAGATTTTGACTACCGCTATGTTGATATCTGGGCAGAAGGCATCACCAAAGACGACTTATCAAAAACAGTAGGTAAGCCTGTTGAGACGGTTCCTCAAATTTTCATTGATGAAAAACACATTGGCGGTTGTACAGATTTTGAAGACTACGCCAAAGAAAACCTAGAACTGTACAAATAATCATATTATCCGCTATTTAGGTGAAAGAAAAATTCTCTTTCTGAATAGCGGTATACGCCTAAATATTCCACAAAATTCCAACCCATACAGCTCAAACTACTGCCGCACTAAAAAAATTCTGTAATTTTTTTCGATATCGAGAACTTTCATGTTTTCACACAGTCTCAATTAGTGCCACTGCTTTTCTTTGATGTCCCCATATTGAGGAGCCCGATGGTCATCCCCTTTGGTTAAAGACTATCGGGTTTTTTGTTTATACCGGAAAGGAAAAAAGCACGCCTAAGGAGTATCCTGCCCTGCGCTTATCAATACATTATTTACTCACCTCAAATTTAATCAGTATTAAACAATATGACGAATTAAGGCGATATCTCTTTACTAAGCCACATGATAAAATTACTGTTTTGCACAATATTTGATAAAAAGCACATTATCATATTTTTACTTCAATGCGCTGTGTGAGGCTCATTTTGCTAGAACAACTGAACCACGATTTATTTACTCTTATCAATGCTACACCAGATTCATCACCAGGCATGATCATGTTTTCAATCTTTGTTGCAAAATATATGGTGTATATTTACCCCACCACCTTAGCAATTTGCTGGCTTTGGGGGAAAAAAGAAGCTATCTCACACCAGCGCATTGTTGTCAGCAAATCTTGTATTGCCTTTGCCTTTGCAATGACGGTTTCAGCAATCATTGGAATGCTGGTTCCTCATGTACGCCCTTTTGTTGAAGGTGTTGGCCATAATTTTCTTGCTCATGCGCCAACAGTTTCTTTCCCCAGTAATCACGGTACAGCTGTGTTTACTTTCGCATTAGCATTTATCTTCTGGCACCGCATCTGGTCAGGTTTTTGCCTGACGGTTATTGCCTGCGCTATTGCCTGGGCCAGAGTCTATGTCGGAGTTCACTGGCCAATTGATATGCTTGGCGCATTTTTGGTCAGCCTTATGGGATGTGCATTTTCCCAAATATTCTGGCACCTGTATGGAGCATGTTTGCAAAGCAAACTAACCTACCTTTACCAATTCTGCTGTGCCTTTTTAATCAGAAGAGGTTGGATACAAAGTTAAATCAAGCACTCAACATAGCAAGCAATAGAAAATGGATTCCCCCAGAAAATTAAAACATTGTAACTGGGGGGGACTATGATTAAAAAAGTGAGTGTGGCTGAACACAATAACTTCTCATTTAACCAAGCCTCTGGGTTATCTAAAAAACAAATAAATCAGCAATCGGTATAAAACACTTACGCTATATACAACATTTCATAACCGTAATAAGATTACTCTTTCTTTACAAATCAAACCTTGTTTGATTTTTTTTCATTCAATGTTTTTTTAACATCAAGAAGATTATTAATTCATAACATTAATGAAATCAAAATCCCAATCATACAGCACACATTTTAAACCAAAATAAAAGACACTATTATTTTACTGTTATTTCATAATGATACAGTGAAATAAAGGGGAAGGAATTTATAGCTAAAGAGATAAAAGTTATATTAATCTGGGACTGGAATCCCTCATGAAAAAATAATATATTAACACTTGAATGAAAAATCAGGAATAGTAGAACAAACACAGAATGTTAAAATTCAACTGATGATATTTATTATCCACTTTTTATGGATGCATTTTATTTTAATATTTAATTAACATCATCATAAAAATTCATAACATACTAACTTTATGATATAAATCTTACAATTGCGAGAGCGATCACGGTACATTTTACTAAAAATAATTATATTTCCCCTATCAAAAGTATGTGGTTAAGCTTTTTTGATTTAAGCATCAAAAAATAGAACTAAACTGGATCTCGAATCCTCTGCTTAAGATGACCGTATTTTAGGCAATATTATTTGTATAGAAATAAAAGTGTTTAAATAAACATCAGAACAATATCTGACAATTTATTACTCATTATAACGAATCCAATTCGCGCATTTTATTAATGTGCGGGTTTAGCAGTTTTTAAATTTTACTTTATCGCGTTTTTTCGGAGATATTTATGGACACATCTCAAACAGGTTCAATCGCATCCTCTGCTTCCGGCAAAAGCGATTACTCTACCTGGCGTAAATCAGACACTGTATGGATGTTGGGATTATATGGTACAGCCATTGGCGCTGGCGTTCTGTTTCTTCCCATAAACGCCGGTATTGGCGGGTTAATACCACTGATCATCATGGCACTGCTTGCACTTCCGATGACATTCTTTGCTCACCGCGGAATGTGTCGCTTTGTCTTGTCCGGCAAAAATAGCGGCGAAGATATCACTGGCGTGGTAGAAGAGCATTTCGGTAAAGTTGCGGGCTTTTTGATCACTATTCTGTACTTCTTTGCAATTTACCCTATCCTGCTGGTTTATAGTGTTGCACTAACCAATACAGTAGATAGTTTTATTATCCACCAGCTACATATGGACGCTCCACCTCGTGCACTGCTGGCACTGTTATTAATCCTGGGCGTCATGAGCATTGTTCGTTTCGGTGAACAAGCCATTGTCAAAGCAATGAGTGTCCTAGTGTTCCCATTTGTCACCGTTTTGATGCTTCTGGCTCTGTATCTAATCCCTCACTGGAACACTGCTATCTTTGACACTTTGTCGCTGGAAAATGCCGTATCTTCAACCAATAGTCATGGCCTATTGTTCACCCTGTGGTTGGCAATCCCAGTAATGGTTTTCTCTTTCAACCATTCCCCGATCATCTCTGCATTTGCTGTGGCAAAACGTGAAGAGTACGGTGAAAATGCGGAGAAAAAATGTTCAAGCATTCTGGGCTATGCTCACATTATGATGGTACTGACAGTCATGTTCTTCGTCTTGAGCTGCGTACTAAGCCTATCACCTGAAAATCTGGCAGAAGCTAAAGCACAGAACATTACTATTTTGTCTTATCTCGCTAACCATTTTAATGCTCCAGTCATTGAATACATTGCACCATTCATTGCCTTTATCGCAATTACCAAGTCATTCCTTGGTCACTATCTGGGTGCCCGTGAAGGCTTTAATGGCATCGTTAACAAAGCACTGATCACGCAAGGAAAAACTATTCAGCACAAGACACTGAATCGTATCACTAATTTGTTCATGCTAATCAGTGCTTGGATTATAGCAACACTTAACCCAAGTATCCTGAACATCATTGAATCTCTGGGTGGGCCAATCATTGCCATGATCCTGTTCATCATGCCAATGTATGCTATTCATAAGGTTCCGGCTATGCGCAAATATGCAGGCAAGCCAAGCAATATCTTTGTTATTTTGACAGGGTCAATTGCTATTTCAGCAGCCGTTTACTCTGTGATGTAATGAACATATCAGGCAGCTTTCTACAGTCGCTGCCCTGAAATAAATGCCAGCCACGATAAAGGGGACTGGCATTTTTTTAACTTCTAACTATTTTCAAGTTATTATATCTTTACTTAATCGTTCACTAACTGAAAATTGAGTTAAACCAACCGCTGACGGTCAGTACAATAAAATCCCAAATGCGGCCAAAGAACCCCGCCTCCTCAACGGCTTCTTTTACTACCAGCGGGCGTTGTTCAATGACCTTACCATCCAACATAAAATTAACCGTTCCTACAACCTGATTCTTTGTCAATGGCGCTTCCAGTGGTGTCTGATTCAGTGTAAAACTTGCTTTCAAATTACCCGACTGTCCACGCAAAACCGTAACTGCCGCATCTTTTTCTACCCCTAAAGCAACTTCCGGGCGGGTTCCATACCACACTTTTTCGGTTACCAGTACATCATCGGCCTTAAGTGGGATACTGGTTTCATAAAAACGAAAACCCCATGCCAGAAGCTTTTCACTGTCCACAAAACGAATTCGATCACTTGAAGCCCCCAGAACAACTGAGATTAAACGCATTGGGCCTTCTGTTGCAGAGGCGACAAGATTATATCCTGCTCCGCTGGTATGGCCTGTCTTTATACCATCCACACTCATGTTTTGATTCCACAACAAGCGGTTGCGATTAGGCTGGCGGATTTTGTTGAAAGTGAATTCTTTTTCTTTATTCAGTGCATATTCTTCTGGAACATCACGGATCATTGCTTGCCCCAAAAGTGCCATATCACGAGCAGTGCTATACTGCCCGGTAGCATCTAAACCATGAACAGTCTTAAAATGAGTATTTGTCAAACCCAGCGATTGAGAGTATTTATTCATTAAATCAACAAAAGCATCCTGACTGCCTGCAACATAATCTGCAAGAGCAATACTGGCATCATTGCCAGACTGGATCACAATACCACGATTTAAATCAATGACTTTAACTCTATCTCCAGGTTTTAAAAACATCAGGGATGACCCTTTAAGCACCGGATTACCTGTCGCCCAGGCATCCTTTCCGACAGTGACCAAATCCTCTTGGGAAATTTTGCCAGCTTTCATCGACTGCCCAATCACATAGCTGGTCATCATTTTTGTCAGACTCGCAGGATCCAAACGCTCATCAGGGTTATTTGACGCCAGAATTTTTCCACTGGCATAGTCCATCAAAATATAAGCTTTAGCATCAATCTCTGGCTCAGCTGGTTCATTTATCGCGTATAAGTTGGTACTTGCCAGCCAAAAAACACTCAGCCCCACCGTAAAAGACTTTATTATCTTTATCTGACCGCTTTTTTTCATCATCTCCCGCCTTTTTTCTCTGACAGCCAAAATACAAAACCTCTATTAATATAGGATGTTATGAGATAAGACTCCAATCCAATAACGTAAAGATTTTACTGTCATTCACATGCATTTATTGTCATATTATCAATAATTCAGAACAACCTGATATTAAGGAAAAAATGATGTTAACAGTCTGGGGCCGTAAAAATTCATCAAATGTAAAAAAGGTTCTTTGGTGTCTGGAAGAATTAAAGATCCCATATCAGCAAATTGATGTTGGTGGAAAATTTGGCAAACTTGATGAACCGAAATATTTGCACATGAATCCCAATGGTGTTATTCCATGTTTACAGGATGATGATTTTATTCTGTGGGAATCAAATGTGATTGTTCGTTACATTGCGGAAAAATTTGGCAAAGATATTATTTATCCAACTGATATTAAAGAAAAATATAATGTCGAAAAATGGATGGATTGGATAGGCTGTAATCTCTTTCCTCCAATCAAACAGCTTATGATAAACTTTGTCAGAACTCCAGAAGCACAACGCGATCAAAAAATCATCTCTCAAGCATTTGCAGAGATAAAAAAACTGCTGAAAATTGCTGATGAAACATTAGGCAAACAAACCTATCTTTCCGGTGATAAATTTGGCATGGCCGATATCGCCCTTGCTCCCTTTGTCTACCTATGGATTAATGTCGTGACAGAGCATCCATCGCTGCCAAGCTTAGAACGCTGGTATCAATTAATGACTGAAAGACCAGCGTTCCAAAAAATCGTTATGATTGAAATAAACTAATTACAGGCTCATCGGCATTCTACCGGGGTCTGGATACTGATACTCGAACCCCAGTTCCCGGCAGATGCGGCTCCCATCAACTGTTTTACACTTCCCTGCGTGATTTTCCATTTCTTCATCTTCCGGTTGTAAAAATTCTGGCGGGGTCAAATTAAGCTGACGGCAGGCTTGCGAATAAAACTCCGATCTTCTGGGATGTTCCGGAGCACACAAGTTATAAATATTGCCTCCTTCAGAACGCTGAATAAGGAGCTTAATAGCAGAGATAGCATCATCCTGATGAACTAAATTAACTGCATTTTCTCCCCCAGCAATGGCTTTCTGCCCTGCCAGAAAACGTCCTGCATGACGACCACTACCTACCAAACCCGCCAAACGCAGGATATCAACAGATGTATTGGGTAATTGATGCAACCAGTTTTCCAGCTCAACCAATGCCTTAGCAGATTGAGTTTCAGGAAACAATGGTGCATCTTCATTGAGATGGCCGACAGAAGAGCCGTAAACGGAAGTTGAACTGGTAAAAATAATATGAGGAACAGAATACGAGAGAGCAGTATCAACAAGTAACTGTATTGCTCTGACATACTCTGCCCCACCTCCTGCAACTCTGCTGACAGGCAATGTCAAAACCAATACATCAACTGACATAAGTTGTTCAAGCTTATCAGGTGTACAGATGATTTCAGGAGTCAAATTCAATAAATGACAGTCAACTCCACACATACAGGCTGCTTCAACACCATCCGGGGTTGTTTTGCTACCGACTACCTGTATACCACTCCTCCGTAAAGCTTGTGCCAATGGCATTCCCAGCCATCCCAGTCCAATAATTGAAACCTTTTTCACCATGATTCTCCCCAGCTCATATGATTTTGATTATTGAAGCAAATTGTGCCTGTAAAGGATATCACCCGCTCACTTACCTAAAGAGGATAAAACATAATTTTCATATAAAACAAAAGATTAATAGCTAAAAATAACTTTTTTTAAAAAAGGGTTGCTTTTCATACACAGGATCAGATAGGTTAAATGGCACACAACCAATTTCTTATGTCTGCTAACCTATAGCAAACATATAATATATATAAAGTGAAGCATAAAGTTTTCCTGAAGTCACAAAGTAGACCAAACATAAGTAACGCTAAAATATGCTATTGCCTACAAGGCTGTGACTTGGAAGACAACAAATGTACACTTAAATTATTAATCACGTATTCGGCAGAGAGCACACATATTATGAATCGTATTCAATTTAACCATCACCACCATCATCCTGATTAGTCTTTCAGGCTGTTGTGTGCTGGAAGACGTTTAATAACTCTTCCGGTGGTATGAATACGATAAAAAACCCTCGGAAGATTTTCCGAGGGTTTTTTTATGCCCAACAGATTCCGAGTTACCTAAGTTTTAAATTTATATATTGATATAGGGTAGACATAACATGTTAGATAAAACTCGATTACGGATAGCTATGCAGAAATCAGGCCGTTTGAGTGATGACTCCCAGACATTACTGGCGCGCTGTGGCATCAAAATTCATTTACAACAACAGCGCCTGATCGCATTCGCAGAAAATATGCCCATTGATATCCTACGTGTCCGCGACGATGATATTCCCGGCCTTGTAATGGATGGTGTTGTCGATTTAGGTATTGTTGGTGAAAATGTACTTGAAGAAGAACTACTTAGCCGTTGCGCACAGGGAGATAGCCCACAATATACCACACTGCGCCGCCTTGATTTTGGTAGTTGCCGCCTTTCTCTCGCCGCCCCTCTTGATTATGACTATACTGGCGTGGAATGTTTGCAAAGCTCTCGTATCGCCACCTCTTACCCACACCTATTAAAACGCTACCTGGATCAAAAAGGCATTCAATTCAAACCCTGTCTTCTCAATGGCTCTGTTGAAGTCGCGCCCCGGGCAGGATTGGCCGATGCCATCTGTGATTTGGTGTCAACTGGTGCAACATTGGAAGCAAACGGTCTGCGGGAAGTTGAAGTTATCTATCGTTCAAAAGCCTGTCTGATCCAGCGTGATGGTGAAATGCCAGAAACCAAACAACAACTCATTGATAAGTTAATGATCCGCATTCAAGGTGTCATTCAGGCTCGTGAGTCCAAATACATCATGCTACATGCCCCAAGTGACAAGTTAGAAGAAATTATTTCATTACTGCCGGGCGCAGAGCGCCCAACTATTTTGCCACTAGCCGGAGCTCAAAACCGTGTCGCCATGCACATGGTCAGCAGTGAAACTCTATTCTGGGAAACGATGGAAAAACTCAAAACACTGGGTGCCAGTTCCATTCTTGTTTTGCCCATTGAAAAGATGATGGAGTAACCTTGATGAGTGCCAATCTTAATATAACTTTGAGCAATGCCGCTGATTTTAACACCATCATTCGCTGGCAAGAGTGTACGCCAAAGCAACAGCAAATACTGCTGACCCGCCCCGCTGTTGCCGCATCTGAAGATGTTGCCCGTACGGTAAAACAGATCCTGGAAACCGTCAAAGAACGCGGAGATGAAGCATTACGGGAGCTTAGTCAACGTTTCGATAATATCGCAGTTAATACCATCCAAATTTCTGTAGATGAAATTAACGCCGCAACCAAACGCCTGACATCAGAAATCAAGCAGGCCATGCAACAGGCCATGAACAATATCCGCCTGTTTCATGAAGCACAAAAACCAACAGTGGTTGAAGTAGAAACCACACCCGGTGTGTACTGCCAACAAATTACACGACCAATTGATTCAGTAGGGCTATACATCCCCGGAGGTTCCGCGCCATTACTTTCCACTGTGCTGATGCTCGGAACACCTGCCAGTATCGCAGGGTGCCGTAAGGTAATTTTATGCTCTCCACCACCGATTGCTGATGAAATACTCTATGCTGCCCAATTATGCGGTATCAGCGAAATATTTCAGATTGGTGGTGCTCAAGCCATTGCAGCAATGGCATTTGGTACAGAATCCATCCCTAAAGTGGATAAAATTTTTGGCCCAGGTAGCGCATGGGTCACCGAAGCCAAACGACAAGTAAGCCAACACCTTGATGGTGCAACCATTGATATGCCCGCTGGCCCCTCAGAGATACTGGTAATTGCTGATAATAGCGCTAACCCCACATTTACAGCAGCAGACCTACTTTCACAAGCAGAACATGGCCCAGATTCCCAAGTCATATTGGTCACACCTGACGAAAATTATGCCAAACAGGTCACTCGTGAAATTGAGAAACAACTTCTCACACTGCCACGTCAACAAATCGCGATTCAGGCCTTACGATCCAGCCGTATCATTGTCACTGCTAATATTGACCAATGTGTGACAATCAGTAACCAATATGGCCCTGAGCATTTGATCATCCAAACACGGCAACCAGAACAGATTGTAGATAAAATCACCAATGCTGGTTCCATTTTCCTTGGCGACTGGTCGCCTGAATCTGCGGGAGATTATGCTTCCGGTACAAATCACGTATTACCAACTTATGGTTATACCTCAACCTATTCAAGCCTCGGTTTGGCTGATTTCCTGAAAAGAATGACAGTTCAGAAACTCACGCCACAAGGTTTAAAAAACCTTGCACCAACCATAGAAACACTAGCACAGACAGAACAACTCACTGCACACAAGAATGCGGTCACATTACGCATAGCTGCTCTGAACAGTACAAATATACAGACAACGCCGACACGTAGCCCAAAGCTTAAGGAGAAATAATGAGCACTGTTTTTGATGTCAATTCACTGGCAAGAGAAAATATCCGCAAATTAGTCCCTTATATGTCAGCCCGTCGTCTGGGTGGCAATGGTGATATTTGGTTAAATGCCAACGAATATCACACCGCTCCTGATTTTCAATTCTCGGAAAAAACTCTCAACCGTTATCCTGAGTGCCAACCTGTAACGGTTATTCAGCGTTATGCAGATTACACAGACCTGCAACCAGAACAAGTGCTTGTCAGCCGTGGAGCTGATGAATCCATAGAACTGCTGATCCGCGTTTTCTGCGAACCGGGTAAAGATGCCATTCTGCTTTGCCCTCCAACATATGGTATGTACAGTGTCAGTGCTGAAACCTTCGGTGTCGAGCAGAAAAAGATCCTCAGCAGTACTGACTGGCAGCCAAATATTCCAGCAATCCAAAGTAATCTGGATCGCGTCAAATTGATCTATATTTGCAACCCGAATAATCCAACAGGTAATCTGATTGACCCCGCTGCATTACGCCAGATCCTCGAACTTGCCCGCAATCATGCCATTGTTGCCATTGATGAAGCCTACATCGAATTCAGCCCGCAAAATAGTACCATTCACTGGCTGAAAGAGTATCCACACTTGGTGATTTTGCGAACCCTCTCGAAAGCTTTTGCTTTAGCAGGGCTACGTTGTGGATTTACTCTGGCTTCTGCCGATATTATCGCGCTAATGTTGAAAGTGATTGCTCCTTATCCACTTGCTACGCCTGTTGCAGACATCGCAGCACAAGCGTTAACTGCAACAGGCATTCAAGCAATGCAAAACCGGGTAGAAGAAATTATTGCTAATCGTGCTTATCTACAAGCAGCACTTGATGAACTGATATTAGTGGAAAAGGTATTCCCCAGTGGAACTAACTATATTCTGGTGAGATTCACCAATGCTGAATTAGTATTCAGAACATTATGGGATCAAGGCATTATCCTGCGCGATCAACAAAAACAACCAGGGTTAGAAAATTGCTTACGTATTACTGTTGGCAGCCGTAGTGAATGTGAGCAACTTGTCAATGCCATTGCTACTCTTTGCAAACAAACTCAACAAGTACAGGAAACAGAAAATCCATGAGCCAGAAATTGCTTTTCATTGATCGCGATGGAACATTGATTACTGAACCACCAACTGATTATCAAGTTGATCGCCTTGATAAACTGGCATTTGAGACTGGAGTGATCCCTGCTCTGCTGACCCTGCAAAAATCCGGTTACAAACTGGTTATGGTCACTAATCAGGATGGATTAGGTACAAACAGTTTTCCACTAGCTGATTTTGAACCATCTCATAATCTGATGATGCAAGTTCTTACCTCACAAGGTATTCAGTTTGAAGAGGTATTAATCTGCCCTCACAAACCGGAAGATAACTGTGATTGCCGCAAACCAAGACTCGGCTTGGTCGAGAAATATCTGGCAGATGGTGTTATGGATGACAAAAACAGTTATGTGATTGGTGATCGGGAAACTGACCTGCAATTAGCCCAAAAGATGGGAATACAAAGTATTCATTATCAAGCTGATTCACAGGGCTGGTCAGCTATTTGTGAACAGTTGACCCGTAAAGATCGTTATTCCAGCGTAAATCGTAAAACGAAAGAAACTGCGATCAATATTGAAATTTGGTTGGATCGTGAAGGAGAGAGTCGCATTAATACCGGTGTCGGTTTCTTTGATCATATGCTGGATCAGATCGCCACTCATGGTGGTTTCCGCATGAACATTCAAGTTGATGGTGATCTTTATATTGATGATCATCACACTGTTGAAGACACCGGCCTTGCGTTGGGGGAAGCTCTGAAACAAGCATTAGGTGATAAACGTGGTATTGCCCGTTTCGGATTTACGCTTCCAATGGACGAATGTCTTGCCCGTTGCGCCCTGGATATTTCCGGCCGACCACACCTCGAATATAAAGCTGAGTTTAAACACCAACGCGTCGGGGATTTAAGCACAGAGATGATCGAACACTTTTTCCGCTCCCTCTCTTATACAATGGGATGTACCTTACACCTGAAAACGAAAGGTAAGAACGATCACCATCGTGCCGAAAGTCTGTTTAAAGTTTTTGGCCGTACCCTAAGACAAGCTATCCGTATAGAAGGCAACACTTTGCCCAGCTCTAAAGGTGTCTTATAAGAGAAAATGATGATGAAAGTTGTTATTTTGGATACAGGCTGTGCCAATCTTGCTTCGGTTACCTATGCTGTTCGTCGGTTAGGCTATGAACCTGTAATCAGTCGTGATGCAGATATTGTTAAATCAGCCGAGAAACTGTTCTTACCAGGTGTAGGCACAGCTACTGCCGCAATGGATCAACTTCAACAACGAAAATTGATCTCCCTGATCACTTCTCTCACTCAGCCGATATTAGGGATCTGTTTGGGTATGCAACTTCTGGCTGAAATCAGCGAAGAAGGTGGCAATATCCCATTACTCAAATTAATCCATTCTTCTGTCAGAAAAATGGCAACTTCTGATTTGCCATTACCACATATGGGATGGAATCAAGTTAACGTTCTCGCCGAACATCCCTTGTTCCACAATATTAAAAATAATGCCTATTTTTATTTCGTACACAGTTATGCCCTACCTATTGGCGAATACACCATTGCTCAAACGAATTATGGCAATCCATTCAGTAGTGCAATTGCAAAAAACAATTTTTTTGGTGTGCAATTCCACCCTGAGCGCTCCGGCGCGGCAGGGGCACAGCTATTGAAAAACTTTTTGGAGATGTAATCGCATGATTATACCTGCATTAGATCTAATTGATGGCAACGTTGTGCGTTTGCATCAGGGTGATTATGACCGACGCCGGGATTATGGAAATTCTCCCTTATCCCGTTTACAGGAATATGAACAAACAGGTGCCAAGCTATTACATCTGGTGGATTTGACCGGAGCAAAAGATCCCACCAAACGCCAAATCACATTGTTACGTAAACTACTGGCGGGCGTTTCCATTCCAGTACAAGTAGGTGGAGGCATCCGCTCAGAAAACGATGTCAAAGCGCTCTTTGAAGCAGGAGCAAGTCGGATAGTTATTGGCTCAATGGCGGTCACCCAGCCAGAATTAGTTAAACAATGGTTTCAAGATTACGGAGCAGAAGCCATAGTGCTGGCACTGGATATCCGCATCAATACAGATAGTGTTAAACAAATTGCCATCAGTGGTTGGCAGGAAAACAGTAAGGTCACACTTGAACAAGTTGTTGAACAATATCTTTCTGTTGGCCTAAAGCATGTCCTATGTACCGATATTTCCCGTGATGGCACACTGAGTGGTTCTAATATTTCACTGTATAAGGAAATCAGTCAACGCTATCCACAAGTCGCATTTCAAGCATCCGGAGGAATCGGTAGTCTTGCCGATATTTCTCCCCTACCTGCGTCTGGTGTTACAGGTGTGATTGTTGGTCGTGCGTTACTTGAAGGAAAATTCACACTGAGAGAGGCTATTCAATGTTGGCAAAACGCATAATCCCTTGCCTTGATGTACGCGATGGACAAGTGGTTAAAGGGGTGCAATTCCGTAATCATGAGATTATTGGGGATATCGTTCCCCTTGCACAACGCTACGCCCAGGAAGGTGCAGACGAACTGGTATTTTACGATATCACCGCCTCTTCTGCTGGCCGTATAGTCGATAAAAGCTGGGTTGCGAAAGTAGCCGAAGTGATCGATATCCCTTTTTGCGTTGCTGGTGGGATCAAAACCGTCGAAGATGCAGGGCAAATCTTATCATTCGGTGCAGATAAAATTTCTATTAATTCCCCTGCCTTGGCAGATCCTTCTTTAATTAACCGTCTGGCGGATCGCTATGGGGTTCAGTGTGTCGTGATCGGTATCGATACATGGTTTGATGAAAAGAGCAATAGCTATCAAGTGTATCAATTTACCGGAGATGAAAAACGCACCATCGCAACTTCATGGCAAACATTAGATTGGGTCAAAGAAGTACAACAACGTGGAGCAGGTGAAATTGTCCTGAACATGATGAATCAGGATGGGGTTCGTGGTGGTTATGATCTCACCCAGCTTAAACTAGTTCGAGAAGCCTGTTCTGTGCCCTTAATCGCTTCCGGTGGTGCAGGTGATCCAATACATTTTCTGGACGCCTTCAAAATAGCTAATGTTGATGGTGCTTTAGCCGCTTCCGTTTTCCACAAACAGATCATCAACATTGGTGAACTGAAACAGTATCTGGCAGCACAAGGGGTTGAAATAAGAACATGTTAACAATACCGCCATTAACACAACAAGAAATCAAAAAATTAGATTGGGAAAAAGTCGATAACCTCATGCCCGTTATTGTGCAACATGTAGTATCTGGCACAGTGTTGATGATGGGTTACATGGATCAGGAAGCACTGAATGTGACGCTAATTTCAGGCAAAGTTACCTTTTTCTCGCGCACTAAACAACGGTTATGGACTAAAGGTGAAAGCTCCGGCAATTTTCTGGAATTAGTTGAAATTCACCCTGACTGTGATAACGATACTCTCCTTATCCTTGCCAACCCTATCGGCCCAACCTGTCATAAAGGCACTGAAAGCTGTTTTGCTTCCGCACAAACAGAATGGGGTTTTCTTTACCAACTGGAACAGTTAATAGCAAGTCGAAAAAATGCGTCCCCGGATAACTCCTATACTGCCTGTCTGTACGCCAGTGGGACAAAACGCATTGCGCAAAAAGTGGGAGAAGAAGGTGTAGAAACCGCATTAGCAGCAACCGTTAATGATAAAGAAGAGCTCATCAATGAAGCTGCGGATTTGATTTATCATCTGTTAGTGTTACTACAAGATCAAGATTTGGATCTCAGTTGTGTCATCCGCCAATTGCAAAAAAGGCATTCAATTAAGGAATAACCTTTAAAGAATAGTTTTCTGAATAGGAATCAAAGTTCGAAAATACCGCCACTTCGTTAATTTATCTTAATAAAACGAAGTGGCTTTTTACTAAATCTTACCCTTACCAGAGAAGATGGCAGAATTTATGAAAAATTTTATGAATAAAAAATGTTATGAATCACTACATTGCCTCTTCGAAAATAGCAACAATCTCTTCATGTGATGCCTGAATCGGATTGGTGAAACCACAAGCATCTTTTAAGGCATTAGCTGACAATGTTGGGATATCTTCTGCTTTAACATTCAGCTCAGCTAATCCCGCCGGGATATTGACATCTTTTGCCAGCCGACTGATCTCTTGAATACATACTTCTGCACCCTCTTGATCATCGACATTCGCAACATTGGCTCCCATCGCAGCAGCAATATCTTTCAAGCGAGATGCTGCGGCTTTGGCATTAAAGCGCTGTACATGAGGTAATAACACCGCATTACAGACACCATGTGGCAGGTCATAAAAACCACCTAACTGGTGCGCCATCGCGTGAACATAACCCAAAGAAGCATTATTGAATGCCATACCCGCTAAGAATTGGGCATAAGCCATATTTTCACGCGCTTCCACATCACTACCATCTTTAACAGCACGGCGCAAATAGCGGCTAATCATTGTTACCGCTTTTAACGCACAGGCATCAGTGATCGGGTTAGCTGCTATAGATACATAGGCTTCAATCGCGTGAGTCAATGCATCCATACCCGTCGCAGCTGTCAGCCCTTTTGGCATTCCAATCATCAATGCAGGATCATTGACTGATAAGATTGGAGTCACGTTTTTGTCCACAATTGCCATTTTAATATGGCGATCTATATCTGTGATGATACAAAAACGCGTCATTTCGGAAGCTGTCCCTGCTGTAGTATTAATTGCTATCAGCGGTAATTGGGGTTTCGCAGAGCGATCAACACCTTCATAATCACGGATATCACCACCATTTGCGGCAACCAGCGCAATACCTTTTGCACAGTCGTGTGGTGAACCACCACCCAGAGAAATTACAAAATCACAATCATGCTGACGCAGAATAGCCAGCCCTTGTTCAACATTGATCGTAGTTGGGTTCGGATTCGTTCCATCATAAACTGCACTTTTTATCCCTACATCAGTCAATAACCTCTGAACTTTCCCAACAACACCAATCTCGTTCAGCACATGGTCAGTGACAATCAAGGCCTGTCTATAGCCATAAGTTTTCACTAACTCAACGGCTTCATTCAAGCATCCCATACCGATTTTATTCACTGCTGGGATAAAGAAAGTTGATATTGCCATTAAGAACTCCTTAGATTTTACTGAGGTATCTCAAATCCTGATGTAAGAGAAGTGATTTATAATTTGTCACTTATCTGCATCAGTAATTTTGACTCACATCAATAACCTCCAGTGTAGGATTAAAAAATAAACTGAAATTCACTAAACCTAAAAAAATAAAAATTTATTTTAAAATGAGTCAAATACAGGATTAAACATTCAAAACGCCACCGGAGGGCGCTCAGGTATCGCCATACCGGAGTTAGTCACATTTAGAATACTCTCCAGTTAACCAGAAAAACTTAAACAAAATTTATATTTTGCTATAATTTAACCAGACGAAATAGGTGATTATTCTATGAATAATATTTTTGTTCTGGTAATAATTGGGCTGGTGGTTATCTGCATTATTGTGATGCATCATGCTTTTGATGCAAATATGGCTCACTGGCTGGCGCAATTTGCTGAATGGTTGGTGAGATAGAGATCATTTCCTTATATGTTGTTTATTAAAAAATTCTGTTACAAAAAGGTGCTGAAAACTCAGCACCCCATCATTTTGAAAGTTGAATATTTATTATAGATATCTAACTATTATGATAACCATTCAGTGTGAAACACACCTTCTTTATCGATACGCTTATAGGTATGCGCTCCGAAATAGTCGCGCTGTGCCTGAATCAGGTTGGCAGGCAAAACGGCAGAGCGATAGCTATCGTAATAAGAGATAGCCGCAGAGAAAGTTGGTGTTGGAATACCATTCTGTACACCATAAGAAACAACATCGCGCAGAGCTTGCTGATATTCATCAGCGATTTGTTTAAAGTAAGGTGCCAGCAACAGGTTAGCAATATCCTGGTTTTCGTTGTAAGCATCCGTAATTTTTTGCAGGAATTGCGCACGAATAATACAACCAGCACGGAAGATCTTGGCAATTTCACCGTAGTTCAAATCCCAATTGTATTCATCAGAAGATGCTTTCAACTGTTGGAAACCTTGCGCATAAGAAACGATCTTGCCTAAATACAAAGCACGACGAACTTTCTCAATAAATTCTGACTTATCACCTTTAAATGGCTGGGCTTCTGGCCCTGACAGAACTTTAGATGCAGCCACTCGCTGATCTTTCATAGAAGAGATGTAACGCGCGAAGACAGATTCAGTAATCAACGTTACTGGAACACCCAGATCCAGAGAACTCTGGCTAGTCCATTTACCAGTCCCTTTATTAGCGGCTTCATCCAGGATCACATCTACCAGATATTTACCTTCTTCATCTTTCTTATTGAAGATATCAGAGGTAATTTCAATCAGATAACTACTCAACTCACCCTGATTCCAATCATTGAATACATCTGCCAGTTCCTGATTGCTCAGATTCAGTGAATGTTTCAGCAAAGAATAAGCTTCAGCAATTAGCTGCATATCACCATACTCAATACCATTATGAACCATCTTTACGTAGTGACCTGCTCCATCCGGGCCAATATAAGTCACACAAGGTTCACCATCTGCTTGAGCAGCGATCTCTTTCAAAATCGGTGCAACCAGTTCATAAGCTTCTTTCTGACCACCCGGCATAATTGAAGGGCCTTTTAATGCACCTTCTTCACCACCGGAAACCCCTGTACCAATAAAGTTAAAACCTTGAGCGGATAATTCACGATTACGGCGGATAGTATCCTGAAAATAGGTGTTGCCACCATCGATCAGAATGTCACCCTTATCCAAATGCGGCGTCAGAGATGCAATGGTTTTATCCGTAGCTTCACCTGCTTTAACCATTAACAGAATACGACGTGGCCTTTCCAGCGAATCGACAAACTCTTCAATGGAATAACTTGGAACTAATTTTTTCCCTGGATTTTCAGCGATAACTTCATCAGTTTTATCGCTGGAGCGGTTAAAAATAGATACAGAGTAACCACGGCTTTCAATATTCAACGCCAGATTGCGTCCCATAACCGCCATACCGACAACACCGATCTGTTGCTTGGACATGAATAACTCCCGTCTGATAATGACTTGCTACCTATCAAAATGTTGTACATGTAACAATATCGCGTACAACAAAATATAGTAGACAATTTGTTAATGAGATCACATGTTAACTCAGGAATGGGTATCGGGGGTAGTTATTGATGCAACCGATATTGTGATACTGTTTTTTTGCTGAAAAAATTTCCAACTGTAATAAATCGCCTATTGATATTTTGGCAATCAATCCTCATTATTCAGAGGTCGGCACAAGCCGTCACACTAAAAAGGTAAAATAAACTATATGGAATGGATCGCTGATCCAACGATATGGGCAGGTCTGGCCACACTTATCGTTTTAGAAATTGTTCTCGGTATTGACAACTTAATCTTTATTGCCATTCTGGCAGATAAACTTCCTGAAAAACAGAGGGATAAAGCTCGTCTCACAGGTTTGTCCTGCGCTCTTTTGATGAGGTTGCTCTTACTATTCAGCCTCTCTTGGCTTATTTCTCTGACAACACCATTGCTAACCTTGTGGGATCACCCATTCAGTGCCCGTGATTTAATTATGCTGATAGGGGGAATGTTTCTGCTATTTAAAGCCACAATGGAGTTGAATGAACGGCTGGAAGGAAAAATCCTGCATACCAATCAACAACGTAAAGGAACAAGTTTTTGGGCAGTTGTCGTACAGATTATTGTCTTAGATGCTGTTTTCTCACTGGATTCCGTTATTACCGCTGTAGGTATGGTGAATCATATTGGCATCATGGTTACTGCGGTCATCATCGCCATGATCCTGATGATATGGGCCAGTAAGCCGCTGACAAAGTTTGTTAATGCCCATCCTACCATCGTGATACTGTGTCTCAGTTTTCTACTGATGATTGGTTTCAGCCTGGTAGCCGAAGGCTTTGGCTACAAAATACCCAAAGGCTATCTTTATGCCGCTATTGGCTTCTCCATTATGATCGAAGCACTAAATCAATTCTCCCAGTTCAATCGTCGCAAATTCCTGAGTGCTTCCCGCTCACTGCGTGAGAGAACCGCAGAAGCTGTCCTCCATATTTTAAATGGCAGACGTGAAAGTGCGGATTTGGATAATCATACCTCCAGTTTGATCGCGGATCATGAAAAGCACAAAGAAGTTTTTGAACCACAAGAACGGCAAATGATTGCCCGCGTTTTTAGTCTTGCACAACGTACAGTCAGCAGTATTATGACCTCACGCCACGACGTGGTTTACCTTGATGTTCACTCACCTACTGATAAACTGGCTATATTTCTGGAGCAAAAACCACATACTCGGATTGTTGTCACGGATGAAAAAACTAGTGATGAACCGCTGGGTGTGGTTCATGTAATTGATATCCTTAATCAACAACTCACTCATAAGACATCTAATTTGCGGCAATTAGTACAACAACCTTTGATTTTCCCTGAATCTCTCTCTTTACTTCAGGCGTTAGAACAGTTCCGTCAGGCACAAACTCACTTTGCTTTTGTTGTTGATGAATTTGGCTCTGTTGAAGGTATTGTCACAGTCACAGATGTAATGGAAACCATCACAGGAAACTTGCCTGTAGGTAGTGGAGAGATTGATGCTCGCCATGATATTCAGGTCACAGAAGAAGGGCATTGGATTGCCAATGGATTTATGCCACTGGATGATCTGATACTTTATGTTCCACTGCCACTGGATGAAAAACGCGAATACCAAACACTAGCAGGCCTGTTGATGGAACATTTACAACATATTCCACAACAAGGGGAACAACTACAAATTGGCGATTATCTTTTTGAACCACTGGAAATCACTAGTCATCGCATTAACAAAGTGAAAATCACCTTGCTAAAAATAGAAGAAGAGATGAAAGAATAATCCACTCAGTGATACACATCATTTACTGACAAAAACCGACACTATGTCGGTTTTTTCGTTTCTGACAAATTTCATTATTTTGATTTAATTTGAATTTTCAGATAATTAATCCGCTTTATCTTGCAGATGCAATGTATGTCTCATATAGGCATGACCTGCCTACATTTCTCCACGAACACATGTTTACCAAAACAATGAGCTCATTAAACAGTCTGCTGTTATAGCTCAAGCAAATGCTACAGGGACTTGTGTCGTAACAGGCAGGTTTGTGAATTATTCCATTGACTTGACATTGATAAATAAGGGGATTACATGAGTACGAAATATTTTTCATTATTGACAGATTCAGGCGCCAATAAGCTGGAAGACGCTGCAACCTCAGGTAACAAGTTTGAAATTACACATATGGCAGTTGGCGACGGAAATTTGCCAACGCCTAATGCTAATCAAACTCAATTGATTAATGAAAGACATCGCGCAGAAATTGACAGATTATTCATTGATCCTAAAAATCCTAACCAAATTGTTATTGAACAGATACTCCCAGAAGATGAGGGTAGCTGGTGGATCCGTGAAATAGGCCTGTTTGATAAAAGTGGTACACTAGTTGCCATCGGAAACTGTGCTGAACTGTACAAATCACAGATGCATGAACAAACAATTCGTATGCTTTTACCTATTGATAACATAAATTTGATAGGTTCGTTTGAAGAATTATTTTCTGGCTTAGCAACTCGCAGATACGTAAGGGACAAAATCAGAGACCATGCAGAAAGCCGTAACCATCCAGATGCTACGTTGAAAAACAAAGGATTTGTTATCTTAAGTAATGCTGTAGACAGTAACAGTGAAGCCCATGCAGCAACATCAAAAGCCGTGAAATCAGCTAATGAATTAGCCCTGAAAGCCGCAGACAGTAAAGTGCCGTTAACCCGCCGTGTCAACGACAAAGAGCTGGTCAATGACATTACCCTGACTGCCGCCGATGTCGGCGCCTATACCAAGGACGAAACCGATGCGCGGATCAAAGAGGGTGATGCACAGGTCATGAAAGTGGCGGACAGCAAAGTGCCGTTAACCCGCCGTATCAACGACAAAGAGCTGGTCAATGACATTGCCCTGACTGCCGCCGATGTCGGCGCCTACAGCAAGGATGAAACCGATAGCCGGATCAAAGACGGCGATGCACAGGTCATGAAAGTGGCGGACAGCAAAGTGCCGTTAACCCGCCGTGTCAACGACAAAGAGCTGGTCAATGACATTACCCTGACTGCCGCCGATGTCGGCGCCTACAGCAAGGATGAAACCGATGCGCGGATCAAAGACGGTGATGCACAGGTCATGAAAGTGGCGGACAGCAAAGTGCCGTTAACCCGCCGTGTCAACGACAAAGAGCTGGTCAATGACATTACCCTGACTGCCGCCGATGTCGGCGCCTACAGCAAGGATGAAACCGATGCGCGGATCAAAGACGGTGATGCACAGGTCATGAAAGTGGCGGACAGCAAAGTGCCGTTAACCCGCCGTGTCAACGACAAAGAGCTGGTCAATGACATTACCCTGACTGCCGCCGATGTTGGGGCCTACAGCAAGGACGAAACCGATAGCCGGATTAAAGACGGTGATGCGCAAGTCATGCAGGAAACCCAGAAGGCTATGCATGAAGCTCAACAGGCTCTGAAAGCCGCGGACGGCAAAGTGCCGTTAATCCGCCGTGTCAACGACAAAGAGCTGGTCAATGATATTACCCTGACTGCCGCCGATGTCGGCGCCTACAACAAGGACGAAACCGATAGCCGGATTAAAGACGGCGATGCGCAAGTCATGCAGGAAACCCAGAAGGCTATGCATGAAGCCCAGCGAGCATTGAATGAAGCTCAACAGGCCCTGAAAGCCGCAGACAGCAAAGTGCCTCTGACCCGCCGTGTCAACGATAAAGAGCTGGTCAATGACATTACCCTGACTGCCGCCAATGTCGGCGCTTACAGCAAGGACGAAACCGATGCGCGGATCAAAGACGGTGATGCACAGGTCATGAAAGTGGCGGACAGCAAAGTGCCGTTACCCCGCCGTGTCAATGATAAAGAGCTGGTCAATGACATTACCCTGACCGCCGCCGATGTCGGCGCCTACAGCAAGGAC
>NZ_NIBS01000173.1 GCF_002632465.1 Xenorhabdus budapestensis | reverse complement strand
TTTCCACTAACAGTATTCAATGGATAACGGAGATAAAGAACCCAGAGATTAAAATTATGAATATGACGAAATCTCATCTTAATAATATCTGATTTAATTTAACAAGCCTTTTTCCACTAACAGTATTCAATGGATAACGGAGATAAAGAACCCAGAGATTAAAATTATGAATATGACGAAATCTCATCTTAATAATATCTGATTTAA
>NZ_NIBS01000172.1 GCF_002632465.1 Xenorhabdus budapestensis | reverse complement strand
ATGTTAAGGTCATTGTAAATATCCCATAGCTCGCCTCTATTTAATATTTCCTTTTATATTGCTCATTTATTCTCTGAACATCTTTCATAATCTATACCTTTTATCTTTTAAATTGGTGCTGCTTGTTTATATTAGCGATTTTGGTCGAGTTGGTGGATGAGCTGAAGCAGTGGAATTTACGACGTTATGGCGCGGGAGATGAATCCAG
>NZ_NIBS01000171.1 GCF_002632465.1 Xenorhabdus budapestensis | reverse complement strand
TCGCCAGTGTGGTCGTGTAGACTTTCAGCCAGTTTTTCTTTACCTCAGTGGCGGATTTGGTGCTGTTGGTGACCGCAAAGACTTTCAGGCCGGACTCAATCACCGTTAACGTGAACTCAAACACCCGGCCCGATTCCGCGCTCTCAGTCATACGCAGGCCACTTTCTGTCACACTGACGGTCAGTTCACCCAGTGTCGGATGCACCAATGTCC
>NZ_NIBS01000170.1 GCF_002632465.1 Xenorhabdus budapestensis | reverse complement strand
CAGGAGTTGTTGCAGCTTCGTAAAGAAAATAAACAGCTGAAAATGGAGAAGGAGATCTGAAAGAAGGCGAGCGCCTTCTTTGCGAGAGAACTGCTGTAAAATGTTGGTTCATAAAAGAACATGCAGAGCCATTTCCCATTTCCCATTTGCCAGTTATGTCGCGTGATGAAAGTCAGTCGTTCCACGTTTTATGCCTGGCAGGCAAAACCCGTTCGGTTACTTTCTGA
>NZ_NIBS01000017.1 GCF_002632465.1 Xenorhabdus budapestensis | reverse complement strand
CCATTTCCCATTTGCCAGTTATGTCGCGTGATGAAAGTCAGTCGTTCCACGTTTTATGCCTGGCAGGCAAAACCCGTTCGGTTACTTTCTGATGAGCAACAAGCATTATACCGAAAAGCGACGACGCTCTTTAAAGAAAGCCGGGAAAGTTTAGGCTATCGGATGTTGGCGAAAAAATTACGCAAAGAAGGCTTTACCATCAGTGACTATCGGACCCGAAAGCTCATGAATCAGCTCGGATTATCCGTCAGACAGCGGCAGCGCTACCGGGCTCCGCGCAAAGGTAAAGCGATATCAACAGCCTGTCATCTACTTAACCGGAACTTTAATCCGTTGGCGCCGAATGAAGTTTGGGCAGGAGATATCACCTATTTGAAGACGCCCCTCACTTCATTGAACCTGAACATACCCCTAAATATACCCCTATAAGATCGTAGATTTCAACATACCTTACTAGACTATAGGTGAACAGAAAAAGGCCAACACCGCGTATTTACTGGGATTTTGTAGCCCCTACAGGATTCGATAAAATTCATTATTTTGTTGTTTTTAAATGATTTTAGTTAGTTCAATTTTCTATCATACCCCCTGTCATACCCCCATATTATTTTACCTCTCTTTGCCTAATTTTTGCTTGGCTGGCCTATTGAGAACCAACCGTTTATTGCAAAAATATCATCAATAAAATAAATATTGCTAAAAATGCAATAATAATTTCAAAAAGAGCCTATACATTTCTCAATACTTCATGTGGATATACTACTATTAAGGTGAGTTTAAATGATGTCCCACAACTCACAAATTATTTACATATCTCATAAACTACGCAAACAATGATAAAATCATTAGAAAAAGTGATTTACTATATGCAATACATCTAAATGATAATAATTTAATAATAAGGAGTTAAAATGTATGACACTATTTTTAATTTCAAAAACTATCCAATAGTATTTATTGGTTCTGGGATGTCTAAAAGATATTTGGAAAACTCTCCAACATGGCAAGACTTATTGGAAGAATATTGGAATAAAATTGATAACAATAATATCAATTTTTATAATTACTTATCAGAAATAAAAGAAAAATACATAGAGGAAAATAATGGTTTAGATCTAGACCATAAGGTTTATGCTGATGCAGCCACTAATATTGAAAGAGAATATAATAAATTATTTAAATCCGGTAAGATATCATTAGAAGGATTAACACCAAAAAGAGTTTTTGATGAGGGAATATCACCATTTAAATATTCCTTATGCCAGCGATTTAGTCAAAATAAATTAAAGTTAGATCTTGATAAAGAAGAATTTGAATCATTTAAAAAATTCTTAAAAAATGCAAAGATGATTATAACAACAAATTACGATTCATTTATTGAAACACTCTTATCTGAACAAAACGTTGAACCTAAAATGTATATTGGTAATGAAGGTTTTTTTGATGATACTATTGGATGGAGTGAATTATATAAGATACACGGAGATATAAGAACACCTAAATCAATAGTAATTAATAGTTCAGATTACGAAAAATATGATAATGAATCATCAATCCTAATCAGTGCCAAAATCTTATCAAGCATGATAAAAAGTTCAATAATTTTTATTGGATATTCACTAACCGATAGAAATGTAAAAAAATTACTGGCTGACTTTTCCTCACAATTACCAAAAGAAGATAAAAGAAAGTCTGCCGAAAGAATTATTTTTATTGAATTCAAAGAGGATGAAATGAATACCTTTAAAACACATAGAACAGATGACAAATCACAAATAACATATACATCTATAGAGACAGACAATTATAAAAAAATATATGATGAAATAAGTAAAATAGATGAAGGATTACCTCCATATGACGTTCTTAGATATCAAAAGGCAATAAAAAAACTTATTTTAGATGAAGGAGAAAAGGGAAACTTAGGTAGTGTACTGGTTACACCTTCCACTTTGGACGAGTTAGATAAAAACCCTAACCTTAGTAAGAATTTAGTTGTCGCCTTAGGAGACAAGCAATTTGTTTACATTAGGGTAAAAGAAATTCAATATTTGGAAGATTATATTTTTGAAAAAAATGGAATACCAAATAATGCGGCCATTGATTTTATCACTAGTCTAACTTCAAATAAAAGAATCCCTTTTTCTAAATTGATACAGAAATGTGATTTTCATAACATTGGTTTATCAAAAAGTGAAATAGATAAAGTAGAAGCAAGAATAAAAGAGCATGGAAAAATAGATTCTGTAATTAAAAGCGTTGAATTAGATAAATTTTATTCAGAGAAAAAATTCAACTCCATCAAACATATTAAAAAAGAGGAAATAACAAAACACAAAGAAATATCAATAATAATCAAAAATATAATGCAAATAGATATAATTGAATTAAGAAAATACATTCAAGAAGAAGCATTTCCCTTATTTAAGGAAACTGAAGTTAGTTCTTTGAAATCACAATTGCGGAAGCTATTTTTAGCGTTTGATTTACTAGTTAACGGTGATTTAACTTAATTTAAATTTTATCAGAATAAAAAATAACCGTAATTTGGATATTTGAAAAGCTAAAGAATCTGTGGGGTGATAAATTACCCCACTACGACATGCTTCTTTAAATTATACATCTTCTAGTTTTGAAACTTTACGAACCTTACGTTCAATAAATTGGCCGTACATATCAAAGTACCGACTAGGCCAGATTTCCGAAGGATGTATACCAAGATAATTCGCAATTATCCATTCGCCTTTAGGCCACGGTCGACTGAATGCATTTGCTAATGTCGATGAACTAAGTCCCGCTTCACGGGAAACAGCCGCTAAGGTTGTACCACGCTTACGTAGCGCAGCAATTATATCGGCTTGATGCCAATCATTTCTAATATTGTCATTCATTCCTGTTACCCCTTCCATTAATTAATATTGATGGTGGTGATTCAGACAGGGTTCGCGGACCGGAGATCAACCATTCCGGCAAGGCTATGCCTTCCCTGCCTGAACCACCATTGAAAAGGCGATAACAGGCACACTGGTAGAAATTTCCTACCAGTGGGTTGATCATTCAAGGCCGCGACGCCTTGACCATTGGATTGTGCCAATGGCGAGAATACTTTAACTGATTGTTTTAGCTTACTCAATAACTGAACGACTAAGTTTAACGGCTATAAACTCGTTCTACATACCGCCCGCGACCATCACCATGACCTAAATCCATTGAAACCAATGCTCGAGCTTCCTGACGACTAAAACCATTTTGTTGGTAAAACACCAGAGCATCCTGCGCCCACGCATAGCGCAGGCTGTGGGGAGAATGGCAACCGGTTAAACCAATTTTTGTGGTGTGTGCTCGCCAGTAGTTCATGGCCTGCCTGAGATCCGGCTTATCAATCAACCTGCCGTCACGTTGCTCTGCAATGGCAATTGCCTGTTCTACAGCTTCTTTTACCGCTGTAACATTCAGTACACAGGTTTGTCTTGGTCGGCCGCCTTTTGTACCGAAGACAACATGCAGTTTTGGTTCTGGCTGCTCTAATTGTTTCCGCCAGCTTTTCAACGAAGCACTACACTGCACCGCTTCCTGAGAACGTAAGCCCATCAAACGAGTAAGTTTCAATGTGACGGCAAATCCGGCATCACGTTCAAGCGCCTTCTGATAAACCATCTGAAACATGGCATCAGAGATCGCTTGTTTTGTCCCAGCGCGGCTGGTTCCGCTTAATCCCAATGCTTGATTACTTAAACGGGGCGAAGTTTCCAATTTTTCCCGGCCTGCCATGCGGAAGATATTACGCAGTGCGGACATTTCATTTTGTACTGTGCGCTTGGTGACCCCCTGAGATAAACGGGCATCAACGTAATGCTCTACATGTTTGGTTTTCAGATTATTGAGGCTTTTAATCTGAATATTCAGGCTCAATAACAAAGCACCCAAACGCCCAGCAATCCGAATGCGATCATGACAGGTTTTATGACTACCACCACCTTGTCGGGCAAAAAACTTTAATTCTTTAATCAATCGACTCATCTCATTTTCCCTATCGATACCCAACGATATGCGATCTCTGGCGCGCGTCAGTACGGCAAAACAGAAAACACCGGTTTTGCCCTTGACGAATATCTGTGCGCCAGAGTGAACGCAGGTTGAGGTATTGCGGGGTATCGGTTGAGTACACGGTACTGCCGCCTGCGTGTGCAGGTCATCCCCACCGGCAAAAAAGCCAGCCTCGATATCGTCAAGTTCTCCTTTTCAATCTAAAAATGCAGTGTCAGATTCACTGTGTGGTGAAGCAGGCGTGAGCCTGTCAGAGTTGTGTTGCCCTTTAGTTGCGGCGTCACTTTCAGCGGTAAATCCGCAAAAAGTGACGCCTTGCGTTCTGTGAACAGTCAGAAAAAATTGTGTAGACGTTGAAATGCCCGCAGGCACAGCGAAATGCCGCAAAGTTCAGTGTCAAACGGTAGTCATGTTGATGGATTAGCTGTAGAAAAATTGTCTGTTGAATAATTCAAACAGGGATAGATAAAAGTATGAACAGATACGCAAAAGCTATCCTGTTGTTCATTGAAGAGAAATAGGATTTATGTTGATTTGAAACGCCAGTGTATGAATCCACGCTCAATACACTTAGGTAACCAGATAAAGATATCCTTTTGGGCTATCTATTAGTTTAAGAGACCTTCATTGCCAGACGAGGGTTTAGATGTCTTGGCAATATCTGCTTCCAAAGGTGGGCAGATGTACCGCAATTCTTGCTCTCCCTTTCAGGCTACAGGAGTTTTCTTTCGCCACCCGAAGGCGATCCTGACAGGCGATGGATCATTAGTGTAAGTGGAATATTAGCGGCTGTGGTGAGTAAGATCAACAGCTTATGTTACGGGTGAATTGGAATTTAATCCGTAACATATAACTTCATAATAAGACTAGTTTTATCAGCCTCATTTTATCCCTCAAGATATTATACGCTTTAGCTTTTCTCTTTGACCAAATTTAGCTAATGAATCAATATGTGTTAAGTTTTGTATCTGTGTAGCCAACCTGTGTTTTCTGATTAGGTGGCTATTCAGTCTTTCTATCGACATGACTTATTCTTGGAAATAGATTTAAATGACTGCTGAATTTAACTTACATCAAATCTACGATCATAATCTGAACTTTCTTGTCGGTGCTGGTGCTTCACATGGTTTTCTACCGACGTTAGCACTAGAGATAAAGGGGCTAGATGGTAGTAAGTGCACGTTCGAGACACTTGCAAAAAAATATGAAAGCAACGAAGGAATGACAACACTGCTGTTCATGTTGTACTACCGAGAATGTATTAAGTCTGGTTTACCTTCAGTTCCAGCTAGAGGTATTCCGACTTCTCCTAGACCGCAACGTAAAGAAAGCGTCATTCAAGAATATAAACGGTTCATGACCACTTTGATTCACGTCTTAAACAAGCAAAAACCGTCAGCCAAAAAAGCAAACATTTTCACAACTAACTACGATAATTGCTTTGAAATCGCTAGCGAAGAGTTGATGGCAGAAAGAACATCTCAGTTCGAAGTTAATGATGGTAGCACTGGTTTTCAAGCGCGTACTTTCCACACAAGAAATTTCAATAACCGTATCGTAAATAAAGGCGTGTTTGACCGTCACGAACAGTTTCTTCCTCAAGTAAACCTTCTGCATGCTCACGGCTCAGTACATTGGATGAAAGGCAACAAAGATGGTGATATTGAACTTAATTACGGTACTAGCTGCTACAACATAGACTTCAATCAAGACGAAAATAATATTCTAGATGCTTGCAAGGTGATTCTTTATGATACAAATAAATCGCTCAATGACCTGAGTGTATTTGAAGCTCATACAGATTTTACGAAACTTCGTTCTAAGCAATTTTGGCAAGACTATAACAAGATGCCTATCGTGAACCCTACAAAGTGGAAGTTTCATGAAACCGTCTTTGAAGAGGCTTACTATCAGATTCTTCGTCACCTAAGTTATGAGCTTGAACGCCCTCATTCAGACTTAATTGCTTTCGGCTTCTCTTTTGCCGACGAGCACATTCTCAGTCTTGTACAGCGAGCATTGTCTAATCCGTCATTGACTATGTACGTAATGTGCTATGACGAGTCAACGAAAGACAGGATGTCGGAAATATTCAAAGAGTACCCAAATGTTAAGTTGATTTACTCCGAAGATAGCAAATTAGATTTTAAACTTTTCAATGATGAATACTTCACGGTAAATAAACTAAACAAACCTATGCCTGAAGCTGTAGTTGGTGGTGTCAAATGAGTATAGCAATTGGTGAAGTAATTTCAGTTAAAGGCACTAATATCACTGTAGAATTATACGAAGAGTCCAACAACGAGACGTTGTTCTATAACGGCGAAAAATTCAACGGTGTATCGATCCAGGAGTTCATTTTAATTCGCCGTGGGTTCAAGGATATCGTTGCTAGAGTTCAAGGCGAATACCTAGATGAACGACTGAAAGACGAAGAGAGCGGCTGCTATATCCGTAAAGTTGAGTTAGTACCAATTGGGCATTTCCAGTTCAATGAATTCCATGAAGGCATAAAACACCTGCCAATGATCCGTGATATCGCGTATTTAATGAGTAACACTCAGGTTAAATCTATCTTTGGAAAGCCTGACGACAACTTCGTTGTCGGTGAAACGCTTACTGAAGAAATACCTATATCGCTACCTTGGATAAAGCTATTCAACACTCATATAGGAATTTTCGGCAATACTGGTAGTGGCAAATCTAATACACTGACTAACATATACACAACGCTATTTCGCAATAAGCTGGAAAAGCTCATAAACAAGAGTCACTTTGTTGTTATCGACTTTAATGGAGAGTACACAAATAACCAGCTAATACCGAAAGACAAGCATAAGAAGGTATACCAACTAGATACTCGCAATGATGATGGCGATAAATTTCCACTCACTAGCGATGTGTTCTGGGATGAAGAATTATTCGGCATCTTGTTCAAAGCAACTGAGAACACTCAGAAGCCGTTCTTAAAGCGGATAGTTTCTGGTCGAAACAGGTTCAAAGACAATCCAGATAGCTTGCAGAATTACGTCCAGTCAACTATCAAGCGTGCTCTCACAAGTACCGCACAAAAGAAAGAGTTTGTAGCTCTTATTGAAGAGATTGCAAAGCTTGTTGGCTCCCAAGACCTAGAGCAAAAAGTTAGGGAAATGGGCTGGTATGGTGGTCTACAACCTAAATTGTATTTCCCAGACACACTAGAGTATTTTAATGGTGGTGATAATGACTCTACATACAATATCCATTGCAAAGCACACGTAGACGGCATCAACATTAGAGAGTTATCGCCATTCAGTGAGTTAAAATTGAGAATCAACACTCAACTTCTTTCTGACCTCGTTAGCGGTTATGTTCAGTTCGACCATATCCAACCTCTACTAAAGAGAGTGGAAGCGTCATTGACAGCACTAGATCGTGTGTTTGACGTTGGAGAAGAACAACCAGCAAACATGTTACTGTCAGTGGTATCACTTCGAAGGACTAACCAAGAAATTAAGAAGGTTATGCCACTTTTGCTTGCTAAGTTTTATTATGGTGAACACAAGCAGAAGGTTATGAATCAGAGTCCACCAGAGCAAACATTCCACATGATAATTGATGAAGCTCATAACATACTGTCGACCCAATCGAGTCGTGAGAGTGAAAGTTGGAAGGATTATCGTTTGGAGCTATTTGAGGAAATTATCAAAGAAGGTCGTAAATTTGGTTTCTTCTTAACTTTGTCAAGCCAGAGGCCAGCAGATATCTCACCTACGATTATGTCTCAGCTACACAATTTTTTTATTCATCGCTTAGTCAATGAGCGTGACCTCAAGTTGCTAGAGAACACTATTAGCTCACTTGATGAACTCTCACGACAAATGATTCCCAACCTTTCAAAGGGTTGTTCGATAATTATAGGAACATCATTCGATGTCCCAATGGTTGTTCAATTCAATGAGATGCCTGACGGTAGTAGGCCAGACAGTGACGATATTGATATTGAATCTCTTTGGAATTAGAGAATGAAAGAGCATATTTGAGGTGTTTTAGATATATTAGCTGCGATTTGACCTGACACTATCCTACGATACATAAAAGACGGTTGGCCTTACAACTAGATCGGAGCGGTAAGGTCCTTCTAATATTAACGAACTCTCAATTTGATCAATGAGATGAAGAAAGTTCTCATTCATCTTTTTTTGGTTTTTAGGCTTGAGGAGTTTGGTCTGCTTGATAATTTCTTGTAATTCCATGTTTTAAGTTTTCACTTGTTGTGGTAACCAAAAGGGTTAGGGATACCATACCCGAATATGTCAGAAATTGTTCCCATCTGTGCTGGAGGTTCATATCATCGTCTACCGATACAAGTTCAACCCGCCATTTAGCCCTATCGGACCTTAGGAACGATTCCGGCACAGTCATACTTTTTAAAGAGATTTTTTCTTTTACTATCAGCTTATTAAAAAACGTTTTTACCCGTACTGCTGACGTGGCATAGATATTCACCACGGTAAGAATGAATTAGTATCCCCCAGCTAGGGGTTTTCTATATACAAAGAAAGCCGGAAGATTATGGGGCTCTTCCGGCTTTTTATTACAAATTTATTTTATTCCAAGAGGTCCATTAATTCTTTTTTCCAAACTTCTTGCCAGCTACTTTCTATATCTATTGAATAGTTTTTTATCTTGTAATAATCATTGTGATCACTGTGAGATAGAAAACATTGGTCAACACACCCAATAATCCATTCTAATAGTTGGATAACTTCGTGATCATCATGTTCTCTAAGAAAGTTATTAGACATATCAATCAGTTCAATTAACAATCCTGAATCAAAGATACTTTCTTCGAACAGCTTATAACAGAATGTTCCACTTATGAGGTCATCCTTATTTTTCATAAGGTAACTTTTAACATTTTTGCCCATATTAGCACCCAGGTCCTTTTCTTTTCTTTGCCTTCTCTGACTTTTTCTCATTATAAGAACCATCTAGGTTAAACACGCCTTTGGATTTATCATTTGATGAGAACGTTTCATAGTGGTCTTTATGAAGATTATCTATATAAAAATAATCGCCTTTCTTAAAGGTAACATCACCTACCTTCACTTTATCCTTAAATTTATATATTTCAGCACCTTGGAATTTTTTCCCTGTAGTTGTGATTGAACCACCGACGGTCTCCATAAAACTACTGAGACCCCAAGGATCAATCCAAGTAATCGGATTCGGCGCATACTGATAAAGATTGATTCCGCCGTTCAACCCTATTGGATCAGGCGTCAAAAACCGCCCAATCTCCGGCGCATAATACCGATAGGTATTAAAGTGCAGCCCCGTTTCTTTGTCAAAATATTGCCCTGCATAACGTAGGTTTTGGTCAAAGTTTTTCGGTGAACGTTCCGTATCGGTAAAATACGCCATTGTGGTGCTGTTGACCGCACCAAACGCATCATATTTTCCTGACCACGCAATTTTCCCGTCTTCGTCCGTGACTTCCAGTGGCGCGCCATTGATATCCGCGTGATACCAGAAATAATCATGCATAGAGCCTTTGGCAACAATACAGGCTAACGGGGTGTAACTGTCATGGGATTCGTAACAATAGGTCTGGGTTTTACCTGTATTGGCGTTGCGTTCCTGCAATAATTTCAGTCCATGCCAGACAAAATCCGTTTGTTCCTGCTGAGGTGTGCCTGTCGGCCATGTTGTGACTACCTTGCGAATACGCCGACCCAGCGCATCGTAATGATAGTTGGCCTTCATACCGTTACCTTCGGCGATAATCAGGCGATTATCACCATCATAACGATAGGTTTGCTTGTTATTGGTGCTTGTTCCACGAGAAATCACATTGCCATGCGCATCATGCTCATAACGCCACTGGTTCCAGTGTGTCAACCTGTCGCCCTGTGGTGTCAGGTGTTTATTCTCTTCCGCCTCTTTTTCCATAATAGATTGTGGACGTTCAAGCAGGTTATCTGCACGGTCGTACCACAGCATTTCTTCAAAGCTGTCTACGCTAGTCACTTTTTTCAGTCGGCTTTCAGAGTCATACAGGTATTCCACCCAACCACGGTAATGATCTTCCATCAGACACAGATCATCCTGCCTGTCATAATGCCATGCCCGCCACGGTTTGCCCTGTTCGATGGATGCTGATTTATCCCTGACACTGTATTGGCTGATGCGACGCCCTAATGGGTCATATTCACGAAACTGGAATAATTTACCTTGTGTCCGGCTGGTTTCACGATGCAGGTTGTCACGCTCAAACTCCGTAATCATCTGTTGATTATGGCGAATAGCGCTGAGATGACCGGAACCATAGTAGAGCCAACGCAAAGTATCACCCTGTGGAAGAGTCAATTCAGTCAGATTATCCATTTCATCATAACTGAACTGGATCACGTCCTCGCCGTTCTGCTCCCTAATCACGCGCCCCAGCACATCATATTCAAAGCTAATCGTATTCGGAAGCAATCCTAACTGTTTCCCGGAGGCATTAGGAACACGATTCGCTTCCAACAAACGCCCCATATTATCCCACTGATACTGGTAGCTGTCGGTATCAGTTTCCCTTTTGATAAGATTACCCGCCGCATCGTAATGCAGATAAGCCGGGCGCACGGGTTGCCGAAATACTCGATCTCCCATCCGTTTTTCAGTACTCAACAAACCAGCAACATTGTATTCATACTGGATCAATGTATCGTCAGGGCGGATTTCTTCAATCAGGCGCCCTTCAGCATCACGATTCAACAGATAACGGCCACCATTAGCATTCTCAATCTGCACCAGATGTCCTTCGGGACTGTATTGGTAACGAACCTGCCGTTGCAGGCGGTCTGTTGTACAGACGATTTGTCCTAATGTGTTGTATTCCCAAGCACGAGAGACATTATCATTACGCTGGTGATGAATAAGTTGATCGGCACTATCCCAGTCCATCTGCTCTGTTGAGCCATCGGGATAGGTGACAAGCACCAACTGACCATCATCGTTATAGCTATAGCGGACAGCTTCCATCAGGGAATTGGTAAAGCGGCTCAGCCGATTTTCATTGTCGTACTGCCAGTCGCTGCTCTGGCCTGAACAGTCGGTATGACGGATCAACTGCCCCTGACCATTCCACATAAAACGGCTTTCTCCGCCTTTGGCATCAATGCGTTGATAAGGCCGTAGGGTATTTGGGCTGTAATGAAAACGAATGGTGTGCTTAAGTGGCGAGGTTTCACTGATTAGGCGACCGAATTCATCATAATCCAGCGACATTTCTGCACCATTCGGCCAGAAAATAAAAGTCAATCTGTCAGTGTCATTTTGATATTGCCACTGCGTTTTGTCACCGTTGCCATCGGTCAGACTCAGGAGACGGCCGAATTTATCCCATTCTCCCTGCCGGGTATGACCTTCAGCATCTTTGTATCCGTTTGGCAGACCGAACTCATCCCATAATATATGGTGCTCAGTACCATTACGATCAACACAGTGAATAATCTGATGTTCTTCGTTGAGTACCCAGATGGAGTGGGAACCATCATACCAGTGTGCGGTGCGGATCAGATTTTTATCATCATAATCCAGTCGGTAACTTGCACCTTCATTGGTTTTCTGGCTGATAACGCGCCATAGCCCATCTTCGGTCAGTTCCCATTCATAATCACAGCGCAGGCCACGTTTGTCCACATGCCACGCCATGATGCCGTGATCTGTCCAGCCGAATTGACGTTGGAAATGGTCACTGCGGTGATTGATGCCAACAAGACGGGCATTGTCATCATAATGATAGTGACAAAGGCGAATGCGCTGACCGTTATACAGCTCCCGCCAGACCCTGCTTAATCGGGAAACCGTTTTGCCATCGATTTCTATGACTGCATAATCACAGTGCAGATTCATTCCACCGCACCCCGTGATATTAATCATCTGATGCTGGTCGTTGTAATGGAACCGCTGTTCATTGCCGACATTATCACGGATATGGCTTAACCGGCTGATACCATCATTATCAAAGGCGATATAGTAATAAACCAACTCACCTGAATCATGGATTTCCCATTCTCCGCCTTCGGTGTGTATCAGCCAGCTTTGTGCATCAGGGCAGAAACAGCGATGGCCTTCCGGTACATCCGGGAACGGGATAATATCCCCGGATAAATTACGCCAGAGAATACCTTCTTCCACGCGAGTTAATCGACTTTCCCAGAACAGATTCCAGCCCTGCCCCAGCACACTGTCATACTGATAACTGCTCAAATAGCTACGCTGCCAGTACAACGGGAATTCAGCTTCAAAAACAAAATCCAATTCATCGTCGTCATTAAGGAATTTCTGACCGGCAATCACTTCAACTGGTCTTGACATGATACCTACAAGTGAAGCACCAACCGCTAAATTACTTAATCGGCAAAGAGTCTTACTAATTTTGGCTGCATTCGGGATTTTACTGAACAGCTTTGGCAATGCACCTAATGCCTTATATGCTGCTCCACCGAAACTGGTAAATCCAGCCAAAAACATAGTTGCGTCTGAGATGTTATAAGCCAATTGGGGAATTTCTGGAGTAATTTTTGCTTCTGTTTTTGTTCCTCCACCAATAATAACATTTGAAGAACCCGTCATTACGGCCGCATCACAGGTCGTTTTATCTCCTACACGTGAGGCAGGTAATCCATTAATGAAGACGGAATCAGAGCCTTGTGCCATCTGGCGGGGACCGATCTCTTTGTTACAAACCACCATACTTCGTTTTGCGATTGCAGCTGGTTTATTATTGATAAGAACATTCGTGGAACCACTGGTAATGGTTCCGCTGGGACTTCGTGACGAAGCACCTGCCGAAACACAGGCATCGCGTGCCATATTCCCTAACGAATCTGCTGCCATTCCCACCGCAATGGAAAGGCCGATCAACAAAACACCAACCCCGACACAGGAGGCGGCTACTCCAGCCACAAAAAGAAAACCTGCGGCAATCCCGCCTGCGGCTGAAATCAATGAACCAATAATCGTACCTGCAACTAACCCGGCCATTGCACTGGAATGACCTATCGTATCCCCAAGCCTTGCCGCTTCTGGCATAATATTCTCTCCCTAGAACTGAAAACTTTTCAGGCAGTCATCCAGCCACTGCCGCTGTGATTCCGTAAATGCCTGCTGGGATGACAGGGTAAAAATCAGCACCTTTTTCTCATCCCGCAGAAATACCGCCTGACACTGATAAACCTGTTGCCCTTTCTTGGGGCGATAACGGGAAAGCAACAGATGGCCTTGTAGCAAATTGTCACCTAATATGGTGGGTTGTTCTTCGAGGAACTGCCAGTCTCGCAGACCGTTTTTCAACAACGTTTTCTGGCGGATGATATAATCGGCTAAATCTTCCCCTTCATTTAACTGGTCGCGGCTAATATTCAATGCGGGAACATTTGGTGCGATGATAATATTGACAGTTTGTTCCTGATAGCCTTCCGGTAGGGTGATGCTGCCTTCAGTAAACTGACAACGCGAGCGTGTTTCCATATTTCCTTGCCTCATTAATGATAGGTACATGTTATTAGCACATTAATGAAGCAGAATATAACGTCACCACTTACGCATTCCAGAGCGAATAAGAGTCTATAAGGAAAATTGTGATTAACTTCTCTTCTAAAATAAAATCAGTTAATTACATAATTTTAATTCCACGTAATACAACAGATTAAAATCATCCTGACGCGCTGCGCTTGTCTTCTCCGGGTTACCGGGCTAATGCATTACCCCGATAACCCAGAGAGCTGAAAAAACACCTGCCAGAAAAAACTTTTCACTTACCCCCATCTCCTAAAGAATTAGGGATAAAACTGTTCACCCTGTTCATCTTTGAATATTTTCATTTAAATTCATATTGTTAAATGGTGATAACTTGAAATCAGACTCATCACCACTCTTCACCAGCCGTTCACCTTCAAATCAGGAAAAGGTGAATAGTGATGAAGACTTGTGAACAGTTTAAAAATAACTATTCATCCTATAATATATTGATATATATGACTTAAATTATAAAGTGAACAGGTGTGAACACTTTTTATATTTCTTTGAAAATTATCATCAATAAAGAAAAAAATTATTCTTCTGGCAGGTTATCCCTTGCCAGTTTTGGCATCCACTCAATAGCCGTGTCGATATTCAGGCTCAGATTGCTACGAATGCCGTATTTGCTTTTCTTACGCAGGTAATGCTGACTGTACTCCGCCAGTGCGCCCGGCATATCCATACCAAAACGGGTCACGGAAACAGGTTTATTCAGGTTATTACCTTTCATATAGGCAAGGTAGGCATGATAAAGGTACTTGCAGGGATTGAACGGCACAATCTCTGCATTACCGATTAACAGGCCGTCAGCTTCATCGGATGCAATCAGGTAGCCGCAAAAATCGACCAGTGGATCTGTGCCACGTTTGATATCCAGTGCTTCTTCTGACTTCTGTTGCTCAGCCAGTAAACGCCTTGCAGCCTGTGGATCAGTGAACCGATACAACAGATGCCGGATAATCACAGGCAATTCTGCTGCGATTTTATCCCGTAGAAGTGGATCACGTTCATTTTCCGGCACAACTTCGGAAAAATTGAAGATTACCCGACGCCGTGATACGCCACCACTGCGATCACTGAAACTCATAGCATTATTGTTTACCGCCAAGACCACCGCAGGAATGCGGGTTGAATAAGGTTGTTTATGCTTCGGGTCGATAGCGACTTCATCCCCGCCTGTAATGGCTTTGATGCCGGAGCCATCTCCCACATAGCGAGTTTGATCTGGCAGGATAATCAACGAATATCCCACAATCAGCGCCCGTTCCCGCGGGTTTTCCAGCGCGGCCATACTCGCAGAAACAGTGTTGCCTTTGCCTGCCAGCATTGAACAGATTTCAGCAAAGATGCTTTTGCCACTGCCTCCGGCACCGGTGATTTCCAGAAACAACTGCCAGTCGTAACGGTTCGCCAGCACCATAAACAGCGCTGCCAGTACCCGATCAAACTTGTTCTCACAGTTGGCTGTTGCCCGGTTAAGCCAGCGCCAGAACTGCGGTGCATGATTTTTCAGAGTCTCCCCCGAAACAGGGGGATTAAACGCAACATCATTGGCAAGCAGTAACCAGTCACTTTTACGATGAGGTCGGAACTGGCAGGCTTTCAGGTCAAACACGCCGTTGCTGAACCCAATTAAGTGACGTTCTGGTAGCTGCATCATGGGAAGCTGCAATTTCAGGGCATCTACGGCAGAACTGATACCATGCGGTGAATACGGCAGTTTCTCTTCCATGAAAGCAGCCACCATTTCCCGTTTTAAATCGCGGTCACTAACCGGACGCCAGACAATGCCGTCATAGTGATGAACGGTTTCCGAAGACCCATCCAGTGCTAAATCCCCGTCATAACGTGCCAGTAATACTTCTCCGCGCTGGCTGGCTCCCATTTGGCATAATGTCAGCTTGGAAGATTCGGTATCATTGGGCTGAGTGGTTGCTTTTTTCTTTGTTGGTACGGGTTGATAAAGCCCCTGAGAAAAGGCCAGCTTTGCCCTTTCCACATCATGTTGTTGGCGGTAATCGTCCCAGTCGGCTGTATACTCTGTCGGTGGTAACGTGACCCAACCCTTAACCGCAAGAGCTGCTTTTTCTGCTGAAATCTTGCCGATATTTACTTTGAGTTTGCCGTGCTTATCCAGTTCGTCGGGATGATGCCAGTCATTATCTGCTGCCAAAATAATTTTTGTGTCTGACCAACGTTCCCGAATCGCTTTAGCGACAGAATACAAATTACCTGCATCCAATGCTGCCAGAACAGTACCTTTATAGAGCAAGTTAGCTGTGAGCGCTGTGGCGTAACCTTCGGTAATGAGCACTGTATCGGGATGATCTTCCAGTTCTGAGACAGAAATAAATGCACCTTTTTTCTGGCTGCCAGACAGTAATTTTTTCTCTCCATTGGGTGTGATAATCTGCGCACCTGTTACTTTTTTATCCAGTGTTGTCAGTGCCAACAAAGTCGAATTATTGAGCAATAGCCGCTGATTAGGAAAATCCAGCCCTTTTGCAGCCAGATAGGGCGATTGATCAGCGACAGTTTGTGCCATTAGTGATGCCACTTTTTCGGCAATTGACTGCGTAGTTTGAATGATTTCTCTGGCGGGCTTGGGTTCTGGCAAAGGCAATGCCAGTACGCCTGCAATGATTTTTGCTGCCTCAGTGATGGAAATTCCTTTGGTTCTTGCCATTAAATCCAGTCCATCACCATAGTTTGGATAATCACATTGGCGGCAATGCCAGTTGCCATGATGGTGATCATCAATAAAGTGAAAGCGGTCAGTACCACCGCAGACAGGACAAGCACCATGTTTTCCCTTTGCAGGGATATCGATGCCACAGGCAGGCAATAGGTTTTCCCAATGATACATAGCGGATTTTTTCACGGTCTGGATCAAGTCAAGCGGTTTTTGGTTGCCTGTGATATCTGAAGATGTAAATTTAGGGTGAGTTTGGGTATGCTGTATATCATCCATCATCGTTACTCCGTATAACGGTCGTTGGTCAGACGCCTCAGATGTGTTCCACCACACTGGGGCGTTGTTTTTTTATATTACGTTTCTTATGCCATGTTCTTTTAGCTGTTATGCCGCTCGTGATACAGCGATCCGCTGGGCAATCCAGTTATCAATTTCTGATTCAATAAAGGCGATTGAGCGAGAACCAAGTTTGACCTGTTTAGGAAACTCTCCAGCACTAATCAGTTTATAGATCCACGCTTTGCTATAACCCGTTCTGCGTTGAACTTCCGGCAAACGAATAAGGTTTTCCTTCGACACTGTCATTGTCATATTTTTTCTCCTGTTACCGAGTCCTTGAGCGCTCATCGTGGACGTTGTTTGATGACAGGCGGATTATTTAAAAAGCAAGACTAAATGAACAGCGTTAATTGTTTTTCCGATTTGTTGAATTTATTTTTTATAGGAAACTCGACTTTTTATTTGTATGTTGTATGAAAAACAGGCGCGTGTGCCACGAGCACAACAGCATGAAAAATAACCACATCTTTACGCTCTTTTGCCAAATTTTCCAATCAGCACATTTTCGCCTCGTTCCAGCATCTCCATATGATCCGCATACCATTGCAGCATTTCCCGGCGACCATCCAGATATTGAGCGTGGTTGTAAGTACCACGGATGCTGTTCTTGTCAACATGAGCAAGCTGAGTTTCAATCCAAGCCGTGTTATAGCCTTGTTCATGCAGAATTGTACTCATGGTATGACGGAAACCGTGACCTGTTGCCTTACCATCATAACCAATACGTTTAATAACCTGATTGATAGCGGCCTCGCTCATCGGTTTACCCGCATCATTACGACCGGGGAAAACGTATTTCCCGCGTCCTGTAATCTCATGCAGTTTAATAAGAATGCTTTTAACCTGATTTGACAGTGGGACAATATGAGGGCGGCGCATTTTCATTCGTTCGGCAGGGATTTGCCAGAGATCGTTATCGAAATCGAATTCAATCCATTCCGATTCTCTCAGCTCAATGGTGCGTACTCCGGTCAGCATCAGCATACGTGTTGCTGATTGAGTAACCGGACTTCCACTATAACCACTCAGGGCGATAAGAAAATCATGCAGTTGGTCGGCTAAAAGGTGTGGGAAGTGTTTTTGCTTGGGCGCTTTGAGTGCACTGGCAAGATCGGTAACGGGGTTGAACTCTGCTCGTCCGGTAATAACCGCATAGGTGAAGATTTGCCGACAGGCCTGTCTGGTTTTCTTCAGTTTATCCAAAACACCGCGTTGCTCCATTTTTCGGAGCACAGCCAGCATTTCAGCAGGTTTGATCTCGGTAACAGCACGTTTACCAATATACGGGAAGATGTCTTTTTTCAGATATTCGAGAATGTCTTCGGCATACCCTTGTGACCAGTTTGGGCGTTTATATTCGTGCCACTCAATAGCGATGGATTCAAAACTATTGCTGACCGCAAAGACTTTGGCGGCCTTTTCTGCTCTCTTTTCTTCTATCGGATCATTACCATCTGATAGCGTCCGCCGCGCATCATTTCTCTTGGTTCGTGCTTCGGCAAGGGAGATTTCAGGATATACCCCTAATGCGAGTAATTTTTCTTTGCCTGCGATCCGGTACTTTAACCGCCAATAGCGAGAGCCATTCGGGTTTACCAATAGATAGAGTCCGCCGCCATCGGCAAGTTTATAGGGTTTTTCTTTCGGCTTTGCAGTGTCCACCTGTCGGGCTGTTAACTTCATACGGGGGTATCTCACTTCATTGAACCTGAACGTACCCCTAAATATACCCCTATAAGATCGTAGATTTCAACATACCTTACTAGACTATAGGAGAACGGAAAAAGGCCAACACTGCGTATTTATTGGGATTTTGTAGACTTCGGAAGACGTTACGATATGAATGGATGGTACGCCCTACAGGATTCGAACCTGTGACCTACGGCTTAGAAGGGCAAAAACCTTTGATTTCACTCTATTTCTTTCGATTTCACTTGGTTTCATCATTTTGATTTAAAACGGATTTTATAGCTTGAACAGTTTCATGTAGTTGCATATCATTTCATCATAACTTGACCCGCTACTTGACCTGTTATGAGGGATATATCTAATGGCTAGTACCTTATTGACTGACAGTAAAATCCGAGGGTTGAAACCCAAAAACTCAGCTTATTATACATGGCAAGCAGCAGCAACACGAGGAACTGGGAGGTTAGGAGTTAAAACATACCCATCGGGGAGAAAGGTCTTTGTCTATCGTTATTTTAAGAATGGAAAAGAAAAGTTCATAAACCTAGGTGATTTCCCTGCTCTTTCTTTGGCAGAGGCATTATCCAAATCACGAGATGCCGCCGCCAATGTTTCAGCTCCAGAAAAAGCCATCATAAATCACGCCACAATTGAACAGCTATTCAGCGACTATATTGCCGACCAGAAACGCCGTGGCAAGAGATCTTATGATAAAACCCAGTACAGGCTAAATCAGGTATTAGATAGCCAGTACATTGATAGAAGTACTCCAGCAAAAGATATTACCCCAGACCACATTAAAAGGGTATTAGCTGAATTTATCTCACGCGGTGCTGTTGCTGGCTCAAATAAGGTTCGTGCAAATCTTCATGCAGTATTTAACTTCGGTCTATTCGCTGACAATGATCCTGCCAAACTGAACGAGAAAGTTATTTATGGTCTTGACCGAAACCCCGTGACCATCGTTCCACGCCAAGAGGGAGCAGATAAGGCGTTGGATAGATTTTTATCTTGGGATGAAATGAAAGAGATTCTAAAACTGTTTCGTATTTCGTCGACGGCATTCCCAATCCATCCTGATTATGGCCGGTTAATATTGCTCTGTATTTTCACTGGTGGTCAGCGTCCTTGGGAAATAATGACCAATACAAGAGATAGCTGGGATAAAAAAAATAATACGTTGACTGTACCACCTCATATTTCAAAAAACGGTGATTACCACGTAATTCCATTGTGTAAATCTGCAACTGAAATATTAGAATGCCAAGCCAAACAATATCCAGACTCAGAGTTCTTGTTTCCCGGAGACACTAAAGAAGGTCATTTACTCACTGCTGAATATGCCAAGCAGATCCGAAAATTTTGTGCTCGCTATGATTTTGAAAAATTTACACCAAGGGATATCAGACGAACCTTTAAGACGCTTGCAGGAGAGATGGGGATCAGTTCTGAGATGAGAGATAGGTTGCAGAACCATAAAAAACCCGGTGTCTCAACCAAACACTACGATCGCTACGACTATCTGAAAGAAAAACGGGAAATTATAGCGCAATGGGAAAGTAAATTACTCTCACTATAGGGCAGAAAGCTGCCCTTTGAAATCCGGGCAGTTGTCTAACAAAGCTGAGTTGTTTGGATTGACTTAGTACTACAGCCGTAACTGCTCCGTGATCAGATGTGCCCCTCGGTGGCGGTAATGATATTGCTGTGCCCGGTATTGATGTCGCCGCCGCCAGTTTGACCAATATAAAATTTGTTCTACGGTTCCCCCTGTCTTTTCCATCAGTTTTGACAATAACTTACGCAGTTCCGACACACTCAGGGCTATCAGCCCCTCCGGTGTTTTTTTTCTCCTGCATTCGCAAAACAGCCAGTACCGCATGGGCCAATAATGACAAAGTGATATGTCGATACCAGCTCTGCCACCGCCGTACTTCGTAGTGATCCAGACCGCATTCCCCTTTCGTTTCCTCAAAACCGCTTTCAATTTCCCAGCGGTACCCTGCTACCTGAACCAGTGTCTTGAGATCTGCCTGGTCTTCGTGGGCATAGACGACATAATAAGTCCGTTCTTGCTTCTCATCCCGGCTACGCCGGATCAGCAGATAATGTCCATAACACCGTTCCTCTTCACTGAGCTGTAAGCGCCAGAGAGGAACCTGCGCCCAGTCATACCACCGTTCTCCCTTCGTCCCTAACCCCGCTGACTGTTTTTCCCAATCGTCGGGGGTCAGGCTGGCGGCAATCACATCGGCTCTGACATATTGAGGTTTTTGCCACCAGAGCGGTTCATTTTTAGGGATAGCTAATACAAACGGTTGATGCCGGGCCTCCAGCCAGCATCGCAGACGGCGATCATGCCCATAGACCGCATCGGCGGTGACCCAGCGACAGGGGATATCGGCATTGAATGCCCGTTCCAGCATTTGCCGGGCGAGCTGGGGTTTGGTGGCAAAGCTCACCGAATCAGGAATGCCGGCGGCTGCACAACGTGGACGATCCTCCGTCCACTGTTTGGGCAGGTATAAGGCCCGGTCAATCAAGGCATGGCCACCGTTGCCGGCGTAACACAGGAATACGCCGATCTGACTGTTTTCCACTCGGCCAGCGGTGCCGCTATATTGGCGTTGTACGCCGACAGAATGGTTGCCTTTTTTGATAAAGCCGGTCTCATCAACAATGAGTACACCGTGTTCATCGCCTAAATGTTCCGTCACATAGTCACGCAGAATATCGCGGGCAACGTCGACATCCCAGCGGGCACGCTCCAATAAATACTGCAGATTATCGGGTGACGTTTCGCCTAACCATTCAGCCAGTTGCCAGCTATTTTTACGTTCAACGTCACTGAGTAAGCCCCGAAGATAATCAAGGCCGTGTTGGCGTGAACCGCCAGGGTGAAACAAGGGAGTCAACCGAGCATGTAATGCCAGTTGCGCCTGTTCCCAGGAGTGAGCCGGTGTGTGCAGCATTTGACACCTCCCCTTATGCGGAGAAGAAAAGAAGCGTTATCATGATACATGATGAGCTACGGCTGTAGTATTAGAGTGTATCCCAATAGGAGGTATTTGATATTATAGTCAGCCTGTTTTTTTACATTTAGGGGATTTTTTCATGAATAAGAAATCAATAGCCCAATGGTTCATTTCTGATGAACTCTGGCAGAAAATTGAACCCTTACTCCCTCCGCATAAAACCCATCACCCTTTGGGCTGCCATCGTCGCCGTGTCAATAATCGGGCCGCTATGAATGCTATCTTTTTTGTGTTACGAACCGGATGCCAGTGGAATGCCCTCAATGCCACAGGGACTTGTTCTTCAAGCAGTGCCCACCGCCGTTTTCAGGAATGGGGGGCGGCAGGCGTCTTTGAGCGACTCTGGCAAAATGGCTTACTCGCCAGTGAAAAAATAGGGGCTATCGACTGGGGCAAATTGGCACTGGATGGCTGTTTGACTAAAGCGCCCCTGGCCGGCTCAAAAAAACAGGCCGCAACCCAACAGACCGGGGAAAACAAGGCGTAAAGCGAAGTTTGCTCACGGATGGACAGGGCTTGCCATTAGCGATTGCCGTTGCGCCCGCTAATATTCATGATATCAGACTTGTTATAGCCACCCTGGACGGTTTACAGACAGGACGCCGGGGTTATGGCACCCCACTCCATCTGGATAAAGCTTATGAGGCGGAATGGCTGGAAAAAGAATTAAAAACCCGTGGATACGTCCCCTGCATACAATCAAGAAAAGAAGAACAAGATGCGCTGGCCGAACAAGATGATTTTAAAGTGAACCGTTGGGTTGTTGAAAGGACACACAGTTGGCTTAATCGTTTTCGTCGTATTCTGGTCCGTTGGGAAAAACGTGTTGAAAATTATGAAGCCATGCTTCATTTGGCTTGTAGTTTAATTGTCTGGAATATAATCCTATTGGGATAGGCTCTTAATCCTCATATTGCTAAATATGCCAAATATGCCAAATATGCCAAATATTAATTTGTCTGTTTTCATTTAGGATTTATCTCATCGCAATATTTACTTTCATTTGAATTAATATCTTTCATTTATATATTATATACAAATATATCATTTATTGTTATGATTATTTCATTAAACAAAAAAGACAGAAATTAAAAACCTCACTTCTAAAAAAATTTCTTGTGATCGAGTTCATAAAATGAAAATGATCATGATTTTGTCAAATTCGTTACCTATTTTTTATTTTTATTTCATGACGTTACGAAAAAACACCTTTTATGGATAAACATTAAGTAGTTCGATACACTAATCACATACGCTATCTAAGAATATTATTTTTCAACAGCAATCATTTTAATTTTTTACGCTGTTATTGTCGGATGCCATTTTTTATTTCACTTTATTTAATTTGGACTTTACTCCTTCGTTATTTATTATTGCCTTCATTTTACTTATCACGGATCAGCCGATATATTCGGACAACAGAGTCCCTTCAAATTATCGAAAAACAACATATTGCGTCCTTAATTAACAAATTTGTCGGAAACAATGTGAATTAGATTTAAATCTTGTACCCGAATGTTATGGCCTGCGTTGTTATCAGGTGGGATGCCTATTACATAACGTTCCATCATCTCAGGGAGACACACCATGTCAATAAAGAAGAACATCGATAAATTGAAGAAAGGACAAGCCCTTGTTCAGCAGGGGCAAGAGGCTGTTCAGAAAGCGAAACAGGTTGCAGGCAAATTAGGCGGCAGCATTTCAGGTGGCAGCATTGCAGGAACGGCAGGCTTAATTCCGGGCGGCGGTTTTGCCGGCGGAATAGGCGGCCGTTCAGGCAGCGGCATTACAAGCACAGCGGGCTTAATCCCGGGTGGCGGTTTTACCGGTGGAAAGGGGCTGGCAGAACGCGCAGCCGGGGGGCAGAATGCGGCCACCAAAGCGCTGGAAAAAGCCGCCCAGATGCTGATGGGCGGGCGTGACCCGAGTGGCCTGCAATTTACCCTGACCGCAGGCGGCTTACCGCCGCAGACGTTTGTCGTGACCGATTTCACGCTGAACGAAAGTTTTTCCCAGCCGTTCAGCCTGAGTGTGGGATTGGCGAGCGCCGACCCGGCTATCGATTTTCCGGCAGTACTGGATCGCACCGCCACGCTGACCATTCTGCAAAACGGTATCGAACAACGCAGCATCACAGGGATCGTTTCCCGCTTTGAGCAGGGTAATACCGGGTTGCACCAGACTACCTACCAAATGACTATCCGCCCTGACCTGTGGCGCACGACCCTGAGACAGAACTCGCGCATTTTCCAGCAGCAGGATATCGCCACCATCCTCACCACTCTCCTGAAAGAACACAACATCCGAGATGTGATCTTCAGCCTGCGCCATCCTCACCCGGCGCGCGAATTCTGCGTGCAGTATCAGAAATCGGAAATCAATATAATCAATTGAATATAAAATATATATTATCTTGACACCATTTTATGCCCCTTTTAATGCCCCAAGATTTTTTTGTTTATTTTTTTTCATATATGACTGATTTTTCTTATTTATATCATTAATTGTGTGATTTTTAATCACCTTAAAGCAAAAAAGCCTTGAGGGTTAAAAATGGTCAGATTTTGCTGCCATTTTACGCTCAGGGCTTGAGATAAAAAATATTCATTTTTACGACATCGATCACAAATTATAGTGGGTTATTCCTGTGGTTTACTGCGAACCTTGCGCTCAACAAGCTGACCACGCTGATCAAAATAGCGGCTCGGCCAGATCTCTGAAGGATGTATTTCGAGATAGTCAGCGATTATCCATTCGCCTTTAGGCCATTGTCTGCTGAGTGCATTTGCCAATGTTGATGAACTAAGTCCCGCGTCACGAGAGAGAGCCGCTAAGGTTGTACCACGTTTACGTAATGCAGCGATAATATCAGCTTGGTGCCAATCATTTTGAATATTGTTGCTATTCATTCCTGTTACCCCTTTCCATTAATTAATATTGATGGTGGTGATTCAAGGCAGGGTTAGCAGACCGGGCTAAGATTCCGGCGAGACGTGAGTCTCCCCCGCCCGAACCACCATTGAAAGGGTGATAACAGGCGCACTGGTAGAAAAGATCCTACCAGTGTTCTTAGCTCAAGGCTGCTAAACCTTGACCATTAGATTTGGCTAATGGCGGGAATACTTTAACTTATTGTTTTACCTAAGACAATAACTGAACATCTAAGTTTAACGGCCATAAACTCGCTCAACATAACGCCCGCGCCCATCACCATGCCCTAAATCCATTGATACCAATGCTCTTGCTTCCTGACGGCTAAAACCATTCTGTTGGTAAAACTCCAGAGCATCCCGCACCCACGCATAGCGCAAACTATGAGGAGAGTGACAGCCGGTTAAACCAATCCTTGTGGTGTGTGCTCGCCAGTAGTTCATGGCTTGTTTGAGGTCTGGTTTATCAATCAATCTGCCGTTACGTTGTTCAGCAATAATAATGGCCTGTTCTACAGCCTCTTTTACCGCTGCAACATCCAATACACGAGTTTGTCTTGGTCGGCCACATTTTGTACCGAAAACAACCTGAAGTTTCGGCTCAGGTTGCTCTAATTGCTTACGCCAGCTTTTCAGTGAAGCACTGCATTGTACTGCTTCCTGAGAACGTAACCCCAGCAATCGGGCGAGTTTCAGTGTGACGGCAAATCCAGCATCACGTTCAAGCGCTTTTTGATAAATAACCTGAAACGCGGCATCAGGGATCGCCTGTTTTGTTCCGGCGCGGCTGGTGCCGCTTGTTCCCAATGCCAGACTGCTCAAACGTGGCGAGGTTCCCAGTTTTTCCCGGCCTGCCATGCGGAAGATATTACGTAGTGCGGACATTTCATTTTGCACCGTTCGTTTGGCGATCCCCTGAGATAAACGGGCATCAACGTAATGCTCCACATGCTTAGCTTTCAAATTTTTGAGGCTTTTGACCTGAATATTCAGGCTCAGTAACAACGCGCCCAAACGTCCCGCAACCCGAATACGATCATGGCAGGTCTTATGGCTGCCACCACTCTTACGGGCAAAAAACTTTAATTCTTTAATCAATCGACTCATTGGCTTCCCCTTGCGGATGTTTGACAACATGCGATCTCTGGCGCGCGACCATTCTGGCAAAACAGAAAATAACTGCCTTGCCCTTGATCGATATCTGTGCGCCAGAGTGAACGCAGGTTGAGGTATTGCGGGGTATCGGTTGAGTACACGGTACTGCCGCCTGCATAAGCAGGTCATCCCCACCGGCAAAAAAGCCAGCCTCGATATCGTCAAGTTCTCCTTTTCAATCTAAAAATGCAGTGTCAGATTCACTGTGGGGTGAAGCAGGCGTGAGCCTGTCTGGGTTGAATAGTCCTTTGGCTGCGGCGTCACTTTCAGCGATAAATCCGCAAAAAGTGACGCCTTGAGTTCTGTAAACAATCAACAAAAATCGTGCGAACGTTGAAGTGCCATCAGGCACAGCAAAACGCCGTAAGGTTAAATGTCAAACGGTAGTCATGTTGATGGATTAGCTGTAGAAAAATTGTCTGTTGAATAATTCAAACAGGGATAGATAAAAGTATGAACAGATACGCAAAAGCTATCCTGTTGTTCATTGAAGAGAAATAGGATTTATGTTGATTTGAAACGCCAGTGTACGAACCCACGTTCAACACACTTCAGTGACAAGATAAAACACCTTTTGGGCGTATTTTTAGTTTAAGAGACCTTCATTGCCAGACGAGGGTTTAGATGTCTTGGCAATATCTGCTTCCAAAGGTGGGCAGATGTACCGCAATTTTGCTCTCCCTTTCAGGCTACGGGAGTTTTACTGTCGCTAAAAAGCGTTTAAGTTGATTTAGACTACCTGATTTTTATAATTGTGGCAATAATAGATATTGCTATTTGATAAAAATCATTTATTATAACGGGAAAATACTATTAAAGTGAAAACTAACCATATTGTTATAATATATTTCATCATATGATTTATCTAACGAAATCATTATTAAAACCATGTTAATGATGATTTAATAATTTTATTAAATTAGTATAAACAAGGCCAGCCAGTATTATTAATAACTGACCAGCCTAATAAATTAATTACCTTGAAATAACGATTTTGCCATTGATTATAGATAAGTAAGGATTATAAGTCGTATTTCTCCCATTTTCCTTGTTGTGAAAGATGACAGGAGAAGAACCAAAAACACCTTTTTCTAAACGGAATAGACGACCATTTTTATAACTAACCAGTTTATATTTATTCCACTCAGGTTCTTTAATAAAAAAATTACCACTTATATCTTCGTCAAAATCCATCGAATCAAAAAATATTTTTGCGCTACTATTGTCTGCTATAGCCCATTCCTCCCATGCTGGCTGGCTCATTTTCCATACCTTATCCAGATCACGATGAGAAAAAGCACTACTAATCTCTTGATAAAATGCTTTTATAGCTGGTAAATCATTATCAGTAACTGGCTGCGCTTTTATCCACATCCAATTTGGTAAACTATTTACTGAAAATGTTTTTTGAGCCGAAAATAAATTTTTCTCTCCTTTTTTTGTGGATAAATTTGCATAATCAAATTTTTCATTTAAATTTATCGAATTTTTCGTTATAACGTTTCTGTTATCATCCACAGTTAACTTGATATTACTAATAATTTCACCTTGTTCATCATGTGAAGCAACTTTTCTAATTGTCGCTTCACACCATGATTCAGGATGAAATTTTTCTGTATCTCTATCAATTGATATACGACCCATTAATAATTCTATTGTATTAGATCCATTCTCCAAAAAAGCCGATATATTATAACCACTTGATTCTGTTCCTGTCCGTGAGGATGTGTTTTCTAGCATTAACATCCCATTTACTTTTAAAATACATAAACTACGCTGAGTATTAAATGAGACGAGATATTTATGTTCCATTGTTGGTTTCCCTAATGCGGTTTTTATTGTCATTAATAATGCAAAAAATAACAAGCTACCCCAAAGAGATCCTGTAAGTAGATTTTTCTTTTGGTAGTGGGTCTTGAAACACCCAAGGTTTTTCCATTGGTTCATATTCATCTTCTATAGGTACTTCCCATTGATTTTCATCATCTTTTTTGAGTTTAATGCTTGCCCCATATTTAATACTCGCTGACGCTTGTATTCCATCATGATAAAGTATTAACTCCATACTTTTTTCTGTAGATTCTAGTGCCACTAATACTTTGGCTGCTATTTGTGCAGAAGCATCAAAATAGCCATTAACAGCATAATAGCGAACACCCCCACGAATATTGGTTTCAGCTCTGATACCAAATCCAGTTTCTAACATCGTATCTTTTTTAAAAGACCAATCACCTTTATCATCAGACTCCCAACCAAACATAACACTCAAATCGCCACTGAGAATTAAATCTAGTTGTACACCATAAAATGCCCCGTTTTTACCTTGCTTGACTTCTTGTTCGAGCTCTTCTCCTTTTTCTCGTATTTTAGCCACAACTTTATTGACTTTAAAATAGGCAGCAAATATTTGGATAACATCAACACGTAATTCTAAACCGACTAAGGGTGTTGCTGTAATATCAGCATTATATTTATAGAAAAGTTCATATTTATCATTATGCGCAAGTTCATAACTGCCACTAATATTAATTAAGGGATTAATAAGATCTAAATTAATAACCCTAAACTTATCTTGATCATGCCCAAATGCAAGAAGATCATTGAATTTACCAATACTATCGATGGCGGTATCAATTGGACCTAATTTCTTTTTCTTTTTTTTAAACTCAAACTCAAGTTCTTTTGACCAGCTACGTGTTTCAGTGCCTTTTTCAGCCGTGATCTCGCCTTCAATTGTTAGTGAATTACGAACTTCATAAGGCTGTGTATTTCTGCGCCATCCTTGTGAACCTTTATGTCGCATTCCATTATTTCTGTTGGTTTCTTTTTGTTGTTGCCTTCTTTGTTCATCGGTAAATTTTTCAATTTCTTCTGACGCACCAATAGCAACATTAAATATTTGTTTTTCATTTAGAACAAGGTGAATGTTTGAACCAAGAATCGCCTTATTGCCTATTGTAGCGGTTAAAATTTTATCCGCTAATTTGTATTTTTTATCTATTAATGGTTTTCCTGAACATTCATCTGCTCTGACATAAAAAAGTTCTTCTTCAATATGTGAGCTAAAGTTTCTGCTCAAAAAACGCTGTAAAATAACTATCGGACTATTTTCCATAAGAGAAAAATCACTAATTTTCTTTGAATAGACCAACTCTCCTGCATACGGTTTATTAGGTGAGAATTGTGCTACAGGCATTCCATTTTCACCCGATAAATTCCCAATGGGGCAGTTTGGATTGTGCGAAATACAGCCCTTACTAACGGCACTTAACTTTATAGGAATTTTAGGTTTATCCGCTTTATCTTCCGGTTTAGGAACCACATAATACAATGTAGCAGGAAAAGGAAACAGTTGTTCATAACTAAACGTTTTATCTCCCAGTGTTACATCAATCTTATGAGTACAATCATCCGGGTTATCACAATCACAGACTGCTGACCCTGCTTTTGTTGATGTCATTTTATTTCTCCTTAACCAATATTGACGCTGCCGTCGCCAATCACAACGCCACCACAATCCACTGCATCACCTGTTCTGGCGGCAGGCTTTCCCTCAATAAATACAGAACCTGAACCACCGGAAATGGCTCGTGGATGAGAATTGTGAGGTGCTAATGCATCACCTTGTCGCGCAAGATAAGCACCATCAATTTTGACGGTACTGGCTCCGGTAATAACAGGCGTTGCGGAACAATTGCCGTGTTCTGTGCCGATATCGCCAATTTTAACTGCGTTACCCATAGTAATTTCTCTGTTTTTGATTAAAGCGGTACTTGACCCAATTCTTGAATTAACAAACGTTCGGCACGCATATGCCCCGATTGACCGTACTCAGTTAATTGGGAATAGATTGCTTTCGGCAGATCATCAAGTGTGAGGTAATGCCGGAGGATAAAGAACTGGAGTAATCCACGAACATTACGATCATCTGTAATGCCGTTTTCACTGAACCAGTCAAAAAATTGCCGGGCACATTCCACCGTATCGATGTGAGGAATAAAGTTAAAAGGCGCTTTTTCCAGCCAGTCAGGGATAAACCCGGCTAATTTTTCGATATAACGTTCAGTGAAAATGGCCTGTATTTTTTCCAACTGAACTTCGTTGATAACAAGCATTTTTCGTTTGCTGGTTGCACCAACGGGAAAAGGTTCTCTCACCTTAGCAAAGTTATCCGTGCGTTCAGCCTCAAGATAAAGTGTCGTAATGCGCGATATCGGCCCTAAAAAACAATGCAGCTCCCAGTCACTCAAGATGCCGAGAAAATCCCAGATATTACGCGGATCGTAAAAGCGAAAAAAAACGGGTTTTTCCTGTTTAGGTAGCAATACTTGCAGGTATTTGCGTAAATGTTGCCGCACGGTTTTCATGTCCGCTTCGCTGTGAACAAAAATACCCCACGGCGTTCTGCGGCATTCCAGCCAGATTTTAACTTCTTCAGTAACCTGTACCAGATAGGGTGCGATTTTAACCAGCTCAGGCTGGAGCGGTTCACCATAAAGGCAGGCAGAAGGCGGATCGTAACGCTCTAAGGCTAAAAATAAATCCGGTTCTGCTGCCCCATCAATAATGGCGTAGAGTTTTTCCTGACTCATTGCTGATTCTCCTTATCTTTCAGAGGACAGTGCGCGACGAACATTGAACCTTCACTGGCTGCCGCGAGCAAAATAGCAGGGTTGGCAGGCGCCAATAAATCACCGGGGCTACCGCCGGAGTTCAGATTAATGGCGGCACCCTTAATATCGATGCCGCCAGCATGAAGCACCACAAAACTCCCACCGACACGCAAAGTCAGCTTACTGCCACTTTGTAATGTCAAATCTCCCTGCGCATCAATACTGACAATACCCTGAATTTTTTCAGACAAATCGCCTTTGATTTGTAACGCACGGTCGCCGTCAATCTGTTCCAGATAGCTGCCGGCAGTTTTATGCTCCTGTTGGCCTTCAACCGTGACTTTACGGTTATTGGCGATAACCAATTCATCGTCATGCCCGATGCTGGTTGTGCGGTTATAGTTGATGCGTTCGTCGCGTGAATTGAGCACCTGAATGGCGAGGTTTTTCTGAGCATGGATAAAAACCTCTTCACGATCTTTTTCATCCTCAAAACGCAGTTCGTTAAATCCTTGCCCCTTATGCGTCTTCGAGCGGATTGACATTTGTGTTTTTGCCATCGGCAGTCGATTCGGCGGAAGATTATTGGCGTGATATGCCCGACCAACAATAATCGGCTGGTCAGGGTCACCGTGGATAAAATCCACCAAAACTTCGTGACCAATGCGGGGAATAGCGATCATACCCATCAATGTCCCTGCCCATGCCTGACTGACACGCACCCAACAAGAACTGCTGTCATCAAGTTTACCGTACCGATCCCAGTCAAATTGGATACGGACGCGCCCATATTCATCGCAAAAAATTTCTTCGCCTTCCGGCCCGACGACAGTAGCAATATGCGGCCCTTCCATTTTGGGTTTCGGATAGGGAGAAGGGCGATAGGAGTTTTTGCGGCTGGTGAAAGTAAACTGGTTGGAAAGCCACGTGCCACTGCCGCTGTGCTGGGTTTCATCAGCTTGAGGTTGTTGGCCTGAGTGGGTTATCTGAATTAATTGCCATTGGTCATTCAAGGTTTCATTGGGATGATCTTCAAAATTAACCAGTTGCCCCGGCCACATAGCAAAACAGTCACCATTGCCGTTTCCCAGCTGCGTATCCCGGCGCAGGTATTCCAGACGATACTGGCTGACTTGTTGCCCCAAATTTTCATCTTTATAACGGCTGGGAAAATCGTAATAGTGGTAGTTTTTCAGCGTGCGCTGGTTGGCTAGATTATGCCCTTCATACCAGAACTCCCGGTTCATACGTGGATTCTTAAATGTCCGGTCTTTGGTTGTCACGGTGGCAACACCAACCTGTTCTGACCAGCTAACCTGCTGAATGCTTGTTGTTGAGCCAGTAACATCAGCTTCAGGACGATAAGGAACAGTGATCACGTTATTAAGCGACAGGCAGGAATCATGAAAAACGATGCGTTGCTCATGCTGTTCCTGGTCGAACGTGAAATAATAGAAAATGCCCTCATCAGCCAGCAAACGCTGCATAAAAGCCAGATCACTTTCATCGTACTGAACGCAGAATTCCCGTGGCGGGTGTTTGTAACCCACCAAAAATGTAGCATTGCGTACCCCATTTTCTTTAAGCAGGGTTTCCACAATATCCATCACGGACTGGTTCTGGAAAATCCGGCTATTGACCCGCAGCGAGGCGCGCCATAACAGAGGCTGAATAGTGATATGGTAGTGGCTGGTATGTCGCCCGGTAGACATGTGTGAAAAGTGCGTCACCATTCCGGTGATTTGTCGTTCAATCTGCCCGTTACGGTGAACGGCAAAAGCAGCATTCCGGTCAAGAACATCGGCAACGTTAATGCCCGGTTTTTGGCTGACCAGATTCGGTGTTTTACAGGTCAAGGTCGCTTCCAGACGGAAGAGGGAAGAAAGTGATTCGTGTAGGGAAAAATCAACAACAGCAAAGGTTTGTTCGGGTAGATTTTCTGTAATCAGCGTAAATACTAAACCAGAGCGATCAAGTCGCTGACTGATTTTATCAATTACCCTGTTCATTTGTACGCTCCATAATCTTTGGGTATATCAATCCTTAATGAGAGTCTGACTATCAAAAGTCATTTAATGATGAAATCATTGTTGCAGACTTTAGGTACGTTATTTAGCAGGATACAGTAGAATTATTTACACATACAACGATGAATAAAAGTACATCCGATAAATTGTGATTAATCACTCTTCTTAAATAAAACCAGGAAATTACTTAGTGTTAATTTCACAAAGCGCAACATATTTAAACCGCACTGACGCGCTGCGCTTGTCTTCTCCGATTTACCGGGCTAATACATTACCCCGGTAAATCGGAGAGCTGAAAAACACCTGCCAGAGAAAACTTTTTTGTTTACCCCCACCGTATTAAAGAAATAGGGATAAAACTGTTCACCCTGTTCACCTTTAAATATTTTATTTAAATTCATATTATTAAAGGGTGATGACTTGAAATTGAACTCATCACCACTCTTCACCCAACCGTTCACCCCAAAGCTGAAAAAAGGTGAACAGGGTTGAATAGTTGTGAACAGTTTAAAAATAACTCTTCACCCTATAACAGATTGATATATCTGATTTAAATTACAGGGTGAACAGTAGTGAACACTTTTTTATATTCCTTTGAAAATTATCAGCAATAAAGAAAAAAATTATTCTTCTGGCAGGTTATTCCTTGTCAGTTTTGGCATCCACTCGATAGCGGTTTCAATGTTCAGGCTCAAATTGCTGCGAATGCCGTGTTTGCTTTTATTGCGCAGGTATTGCTGATTGTATTCTGCCAGTGCGCCCGGCATATCCATGCCAAAGCGGGTTACGGAAACGGGTTTATTCAGGTTATTGCCTTTCATGTAAGCAAGGTAGGCATGATAAAGGTATTTGCGGGGATTGAACGGCATAATTTCCGCATTACCGATTAACAGGCCGTCAGCTTCATCAGATGCAATCAAGTGGCCGCAGAAATCGACCAGTGGATCGGTGCCACGTTTGATATCCAGTGCTTCTTCTGATTTCTGTTGCTCTGCCAGTAATCGCCTTGCAATTTGTGGATCAGCGAATTTATGCAGTAGATGCCGGATAATGACGGGCAATTCTGCTGCAATTTTATCCCGCAGATGTGGGTCACGTTCATTTTCCGGTACAATCTCAGAAAAATTGAAAATTACCCGACGCCGTGACACACCACCACTGCGATCGCTAAAACTCATGGCATTATTGTTTACTGCCAGTACGACCGCAGGAATACGGGTTGAATAGGGTTGTTTATGCTTCGGATCGATAGCAACTTCATCGCCGCCGGTGATTGCCTTGATTCCAGAGCCATCGCCTACATAGCGGGTCTGGTCTGGCAGGATAATCAGAGAATAACCGACAATCAACGCCCTTTCCCGTGGGTTTTCCAGTGCTGCCATGCTTGCAGAAACCGTGTTGCCTTTGCCTGCCAGCATGGAACAGATTTCAGCAAAAATACTTTTGCCACTGCCTCCAGCCCCGGTAACTTCCAGAAATAGCTGCCAGTCGTAACGGTTCGCCAGCACCATAAACAGGGCTGCCAGTACCCGATCAAATTTGTGCTCACAGTTGGCTGTTGCCCGGTTGAGCCAACGCCAGAACTGAGGCGCATAATCTTGCAGGGTTTCCCCTGAATCGGGGGAATTGAATGCGACATCATTGGCCAGCAACAGCCAGTCATGTTTACGATGAGGCCGGAACTGGCAGCTTTTCAGGTCAAATACGCCATTGCTGAACCCGATTAAGTGGCGTTCTGGCGGTTGCATCATCGGAAGCTGTAATTTCAGAGCATCCACGGCGGAGCTGATACCATGCGGTGAATATGGCAGTTTCTCTTCCATAAAAGCCGCGACCATTTCCCGCTTTAAATCGCGGTCACTGACCGGACGCCAGATAGTGCCATCATAGTGATGCACGGTTTCTGAAGCACCATCCAACGCTAAGTCATTATCATAACGCACCAGCAAGACCTCTCCGCGCTGGCTGGCTCCCATCTGGCAGAGTGTCAGCTTGGAAGATTCGGTATCATTAGGTTGAGCGGCTGCTTTTTTCTTGATTGATGCCGGTTGATAAGGCCCCTCACCAAAAGCCTGCTTTGCTGCTTCAATTCCGTGACTCTGGCGATAACCGTCCCAATCAGATTTGTACTCAGTCGGTGGCAACGTAACCCAGCCATTAACCGCAAGAGCGGCTTTTTCTGCCGAAACCTTGCCGACATTCGTTTTTGGCTTGCTGTTTTTATCCAATTCGTCGGGATGATGCCAGTCATTATCAGCAGCAAAGATGATTTTCGTGTCAGACCAGCGTTTCCGGACTGATTGAGCGACGGAGAGCAAATTACCTGCATCCAGTGCGGCCAGAACAGCACCTTTATAGAGTTGGCTAACCGTAAGTGCTGTAGCGTAACCTTCAGTAATAATCACTGTGTCAGGGTGATCTTCCAGCTCTGAGATGGAAATAAACGCACCTTTTTTCTGGCTGCCAGAGACTAATTTTTTCTCACCGTCGGGTTTGATGATCTGAGCGCCAGTGACTTTTTTATCCAGTGTTGTCAGCGGTAATAACAACGTACCATCTTTCAGCAGACGCTGATTAGGATATTGCAGTTCTTTTGCCGTCAGATAAGGCGATTGTCCGGAAATAGTCTGCGCCATCAGTGCCGCGATTCTTTCGGCAATCGGCTGTATTGGATAAGTGATTTCTTTGGCTGGCTTGGGTTTTGGCAAAGGTAATGCCAAAGCATTTGCAACAATTTTTGCTGCTTCAAGAATCGTGATCCCCTCAGTTTTTGCCACTAAATCCAATCCATCGCCATAGTTTGGAATATCACACTGGCGGCAATGCCAGTTGCCATGATGGTGATCATCGATAAAGTGAAAACGGTCAGTACCGCCGCAGACAGGGCAAGCACCATGTTTACCCTTTGCAGGGATATCAATACCACACGCAGGCAGCAGGTTAGACCAAGAATACATGGCGGAGGTTTTCACGGTCTGGATAAGATCAAGCGGTTTTTGATTGCCCGATTTTTTTGGGGCTGTAAATTTAGGTCGAGTTTGGTTAGACTGTGTATCAGCCATCATTTTTACCTTTCTTAATGATTGTTGATGAAACGCCTCGCAGTGTTAGCGCACTTCGGGGCGTTGTGTTTTATAGTTTGTTTCTTATGTCATGTTCTCTTATTCGTTATGCCGCCCGTGATTTAGCGATCCACTGCGCAATCCAGTGATCAATTTCTGTTTCAATAAAGGCCACGGAGCGCAGGCCAATTTTAACTTTCTGTGGAAATGCGCCGTCACTAATCAATTTGTAGATCCACGCCTTGCTGTAACCCGTTCTGCGTTGCACTTCCGGCAGACGGATCAGACTGATTTTCAATGCTGCCATTGTCATGTTTTATTCTCCTGTTACCGAGTCCTTGAGCGCTCATCGTGGACGTTGTTGGATGACAGGAGGATTATTGAAAAAACAAGACATAATGAACAGCGTTAACTCTTTTTCTCCCGATGAGAATTAATTTTTAGGTTGCATTATCGGTTTTTCCGGTCGCGCAGCGGTTTGGCGAAGTCATAGGGCGTGATGAATTTTTCCCGGTTGGCGTCCAGATAATCCGCCCACCACTGCATCATCAGCCGCCGTTCATCCAGATGTTTAGACGTGTGGATATACGCTGCCCTAACGCTGTTTCGTTCGATATGGCTGAGCTGGCGCTCGATGGCGTCATCGCTCCAAAGACCTGATTCCCCCATTGCCCCGCGTGCCATTGTGCGAAATCCGTGTCCACATATCTCGGTTTGAGTGTCGTAGCCTATGTTGCGTAAGACTCTGTTAACAGTTGTTGCATCCATGACTTTCGTGGAATGGTAAGCGCCGGGGAACATCACATCACTGTTACCGCTCAGTTTGTGCAGGGTTTTGATAAGCAGGGCTGCCTGATGGCTTAAAGGCACAATGTGATCAGTTTTCATTTTCATACCGCGTTCAGAAAAGGGAACATCATTGATGGGGGATCGTGTGGCAGGAATTTTCCACAGGGCATTTTCAAGATCGATTTCCTGCCAGCGGGCGAATCTTAATTCGCTGGCGCGGACAAATGTTAATAGTGTCAGCTCGACGGCTATTTTGAATATTAAGTGTCCACGGTAGGTAGATAAGCGTCTCAGAAAATCAGGTAAATCTTCATGGGGCAGAGCCGGGCGGTGGTGACATTTTGCGGTAGTCAGTGCGCCTGCCATGTCGTTAGCTGGATTGAATTCCAGAATATCATTCTGGACGGCGTATCGCATAATCGAAGTGATGCGTTGGCATAAACGTTGAGCGGTATCATGCTTGCCTTGTTCATCAATGGCTTTGACTGGAGCTAAAAGTTGGCTAGTGCGTAATGTGGTGATATCACGCGTGCCAATGCAGGGGAAAATATATTTTTCAAGGCTACGTAGTATTATCTGGCGGTAATTTTCATCCCAGCGCTTATTACTGGCATGCCAAACACGGGCGACTTGTTCAAAGGTATTCACTTTGGCCGGAGAAGATGGACTTTTTTTCTCTGCTTTAGGGTCAATGCCCTGTGTCATCAGCTTTTTAGCTTCATCACGTTTAGCACGAGCTTCGGCTAATGATACGGCTGGGTAGACACCAAACGCCATCCGGTCTTCTTTTTTATCGGTAGGGCGATGGTACTTCATGCGCCAATATTTAGATCCGCGTGACGTGATCTCCAGATAGAGACCTCCGCCATCGGCAAGTTTGTAGGTTTTTTCTTTGGGCTTTGCGGTTTCAACTTGTCGGGCGGTGAGTTTCATTATTAGGGTATCTCTGTAATCGAATAGTCATCATCAAATGGTAAGTGCCCCAGATTATGCCCCGCACTGCATATTGATTGCAACAGACTAAACTAGACGTAAAAATAAGAGATCACACTGATTTTGTTGTAGTTTATAAAAATTATTTTACTTAGCCAGACCTCACTGGAAGTTGAGCTGGTTCCAGTATCAGGAAAGTGACTTCGATTTTCTGCAACGGCTGACCGCCGAAGAAGGCATTTTCTACTTCTTCGAATGCAGTAACGGGCGCAATACACTGGTGTTTGCCGACGATTGCGGTTCAGTGCCACCGGGCATCCGCCTGCCCTATCAGCCGGGAGAAGGCAGCACGCTGGGCGAACCGGTGGTCAGCAGTCTGACCAGCAGCGCGCAGGTACGCCCGGCTCAAGTGCAACTTAAGGATTATACTTTCAAGAACCCGGCCTGGCCGGCGGAATTTCACCAGCAGATACGAGACGAAAACCTGCAACAGCTGTACTACGAGCACTACGATTATCCGGGCCGCTTCAAGGACGAGGCTCATGGCAAGGATTTTACCCGCTACCGACTGGAGGCGCTGCGCAGCGACGCCGTGACCGGACAGGGCAGCGGCAATGCCATCGCCCTGCAACCGGGCAAACTGTTCATCCTCGATAACCATCCCCGGGCAGACCTGAATCAGTCATGGCAGACCGTCTCTGCCAGCCACAGCGGCAGCCAGCCACAGGCACTGGAAACCGCCAGCTCAGGCTCCGGCACGACGCTGCACAGCCACTTCTCCTTCATCCGACAGAACCAGAACTGGCGCCCGGCGCCGTTGCCCAAACCGGTGATTAATGGCCCACAAATCGCCAAAGTGGTCGGCCCGGCCGGCGAAGAAATCTTCTGTGATCAGTACGGTCGGGTGCGCCTGCAATTCCCGTGGGACAGATACGGACGCAGCGACGACCAGAGTTCCTGCTGGATCCGGGTCAGCCAACCATGGGCCGGTCAGGGCTGGGGGATGTTGGCTATCCCGCGTATCGGACAGGAAGTCGTGGTGGACTTTCTGCACGGTGACCCCGATCAACCGATAGTCACCGGACGTACTTACCATGCCAGCAACATCCCGCCGGGTGCCTTGCCGGGCAGCAAGACCCAGATGGCGTTTCGTTCCAAAACCCACAAGGGTCAAGGCTACAACGAATTGCTGTTTGAGGATGCCAAGGGCAGTGAACAGCTGGCATTACATGCGCAGAAAGATATGTATACCAAGGTACTGAACAATCGCGATACTCATGTGATCGCCAACCACACCGAGACCGTGGAGAAAAACCAAACCATCAGGGTTCATAAGAATAAAAAAGAGACGGTCACACTCAACAGCACAGAAACCGTAGGAGAGGTGCGTGAACTGACCACCGGCAAGAACTACATTATCACGGTTGGTAAGCACAAAAAGGTGAATATCAAAAACACCCTATCCATAGCAGTCGGGGATGTAATTGAACTGCGCTGCGGCCTGAGTGTGTTGCGCATGGACAGTGCCGGACGTATCACCATTCAGGGCAGTGAACTCAAGTTTGAGGCCAGTGGCCCGATGCAAATCACAGGTAAAGATATCGATCTGAACTGATAAGGAGGTACTGAGATGGAATTTCGTAACCTGACCCCCTTTGCGGTCATGAACTATCAGATGCTCGATATCGAAGATACCGAACATCATGTTGTGGTGATGAAAATTGGCTACCAGCTCCTACCTGCTGGGCAGGGGGAATATAATGCCGAACTACTGCCTGCACCGCCTCTATGCTTACAGGATGAATATCGTGGGACGATGAACTCCTCACCGGTATTGCAGGAAAGTGACCTCGCCCCGTTTAAACCGCGCTGTGATGTGATTGTCAATGGCACAGCATATGCGCCGGAAGGTAAGCCCTGTACCGAATTCCCCATTCGATTACAGGTGCAGAGCAAACAGGGGCAAACATTGCTCAATAAGACGCTCACCGTCGGCGGCGAACGGGAATTCATCCGCGATGCCGGCGGCAACTGGCAACTGACCGCGCCGAAACCCTTTGCAACATTGCCGCTGGATTACCGCTATGCCTTTGGCGGTCAGTGCAAAATCTATGCTGACGAAGAAGCAAGTCAGCACCTCCAAGAAGGTGACCTGCTCACTCCCGAACAACGCCAGCAGCACCCGGACAGAGAAAAATCACCGATTGCTCACGCCGCCTGTGAAAGCAATCCGCTGGGAACGGGGTTTATCACTCCGTGGTATGCCAACGCGAAACAGCTCACCCGTTACCCTGCGCCGCGTATTATCCGGCCGGATGCTCAGTTCACTGCCCAACATTTTGCAGCTCAACTAGGGGGAACACTGCCTGCCGATACCCCAGCCAGCCAACCGCAGGGCATGGGCTTTATCGGCCGTCCGTGGCTACCCCGCCGCCAGCTCGCCGGCACGTACGATGACGACTGGCTTGCCCACCGTCATCCTTATCTGCCCAAAGACTTCGACTTCAGATACTGGAACGGCGCCCCCGCGGATCAGCAGATTGACTGGCCTGACACCGATATCTCGCTGAGCCTGCAGAGCATGACTCCCGGTGGCAACCTGCACGTCACCCTGCCGGGGCATCGGCCGTTTATTCTGCTGCGGATGCACGAAGGAGGGTTGCTCCCCGTGCCGATGCGCCTCGATACGCTGATCCTCGACAGCGATGCCCTGACCCTGCATATCACCTGTCGGCTGAATTTTAAAACCAGCCTGCCGGTTCGGGTGGCGGAGGCGCGGTTTGAAATCGATCCGGATGCTCCGTTACTCAAACTCGCCCCCCCTGAACCTGAAAAGGAGACCGCCCATGGCGGATAACTACATTGCCCGCACTGCGGGCGAATGGCTGATAGTCGGCATCTTGCCGGACGTATGCAAAACCCCGATGGGCGCGTCAACCCCGCCCATTCCGTACCCGGTCATCGCCAAACTGGCGGGCAGCGATGTGCCGGTTAAATCGGTGCGGGCCAATGGACAACCAGTGGTGGTCTTCGCCCAGAGTTTTGTGCCGCAAACACTCGGCGACCAGCCCGGGGTGGCCAACGGCGTGAAAAGCGGCACCGTGGGCGCAAAATGCCACCCGAAAGCGCATACCCAAACCGTCCGGGCCGGTAACAAACTGGTGCTGCGCCATGGGGATGAATTCTGGATGAATGGAGCATAAGGAAGAATCGCAATGGGAGAAACGATTAGCATTACCGGTGGCCGTGATGAAAAAGTATTTTGTGAAGCTTACAATATCCGGACCTTGGCTGAGGCGGAAGCGATCCAAAAACACATACCCGCCCTCATCCAACAAGAGACTATGGGTAATCGTTGGCTCACCGCCGAGGATATTGAACAGATTACAGAAGCTGAAGGCCGGCTTGCCGTCAAGGTCATTGATAAATTCAAAAGCGGGGAATTTCCGTTAGAGGAATGGAAACATACTCCCCCTGAACCGAATGAGTCTTTGCCTACTAAAGCGCACGATGACAGCCCGAGCGGCACGGGCAACACGATAGGTAAAATCGTCGGTCAGGCATCACAGGGGACGAATCCGCCGCAGGAGGCGAATGCTGCCGTCACACCGGAAACCGAGCAAGAAAAAGGATTTTTGGACAAGGCCGGAGAATGGTGGGATGAGACCAAAGAAGGCGTAACAAAATGGGGGAAAGAAGCCGGAGAAAAACTGGGTGCCGCTTGGGATAATCCGGGAAAAGCCGCCATCGGTGCCGCAAAAGGGGTGTGGAATACGGTGCCTGATGTGGGTGAATTCCTCTTTCGAACGACAGCAGGTATGCCTGCTGCCATGATGTCCGCTTCTGGTACGGTATTGAAATACGCGGGCGCTGACGCGTTAGGCGATACAGCTCTTGCCGCCGCCGATACATGGAATAAGCAGGTTGTCGATAAGGCCGTTGAGTTGAGCCATGTGGATGCCATCCGGTTCGACATCACGGATAAGGCGGAACAAGGGGGGGCGCTGATTTTTGATGGCGTCAGCCTGGCTACGGGCGTGGGCGGGCTGGTCAAAGGTGCGGCCAAACAAGGCGCGAAAGCGACGGCTAAAGCCACTAAACCTGCACCCGGCGCCAAAGTCAAAGAAAAACCCCAGGACGCGCCGGACGCGAAACCCCAGAAAGTGCCGCCCAAAGATGACGCCACACCGTCCAACAAAAAAGACGGCAATGACAATGGGCTATCGACCAAAGAGGGCGACCCGGTCGACATGACCACCGGCGACTTCCTGCAAGTCTGGCCGGTGCTGGCCATACCGGGGTTATTGCCGATAAGCCTCAACCGGACCTACCGCTCCACCGCGGATTTACACGGCCTGTTCGGTCCCAAATGGGCAGATGACTGGTCACTGCAATTGGCTATCGGTCAAGGGGAAATGCACTATACTCATACCGATGGCGTGGTCTACGATTTTGTCACTCCGGATAACCGGGTCTTGTCCCGTAACCAACATCTTCCCCATTGCCTGCTGACGGGAGAACTGACAGGCGAACTGTGCCTGACTGACCGCCTCGCCCAGTTGACGTACCATTTCAGCCCGATTTCAGGCAGCACACGAAAATTGTCCGCCATCACTGACCGACGCCAGAACCGGATTGACTTTATCTACGATAAACACGCCCGGCTGATTGAAGTCACCCGTAATGACGGCCTGCGGTTAAGCCTGCAATATCTGGATGGTCGGCTCCACACGCTTGATATGCATGAAATCCGCGATGGCCAACTTGTCGGGCAACGCCTGCTGACCTGCCAGTATGATCCGCAGGGGTATCTGAACGAATGTGATGCCTTCCAGCACAACCACCTGTGGCACGAGTACGACCAACAGGGACGGATGACACGCTGGCACGATACCGACCAAACTGACCTGACGATAACCTATGACGAACGCGGTCGGGTACTCAGTACCACCTCACCCAGTGGCTACTGGCATGACCGCTTCCGCTACGATGATAACGCCCGTATTACCACTTATCTGGATGGCGAAGGAGGCGAAACCCACTACCACTACGACCCAAACGGGCTGGTGATACGGGAAATTGACCCGCTAGGGCGCATCACCCGCCGCCAATGGCGAGGCAGCCTGCTGATGTGGGAAAGCAATCCATCAGGGCAGATGACGACCTTTGATTACAATGCGGACGGGGCGCTGACCGAGGTGGTATTGCCGACGGGAGAGACCTTTGTCTATGCTTATGACGAACACGGACAACTGACCGAAAGCCACCTCCCTACTGGCGAACGCTGGCAATGGCATTATGACGAACAGGGCAACCTGACCGCGCTGACCAACCCGCTCGGCCATCGGGAAGAATACCAATATGGTCTCCACGGTGAATTACGCCAGCGCTTGCTGCCGGACGGCCAGACGTGGCACTACGCCTATGATGAACACCAGCGCCTCGCCGCCGTGATGATGCCAAACGGCGAAACCACGGGGCTGGAGCTGGATGAACTGGGTCGCCTGCGCCAAATCACCGATGCCCTTAAACAACAAACCCACTACCGCTACAGTGACGCCCATGCCAGCCTCAATGGCAGCCTGACCGAAGTTGAACTGCCGGATGGCGTTACTCAGAAACTGGAATATGACAGTGAACGGCGCGTGGTGGCGGTCACCGACGGCGAAGGCCGTACCACTCGCTACACTTACGGCGCATTTGACCTGCTCAATCAGGTTACCCGACCTGATGGCACTATCTTGCGCTTTGGCTATGACCGTCTGACCCGTCTGAATTCGGTCACCACCTCCACGGGTGAAACTTATCGCTATGAGCGTGATGCCGCTGGCCAGATCATCCGGGAAACCGATTTTACCGGACGTACCCTCGAATATCAGTACGATAAACTGGGGCGCCGCATACAGACTAGCTATCCCGATGGTCAGCAACTTCGCTGGTACTATTCCACTGCGGGCTTACTGGTCAAACAGGAAAGCTGGCAGCCGGAAGAAAACCAACGGGTGCTTAAAAACACCACTACTTACGAATACAACAAACGGTATCAATTGGTGAAAGCCACTAATGCCGATGCTATCGTTGAGTACGAGTATGACAAAACCACCGGCCAGCCGATCTGTGAACGTATCAATGGACGGGAAATCACTCGCAAATGGGATAACCTAACCGGACGTCCAGTCAGTGAAAGTGTGGATGGCAATACCCTGCACTTTGGTTATAACCTGTCGGGGGACCTGAATCACTTTCAGCTCAACCAGCATGAGCCATTGACATTCCAGCATGATGCACTGGGGCGGGAAGCGGTACGCGAAAGTGCCAACGGTTTTATCCTTGCCAGCCGCTACACCGCAACCGGTTTACTGGCGCATCAGTCGGCAGGACAGGCTACCCAATTTTTCAGGGAAACGCTGACACAGAATGACCCACATTTTCCTCCGCAAGCCTCTGCGGTCAACCGGAGCTGGCAATATGACCGTGCTCATAATGTGCGAGTGATTGACGACAGCCGCTGGGGGCAAACCCGTTACCGTTACAATGCCAACGACCAAATACTGCATACTCTGTTCGAGGGTGCGCGTCCGCATGAAGAGCAATTCAGCTATGATACTAACGGTAACCTGAACCAACATTTGCCTGTGGATGCCTACGGCGCAATGGCACAAATCACGCAGCGTCAAAAAGCCGGGCGGGTGGTGCAGCAGGGGGATATCCGCTATCGCTATGATGACAATGGACGTCTGGTGGAAAAAACCAAACAACGTGACGGATTCCGCCCCCAAATCTGGCGCTACCGCTGGGACACCCAAAATCAGCTTACCCACAGTGAAACCCCGGATGGATCGCGTTGGCATTATCGCTACGATGCGTTTGGGCGCCGAATTCGTAAACTGAAAGTTCACGATGGTAAACTGGCCGCGGCTAATTTACAGTTGTGGCTGGCAGGCAAACCGGATTTAGCACCAAGAGCCGATGCCATCATGGGGCAGGATTACCTGTGGAGCGGCAACCAGCTTATCGAAGAAGCGCTGATTTACGCCGACGGTACCCCCGTGGAAGGTCAGTGTATCCGTTGGTTATATGAACCCGGTTCATTAACGCCGTCGGCACGTTTTGAAAAAGGCAAGCTACACTATATTGTCAGTGATCATCAGGGTACGCCGCGCGAAATGTTGTCCGAGGAAGGGGTACTGGTCTGGGCGCAGCGGCTGACGACATGGGGCAAAGCAGAACGTTTTCAGGTCATCGCCTCCAATAATCCGGATTATCATGTTGGCTGTAACCTGCGGTTTTTAGGGCAGTATGAGGATGCGGAGTCGGGGCTTTGCTATAATCGGCACCGATATTATTCGCCGGAGACGGCGCAGTATATCTCGGCCGATCCTATTGGGTTGTTGGGGGGCGTGAATCCTTACGGGTATGTGCATAATCCAGCGAAGTGGATCGATCCGTATGGGCTTGCGGGCGGGGTAGGCAACAAAGGGGAACCTCCACATCCATATCAAGGAGTTCGAGATGCATCCGAATATTTGCGTTCTATGGGAGTAGGTAGAAATCAAAGAAAACAGGTCATTGACTCATTTGAACTTTCTGGAATGTCTGTACACAAAGCAAGTGATAGCCTTTACGGTACACGTTTCCATGATTTTGGAAAAAGAGCCAGACCTGAAGGACAATATGTGTTTGAAACTTTCACCCCGCAAACCAATAGGAGTGGATTAGCATTGCCTCCTGATTGGAATGGAATGACAGGAATCCAACAGTTTCAGATAAAACCAGGAACGACAATCATCAAAGGGCGAGCAGCACCACAATATGAATTTGGCTCTCAGTATACTGGTGGTGCAGAGCAAATGTTTGTACTTGAACCGTGGAAATATGGATCTCTAATGAAATGAAAACTTCGGGTAAAACGTTTTTGATTGATGCTCTTCAATTGGTTCAGGATGCAATTGAATTACATCAAAGTGGGAAGAATGCACCATTATCTATCGATGTGTTAACTCAGGTAAAAAAAGAGTTAGAGGAAATGATAAGAGTTATGAATCCCCAAGTTTATAAGCCATCTTATCCAAGATTTATCATGGATTGGCCTGATGAAACAGGGGTCATATCAACCTTGGTTGATGTTGCTTATTATTACCAAAAAATAAGAAAGAGCTAATACAAGTGATAAATTCAAAGCCGGAAAGATCCCCATGATCTTCCGGCTTTGTTCTTTTTAAGAGCAGATCAATCTCTACCCTTAGCGCTTTTATAGTCGCCAATGAGTACACACATCCTGAGTTGGACCTGCTGACGTTTGTATTGTTGCCGGGATCTTGCGAGTGTCGTCGCTGTCAGGGATAACTATTATTTTTTTGAGTAGAAATATGGCAGATAAAAAATTGAAGAGAATGACAGAGAAAGAACTGAGAAAAAATCTTACATATTTGGTAGATAAGTACATACCAGATAATGAAAGAAAAAAAGAGCTATACATTTATATTCAACGAGAAAATGTTCCAGTAAAAGGAATATTGGCAGACCTTAATAAATTTGGTGTAAAAACAGTTATGCAAGACGATGGAAAATTAATTAGTGACATTTATTTTCACTACTGTTAGCACACAAAGCTGGAAAGATCCCCATGATCTTCCGGCTTATTGTTATGCGCCTGACATAGCGCGCAGTGCTATAGCATGGCATAGAGGTGATATTCTCACTTCAACAATCAAAAAGGAATACCATGATAACTGTATATCAATATATTTATGATCAGATGATAAAAAAAAGAGAAGAGATACGTAGCTATTTACTGGCTCCGTTGAATGATAATTTACCCGAAAAATATAAACCGATACGTGAACTTTATTATACTGGTTCAGCCAAAGGAAAAACCTATGTGGAGAAAATGATCATCAAAACAGCAGATGATCTTCTTCTTTTCCAACTTGAAAAGATGGATAGACTCCGGTTATTGGAAAATGGTCAGGACATGTTTTCAATGGAGTTGAAATCTGATGAATATAACAGCATTGTTTCTGTTCCAGAAAACCTCAGTTTCTGCTCAATTATGAAAGAGTTGATTGAGGAGGAAAACAATAACCATACTTCGCGGTTTGTTTATTGAATGACCTTGTTAATAAAAGATAAATTACATCGTAATGATGTAATTTATCAATAAAGAACTTATTTATGTTAAAAATAGGGTTGGATTAAGTCCCGATGAAATGTAGTTTCAAACCCAGTGCTTTTGATATTTTATATACCGTATTAAACGATGGGTTGCCTTCGCCGGATAATGCCTTATATATCCCCTCTCGGCTTATTCCTGATTCTTTAGAAATTTGGCTGATATTTTTTATTCTGGCAATGTTGCCTAACGCTTTAAATAAATATTTTGTATCGTTCTCTTCGATAGCGGCATTTAAGTATGCCTGAATATCTTCTTCTGTTTCTAAAAACTCCACAACATCGAATTTTTTTGGTGCTGTTTTCATTTTAAAATCCCCATTCTTTCGCGAGTTGTTTGGCTTTCTTTATATCTGCCTGCTGGCCGCTTTTATCTCCGCCACAGAGTAATAATATGATTTTATTATTTTTATTAGCAAAATAGACACGATAGCCTTGCCCGTAATGTATTCTGAGTTCCGAAACTCCGTTTCCCACAGGTTCAACATCACCAAAATTTCCCTCTTCCATTCTTTCAACTCTGATTAAAATCTTGGCTTTGGCTATTCTGTCTTTTAAGGATTTTAACCATTTTTCAAAATCTTGAGTCCTTTCAATGGATATCATGCGTACCCCTTATTATTGTATATAAATGATATGATGTGTCAACTATAGTTAACACATCAATGCAATTAGCAATAAAAAAGTACTATACGGTTTAGACAGGTATCAGGTCAGAGCCTGTCATCAACATAATCTTGCCGTAGCCGAAAGCAATTTGAACGGGGTTATCCAGCAAACCGGTTTCCGTTAACCAATCGCCAGCCAGATACAGCTCACCATTGTCACGTACCCAATCAATGCCCTGTTTCGGATCATCTTCCACTGCGTGGAACAGGGTAGCCGGATCATCGTCAGGCTTCGCCAACGTCAACATCAGCCCGTTGTTATATTGCTGGATAAGAAACAGGGTATTGGGCGTAAATCCCATCTGCTGCATATCGTCACCACTTAACACACATTCTGGTTTTGCAGCGTCTTCAGTAGAAAATTTAAGTTCCATAGGTTCCTTCTTTGTTGATTAATAAAATAAAATGCGAGCGACTTCGCAAAAGAAAAATTTTGCCATTTCAGTGCAAAGCGCAACTAACGCAGGAGCGTTCAATATTGTGTTTTAATTGATAAAACATGGCATTATGAGTTTATCCTGGTAGCTTTTTACTTAATTTTCCGGGAAATTGCCGCAGCCAGCGTGCCACGGCGATATCATCCCATTCGCCTTCATTCAGGCTTTTTAAGCAATGCCACAGTTCATGAAAATTTTGGGCCGTGATGATCAAACAACCAGGCATCACTCTGATTTTTAACGGATCATTAATAGAGAACCCGGCTTCCAGCAGCCATTTTCCGCTTAAATTGATGGCAGGGATCGTGCGGTTAACCCCCTTGGGGCGGTAAACCACTTTCTGATAACGTTCCGGTTGGGAAATTTTGTAAATGCGAGTGCCTGCAGTAGAATGCGCGTTAGCCATAAGAACTAGTCCTGTAGTTGTTGTGGTTAGCGGTTTTATCGTGTTTCCAGCACGTTAAAGCCGCGTCTAAATTTTCACCGCCACTCTATCCCCCGCCCAAATAACATGCCACTGACAAAAATGACCTTTGCAAAACGGCTCGCAAAATAACGACAGCGAATGTATTCCATTTCTATTGACTATCGGCTCGGAATAGCTGCCTCATACCGGACATCAAAGAGTGGTAAAACCAACAGCCGTATTACCCGCCGCCATTTGGGAAAATGGCAAAGTGAACAAACTTTGCACTATTATTTATAATGTAGTAATGTACCTATATAGCTAATTTAAGCAGGAGGTACAACCATGACTATCACCACTCTCTCCAGCCGGGAGCTGAACCAGGATGTGACCCGCGCGAAGAAAGCAACCAAAAATGGCCCGGTATTCATCACTGATCGCGGCAAGCCTGCGCATGTGCTGTTGAGCATCGAAGAATACCGTCTGCTAACAAAGCAGCATCGCAACATTGCCGATTCGCTGGCGATGCCGGGCGTTGCGGACATTGAGTTTGAACCCCAGCCCGTGACTATCGGCACTCGTCCGGCTGATTTCTCATGATGTATGTACTCGATACCAATGTCGTGTCCGAGCTACGAAAAATTCGCGCTGGGAAGGCTGATCCGAACGTAGCGGCATGGGCTGAAAAAGTTGATGCCGCCGATCTCTTTGTGTCCGCCATCACCATCATGGAATTAGAACTTGGCATTTTATTGATTGAGCGTAAGGACGCCACACAGGGGGCTATACTGCGGGCGTGGCTGGAGCAACATGTCTTACCGGAGTTCTCTGAACGAACCTTGCCTGTCGATACAGCCGTAGCACAACGCTGCGCCCGATTGCACGTACCAGACAGATGCAGCGAGCGTGATGCGCTGATTGCGGCGACAGCGCTCGTGCATGGTATGACGGTAGTCACGCGTAACGTAGCCGATTTTCAGTCCTCAGGGGTGACGCTCCTCAACCCATGGGAGCCGAACCCATAATGATACTCGGAGACTATCGTTAGCAGATTACCGTGTGCGTTGCTGAAGATCTTTCAGCATGTCATGCAATTTCTCAATGGCCTGCGCATTCTCTGCAGCGGATTGCTTGTGACGCGTATCGACTCTGGCCTGTTCAGCAAGCTGTTCCTGCAAGCACCGCCCGGTTTCGGCATCCAGAAAATGATCCCGACTGGCTTCCACTATCCAGCCGGTATCATTGGATGCGTGGCCACTGACCAGAGACGTCCACGCTGAAGCATGACCTGATTTGTCCACCAGCCGTGCCCGAAAGTACAGTTTCTCCCCGGCTGTCAGCCCCTGCAACGTGTGGGTGCGTTGCGGATAGGCAATATCAGCGAACTGCAACGTGTCATCATCTTCTCCGCTTTTGTTGTAGCCAATTTCCGTTTTCAGCAGAATATCGGCCGGATTAGCAAAATCCCAGTCCAACCGAATACCAAAAAGTAGCGGCGTGGTTTGGAAGGACTGCGGTTCCGATGGCGGCCTTGTGTATCTTTCCAGCAGGGTATCCCGTGTGGTCGTCCAAAGACTGGAGATTGCCGCGGCATTCATCGCCCTGACCCGTGCCTCATAACGACCCTCATCGACGTTCGGCACCTCAAGACGCCGGGCGGTCGTCCGGGGCGCGGTTATCCAGTTGCCGTTGTCTTTACGCCATTCGACGTCATAGGCCACGGCACTGTCGGCGGCATCCCATGTGATTTGCAACGTTGCAGTGATTATACCCTGATTGATTGCCGTATCACTGTCGATACGGACATGCTTCGGCGCGGGCTGAACACTGGGTGGAAGAGTAGCCACGGGGCGTTCGTCAATACGGGTGTTCCTGTCGATAAGCGCATACTTGTCTGGGTTATGCTCAACTGCCGTAATCTCAAACGAGACACCGTCTTCCCCTGCTTTGATACCCATCACCCGGAAAGGGTGTTCCACGCTATAGCTGGATTCAATGGACCAGACGGCCCCCGCCTCCGGGAGATCTGAATAAGCATAGCCACCGCTACTCACGGAAACGTCCTGTCCGTTGATCGCGGTAATGAGATCCTTTCCTGTTTTACCGGAAGGCAGGTTGACGACCAACCAGTCCCCCGATTTTGCTGATGGCACCCGATCCAACGTGAGCATATATCGCCTCGGCACAGCCTGAATACGCCCACTTCTGCCGGCTCCTGACAGCAGATTATCCGATATGCCGATAAGGTAACCCGGCAGAGGAATACGCCCCTCCAGTCCAACAGTGAAGGTGACGGTCCGGTCGTGTTCATTGGTATACAGTACCCATTTTCCACGCCGGATAGCTTCACTCTGGCGGGTACAACCAATGGCGGTAATATCGGCCTGCCGGATACCATAGCGACGTATCAGGCGATGCTCAAACACCGGTTCGATCGCATCCTGATAGCCGTTCTGCGGATCAGACCAACTCACCATCGCCGTAGAATAATGGGTTTTCTCACTGGCACTGGCATAGGTGAATTTACCGTCACGTACATTGGCCCCCGTAAAGAGATAATCCCTGTCACGGGGCATATCCGCCAGCACGTTCATGTTATTATTGGCCCAGAACGTCATCCCCCGGAAGATCCCCGCAATATCACGCAACACAACCCAGGCGTCTTCCTGTGACTGAATATACACATTGCAGGTAAAACGGGGCTCTTCGCCACCTTCACCATCCGACACCATCTGATCACAATATTGTGCGATGGTGTACAGATCCCATTTTGCCAGAGTCAGGTTTTCCGCTTTCACCCGGATGCCGATACTGAATCGGTCATTGATCATCAGGTCGTACAGCACCCAGGCCGGATTGTCACTCCATGCCCATTTGAAGGTGCCGTCCCAACTACCATAATAGCGGCGGCTGTCCGGGTTATAATTGGCGGGCACGCGGATGATGCGCATCTTCGGCTCACAGGTGATTTGCGGGATATTGCGGAACTGTTTGGCATCAAACTGAATAAATAACAGGGCCGTTTCCGGGTAGCTTAATTTAGCGTCGATCACCTCAGTAATGGCTTCCACTACCATGGCATCCGCGATCCGGTTGCTGTTTTGTTTTGGCGTCAACCGCCGAAGGCGCACCTGCCAGCCCGAATAAGCAGCGGGTAAATCTACCCGATGGGAACGTTCATATTTGGTGGTAGTTTTGCCATCAACAGCGGTTTTCAGGATTTCCTTGAAAGCGCCGCCATCAGTGGCAAGGTCAATGGCATAGTCAATGCGATAACCCACCGTGTCTCCGTTCTCTTTTTGCTGCTGCAACTGGGGCCACGATAACCGCAGGCGAACCGCTGACAGTTGGGTATTGGTGACCGTCGTGACCCACGAGTTGACCAGTTCAGCACTCACCGTTCGGGCATTTTCGACCGCCGGCATACCGGGAATATAGGCCTGATGGGGCGTACCGGGACGGAATTCCCATTTGACCCCTTCAAAATTAGGCGAGCCATCGGCACCGATAAGTGGCGTGTTATCCAGAAAAATACGTCGGCCATCCAGCTCGCCGGCAAATTCGCCTTCACCGAGGGCAAGAAGGATCTTGGTATAGGAAGTGGATTGCAGCGAGTCCGGTGCTTCCACCGGCGTGCGTGGCTGCTGGCGTCCGCCTTTATTACCCAAAATGGGCTGCTTTTCCATACTTCATCCTCAGCACGTTATTGTTGGTCTTCAGCATAGATACCGGCTGAAATAATAGCGCCACCAATGCGGCGTCTGCCGTAGCCAATAGGTACGGGATTGCCCTGCGCAACCGTATTCACCGGTCCCCCGAACGCATAGGAGGGCTTGTTATCGGGATCTTCGCGCCGGGCCAGTCCGCCCGGCATCGGTGAGAGCATTTGCACCACGCCACCCAACATCATCCCCACCCCGGACATGACCATCGGCGCACCAAACGGGGTTGCCCACAAGAACGTGCCGGCCACCACCATGACCGCGCCCAGAATAGTCTGAAAGACACCGGCATTTTTGCTGCCGATAATCATTGGCGCAATGCGGATATCGTCCTGTCCGGAAAACACCAGCTCTTCCCGGCTGATATTACGTTTTCCGTTAAACACGGCAAAGGTCAGCCCCTGCTCTTTGGCAGTCAGCAGGAAGCGTTCAAACCCTTTCATCAGCACGGATAATGCCCGGATTGCTTCCTGCGGGGTAGAGACAGCCAGTTGATGCACTCGGCCGAACTGAGTCCCCAGTACACCGTAAAGCCGCACGGTGCGTAATGTGTTCATGATGTGACTCCCCTAAACAAAAAATCCGCCGAAACGGATGCGTGACGCAAGGTTATGATGGTGCGTTCCTGCCAGTAGCCATGATAGGGTTCGCGCTTACTGAGCTGCCCGTACAGATGGTGTAACATCAGGCCGTCACCCAGATAAACACCGGCATGGTTGGGTTCATTGGCCTGTACCTGCATAATGATCACATCCCCTGCCTGTAATTCACCGCTACACGCGACAAATCCGGCAGCGGCATACTGTTTCATATACAGATTTTCTCCCCGATCCCACCAGCCATCGGTACGTTCAAAATCAGGGAGTTCAAGAGTTCGTTCCAGTTTGTACCAATCACTCACGATGGCATAACAATCCCAAATACCGTGCACGAACGGGCGACCTATTAATGGCTTAATGCCTGCCATGGGCATCAGAGTACGGATATCCCCTTCCGGCCATGAAACAATCACCCATGGCGTTTGTGACAGATCACATTGGGCTATATCCAACGGGCTCGGTTGTGTCGTCGCATCGGGGTGGCTGTGGACAATGGCAACAATCGTGCCTTGGTCTTCGGCAACAGTATAATCCTCCGGGTGAATACGGAACTGTTCCGTGGATGACGGTGCGGTATTGCGACAGGGAAGATAGTGCTGTCGGCGACGCTGCTGAATGATCAGCCCGCAGCATTCATCCGGGTAGGCGGCTTGGGCATGCGCCATAATGGCGCGGGTGGTCGATTTTCTCAGTATTGTCATAGTTAGCGCCTCAGTAAAGCCGAACCGGGAAACCCGCCAAAGGGCAATTGCTCTGTGTCACCAAAACGTTTTTTACAATCGCTCATTAATCCCCCACAGGCATCAGAGGCCGGATCATCAGTCGGCTTGCCTCTTTCATTAAAATAACGGGTGCCGGTATAGCCACACGGTGACTGGCGATACTGTCCACGGATGCACCATGTACACAGGCTGTGAATTTGCCGGGTCGGAATTTTAATTCCCTGTAAATCGGCGGGAGAAGAGAGCGAAAACTGGATGCTTTCGTTATCTTCCTGAGTTTTGCTGTCGATGTAGAAAACATCGATTTTTTCCTGTTTCGGATCAGCTTGCGGGTTGCCGTCAGGGAAATTACGCGCATCCAGATAATGCGTAAAGGTCATGCGGATCGTGACACGCGCTTGCACCATGTTTTGGTAAGCCAAACACAATGCACTGAGCGTGCCGTCCAGATTGGCCACATTGAGAGTAGGAGATACCGCCCTTCCATCACTGGTCACTTCCAGCCCTTCAATGCTGACGGGCCACGGTTTGTATTCTACACCCTGCCACCAGAGAGATTTCACCGGTAAGTTCCCGCTATTTTCCAGCTCAGCCTCGGTATAAGGGATAGGATGATTGTGAAAGTACAAGACAGGCCCGCCAAATACCGAGCCATCGACAGCCAATAAGACAATTTTACTTCCCGGCTCAAGCCGCTGAAGTGTTGCATTCATGGTCATGATGAAATCCCTTACGGATGATAGATACGGGTGAAGGTCACGGAGAGCGTGAAATAAACGCCATTGGCCTGAACAGTGAATTTTCCTGCCTGATACAATCCCGGTTCAGAGAGCGGATTACGCCATTTAAATGCGCGCCAGCCCTGATGCTCACGCAAAAAAGCGATAATCGGCTGGATATCAGACAGTGTCCCGACAAAAGACAAGGGCCAATTTTCGCGCTGCGCGTTGATCCCATCGCCGGATGTCTGCTTATAACCATCACCGAATTGGACAGCACGTACAATCGGCTCAAACTCGCCACTCGCGCCTATCCTTACAGGAAAATCAAAGGTTTTTATCATCATCGGCCTCCTTTAATCGCAGCACTGAGTTCACCACCTTGACTCAGACTTTTATGCAGCAAAAATTTGAATCGCTGATCGACAAATTTCGCGATGTCCTGCCCCGCAGACTCGGCACCACTCGATGTTTTCGTGTCATGAGTCCCCTCGGAATGGATCACAATATGGACGGAGTTAAAGGTCTGGTTGCCCGTACTACCTGTGGCCTGAACCCCCAGCTTGCCGTCAGCACCCCGTTTTAAAGGTAAGATCGCTTCTGGGCCGGCTTCCCCCATCACCCCACCGCCTTTGGCAAAAGCAAACAGAGTCGGTTGACTGACAATCTGCCCGCTGTACTGACTTAAATCCTCAGATTGATAAACGCCGCCTTTCGCATTCATGATGGGACTCTTCCAGACATCCGGGGTCATTGTTGTGCCAGAACCCATCAAAGACAGGCCGCCTCCCGCCGAAGACAATGCGCTGGCACCCATGCTTCCCATAGCACCCCCAAAGAAACCGAAGAGGGCTTTGGTGATCAATGCCTGTACTGCAATACGAACCAGATCCTGAATAATAGATTGCGCCAGTGAGGCCGACAGTTCCCGCATGGATTCTGAAAAGGATTTTGTGCCCGTCAACATGCCGGTTAACGCACTCCCCGTACGTTGCTCGACCACATCCAGCAGATCCATCTGCATTTTCTGGAAATCCCCTTGCGAGGCGTATAAATCTTTAGCGACAGCCAATTGCGCGCCGTTAGAACGATAAGCGGCAGCAGTCATTAACTGTTCATGACGTTCCTTGCTGATAAGGCCATTGCGGTAATAGCTGTCATAGAGCGCTTGTTGCTCAGTCAGCTGATTTTGCAGTTGCACAACCGGATCGACCTCCCCCGCCCTATCCAGATACGGGGCGGCAATTTGCTTTGCCTGTTCCGCTAATTTGTCTTTCATCGACGTTTGATACAGCGTTTTACTGGCGGACAGGTATTCCTGTTCGGTTAATAACCGTTCGTTATACAGCGCTTTCAGTTCTGCACTGGCGTCTCTTTCCTGCCGGATCAATGCGGCTGCCGGAGCATATTTTTCTGCCAGTTCCAGCCGCTGTTTTTGGTGATTTTCAGCATTGAGTACTTTTAAGCGTTGAAGCTCACTTTCCGAAGCCATACCCGATTTGCCGACTTCATGGATTTTACCCAGCATTTCTTTCTCGCTGAATCGGATGCGATCCAGGCTGATGGCATGGGTCTGCTCAATTTCCTTGCGTAACTGCTGATAAAGGTTAAGTAGTTGTTTGCCTTGTTTCTCTTCTTTGATGAGATCCTGGCCTGTCCACGGATTACCCGTGCCGTTCCCCTCGTATTTTGGCGGCTCAGACGGTGGCTGGTCAAAGATACCCGCTACCGATGTTGCCTGCAGGTTTTTCTTTCTGGCGGTTTTATTTTCTATCCCTTTTAGAACATCTTCTCGCCGACTGAGTAATACCCGACCTTGCTTTTCAACTGCTTTCGGGTCTTCATAAAGAAAACTCAAGAACCCTTTTTGACGATTTTGTAATCGCTTGATTCGGGTTTGAGAATACCGTTCCAGTTGGCTATCAATCTGCTTGAGTTCTTCTTTCAGTTGGTTGATATCATCGTCAGTTTTATCAAGCTCGACGTCCACCTTAATTCTGGAAAGACGTTGCAGTCCAGCCACCGTTTCAACGGTTTCATCCTTTAAGTGCCGCAACCCCTCTCTGGCTTGAACGCTATGGTTATATAATCCATACAAGGCTGAACCCGCCAACATCGCTGCACCAAATGGCCCACCAATCATGGCAAGTGCGCCACGGGCAACTCCCCCGGCGGCAGATAATGCCCGATAGGAATAAGAAAGCCGGCGGTTAGCCGCTTCAAGTTGCCCGGTTGCCTGTGTTTGCAATTTGAGAGCTTCAGTTTCCTGCCGGATCAGGGTTCTTTTTTCTTTTGCGTAATTGACGGAAAGACCGTGCAAACGGTTTGTTCTTTCCAGATATTGAATGTGCCTGCCCTGTGCTTCCGTTGAACGCAGCGTGGCATTGGCCTGTTCAATTGTCCGTTTTGCGGTTTCTGCCTGCTGTTTAGCAACATCACGAGCTGCTTTTTCGGTGGCGCGCCATGCCATCATATTTTCACGTAATCCCGCAGTCAGCTTAGTCGCCATCACAGGAATTAACGTATGCAATGCCACACTGGCAACCAGATTAAAGTTTTCGGACAACGCATTAATCGCATTGGTTGCCCCCTGCACCCCGGTACGTAATGAGCCGTCAGCACTCTGCCCGATTTTCAAAGCCATGCCTTCAAAGGCACTCATCAGCACATCCAGATCAGCCCCAAGGTTATTAGCACGCGCACTGACCTGTTCATAAGCGACCTGCGTTCCGGTCAGAGCTTGGGTCAGTTCTTCCAGTTTTTCCCGCCCGGTGACTAAATTAGACGCCGCACTGACATTCGCCCGCCCGAATAATTTCACCGCCTGTGCGGTCGAGAGGTTTTTGCCCGTCAGGGATCCCAATGCCGACGACAGACCAACAACCGAAGGTTTCAGATTTTTGTCTGTCGAGCGTTCCAGCGCCAGTATCACGTTACGAATGGCAGTGCCTGCCTCGCCGCCTTTAATGCCACGTTCCGCCAGTATCTGGATAGCTGCGCCTAACTCTTCAAAGCTGATCCCTGCCTGTGCCGCTGCGGTGCCACCATTTTTAATGGCCTGCGCCGTTTCGTTAATTTCGGAAGAACCGTATTTCGCCCCAGCCGCCAGTATGTTAATAAAGCGGTCAGCCTGTTCTGCACTGGCACCGAACTGATTAAGCGATAACGCCAATGCACGAGTCGCATCCGGTAAATCAATACCGGATGCCTGCGCCAGTATCACCGCTTTCTCGGTTGCCAACGTCAGTGCCTCGGTACTTTTCAGCAGTTCTGGCTTTGCTGAGGCCATCAGCTTAAACGCCTCAGCAATGCGGGTTGCGCCGAATTCCGTGGTACGTCCAATCCGTTGGGCGTTTTCATCCAGTTTCTTTAACTGCTCGCCTGTTGCACCAGTAATGGCGGACAGGTCAGATAACGCCTGCCCGTATTTACGGGTATGGGAGATAACCGTATTCAGTGAAAAGCCGGTGCCTGCCAGTAACGCCAGTTGCCCGGAAACGGATTTAATATGTGATGCCAGTGAACTGTAGGTCTTTTTCAGTTTCTTGGCATCCAATCCCGCCTTATCCGTAAAACGTTCTGATTCCCGCCCGGCATAACGATAGGCATCCATGATCCGGGATTTAAACGCGGTGGCATTAACCAGCAAGCCGACCGTCAATGTCGATAAATTAGCCATAACTTAACCCAATAATTTCATGACAGCATCACACTGTGCCCGGACCGTATCACACGGAGCAGATACGGATGCAGCAGGCGGACTGTCTGGCTGTTGGCGGTTTTTCAGTCGGTAATAGACCTGCCACTCGTTGAGCGTGGACGCAGGCAAGGACAAGATACGATAAGGGTCGATTTCACCGAGCTGTTCAGCTAACGTGAAGGCAAAATGCAGCCACGGCGAGTAGATTAGTTTTTTTCGGCCTCCTCCAGTGTGCCGATGGAATGACGCTTCACGGTCTGGATGGCTTCAATCAGGGTGGCGTTATCATGGACGATCATCAATTCCTCTGCGGTGGGCAGATAATCGGCGGGAATAGATTTACCCTTATCATCCACCAGACAATCCAATACCATCTGAACATTCAGGCGGGAGGCCCCACGCCCGTCTCCCGCTTCACTCAGCTTTTCAGCTTTTTCTTCCAGCTCCAGCAGTTCTAGTGCCGTCATCCGGCGCAGGTTGATTTGAGTACCGAACAGTTCCACCACTTTAATCTGCGGACGCGGAGTGAGTAAGGCCGCTTTCAGTGCTTTCATTGGGTCACTCCTGTTTTGATGTCTGCGATACCCCAAACAAGGTTGTTTTGTTTGCCTTTGACGGTCATCTGGATCACTTCATTCGCCGGGGCGTTAATGTCGTTCATTTCCCAGCCGGAAAGCGCCAGTACCATCGTGGCAGTACGTTTATTCGGCAGAGCGATGTAAAACTGCACGGTTTCGCGCTTTTCAGCCGCGTTCAGGAAAGAGACGAAATTTTCGTTCGCCGGATCATCAATAAAACCGAGGGATTTTTCCGGGCCTTCCGGCATATCGGAGATAAACTGCTTATTGGTATCCATCAGGGTGGTGCAGTCGACAAAACTGCCGGTCAGCCCTGTTGCACCCAGTGTCTTACAGTTAATTAACGGTTTCATTTGCGTCACGCTATCGCCCGGTTTGCCGAACTTCACCAAAGTACCTACCGGCAATACAGCGTATTCAGGGGACGTTGCCATGATGTTTTACTCCAATCTTATTGGTTGTAACCGTCCAGTGCATCACGGATTTCCCGCGCCAGCACGTTTAAAACGGCCTGTTTGTTGTAATCCAGCGCCGGACGGATAAACGGTTTTGGCACTTGTTTGATGGTGCCCATTTCCTGCGCCAGTGCTTTCATGCGGTGTGTTTTCGCCGGGCCAACCGTGATCATCACGTCCCCCTGATATTTCGTGGATTTTGTGGTGCGGATAAGGATATTATCCCGCAGATGCGCGGCGTTGCTTTTCTTGTCATAACCGGCATGAGCCTGCATATCTTCCTGTACAATCTGCATCGCAACTTTACCGGCTTTTCGCATCATGTCAGTCTGGAGAGTGGTATCCAGCGCCTGCAATTTGCGTCCCAGCTCTGCCCATCCCGTCGTTTGTGCTGTGATCATGCCGGATTCTCCGTGTAAGTGATGATAAAGTCCCGTGTGATACGGTAACGCTTGCGATTTCCGGTCAGCTCTTCCGCCTCCTGATGCAAGAGCCCGCGTGAAACAGTTTGCACCGGATAACCACCGAGCAGGCCATGCTGCACGGATTCCCATGCGGAACGGATTTTCGCTTCCAGCCTCAGGGCCTGGGTGTAATCATTCAGCACCATAATGCTGATTTGGAAGCGCGCTTCGATTAACGGCGAAGCCACCAGCCCGATATTAAATCGGGGATCGCTGATGCGCTGATAGGTCACTCCCTCTAATACCGTCGAGGGCAATATCAACGGATAAACCGGCAGGCTCGTTAACCGTTCTAAATCGGCTTTAAGTTCAGATTCAATCATGACGCACATCTGCCTCCGTGGTAATCACTGCGCGGTCAGCAAGGTTGCGATCAATGGTGCGTACCGTGAACCTCCGCTCCTGATGTTCAATCAGCCAGCCCGGTTCGATATCACGCCGGGGCCTGACGGTAAATTGCTGTACCTCGACCACCTGTTGTTGGTCAGCAGTACGGATCTTTCGGTTTGACAGGGCTTCGGCTTTCGCCCAGACGGTGGCAACATCATGATGACTGATCATTTCTGAACCCAGTTCATCACGACTGCTCACCGGACGAAGTAACCGGATGCGATAACGCAGTTCCCCTGCTTTCATGTGGTTCTCCTATAACGGAATAAAACGATAGGGTTCCAGCAATGCCTGAAAGCCCATCGGTAATGACTGGGCCTCCCGGTTGTCGTACCAGAACCCTACAATTAACATAATCGCCAGTGCCACATCGTCGATAACGAGCAGACCATCAGGATCATCCTCCGGCACTGCGTTCTCATACAGGCGACGGTTCAGGTAGCTTTCTGCCCGTTTGATGGCCGCGCGGGAATACGTGTTTAATAAATCATCTTCGGCGGGGTTATCACTGTCGATACGGCACTGCTGCCGAAGCAGATCAAGCGTGGGAAAAGGCATGTACTCTCCTGATAATAAGGTGGTTAGGCCTTACCTTCTGCTACTTTCAGCAGTTTCACTGCGTTGCTGTCCACCAGCAGAGAACCCACCCGTTTAGTGGTGTAGAAGTGAATAAACGGTTTGTGCGTGTACGGATCACGTAACATACGCACCCCGAGGCGATCCAAAATGGTGTAGCAGCGTTTGAAGTTACCGAACGCCATCGGCACGGCACCTGTGCTCAAATCAGCAAACTGCTCGTTTTCCGCGATACCGTAACCCAGCAGAGAAGACGGTTGCCCCAGTTGCAGACCCGGCTGCCACAGATAGTTGCCCTGACTGTCTTTCAGAGTGCGTACCTGAAACAGCATTTTGTTGTTCATCATGAACTTTGCTCCGGTGCGGTACGGTTTACGCAGGGTGTAGATCAGTTGCATGACTTCATCCGCGGTCACCTCGGTCGCTTTTTTCAGCATCAGATGCTGTAACTTACCCCATTTACGGTCTTTGTCTTCCTGCACATCACTGCCGTAGGCCAGCAAACCTTTCGGTTTATTTTTGCCGTCACCGTGGGTAAAAGCACTCTCCTCCTGCTCAGCAAACTCTTGTGTCAGTTCAGATGAGATAAAGGCTTCCACATCGAAAAAGGCATCATCCAGCATGGTCTGGGTCGCGGCAGGATTGCCGTAAATCTCGCCCCATGTCGGTTCGATTGGCGTCAGCTTCGGCGTTTTAGTTTCCGGGCGCTCATCGGTTTCGCCCACCCAGCCGCTGTTAGCACCACCCTGATTCACCAGCCGCTTGAAGTTCGGGCTGCCTACGGAGACCACGTTACACTCCGCCCGCATCACCACTTCCTCTTTCAACGCGCTGATAATATTGCGATCCAACGCCTCCGGGACGGCATAGCCTCCTTCAGGATCGGCAGTGGTCTGCATCGCTTTTTGCTCCAACTCTGACAAACCGTCTTCTTTGCCCTTGCGGATAAACTGGGCAAACGCCGCTTTGTGCTCGCTCACCGCTGGCGTATTGCTGCCGCCTGCCGGACGTTTCAGCCCCGCCAGCTCCTCTTCCAGCGCGGATTTCAAGCTGTCCAGCTCAGACAGTTTGCCATTCAGGGTATCCACCTGCTCGGACAACTTACCTTTCTGAGCTTCGATTGCCTCAATACGCTGATCGTTCTTCTGTCTGAATTCATCGAAACGCTGCTGAATTTCCTGCGCAACCTGTTGTACATCTTTGACTTCAATAGCCATCAAAAACTCCGGTTAGTTAAAATGTAATGATTCCAGTGCAGTTAATGCCGAGACGGTCTCAGCATCACGCAAAGACAAGGCTCCGTAGCCCTCCTCCATAAAGACCCTGGCCTGAGAGCGGGAGAGTCCAACATCGCGCAGGACCCGTTCAATACGACTGGGATTGGGGATATCACCTCGGGCAAAGGCCGATTTCACGTTGCTCACCCGGGCATCCTCGTTGGCGGGAAAGGTCACTAGGCTCACTTCCCATAAATCGAGATCTTTCAGTAAAAAAGCCTCTTTTGTCCGGTCATATTCCCAGTCTTTCAGGATGTAGCCGATAGACAGACCGGAGAGTGATCCTGCTTTCATATGGGCATGGGCACGTTTTGCCAGCGGATCGTCATCAATCAACAGTCGCCCTTTGAGATACAGCCCTGTCTCGTCTTCTTTCATTTCGGTATAGATACCGATGGGTTCATCCATTCGGTGCTGCCAGAGCAGCGCAGGCAGGCCGCCTTTTTCGCCCCATTGCTTCAGCGTATTGGCAAAAGCGCCGGGTAAAACGATGTCGTTAGCGCTGTCTTTGAGTCCGAACACTGAGCCGTAACCCTCAAACTCACCGGAATCGCTGACCGATTTGATTCTCAGGGGCATATCAAGCCGTTGCTTGGTTATCATCGGCATGGGATTCTTCCTCTTTTGTCGGGGCTTGTTCGGGTTTCGTGGTCATGTTCATCGGCGTGAGATAAATATCACCGCCCTCGCGGGGATTGAGTTCTTCCAGCTCCCGGCATTCGTTCGGTGCATAAATGCCCCAGTTAATGCCGGTGGCATAGGCTTCAAAGCGGGATTTCATGTCCCCGCGTAGCAAAGCCCCGGTGTTGAACTTGGCATAAAACCGCCCCTGTTTAGTAGTTTTAACCAGCCCGGCATTGATACGCTGTTCAATGCGGGTGAGGTAAGGTACCAGCGAGTAATTAATAAACCCGATCCCCAGATTTTCGATGTTGTTAAAGGTGGCGCGGTCGGTGTTCTGCACCATATGCAACGGTACCCGGAAGATGCGGCAGATTTCCTCAAGCTGAAACTTGCGGGTTTCCAGAAACTGCGCATCCTCAGCCGATAAACTGATTTGATGCCATTTCAGCCCCATTTCCAGAATCATCGGCTTATGAGCGTTGACCAGCCCCTGATGACGGGCTTCAAAATCCGTTTTCAGCCGGTGATACGCCTCGTCTTTCAGTGCCTGATCCGTTTGCAGTACGCCACTGGTGACTGCCCCGTTACCGAATAACCGTGAACCGTGCTCTTCGGTCGCCAGTCCTAACCCTATCGCCTGCCGCGCATAGGCAATCGGACTTAACCCGGTCAGGCCATCCAGCGTAAAAATACGCACATGCCAGAGTTCATCCTGTGTCAGTGTCCGGTTTTCTCCGTTCGGAAAGGTCACCTGATATTTCGGCTGCCAGTCATTATTGAGTTTTGAGGTGACGCAGCCCGGATCGAGGGGCAGTAACTCCACCACTTCCCCAAGTACTTTTATTTTGTAAGCGTAGAAATTTCCCCGCAGACACAGACAGGCAATCAGCAGTTCCCAGAACTCCTGCGGAGTCATGTAGTTATTGGGTTTTACCGACAGCAGCTTATGCAGCCGTTCACGGGTTGCCCGTTTATTGCCGCGATCCAGTTGCTCATACAGCGAACAGGGCAGCATGCCGACCGATTCCGCCAACACCCGCACACAACTGAACACGGCGGTGAGCTGCATGGCTAACTGCGGACTGACCCGCCGTCCACTGTAAGAGTCATAAGACAGGCCGATCAGCTCACTTAAGTCACGGGAGGTCATGGGGTCGGCGGATTTGTAAAATAATCCGGGAAAAAACATCAGGTCTCCTTATCGGGTTTCTGGCTCAACATACGTGAGACCAGATACGACCAGCCGAGGCACAGGCTGCCGGCAACCATAAATCCTGCGGCCGGTAGCAGCAGCCATGCACCGTAAGACAGCAAAGTGCCGCCTGCCAGCCCAACCAACAGGGCAGCAATCATTAATCCTTTCATGAAAAAACCTCAGAGTGAGCGAACACCGTGGGAGATCAAATGATCTGAGAGACTGGGTTCTTCGTGCAAAATAGCCCGCCCCATCGCCATAATCAGCGCTACCGCGCCATCAATTTTGCTGTCTTTATGCTCTTTAATCGGGCGCACGATATCATCATTACCTCCCATCGTTTTCCCGACGACATTACCGATACACCACGACATGATCGGGTTACCGTCATGATGGAAACGCCCGGACTGGATGGCGGCCTCCAGCTCTTTCATCGGATCGCTCATATGAGTAAAATTCTGAGTAATGATGATGGGATTAATACCCTCGTCCGCCAGTGCGTGAGATAAGCCGGTTGCCCCAAAGGGATCAATCGGGGCTTCATTAACCGGGTTCAGGTGACAAGCGAGCTTGGCTTCTTCAAGAATGTAACGGTAATCGACTTCAGCGCCTTCTGTGACAGTCAGCATATCCATTTCCACCCACTTCTGAAAACGCTCGGCGCTGCGCCGATTTTCGTTCTGCTCCACACTGTATACAGTGTCGTATGGCACCCAGAAACGTGGGGCGATACTGTAGAAATGCCGTTTACCGTCTATTTCACGCGAAAAAAGCCGTGCCATACTGTTCATATCCAGCTTTCGGGCGAGATCAAAGGCCAGAAAACAGGGCTGACCCTCGCACTGCTCCAGCGTCAGTGAAGTATCTTCACACTGCTTCCAGCTCACCATATTGAAGTAAGCCTCCCGCGCAGACACCCAGATATTCAGGTGTTTGGTCTTGAATACGCTGGCTAAACGCGGGTTATTCAGGGCGCGTTGTTGCTGGCTCAGCAAAAAATCAGCATAGACCGAGACGCCCATATTGGGATTGGCTTTGCGTAATACGTCCGGTGAGGTCCAGTCATCGCCCTCGTCCACGGTATAGATCACGCCGAACAGCTCTTCATTGGGTACATTGCCGGACAGCATTTCAATCACTTCGCGCCGCTTGTCATAGCAAGGCCCTTCAATGTTGTAACCTGCCGTGGTGATCGCCCACATCAGCGGCTGACGCCGTGCCCCCATCCCCGTCAGCATGGTGGTATAAAGATCATCAGTATCGTGTTCATGATATTCGTCCACAATCGCACAACTGGGTGACTGCCCATCTCCGGGATTGCCGATCAGCGGCTCAAACCGGGCACCGTCTGCCGGGCGGTTCATATTGGAAGCATTCACTTCAATGCCGAATGCCTCAAGTAGCAGCGGAGTCCGCTTGCACATCAGGCGGGCAGGCCGGAACACTTCCCACGCCTGTTTCTCCGTAGTCGCGCCGGAATAGACTTCCGCGCCGAATTCGTCATCACAAGTAAAGCAATAGAGTGCCACCCCCGCTGAAATTGCGGATTTGCCATTTTTACGCGGAATTTCGGTATAGACTTCCCGAAAGCGGCGTAACCGGCTGCCTTTATGCACCCAGCCAAAGGCCGAGCAGACAATAAATAACTGCCACGGCTCCAGCGTGATCGGCATACGCTTAAACGCCCATTCTCCCTTGGTATGCGGCAGCAGCTGAATAAATTTTGCGGCACGTTCGGCCAAATCTTTATCGAACCGATACTTAAATGCTTTTGTCTTTTCCTGACTCACGTTGTCCAGATGGCGCTGGCAGGCCTCTTTGACATAACGCCCGGCCTCAATCTTGCCGCGTACCACATCACGGGCGTACTGGTTCGCGGCATTGACATTCAGATAAGCTTTGCGGCTCATGATGAAATCATCCTCATAAACGGGTTGTCCGTTTTGGCCTGTCCGGCCGCCCCAATCAGGCGCTGGCGGCTGCTGGGATCTAAACCTAGCATGGAACCGGTCGTATCCATTTCAGACTGTTGCTCTTTTTTGGCGGTCAGCTCTGGATTTTTAATCGGGCCGCCAGTTGCCCCGGTCACGGTATTGCCCTGCTGGGCAATATTCACCACAGCGTTGCGCCAGAATTGGTAAGCCACACACCAGCGTTCGAGCACCGCGAGGTCAGTCACGCACAGTAACCCCTGTGCGCATAACTCCTTGCTGGTTAGCTCCCACATCACCCCAGCCAGCGACATTTTACTCTCAGCAAACCAGTCCGGCGGTGAAACACTTATCAACGGGGTAAAAGTCGGTTCATCCCGGTTCAGCTTGCGTTTGCCCGGATTGCCTGCCAGTGCTTTGCGTGCCGTCGGCTTGGGGCGACGACCTGACTTGCCCGCCGTTCCGGCCATACACAGCACCTCCCGTGCTCAAAAACAGTGAAAGAGGGATAAAAGCATCCGATTTAAATTTCATTTTTCGCGGGTATGAAAAAAGACCCAAGGTGGCGGTCCTTGGGAGCAAGAGAGGTAGGGATTTGACCCGCCCCTCCCCCGATAACGATAACATCTACAATGATTGCCATTAGAAATTAATATTCACTCAACCTTTAGCGTAATCGCTCTGTCGCGGTCTTCTGTCGATGGCAGGATTCACACAATAACTGTAAGTTGCTTAACGCATCAGTGCCGCCGTGGGCTTTGGGTTGGATATGGTCAACCGTGGAGCCGGTGACCTCTCGCCCCCGCCGTAAGCAGTGCTGGCACAGGTGGTTATCCCGCTGTTTGACTCGTATCTTTAGCTTATCCCATTTGTTGCCGTAGCCACGGGCATGTCGGCTCTTACCCTGTTGGTGATATTGCCAGCCTATGTGCAGATGTTCAGTACAGTAACCACTGCGATCGGTAGTGGTTTTGGGGCAACCTGACTTGCGGCAGGCGCGAGGGATGCGGGGTGGCATATTCTGGCCTCCACATAGCAAAAAACCACCCGAAGGTGGTTTACTTGAATTCTATTAAACCTTTAGTCAGTTCTGGTAATACATCTAATAATACATCCCTTTCCATGCTTCCACAGATATAAGAGTAATGAAAAGGCATAAAGTTATTAAACTTATCCTTATATTTAGTTTCAAACTTGTTGGTTCCAGTTTTGCTAACCATTAATGCTATTTTTAATGATGCAAATTGGGTAAGCAATAAATCATAAGTACCATCAAGTTTGCTTAATTCAGTTGAGTATTGCATTCTTTCGTCACTTGTTATTATATCAGGGCATTTGTCAAGACAAGAGATATATTGCATCAGTGCAGTAGCCCATAGTTGTTCTTCCTTCACTATCAATTGATTTTTCCAAGCAGACGCGTTAAACAAAGCTACTAATACAGCGAAAAAAGTTGCAATTCCCGCAAACCAAGTACCAAACATTGCCCAATATGCCCATTTGGCTGATTGCTGTGCCGCTATCATGGCTTCAAAACTAATCAAATCTGTATCCATAAAGAACCTCATTAAGTGATCGTGAGGTTATTATCCTTGAAAAAAATTGGAACTTTCAATATGTTTTGTGACCTTGAGTTTTAACCTATTCAGAATAAATAACTACCTCGGTTTATATAATCCCCCACTGTTCAATATGGTGGGATAGCTATTAGTACAAACACTCCGTTTTGATGTAATCTTGTAAGTACTTGGTCTGCTGCACGTTCTCCACCATCATTCGGAGGAGATCGTAATAATTTTGTTTAGCTGACTCTGTAAGTTGTGGGGGCCCTGCATCGCCCACGCTGCCGGAGGAAGTGGTTTCTGACACAGGACAGGTGGCTTGGATGAGCAGTTTACGACGGCCAGCGGCAACATCAGCCCGAAGAGTGTCAATTTCAGTCTTGGCATTGGCAAGTTCCTGAGTGTGGCGGGTATCCAGTTCATGCAGTATTTCAATATGCGTGTTCTGGTAGTTAATAGTGTCAGTCAGTTGCTGGATTTCAGTTATTTGGTCGCTATTAATGCCGAGCTGTTTCTTATAGCCAGAGCGGTATAAGAAGGTAGCGGATGAGGAAATCATCAATGCAATAACAACGCCGGAGGTGAAATTGAACTTCATGATAAAAACATCTGGCGTTCAGATGCCCGACGATTATCCAGCCCACGCATGACCTTGCCTGCCACTTTATTCCAGCGGGAAAACTCTGCTGCTGCACCTGAATAATCACCTTGATTGAGTTTCTTCAATAAAGTGGAACCCGAAAAGTTACCACAGCCACAATTGAATATAAACGAGCATAGGGCATCGAACTGGCTTTGACTCAAAGGAACTTTAACCCATTGCTTTAATGTGATGTAAATAGGTTGGAGATCATCATGTAGGAATGCTTCGGCTTGCTGCTCTGTAATCACATCCCCTTTTTTAACCCCTTTTATATGGCCATAACCAATGGTCCAAGGCACGCCACCTGTTGCTGGATCAGGATAGGCTTTTCGTTTCAGGCCTTCATATTGTTTGATGCACTCAAGGCCTTTATCGCTGATTTCCATCAGAAGATGCTCCCGTTCTTTTCTCTGCCGCTTTACGCAGCCATTGGCCGATAAAGTCTGCCCCTAAATAACCCATCACCACACTGCCGATATAAGCTAAATCAGGATTCAGACCAAACAGATTTAATACATCACGAATGAACCAGGCAAACATGGCACATATAAAGGCATCGATAGATACTTTTAACCAACCTACACCATTATAGCGACCTCGGAGAAATGCCATTGTTCCGGCGAGTACCGCCCCTATGCCTTGTTCTTTTATTGAAATAAGCCAGTCACCGAGGTGTCCCCAGACATCAGGATCTTCTTTCATTTTCATATTCCCCCATTAGAGCAATAGGTATCTGTGGGGTGAGTGACGTCAGCCCTTGTGAGTGAGTTAATAGGATGCCAGCCGCAATACGTGGATACAGATGTGATGAGAGTGATTGCGGTGGCAAAGTCGGTTGACACTGCACACACTTAACGTATACTGACGCTATACAGTATACGGCGGCGCACAATGATTAAGAGTTTTAAACATAAAGGGTTAGAAAAATTCTTTAAAACAGGCTCTACAGCAGGCATTCAGGCAAACCATGCTGTAAAACTGAATATTCAATTAACCGCGTTAAACACCGCCAAAAAACCCGATGACATGAACGCGCCCGGCTGGAAATTACACCCGTTAAAAGGCGCTGATTTAAAAGGCCACTGGGCTGTTTCTGTCAACGGGAACTGGCGGCTGACATTTCGCTTTGAAGGCGAAGATGCCATCTTGGTTAATTATCAAGATTATCACTGAGGAATCACATAATGAGCAGAATGTATAATCCCGCACATCCCGGCATTGTCTTACGCGAATATTTAGGCGACATTTCTGTTACCGAAGCTGCGAAAGCGCTGGGTGTCACCCGTGTGGCTTTATCCCGTATTTTAAATGGCAGCGCAGGCATATCCGCAGATATGGCACTTCGTTTAGAAGCGGCATTAGGAACCAGTGCCGAAATGTGGACAAATATGCAGTCCCAGTATGAGTTGTGGCAGGCTTCTCAACAACAGCGCCCCGAAATCAGGCCGATATTTGCACATCTGTAATGATGAAGTGGTTAGGTATTGCCGAACCACTTCAACTATCCGGTCATTCCGGTGAGTTGAGTTGTAAACGCTAAGTTGACAACTGCCCGTTGATCTCCTGTACAGTCTGCTTAAACCGTGCCTCTTCCAGCTCCACACCCAAAACACGACGATTTAACTTTAACGCCGCTTTTAACGTTGCCCCAGAACCCATAAAGAAATCGGCCACCACATCCCCTTCCCGGCTGCTGGACTGGATAATATGTGCCATTAAATCAGCGGGCTTTTCGCAAGGGTGCTTGCCTGGATAATACTGAACAGGTGCAAACTGCCAGACGTCGGTATAAGGCACTGCTGCCGTGACTGAGAACGAACGGCGCATTAAGCCATATTCCTGCCGCAATTCATCATACTGACGCGACAGGGTGAAATGAGAGTCCACCAGCTCAGGATACGGGGTGTTCAGTTCACCACGCTGGTGCTTTTCGTTAGCGATACGCTCAAACAGTCCCTGCAACTTTTGGTAGTCAGTTTCACTGGGTAACTGCCATTGACTATCGCTGAACCAGTGACTGGCCATCTGCTTTCCGGTGGCTTTGTGTATGTCTTTTGCCGTGATGCCTAACGCTTTACGAGCATCACGAAAATAATCCACCAGCGGTTTAAACACCGACTGTTTTAGTTCCCGGCATTGTTTGAAATAGCCATCGCCTTTCGGGTGATAGGGACCTTGGTAATGTTCGGCAAAAATAATACGTTCTGTGGCCGGAAAATACATCCGCAGGCTTTCTTTATGCTGCCTGCGCCACGGGCCAGACGGTTTCGCCCAGATAATATGGTTCAGCACGTTAAACCGTTCCCGCACCAGCAGTTCCGTATCCGAGGCCAGACGCGAACCGCAGAACATATACAGGCTGCCGTTCGGTTTCAGTATCCGCCAGAATTCAGCCAGCACTTCATCCAGCCACGCAAGGTAGGCCGTGGCATCCTCCCACTGGTTATCCCAGTGACAATCTTTCACGCGAAAGTACGGCGGGTCCGTGGCAATTAAGTCGATGCAGTTATCAGGCAGGGTTTTGATAAATTTCAGGGAGTCATCGTTGACTAAGGTGACAGGGCGTAAATCCATCCGCTTTTTTCCTCTCGACGCTGACTGTTCTCAGGAAAACCACAACACGAAAAGCCGGCATTTACCGGCTACACTTTCACGTTCTGGGAAATACCCCCATCAGGGAGAACGTTTGAAAAACGTGTCATCTTCCCGGCTTTCCATTAAACCCGCCAGACGAAATTGCGTTAACAGTAATTGGCAACGGGGCTCAGGCAGCCCCATTAATTTAGACACTTCAGAAACAGAAAACCACGTATGCAAAGGAACGGCGTCTAAAACACAGGCGGCTGTTATTGTCATATCTTCATGTTTTAGCATGATAAATTTAACCCTCCGGGCAGTTTTTATGCATGAACACACATGTAACTCTGACCAAAGACAACAGCAAGTCTTATGTTTTATTTCAGGCGTAAAAAAACCTTGCACGGGGCAAGGTTTAAGCTGTCTGGTATTAATAAGCTGGGTGACTTTGCTATCACGTTTATCACAATAGCACCGTTTTTACGATCGTAAAGCGTTATTTTTATATGCAGTCACATCATGGATATTGCATTAACGGGATGTCTTTATCCATGTCCAGTGCAATATCCAGCATCATTAACATCCCTTCAATAACGCCTTCGGCCTTTTGTAATCGCTTCCCGATGTGCGTATCCGAACAATGATGATCATGGGCGAGTTGCATAAAGGTTTTACCGAACACGTAATAATCAAATAGCAGATCGTGCGCATCGTTACACTGTTGATTCAGTTTTGCCATGCAACTGGCGATAATCATGGCATCGTCATCACAACACTGTACGCGGGATTTCACCCGGTTCGGGATTAACCCTTTGAAACCTGCCGCAATGGAAGACCAGTAAACCCCGTCACGATTATCCGCAGCCCATGCGCCCCAGCGCTCCATCACTAACTGAATATCACGCATTCATGCACTCCCCTGTGATTAAAGCGCCCTGTCGGCATAACGACGTTGTTTTTGTTGGGTTTGTTGCGACCTGCGGCAAATTTCGGCTGCCGATATCTGATCCGTCGGCAGGTAATGACCGTGCCGGAATGCCTGATAAACCGTGCCGGTTTGCCCGTGACGGTTCTTCTCCAGAATAATTTCCGCGTACTGACTGGCGGGGCTGAGTGGGTTATACACCCCATCCCGATAAGTAAAAATAATGCGATCCGCATCCTGCTCCAGTGAGCCGGAATCACGTAAGTCAGCCGCTATCGGGCGGCGCTGATGCAAAGGACGCTTATCCACGTCCCTTGAGAGCTGGCTCAAAGCCGTGACCGGAGTATGCAGCCGTTTCGCCAAGCCTTTCAGTGCTTTCGATATTTCTGCCACAGCTAAGTCGTGGCGGTCAGCCCGGGGTTTTCTAATCAACCCAAGATAGTCGACGAAAATGCCCTTTAAGTTCGGGTGACGACGCTTATGAGTTTCACTGATAGCGCAAATTTGTTCGATACTCAGGTCGCTGGCATCCAGCACATGAATATCCCGGTCGATGAGCGAACCCAGTGCATTGCCAATCCGCCCCCAGTCCTCATCATACAGTTCACAGTTCCTGAGTTTAGACACCGGCATCGCCGCCGAACTCGCCACCATGCGCTCGGCAATTTGTTGCGCCGCCATTTCCATGGAAAACAACAAAGCACCACCGCCGTCGCAGGTCATGCCGTCAATCATGCACAGGGCCAGTTCCGTTTTTCCCATGCCCGGACGTCCGCCCAGCAAAATCAGGTCAGTCGGGTTAAATCCGCCGGTCAGTTCGTCCAGCGGCTCAATGCCCGTCAGGATCATACCGGTCTTGCCCTGATTGCGCGCCTCCAGTGTTTCAACGTACCTGTCCAGTAAGGTACCGATGACAACAGGTTGTAAGCTACTCTCGCTCTGGGATATCCCATTAAACTGGGACGCAAACGCCTCAATCAGTGCTTCCGCTTGCGTGTGATTGCCACAGGCTTGAATCTCTTGCTGGTAACGGTTAATCAGCTCAGTGACTTGACGTACCCGCCAGTAACGCATGACTTTTTCCGCATAGCCTTTTAAATTGGCTCGCCAGACCGGCGTTTTGGCCAGTTCGAGTAGGTGAGCCAGAATACCGCGTTCTTCACCCATCGCATCCGCAATGAAAAAGGGATCGATAATCGCACTGCTCAGGGCCTGCCTTTTGATTTCTCCGTACACCCGGCGCAGATGAACGGAGCTGAACGCCTCATCCGGTAGCATCGCTAATACATCGTAAGCGTCCGGTGTTGCCCCGCCGGATAACAAGCCACTGATAACGGCCATTTCCAAATCATAGACATTCATGCGATTTCCCTCCGGTAGCTTTCCCAGTCAAAGGCCAATACCGTGCCGCCCTGAAACACTCTATCCAGCGTCCGGTCACCCAAAAACTGCGCCAGCTCAGTCACGGGCAAATTACTGATCAGAATGGTGGGCAGCAGGTCTTCATAGCGATTATTCAGTACCTCAAACAGAATATGGCGTTCAGACTCCGTGCCGTACTGCACGCCGATTTCGTCAATCACCAGCAAATCCAGCTCGCTGTAAAATTTCAGAGTGTCAAATTCACTCATTTCACCCTCGCTGTTCCATGAGCGACGAAACGCCCGGATGATGCGTGACGCAGTGGTGATAAAAACCGCTTCATCATAGCCTGTTGCAATTTCACGGCAGAGGGCGACGGCAAGGTGAGTTTTGCCTGTGCCCTGACGCCCACACAGGATCATACCTTCCCCTGCTCGCTTGCGTTCCGCCCATGTCTGGACGTAGCCCTGACAGGTTTTCAGATTGGTTTCTGCCCTGCGGTTCTGTGGCTGGTAGGTGGCAAAGCTGGCCTGCGCAAAGCGGGGAACGATTTTCAATATTCCCGGTTCCGTTGTTTCCATCACGTCTGCTGCTCCTTAAAGATTTTTTGTCCAGCTCGCGCCGTGTGATTCATAACACTTGTGCTCAAATCCGCTATGGGTGTTGACTTGGGGCTGCCGACCAGATTTCTGCTTGTCAGGAAATAACCCTTGCCAACTGTTGGCAATGGAGGTGCAAATCACCTCGTCAGGATGAGTGCATCCCGCTAATTGCCTGGCCTGCTGGCGGCAACTGGTTTCGGTCAGGGGTTTCCTGATTTCCTGCCTGAATGTCACCCAATCCGCCCACATTTCGGCACTGACATTCTCGGGTTTGGCCGTCAGGGGATCGAATACTGATTTTTTTGCCTGTTTTTCCTGCCCAGCCCCTTGGGGTTTTATAGGTTCTTTGACTGATTCCTTGACTGGTTCAAAAGAGTGACTGATTCTGGTGCCATCTGACGGCATAGGGGGTCTGCCATTTGGCGGCACAGGGGTGTCAGCAGATGGCATAGGGCTGCCAGCCAGTGGCACAGGGGGTATGCTTTTGGGTGACACAGGGTCAGCGGATAAATTCAGGTAATAGACATTCGAGGCATTCCCTTTCCCGTTGTGATTACCCAGCCGATTTTCCTTGGTCAGCAAGCCCATCTTAATCAGGACACCAATGTGACTTCGCACGGCGCTTTTGCTGCATTCACAGTGATCTGCAATATGCTGATACGAGGGCCAGCACTCCCCTTTGTCGTTTGCATTATCGGCTAGTTTAATCAGCACCAGTTTCCTCAGAGGATTGCCCACCCGGATACTCATTGCCTTTGCCATCAGACTCATACTCATGCTGTTTCTCCCTGTTACCGTATGTTAAATCCCATCCCCATGTTCATCCCGGACGCACCTCAAACACCCGGCATCATCCGCCACCAGTGGTAATTGGAAATTTATTTAGGGGTTTTGGCTTCAGGTGGCGGGAAAACGGTAGGCAGATCAGGACGCAATTCATGAGCCTGAACCGCCCCGTTTGAAAAAACCACAATATCGGGGACCCGTGATACCGAAACCCGTTTTTTCCGTACAACCATGCACTGATGAGCGATTGCGCACACCCCAGAACCTGAGCCAATTTGGCCTGACTGCCTGCGATATCTATCACTTTTTTTATCACACTGTTTTTCATTAGTTCCTTTCTCCAACACCACGGCAATAACAATATCACTAACAGTCAATATAAATCACTATTGGAGTATTTGTAAAGGTATCACTTTAGAGATAGAATAAGAAAAAAATGTTCCAAGACAGCGGTTCTTGGGCTTATCACCTGTATTTCACGTAAATGCGGGAACCACTCATGAGGCACTTATGACGCTTGCTGATAGATTAAAAGAAGCCATGGCAGATAAGGGGCTGACCCAATCTGCTCTGGCAAAAAAAGCCGGCATGGCACAATCCATGATATGGAAATTACTTTCCGGGAACGCCGTCAAAACAGGCAGACTCGTTGATTTGGCCAAGGCGCTTGACGTGCGCCCGGAATGGCTTAGTGATGGCAGTGGTCATAAATCGCAGTCCGGTGATACTGATTTTGCTGTCAGGCATGACAACCGTTATGCACCGGTAAAAATTTATGAAGCAGAACAAGAAACCCCAGAGTTCTTCATGGTGCCGGCCTTTTCTGAACAGCAAACCTCGTTTGAATCCTGCCGGGCTTATCGCATCACCCAAAATACCGGCTGCGCTGAAGCGCCGGAAAGGACGGTGATTGTGGTGGATACACAGGAAGAGATCGCCAATGATGATTTAGTCTATGCACGCATCGGAGAGCACTATTCAGTTTATCGTTATAAACAAGGGGGGGCAGCCAATTTTTTATCTGTTGATGACTCGCGTATCCCCTTGATAACCTTCTCTCCTGACATGGAAATCGTCGGTGTGATTGTTTATTTATTCCGTAACATGAAGCGAAAACGATAACATTCCTCTCCCTGCTCTAAACACCGCCAAACCCTGCCTCTATTTGCGACAAGATACTGTTTTTAATGCAGTATCTTTAGTTTCATTGAAATTATTATCACCCTCAAGATCCAAAATCATTCAAATAATATCAAATTAAAACTATTTGATATCAATAAGATAATTAAAAAATTTGATATATATCACTATAGGTATGGATTTGATGAAATTTAAGTGATAATGTTAGCCACATCAAAGTGATAGGAATAATCACTACCATAGTCAGCGAGAGGATTTATGCGTACCTTCATTTCTGCCATCATCAAGAAACCGGCAACAAAACAAAAAAATGCTATCACCATTAATGGTATTGTTGCCAATATCGCACAAACAAACAGCCTGCATACAGGAACAACACATATCACCTTTTTGGCAGATCAATATCATCAGGGCAAAACCCAGAATCACGGCATGGATATACAAAATAAAGATGAATTTAAACATCATATCTTAACAACGTATCGAGTCAGCCCAAAACATACAGAGCCTGTTCCTTGCTATAATTTAGAACTGATTGTCGATTACGGTTATGCACTCTATAAGCGGAGAGGACGATATATGCATTTAATTGATATCATTCCTCTGATTAAAGCAGACAAGAAAACACGGCCAGTAATAAAAATAGCCACACAATAAACGACTATAAATACAATCTATAAATTTCAATCAATATTAAAACTGAATGACAGCGCCTGCGCTGGGGAATGTTTCACTCTAAATTCAGAATGGTTACGTACAAGAAGAGAACACGAAAGAAGTCTGTTATATGGAAACTGCAAATAAAATGGCTCAAATGGAGCCAGAAAAAATATCATCTTACATCGTCACATTGGGAACAAACAAAACACTGAGCAATGCATATCAGTAATCAAAACAACAAGAGATACGCCCTGCTGTTACTACAGATAGCCCGAGCACAAGCAAGGGAGTTTTGAGAAATGGCTATCAGAGAGGGAGGCAAGTCATGGCGATAAGATACATTAAGCGTGAAGAGATGCAACGACTCACAGGAAAAAGCAAAACAACCCTTTGGAGAATGTATGCAAAAAGAAATGAGTTTCCTAAACCAGATAAAACTGCTGGTGGAACATTTCTAGGATGGCCTGAAGAGGTCTATGAGGCTTGGGTGAGAGAGAAGAAGTAGCGATAACTTGACCCATTACCTGACCCGTTGTTATGGCGGGTTTTTCATTTTTTATCGTAACTTATTGATTTTATGGTACGCCCTACAGGATTCGAACCTGTGACCTACGGCTTAGAAGGCCGTTGCTCTATCCAGCTGAGCTAAGGGCGCATTGGGATGTGAAATAAGAAGCACAATTAATGCAGGGGTGGATTATACGGGCATAATGGCTTGAGTCAATGACCTTTTAGCTCATATGCTCATTTTATGATTAATTATTAATAACTGACAGGCGGTTCATGTTCTGACAAAATAGCTCCTGTTCCTATACCCGATGATGGAATCTTAAATATATGCCAGCAAAAATTATTGATGGGAAAACGATTGCGCAGACAATCAGAAAAGAAGTTGCAGAAAAAGTCAGACAGCGTGTTGCTACTGGAAAACGTGCCCCCGGACTTGCCGTCGTTTTAGTAGGAGAAAATCCCGCCTCCCAGATTTATGTCGCGAGCAAACGCCGCGCTTGTGAGGAAGTTGGTTTTACTTCCCGCTCTTATGACTTACCAGACACCACCAGCGAAGCCGAATTACTCACTTTGATAGATAACCTGAACAAAGATACAGAAATCGACGGTATCTTAGTTCAACTTCCCCTCCCTGCCGGTATTGATAATGTTAAAGTACTGGAACGTATTCATCCCGATAAAGATGTTGATGGGTTTCACCCTTACAATATCGGCCGATTGTGTCAACGTGCACCAAAGCTGCGCCCTTGTACTCCACGAGGTATTGTGACGTTACTGGAGCGCTGTAATATCAATACCTATGGGCTGAATGCCGTTATCATTGGTGCTTCCAATATTGTCGGGCGTCCAATGAGCCTTGAATTACTGTTAGCAGGCTGTACCACCACAGTAACGCATCGTTTTACCAAGAATCTGCGCCAGCATGTTGAACAGGCCGATTTATTAGTCGTGGCTGTTGGTAAACCCAACTTCATTCCTGGTGAATGGATTAAACCCGGGGCAATTGTGGTTGATGTCGGCATCAACCGTCTGGAAAATGGTAAAGTCATTGGGGATGTCGATTTCGATAAGGCATCTGAATGCGCAAGTTGGATTTCTCCTGTGCCGGGTGGTGTCGGCCCGATGACAGTTGCGACATTAATTCAAAATACCTTGCAGGCATGTGAGGAATACCATGATGTAGATACAACTGAAGGATACTGATGGAAATTTTTTATTTAGATAGTCACCCTTATGTAGAACTGTGTGATCTGCTGAAGTTTCAAGGGTGGTGTGAAAGTGGTGCTGCTGCGAAGACTGTAATTGCAGAGGGTTTAGTAGAAGTTGATTCTCAGGTGGAAACCCGCAAACGCTGCAAAATCGTCTCTGGGAAAGTTGTTACCTTTAACGGTGAGTCTGTGCGTGTTGAAGGGTAGCTCAGTAGCATTAAGTCTCTGATAATATCCTTCGGAAAAACTGTACCTTATATTCTCTACGCATTTAAGGTGCAGTTTTTTATTTATAAACAGATTTCATTTTTTTAATACAAATTAATCTGGTTTCTCTACAGAGATATGTGATATTAACGATATCTTAATAAATAATCATGCCGACAATATTTTGGTTTTCTAATAAGTTGCTATACTGAGAGACTCACTTACAACTGAAAAGGAGTTGATTATGTTTAGTAATAGAGCTGCAAGAAGGTTGTTGGGCATGTCTCATAAGTTAAGTAAATCTAAACGCAGAGTGACTATTTCTCTTCTGAATCTCGATTCCAGTGATAGTAAGCATCAAATACCAGAACATCTGAGTCATTCTTCTTTTATTTCTATAAAACGAGATACTTCTTCAGGAAAAGTCACTTATCATTCGGGAAGTGCTTTCTATCCTAAATATTTAAATACGAATCAATAAAATAATCTGCTTTATTTATCAAATAAGTTTGGTTATAAAAAAATAATATCACTACAAACATTACTGTGATTAAAACATTACATAATATATTGCTGTAGTAAAACAAGCCGCCCACATATGGGGGCGGTTTTCGGTTATTGACAAAGTGCGGTTTTTTATCCGGCACTTTGCTTTAATCAAGTTCCGTTCACCAAACGGAGCTTACCACTATGTCAAGAACTTCCCCTCCCCAGATTTTTCTCTCTCGCTTGACGAACTCGTGCCTAAAAATCATCCGGTTCGCAAATTAGAGGCAGCCATTGATTTTGAATTCATCCGTGAATTAGTGGCCCCTTAGTCTGAAATGAAATCGTCACCTTTTAGGTAGCGATTTCATTTATAATTTATTTATTGATACAAATTACATCCAGAAGAACCAGGCAATTACAGAAATAATCGCAATACATGCCAAGTTCAGCACAAGACCCACCCGCACCATTTCAATCTGCTTGATATAGCCAGTGCCATAAACAATGGCATTCGGTGGTGTGGCTACAGGTAGCATAAATGCACAAGATGCACCAATACCGATAATCATGGTCAACACGATAACTGGCATTCCCAGAGCTTCTGCAACTGTGGCAAAAATAGGCACAAGTAACGCGGCACTGGCTGTATTACTGGTAAATTCGGTCAGGAAGATAATGAATGTAGCAATAGCAACAATAATCACAAACCACGAACTTGAGCCAAATGTTGCAGCCATGCCATTCGCCATAACTTCACTTGCACCGGAGTTTTTCAGAACAGCGCTCAGTGTCAGACCACCACCAAACAGCATCAACACGCCCCATTCAGTGTTATTTTGGATCTGTGACCATGTTGATATACCAGTAATGCCAATCAGAATAGCTGCACTCACAGCAATGAGAGTATCTAAGTCTTTGATACCGCCAAGAGCGTCACTGATGAAGGAACTGAAAATCCAGCACACAACAGCCAGCAGGAAAATAAACATGGCGATAACACGTTTACTATTCCATTCCAGATGTTCCAGTTCCAGATCAAATTTATGATTCAGATTCGGACGCAACATGATATACATCAGCATTACCATAACTGGCAACAGGATGATCACCATTGGTACGCCGTACTTCATCCATGTAATGAAATCCATACCTAACTGTGCTGCTGCAATTGCATTGGGTGGGCTACCTACCAACGTGCCCAAACCACCAATACTGGCGCTATATGCCACACCCAGCAACACAAAAACAAATGTATTACGTTCAGTACGGACATCCAGATTAGCCAGAATACCCAGAACCAGTGGCAACATCATCGCTGCGGTCGCTGTATTGCTGATCCACATCGAAAGTAGAGCCGTGATACCAAATATCAGCATGACCGCCACTGATAAACGCCCGCGGGCAATCATCAGAAGACGGTTAGCTATCAGTCTATCCAGACCTTGAATATGTAGTGCTGTCGCCAGTGCAAAGCCACCAAAGAACAAAAAGATAATCGGGTTTGCAAAAGATTTCAGCGCGTCACCTGTATTCATCAATCCCATTCCGACCGCCAGAATTGGAACACAAAGTGCAGTAATAATGACGTGAATGGCTTCAGTCAGCCATAACACCCCGATAAATGCCATTAATGCCAAACCGGCATTTGCTTTTTCGCTATAAGGCAAAAACTTCAGCAAAGCAATTAGCAAAATGATATCCAGCGCGAGAATAATTAAGCCTCTTTTACTTGAGGGTATTGGCCCAACCGCTGGGGTTAAAGATTCTGAAGCATCCATGAAGACTCCATACAACAATGAAACATAACCCTGTAATGTAAAAATAATAATTGATGAATCATTGCTCTAAATGTTAATGAATTACATTACATATGAAATAATAAGGAGTCTGAACGATAAATAAAATACAAGGTGTGAGATTTTGGGATCTGCCACGCGAGATTTGCTTAATTATTAATCAAAGGAGTAAAAAAAGAGCATATTTTAATAGGTTATGTCACATTTCTTATTTTACGAATGGTTAAATAATCCTCTATTATGCAATAAAGAAAAAAAGCACATAGCTAAAATTACCTTTTTAAGAAAGGCGAAAGAGTATTACTCTTCCGCCAAAATATAAATAATATTTATTTTTTATCGAAGCCAGTCAGCGATTATGCCTGACCTTTCACTTCTCTCAAGCCATTGAAAGGAGCACGGTTACCCAATGCTTCTTCGATACGGATCAGCTGGTTGTATTTAGCAACACGGTCAGAACGGCTCATAGAACCAGTCTTGATTTGACCTGCCGCAGTACCTACTGCCAGGTCAGCAATGGTTGCGTCCTCAGTTTCACCAGAACGGTGAGAGATAACCGCAGTGTAACCTGCATCTTTCGCCATCTTGATTGCAGCCAGCGTTTCAGTCAGAGAGCCAATCTGGTTAAATTTGATCAGGATGGAGTTAGCAATACCTTTTTCGATACCTTCTTTCAGGATCTTGGTATTGGTTACGAACAGATCGTCACCAACCAATTGGATTTTATCGCCCAGTACCTTGGTCTGGTAAGCAAAACCGTCCCAATCAGATTCATTCAGGCCATCTTCGATAGAAACAATTGGGTATTCTTTAGTCAGTTCTTCCAGATAGTGAGTGAATTCCTGAGAAGTAAAAGTTTTGCCTTCGCCTTTCAGTTCATAGTTACCAGTTTCTTCGTTATAGAATTCAGAAGCAGCACAGTCCATCGCCAGAGTGATATCTTTACCCAACACATAACCTGCTTTTTCTACGGCTTCTTTAATAGCTGCCAGTGCTGCTGCGTTAGATTCTAAATTTGGTGCATAACCACCTTCATCGCCCACCGCAGTACTCATGCCTTTTGCTTTCAGTACTTTTGCCAGATTATGGAAAACTTCAGAACCCATACGTACCGCTTCTTTCAGCGTGCCCGCACCTACTGGCTGGATCATGAATTCCTGAATATCTACGTTGTTGTCAGCATGTTCACCACCATTGATGATGTTCATCATTGGCAGAGGCATGGAGAATTTACCCGGAGTACCGTTCAGTTCAGCAATGTGCTCGTACAGAGGCATACCTTTTGCCGCTGCCGCCGCTTTGGCGTTCGCAAGAGAAACGGCCAAAATCGCATTAGCACCGAAGTTAGATTTGTTTTCAGTACCATCCAACTCAATCATGATCTTATCGATATTGGCCTGATCTTTCGCATCCTGACCAACCAGAGCTTGAGCAATTGGGCCGTTAACCGCTGCAATTGCTTTCAGTACACCTTTACCCATAAAGCGGGATTTGTCGCCATCACGCAGTTCCAGCGCTTCGCGAGAACCCGTTGATGCACCTGATGGTGCCGCAGCCAGACCAACAAAGCCGCCTTCCAGATGTACTTCCGCTTCTACCGTTGGATTACCACGGGAGTCGATGATTTCACGGCCGAGCACTTTAACGATTTTGGACATTAGGTTTTCCTCAGTACAAGTTAAATTCCGGGCAATTGATGGTCACTCAAAGGATCAAGTGAAACCCCATCAATCATCCCATATCTTATTTCACTGGCCTTTCTGGTATTTGCGCGCGGCTTCAACAAAACCGGCAAATAACGGATGACCATCGCGAGGCGTTGAAGTAAATTCAGGGTGGAACTGACATGCCACAAACCATGGATGGTTCGGGTTCTCAATAATTTCCACCAATTTATTGTCGATTGAGCGGCCGGCAACACGTAAGCCCGCGTCTTCAATGCGTTTCAACAATAGATTGTTCACTTCGTAACGATGGCGGTGACGTTCAATAATATCGTCCTGGCCATAAAGTTTACGTACCAGACTGTTTTCAGTCAGATGACACTGTTGGCCACCAACACGCATCGTTCCGCCGAGATCGCTCTCTTCACTGCGTACTTCTAAGTTGCCGTTCTCATCACGCCATTCAGTGATCAGACCTACAACTGGTAACTTACATTCAGGCTCAAATTCAGTAGAGTTAGCCCTTTCTATACCTGCAACATTGCGTGCAAATTCAATCAGGGCAACCTGCATGCCCAGACAAATTCCCAGGTAAGGGACTTTATTTTCACGGGCGTAGCGTGCCGTCATAATTTTGCCTTCGATGCCACGACCACCGAAGCCACCTGGCACCAGAATCGCATCCAGACCTTTCAATACTTCAACACCGCGGGTTTCCACATCCTGAGAATCAATCAATTTGATGTTGACGGTCAGACGTTTTTTCAAACCACCGTGTTTCAGTGCTTCAATAACTGATTTATACGCATCCGGCAGCTCAATATATTTGCCCACCATACCGATGGTCACTTCGCCTGATGGATTTGCTTCTTCATAAATGACCTGTTCCCATTCAGACAAGTCAGCTTCTGAGCATTCTAGGCTGAATCGTTTACAAATATAATCATCTAAACCCTGAGATTTCAAGTGGCCAGGAATTTTATAAATAGAATCAACATCTTTCAAAGAGATAACGGCTTTCTCTGGTACGTTACAGAAAAGTGCAATTTTTGCTCGCTCGTTAGCGGGGATAGTGCGATCTGAACGGCAGATCAAAACATCCGGCTGAATACCAATGGAAAGCAGCTCTTTCACAGAATGCTGGGTAGGTTTAGTTTTCACTTCGCCTGCTGCTGCCATATAAGGTACCAGAGTCAGATGCATAAACAGCGTATTCTCACGGCCTACTTCTACCGCCATCTGACGGATAGCTTCAAGGAATGGCAGAGATTCAATATCACCTACAGTACCGCCAATTTCTACCAGCACAACATCGTAACCTTCCGCGCCCCGGATGATACGGTCTTTGATTTCATTAGTGATGTGAGGAATAACCTGAATGGTTGCGCCCAGATAATCGCCACGGCGTTCTTTACGCAAAACTTCGGAGTAAACACGACCTGTCGTGAAATTATTGCGACGTGTCATTTTGGTTCGAATGAAACGTTCGTAATGGCCTAAATCGAGATCAGTTTCAGCGCCATCTTCGGTAACGAAAACTTCCCCGTGTTGGGTTGGGCTCATTGTACCTGGATCAACGTTGATATACGGGTCCAGTTTCATAATGGTGACATTGAGTCCACGGGCTTCGAGTATGGCCGCCAAAGAGGCTGCGGCAATGCCTTTACCCAGAGAGGATACGACCCCGCCGGTCACAAAAATATAATTAGTTTTCATGCTGAACCTGAAAGTTTAGGTTTAAAAGGATGATGAATATAACAGGACGGGAAAGCAGTATACCCTAACCTTAAATGCGCTACAAACTCTATCTCTTTTACCTATCCAACTGTAGCAATTTCAAAATAAAACTAATCACAACATAGGTCAAAAAAAGCCTAGCTATCTCAAGAAAAATCGGGCTTTTTACATAAAAAGAATGACCTGCATATAGAGTGTACAACGAATCTCTTTATGCTTTACATAAAGTTTCTGCCACGTATCATCCTTCATTTTCTGAAGTGAAAAATATTAAAGAGAACATAGCATGGAAATGATGAGAGAGCGCCTGGAAAATAACCAGATCATCATTTATTTTGCTGTGGTGGTTATGGCGGCTGCTACTGCTTGGCTGTTACCGTGGACATCCGAGCTCGAAACGGCAATTAATCCGGCTCTGGCGCTGATGCTTTTTGTCACTTTCCTGCAAATGCCGGTAACTGAACTCAGCCAGGCCGCTATCCGAGTCCGTTTTTTGATCCCTCTTCTCCTAACCAATTTTGTAGCCGTTCCGTTACTGGTTGCGATACTGATTCAATTTCTGCCTACCGACCCCATACTCATTCCTGGTGTTCTTTTGGTATTGCTTACCCCCTGCATTGATTATGTTGTGACATTTTCTCAATTTGGCCAAGCTGATTCCCGGCTACTCTTGGCGTCAACTCCGATTCTGTTGATAATGCAGATTCTGTTACTACCTATTTATCTGAGGTTTTTCCTCAGTAGCCACGCAGTCGATCTTGTCCGTCCAGGGCCATTCCTCCATGCATTTATGTGGCTGATTGCAGCTCCCCTGTGCCTGGCGGCATTAACCCAATTCTGGGCCGGTCGCAGTCAATCTGGGAAACAGGTGTCAGACAGACTTAAATTCTTGCCTGTGCCAGCCACCGCCTTGGTGCTTTTCATTGTAGTGACAGCAATGGTTCCACAACTGGGAAAAGCAGCAGCAGGACATATCCTACCGATGTATACAGCTTTCGCTGTCACAGCACCTTTTGTCGGCTGGGCAGTGGCTCGTCTTTTCCAACTTGATACTCCGTCTGGAAGAGCAGTTGCTTTCAGCGCGGCTACACTCAATTCACTGGTTGTTCTCCCTCTTGCTCTGGCGGTTCCGGGCACGGTTCCAGTACTGCCTGCGGTTATAGTGACGCAGACCATGGTCGAACTTGTCAGCGAACTGATTTATATTCGGTTGATACCAAAATTGGGGCAAAACAGTAAACGTACTACTCAGGAAAAAATGTGAAAACCGCTTTAAAAGCGGTTTCAGACTGCTGACAAATCTCGTTGAAAATAACAGGATTTATTGATTACATCATAAATAATCTACTTCCTATTTTTCCTCATTACCCCATTTCAACTGCCTTCCAGACGGTGATTTTGTTTCTAATCACGTTAAATATATCCACCATCCACAGATAAAAACCACAAAGCACTGCCATCAGCGTAAGCGTCCGGTGATCTCACCTTGCTTTGCCAGATAAGCACAAAGTGGGATTTAGCTAAACGGGTTTTCAGACCAGGGAAGGAGTTCATTCAACCGGTTGTTCGGCCAGGTGGATAATCGGCGGAGGACATCACGCAACCAGACCCAGGGATCATGACCATTCGCGTTGGCCGTTTCCAACAAACTCATCACCATGGCGGCCCGCTGCCCTGCGGCTAATGAGCCCGCAAACAGCCCGTTTTTTCGTCCCACGGCCACACCCCGGAGCGCATTTTCCGCCCGGTTTTTGTCTATCGGGACCCGGCCATCATCCAGATAGCACACCAGCGCCGCCCAGCGTTTCAACGTATAGGTTATCGCCTTGTGTCATCCCGAGTTGGGCGCGGTTTTGGCCTGACAAGTTTGTAGCCAGGGACGTGCATAACGCTGCCGCCGTTTATCCGAGGGGCGCCGCCGGATTTTTCGCTCCAGTTTATACAGTTCCCGAATACCGTCCAACGCCTGTTTTGCCACCGGGCTTTGGCTGGCCTAGTAATAGTCAAAAAACTTGCGCCGGGCATGCGGCCAGGATGCAACTCGTAGTACACCACGGCGATCCCAGCGCAACACCTTGAGGCGGGAGCGGGCCTTGTTGAAAAAACAAATGCCTCCTCTTCCTGCCAGCGCAGGTTCAATAGTACCTGAATCACCTCCGGCAATAATGCCAGCGGGCAGATGTGGCATAGCCGTCGGGCGTCTGCAGGGTGACTGTGTGTGTCTGGGCCGGCTGGAGTGAAACGGGTAACACTGCTGACAAACTCGGGTTGGGGTCTCGGCGGATTTTTTTACTGTCGGCGATCCAGTCCCGAAAAGAGGAAAAGTTCAGCTGGTGCTGCTCACAATACTGTTTCGGGTCAGGCCACTGTGCCACCATTGGGTCACATGTTGCTGTTTTTGTTCCGGGGTGTATCGGTTACGGCGCATGATTGGGGCTCCAAATAAAAGATAAGAAGCTGTAGCGTGCATGAGCCGAATGGACGGAACAAGGTGAGATCACCGGAGCCTTACGATTTACATAAAAAGAATGACCTGCATAAGTAGTCTGATAATTATATTTATGAACTATTCTCATAACGCAAAAAAGCCATCCGGGGACGGATGGCTTCTCTGACTGAATTGATGTCTGGCAGTGCCCTACTCTCACATGGGGAGACCCCACACTACCATCGGCGCTACGGCGTTTCACTGCTGAGTTCGGCATGGGGTCAGGTGGGACCA
>NZ_NIBS01000169.1 GCF_002632465.1 Xenorhabdus budapestensis | reverse complement strand
AGCTTCGTAAAGAAAATAAACAGCTGAAAATGGAGAAGGAGATCTGAAAGAAGGCGAGCGCCTTCTTTGCGAGAGAACTGCTGTAAGATGTTGGTTCATCAAAGAGCATACTGAGCCATTTCCCATTTCCCATTTCCCATTTCCCATTTGCCAGTTATGTCGCGTGATGAAAGTCAGTCGTTCCACGTTTTATGCCTGGCAGGCAAAACCCGTTCGGTTACTTTCTGA
>NZ_NIBS01000168.1 GCF_002632465.1 Xenorhabdus budapestensis | reverse complement strand
GTGGCGGACACTAAGGTGCCGTTAACCCGCCGTGTCAATGATAAAGAGCTGGTCAATGACATTACCCTGACTGCCGCCGATGTCGGCGCCTACAGCAAGGATGAAACCGATAGCCGGATCAAAGACGGTGATGCCCCGATCATGCAGGCAGCTCAACAGGCCCTGAAAGCCGCGGACAGCAAAGTGCCTCTGACCCGCCGTGTCAATGATAAAGAGCTGGTCAATGACATTACCCTGAC
>NZ_NIBS01000167.1 GCF_002632465.1 Xenorhabdus budapestensis | reverse complement strand
GAATGCCGGTAAATGGATCGGGATCAGGGTATTGGGCGTCCACAGTGTCCCGCTGACATCCCGCCAGCTATCAACCAAGACTTTGAGTACTTTAGAGCGGCCATAACGTCGGTTCATTTCCCAGTTAATCGCGTCTTGCTGTTTTTTCCAGGTATGCAAAGTACTTTCGATAATAGTGACGTAATTGCGGTAGCGCATCTTTTCCGCTTCCGGATCTTTGGCTGTCGCAATCGTCACCACGTCATA
>NZ_NIBS01000166.1 GCF_002632465.1 Xenorhabdus budapestensis | reverse complement strand
CGGTGTCCGGTCACCCAGAACGACATCGCATCAATCAGGGATTCACACAGGATCAGCGCCTTGGAGGCACCCAGCGCCGCGGCATTCCAGACCCCTTTATGTGCCCCCGGCAGGTACAGATGGCGGATAACGGACTGACGCAGGTCGCCACCGATTTTGCGCCCGTACAACTCATGGATTTGTCCCTGTGCATCCATCACCGGCACAACCAGCGAGCCGCGCAGATGCTCACGCCCGTTCTCCCGCA
>NZ_NIBS01000165.1 GCF_002632465.1 Xenorhabdus budapestensis | reverse complement strand
CCGGCGAATGGCGGCGGTCAGCTTAACCGCTGTCAGGGAGTTGCCTCCAATACGGAAGAAGTTATCCTCAATGCCAACCCGTTTCAGCCCCAATACCTCTTGCCAAATGGCACAGAGCTGAGTTTCCAGTGTATTGCGGGGTGCAACATAACTGTCTCTATTTACCCAGACAGGTTCTGGTAATGCCCGACGATCCACTTTACCGTTCAGGGTCAGCGGAATTGATTCAAGACGGGTAAAACTGGCCGGCACCATATATTCCGG
>NZ_NIBS01000164.1 GCF_002632465.1 Xenorhabdus budapestensis | reverse complement strand
AAAATCGATGAATTAGGTGATCCGCTACTTGTTCTTGATAAGTATGTTGATTTCTCGGCACTGGCTGACACCATAGACCGTGTCGCGCCACGTATTATTTCTCCCAAAGGTGGACGCCCGCCATTCCCGACTGAGGTGATGGTTCGCATCATTATCCTGAAACATTTCCATAATCTTTCCCACAGGGATTCATTCCTGGAGGTGGTCAAGTCATTGATGCCACGTTGATTCCAGTTCCTAAGCAGCACAATAAGAAGGAAGAGAATGAACAACTCCGTC
>NZ_NIBS01000163.1 GCF_002632465.1 Xenorhabdus budapestensis | reverse complement strand
TTTGATCCGGCTATCGGTTTCGTCCTTGCTGTAGGCGCCGACATCGGCGGCGGTCAGGGTAATGTCATTGACCAGCTCTTTATCATTGACACGGCGGGTCAGAGGCACTTTGCTGTCCGCGGCTTTCAGGGCCTGTTGAGCTTCATTCAGGGCTCGCTGGGCTTCATGCATAGCCTTCTGGGTTTCCTGCATGACTTGCGCATCGCCGTCTTTGATCCGGCTATCGGTTTCGTCCTTGCTGTAGGCGCCGACATCGGCGGCGGTCAGGGTAATGTCATTGACCAGCTCTTTATCATTGACACGG
>NZ_NIBS01000162.1 GCF_002632465.1 Xenorhabdus budapestensis | reverse complement strand
ATCACCGTCTTTGATCCGGCTATCGGTTTCGTCCTTGCTGTAGGCGCCGACATCGGCGGCAGTCAGGGCAATGTCATTGACCAGCTCTTTATCATTGACACGGCGGGTTAACGGCACCTTAGTGTCCGCCACTTTCATGACTTGCGTATTGGTTTCTTCCTTGCTGTAGGCGCCGACATCGGCGGCGGTCAGGGTAATGTCATTGACCAGGTCTTTATCATTGACACGGCGGGTCAGAGGCACTTTGCTGTCCGCGGCTTTCAGAGCCTGTTGAGCTTCCTGCATAGCCTTCTGGGCTTCCTGCATGATC
>NZ_NIBS01000161.1 GCF_002632465.1 Xenorhabdus budapestensis | reverse complement strand
TTTCTTTTCAAGGGCAGGTATAGATACACTATTAGGTATACTTGGTGCAGTCAATGTATAGCATTTCAATTACTTAGAATCAATATTATTATTTGCTTCCCCTATGATTCCCCCCACTATTTTCACACTATTTTATCAGGAAGAACAAAAAGACTTACTTCCACCTGATTAACGGATAAATAGACAAAATTTAACTTTTTTTGTATCCCACCATTCGGTGCTCATATATATTTCTTAAACATCGACGCTGTTATCACCACCGCCATGCCCAATACTATCGCCGCCAGCAATAATATCACTGTAAGGTAGATCACATCCA
>NZ_NIBS01000160.1 GCF_002632465.1 Xenorhabdus budapestensis | reverse complement strand
AAGCCGTTTTGGAGCGGTCAAATACAAGTCGGGACATTTATGCTGATAAAGGGTATGCCAGCCAGATGCGTGAACGTGCGCTGAAGGAACAGGGCTATCGTGTTCATGTTCAGAGGAAAGCGTCACGCAATAAGCCCTTATCAGACTGCCAGAAAGGCCGAAATAAGAAAATAGCGAAAACCCGGGCACGGGTAGAACATATCTTTGGCTCATTCTCTCAGATGGGTGAAAAATTTATCCGAACGACAGGCCAGCGGCGAGCCAATTTTGCGATGACTCTGAAGGCAACCTGCTATGATTTGCACCGTTTGGTTTATTTTGGAAAATCCGGCATTCAT
>NZ_NIBS01000016.1 GCF_002632465.1 Xenorhabdus budapestensis | reverse complement strand
ATCCATGGCCTGTTCCTCCCCGGAGCTGTTTCGGCGCGCACCAAAACACTGCTCCTGGAACAGGCCCCTCGTCAATTCTTTATCCAGAATTCGGGTTAAATTATCTCCTTATTTATTATCACAAATAAAAATTAAGCCTTTATCTCTTTTTCCTCAATTTATAAGTGAACGACATTTCAATGCATAATGTTCAAATACAGAGTGAACTGAATTACTTTGAAATGCTGTCATAAGATTGCTACCTTATCCGTTAATTTGTGTATTGTGGCTATCTCACATAACTTTATCTTAATTAGAATGGTCAGGATATTATGAAAAAAATACTTATTTACATCGTATTTGTTTTAACCTCAATGTCTATGCAATCTATGGCTGAAGAGATTAGATATAGTTTACGGGGAAATGATGGCAAAGAAATTACTTATTATTTGATAAAAAGAAATAGCACACATTCTGACGATCTTCTTGTCCTGATTCAGGGCTCTGATTGTAACAGTGTTATCAATAACCGGAAAATGATAGAAAATTTTGGCGCTACTTTCCCTGAGAATGATATTCTCTTAGTAGAAAAAGCAGGGCTTGATAGCCGTATTGGCAAAGATGGGGTTGAAGTTGATGATTCGGCATGTCCACAAGTATATATTCAGAATGATTCACCATCAAAACGCGTTAAAGATTATCTTGCCGTATTAAATCAATTAAAAAACAAATATCATCATATTGTCCTTATTGGAGGAAATGAAGGCGCTCTTGTTAGCAATATGATAGCGTCTAATGCAGATTTTATTACTGCTGCGATTTCGATTAATGGTGGTGGACGTTTCTTTATTGATGATGTTATCCATAGCATCAGGCATGAAACTCCGGCAGAAATGTCCGATGAAGCAGTTAACAGTTTTAAAAATTTTGCGGAAACAGCAAAGAAAAATAACTTGCCTGCTGGCATGGTAGTCAGTGGACATGGCGCAAACTGGTGGTATGAGTCGTTATCCATTGATAATCAGAGCTTGATCCAATCCAGTAAAACCCCACTATTTGTTATCCAGTGTATGAGTGATAATAATACTGATGCGGCTGGGATACTAAAGGTGATGGCAGCTATTGATAATCCAAAGGTTTCTTTTAAGACCTATGATGGCTTAGACCACTTTTTCAAGGATAGTGATGGAAATTATCATGCTGCAACAATTATTAAAGACATTAAAAGCTGGTATCAGTTACAAAGCAAGAGCGCTGTTTCAAACAGTAATTAAGCGTCGTTTTCCATAAAAATTCGTCATCATAAACCGAAATGTGGTAGCAACACTTTTCGCATTGCTACCCTATTCTTTTCCCAAGATGTTTTTTCATTATTATTACTCATCTATTTTAGAATGTTTATATTTAGTGATTTTACCGAGAAAACAATCAAGAAATAGCCTGTAAGGACGGGAGCTATAATTATCTTTCAGCAACAGAACCGAGAAGTTATGAGCGAGGCCCGACTACAATCAACTTACAGGTTAGGTTATATTTTTTTAATATTTCTTTAACTCTGTCTTTAGGAATAGCATATGAAGTATTACCATTTCTACCAACCATTGTTTTGGCTGCGAACATCGCATTAATTATGGCCTCTTCCGTTGCATTTATGGTTGCTTCATATAACGGGTCCAGCTTGTCATTTGGTAATATTTCTACTGTTTTTATATCCTCTCTGGAAAATGCACCATTATTTGCAGTAGAAAATGCAATAAATATTTCACCACTGGTATTACGGGCTACACCACCTACTTTTGCAAGTCCAAGGGATACTCTTTTAGCTATTTTTTCTAATTGGTGAGGTGCTAATGGTGCATCTGTAGCTACCACAGCTATTATAGATCCAGCATCTTTTATTTTTTTCTTATCCCCATAATATATCGGAGTAATATCTTGGATTTCTTTACCAATCGGAACCCCTGAGATAATAAGATCATCTCTAAATCCAAAATTACCCTGAACAAGCACCCCGACAGTAAATCCCCCGTCTGTTTTATCTAAAACCCTTGATGAAGTACCTGTTCCGCCCTTAAAATTAAAGAGGTTCATTCCAGTTCCGCCACCGATATTTCCTTCTTTTATAATGCCTGATTTAGCACTATTCAATGCATGATATACATGTTCTTTTTTTACATGCATACCGTTTATATCATTTAATATTCCATCCCATGTTTCTGTAACCACGGGTAGTAACCAAAATAAATCATCTTTTAGTGGTGATATTAGATTGTTATCAATCATCCAGCTAATTGTTGAGTCTCTGACAACACCGACACTATGAGTATTGGTTATTAATATCGGGGTTTCCAGAAAACCACTTTCCTCAATCCATTGACTGCCTGTCATCTCTCCGTTTCCATTTAAAGAGAATATGCCGGAAAATACCGGGCTAAAATTTTTTCCTCTGGGTAATATCGCTGTCACACCTGTTCTTACCGGGCCTTTGCCAACTTCTAGTTTTCCATCACCTTCAATGATAGTTGAATAGCCAACTTTTACACCATTCACATCGGTAATTGCATTATATTTTCCGGTTTTTCCAGAGAAAGGAATGCCGAAATTTCTGGCTCTAACCTCATTGGCTAGAGAGTTTGATGCTATCATTGTTGAGATAGATAAAATTAATATATTCAATATTTTCATGCTGTTCATAAATACTCCTTGTTATAATAACGGTTTATTAAAATAATAATGACCTTTGTTTTTTAGGTTTATTTTCACCATGAGTAAACTAAATAATTTGCCTGCAACGGTAAATAGTTTCACGTAAATGAATTGTTTTATAAAAAGTCACAAAGTTAATTATTTTTGATATTTATCGAATTAAGTTACAAAAAGAATGATAAAGAAGGAGAAGAGAAAATATGGCGGCCACACTGAAACATCTCAATTAAGCCGCCTGTCAGCATCAGATTAGTAATTCGCTTTCGGCCAGTCGGTATAACCTTTTGCCCCACTACCATAATAGGAGTCATGATTGACACTGGTCAGTTCAATGTCATAACGCAAACGTTCGACCAAATCAGGGTTGGAAATAAACGGACGACCAAATGCAACCGCGTCAACTTTTCCTTCCGACCGGCGGGAAATAGCCATTTCCAGATCGTAGTCGTTATTGCCGATGTAAGCACCTTCAAACCATGACCTTAATTTATCTAAATCAATGCCTTTAGGAATAACACGGTCTTTTTTTGTAGTCCCTTCAACAAAGTGTAGATAAGCCAGTTTGAACTGGTTAAGTTGTCGAATCAGATAGCCATAAGTTGCCATTACATCACTATCAAGCGGTGTGTTTCCTACTTCAGTTGTCACTGGGGACAGCCGGATACCAACCCGACCACTGCCCCAAACTCCGGTGACAGCTTCAACAACTTCCAGAACCAAGCGAACTCGGTTTTCAATAGAGCCGCCGTACTGATCGGTACGATGGTTAGTTGAATCACGTATGAATTGTTCCAGTAGATAATTGTTGGCTGAATGGATTTCTACACCGTCGAATCCTGCACGCTTGGCGTATTCAGCAGCATGTCTGTATTGCTCGATAATGCCGGGGATCTCATTGGTCTCCAGTGCACGTGGCATGGAAACTTCCTGCATTCCGTTCTCTGTGTAAACATTACCATCGGCTTTAATAGCAGACGGTGCTACCGGCGGTTCTCCGTTAGGTTGTAAATCGACATGAGAACAACGCCCGACATGCCACAATTGCATCACCATTTTGCCACCAGCAATGTGAACAGCATCGGTGACTTTTTTCCACGCAGCTACCTGCTCTTCTGTCCAGATACCGGGAGTCATCGCATAGCCGCGTCCCTGTGCTGAAATATTGGTTGCTTCTGAAATAATCAGACCTGCACTGGCACGCTGAACATAATATGTTACGTTGAGTTCCTTCGGTACACCTTCCTGATTCACACGGCTGCGTGTTAAAGGTGCCATAACTATACGGTTAGTAAGTTCAATTTCGCCTAGTTTAGTTGGTGAGAAAAGATCGGTGCGAATGCTATTGTCAGACATAAGATTTCCTTTTTTATAATAGACCAGTCGTCTACTATTACTATTTTAATTCAGAATTTTTCCCTTGGCTTTTGCGAGAACATCAATATATAAATCACATGATCATAAATATTAATGCCATTTTAACAAAATTTGTTTATAACATCTCTTAGTTAGAACATAACCAGGAAACAGTATGGGATTTTCACCGCTTATCAGAGTATTATCAAAAAACGATGTTGCAGCATATCAACAGCTTAGATTCGAAGCTCTACGTTCTGATCCTGATGCTTTTGGTTTAACATATGAAGAAGAACATACCAAAAGTGAACAGGAATTTGTAACCATATTAACTGATTCTCTGGTGTTAGGAGCCTATTTAAATAATAAATTAGTTGGAATGATCAGGTTTCAACGAGGTGTTGGGTATAAAAATTCACATAAAGGGACTATTTGGGGGTTTTATGTCAAACCTGACTGTCGAGGTTTGAAAATAGGAGAAAAACTTATTGGAAAATTGATGGCTATTCTGGAGGGAAATGTTAAACAAATATCATTAGCTGTTGTTGAAGAAAATGTATCAGCTATAAATTTATATAAAAAATTTGGTTTCGAAATATATGGCACTGAGCCTGTGTCATTAAAAAATGATTCAACATACGTTAATATGGTGTTGATGTACCTGATAATGTAGGTATCTATTTTTAGTAACTTAATTCTTAATTAAGAATTATAAATTTTATTGTTGAGTAAATTTCCGACAAAGACATCATGGGTGGCGTTGATACTGATATATTCTCCTTAATGAAGAACCCCGGCCGCTTGCAGTGGGGAATTAGACCCTAAGAGATTAAAAGGTAGTACTACTTCTCTCTTGGTACACCTGTAATTCACTCAACAAACATCGAAACCAGGAAAAAGTTCATGAATGCTTTACCTATTGTAGCCATTTTATTGATGTTATTTTCTTGTTTGGTTAATGCTGATGAAGTAAACACAGTTTTAGATAAGAAAAATGAAGCAGCCACTGCGCGTTTCTTCAGTAATCTGATTGAAACTAATAATCCGAATATTGCAGAGCTAACCATGGCAATGAGAATGATGCCTAAGGGTGCAGATATTCATCTTCATTACTCTGGTGCAATGTTTGTAGAAAGCTATCTTGACTGGTTAGGTGATAAAGGATATTGCATTTATGATAGATCTGAGCCGAAATTTAAAATAGAGATTTATCAGGTAGAAACACGTCAGAAAAATCAACTCCCGGAGGGAAGTCAGCAATTTTGTCTCGATAAGGATGAGGTCATCGCAAATAATACCTTCTACCGAAAATTATTGGAGGTATGGTCAACCAAAGATTTCTATAACCACTATGATGTACAGAAGGCTCCGGATCAGCACTTTTTTGACGCCTTTAGTTATTTCAGCTCATTAGCAGATCAAGATTTAATGGCTGGATTTACTAAATTAAAAAATCGGGCCAAATATGAAAACGTTCAGTATTTGGAAGTTATCTTACAAGAGGCGCCTTCTGTTGAATATCCAGATCTTGCAAAAGTGCTTGATACGTTAGATCCGAATGCCGATGAAAGCGTCGTTTTCGCAGCGCTGGCTCCCTATGCGGAGTTTATGGCTAAGGATCCAAATTTTACGAAAAGTATATCTAACTACATCCAAACAGGAGAAGCTGCGATTTCTGGGATGGACGATGATAAATTTCGTGTTCGAATTCAAGCCTATGCTTATCGTGATGAGCCACGAGCTATTGTATTCTCAAGTTTATATTCAGCATTTTCGGCAGCACATGCCAGCAAAAAGATTGTCGGTGTGAATATCGTTGGAGCGGAAAATGGTTATATCTCAATGCGTGACTATAAGTTGCACATGTTGATGTTTCGGTATTTAAAAACCCTTTTCCCTGATGTTTATTTATCTCTGCATGCGGGTGAGCTGGTTAACGGAATGGTTCCACCAGAGGAGTTGGCAAATCATATTCAATATGCTGTAGATATTGCAGAAGCTGATAGGATCGGTCATGGTGTTGCTATCGCCAGGGAGGAGAATGCATTGGAATTACTCAGCATACTGAGAGAAAAGAAAATACCTATTGAAATAAACCTGACAAGTAATGGTTTTATTCTAGGAGTAAAAGGAAACAACCACCCGATAAAACTTTATCAACGTCATGGTGTTCCTTTCGTGATATCAACTGATGACCCTGGGGTTCTTCGTAGTGACTTAACTCAGGAATTTGTAACCTTTGCCATAAACTACAAACCATCATATGCAGATATCAAGAAAACTGTGTTTAATAGCATTCAATACTCTTTTCTAACCCCAGAAGAAAAATCGACAGAGTTGAAGGATCTGCGAGCCAGGTTTTTAGTTTTCGAATCAGAGATTGCGAAGTTAGCTGAGCTGGATTAATTTCAAGTCAGTGTTTGCGCACATAAAAGATCTGCTGCACGATTACACAGCTCTGTAAATATAGCAATTTCGCCTTGAGACATATTAGCAACCACAATATCAGCCATATTGTGGTTGCTGGATTCTACCCGCTGTAAAAACATTAATCCCTTCTGGCTTAATTTAGTCACCAATTCACGCTTATCGCTTTCCCCTGCTTCTTGTTCAATCAGTTCCTTATCTTTTAGTGAGCGCAGGATCTTAGATGTTTTTGAACGGGTAAAACCAAGCTTTTCACCAATAACACTGGGTTTTATGAGTTGATGCTGTCGAAGTAAATATAAGGTATCGTATTGTGCCCAGGAGACACCTTCCGGATTTGTAATGGTTCTTCTTGCGACAAGAACACACTGGAATCTGCTTAATGCATCTTCAAAAGGTGTCATTGCCACATCATAAGTATTCTGATTATCCGTTTTCATATGACCTTCTTATATAACCTGAACTTTGGATACAACTTGAAATCCACCAGGCATATATACGGCTAAAGAACAGTAAAAATCAAGGAAGAAAATTACTTCACAGTCACTTATATTAATGAACCTAATGCCACATCATCGCCATTGATGACCATTTTTTCGAGTTTTTCCAACCAAACTGACTGAGAAACAGTTTTGATGTTATACCCTTTGTATTCAAGTGCCAGATACACAGGGGTAAAGTCAGTACCTTTAAGGTGAAATAAATGGAAATTATGATGACTGGGTATGTTATTGGAAACTGACAATGTAACAATGAGTTGGCTGACAAAATCAACAGGCAATAGATCTGTATTTAATAATTCTGGGTATAGAGCAATTCCCATTTGGATAAAACTTTTAATCTGACGCCACAGAAAGTCATCTTCCTGACATGCGCCAGTGACACTGTCACCGGATATTCGCCCTATTCGATAAACATTGATATCGACACCTTGAGTTCTGGCTTGTTGTATATATTGTTCAGCTACCCATTTACTTTGGGTATAACCAATAGAGAGAGAATCAGGGTGATCCGGAAAACAATCCTCTGTAATGGTTGTTTAGGATAGTCTGATGCAAATACAGCGATTAAAGGCAATATTTAAGATAAAACTATTTTTTATGGCAATGCTGGCGTAAATATTCGGCTGTCAATGAATTACCCTGTTCAAACATTTCCTGTGGTGTGCCGCTGAACATCACTCGTCCACCATCGGTTCCCGCACCTTCACCTAAATCAATTATCCAATCTGCTTCCGCAATAATGTCTATGTTGTGTTCAATGATCACGACAGAGTTTCCCTGCTCTACAAGACGGCGAAATAACTTAATAAGGACTGCCACATCTGAAGGATGAAGCCCGGTTGTCGGTTCATCAAAAACATAAATATCACCTTTATTATTAAGGTAAGATGCAAGTTTCAATCTTTGGCATTCTCCACCGGATAAATGATCAAGAGACTCCCCAAGCCGCATATAATCTAATCCAACATCTTTAATATGTAGTAATGTTGGGTGGATTTGACTATCTCCCTCAAAAAAACTTGTGGCCTGAGCAATACTCATATTCATCAGATCAACAATCGTTTTACCTTTATACCTATAATTTAAGGATTTTTTATTGTATTTCTGCCCCTGACAAGCCTCACAAGGCAAGGTAACAGAATCCATAAAAGCCAAATCAGTTTCAATTACGCCTAATCCGTTACACTCCAGACATGCCCCTCTGGCATTGGGTGAAAACCATGATTTGGTCACATTATTAGCCAATGCAAAGCGTTCCCGAATATGATCAAAAACCCCGCTCCATGATGCAATATGAGAACGCTTAGAGGTATGGAGAGGTTTTTGGTCGATAACAACAGCATTTATACATTTAGGAACAACCTCCCCCATAATCAGGGAACTTTTACCTGAACCAGCCACACCACTGATAGCAAGCATTACACTCATCGGCATATCAATAGAAATTTCTTTTAGATTATGCAATGTTGCATTTCTGATGGGGAGATAGCTAACAGGTTCTTTCGGGGTTCGGTTGAGATGGGTTATTTGGGACAAATATTTTCCGGTTAATGTCCCGGAGATACGTAATCCATTAAGATCGCCTTGATAAGTCACGGCTCCACCGTTGTCTCCTGCGCCGGGACCTAAATCAATCACATGATCTGCAATTTTAATGACATCAGGATCATGTTCGACCATTAAAATAGTATTACCTTTATCACGTAGTTGCCGAATCAGTGTATTAAGTTTTGTAATATCAGCCGGATGCAAACCAGTACTGGGTTCGTCAATGATATAAGTCATTCCGATGAGACTACTGCCTAAATGACGCACCATCTTTAAACGCTGAGATTCTCCTCCTGATAATGTTGTTGTTGAGCGATTAAGATTTAAATAGCCAAGGCCAACAGAGCACATTGACGCTAAACGTGCTTTTAAGCATTGAGCAGTGTATTTACTGAAGGATCATTCAACGTCGCTATAAATTGCCTCAGCTCTACAATTGGTATATCTACACAATCACCGATACTCTTACCCTGAATTAAACATGAACGGATACGCTTATTGAGTCGCTGCCCGTGGCAGACAGAACACAGTTTCATTGAAACAATATCCTGAAATTCTTCGCTTTTATGCTCTTTGCTATCCTTAACCAGATAACTGCGCGTAAATCGGGTAATAACGCCTTCAAATCGGGCAGATTTAGGCCAATCAGGGGAAGGCGTTGTCGGTACGACGTTATCCGCATAAAGTAAAAGTCGGTGTTCTTCTGTAGTGTAATCAGCAATTTTCTTGTCATTATCAAACAAACCAGAATGAACATATCGGCGCCACCGCCAAGTACCCGGCGCAAATGTGGAATATTGAATTGCCCCTTCATTCAATGATTTGTTTTCATTCACCAGTCTTTCAATATCTATGTTGCTGGCAATGCCCAATCCTTCACAGTTTGGACACATACCTGATGGATGATTGAACGAGAAGATATTGGAATAACCGACAAAGGGTTTACCGACCCTGGAAAACAAAAGTCGCAGCAAAGTATAAATATCTGATGCCGTACCAACCGTAGAACGTACATTTTCACCAATACGTTTTTGGTTAATAATAATTGCAGTAGTGAGGTTATTTATCTCATCCACATCCGGCTGACCATAGTATGGCAACCGATGCCGGATATAAGGCGGGAAAGTATCATTGAGCTGTCTTTGAGATTCCGCGGCAATTGTACCAAACACAAGGGAGCTTTTACCTGAACCTGAAACACCCGTGAATACAGTGATAACGTTTTTAGGAATGTACAGATCAATTCCTTTAAGGTTATTTTGTCTCGCACCACGAATTTCAATTGTGTTTTGTTCATGATTTCTCATTTAATTCACCTTTTACGCGTAATTCATACCAACACCGGGGAAAAAACACTCATTTATTCTGTCAGGTGGCTGACTATAGCACCGCAACAAATGATTTCCAAATAGGAATCATATTTTGTGTTTGTTAGAAAATTTACGGGGGATATAAAAACAAATTAATGATTATAGTTTCCCAATGGAAACTATATTTCTACGATTTTTAAAGCAGGGGGTGGACTTCATGTCATGTCAGGAGAGAGAAGAAGAAAACTTTTTCGGTTTATGAGAATAAACCTTCGTCCTCATCATCTTCATCTCCGAATATTTCCTCTAATATTTCTAATAACTCGTCTTCATCTAACCAACCATTCCCGCTCATACTTCCAGTCATTTCTTTTTCAAAAAGCTTACATATCTTATCTGCTGCTATTTTGGAATCTTCATTCAGCTCAATCAGGGCTTCGATCTTATTACGTAATTTCATTTTCGCCTCAGTTAATTTTTTTAGGTTTAAGATGGAGAATACACACGACAGATAATAATAGTTAAAATTTATTTTAAGTTTGCGATTTTCATCAGGCTTTGTGCAGGGATTCACAAATCGAATGTTCACTCACAAACTCTTTTCAGGGGAAAATATGGACGGAATTTGAGCGGTAAGATACCGCTCAGATCGGTTATTGTTTAATGATTACTTGGGAAAGAGAACTGAGCCACTTCATGACGTTCCTGCTTAATCCAACGTTGTGTGATAGTTTTCCGGCGAGTGTAAAAACGTACACCATCCGGGCCATAAGCATATAAATCACCAAATAATGACCGTTTCCAGCCACCGAAACTATGGTAAGCAACCGGAACTGGTAATGGAACGTTAATACCTACCATGCCTACTTCAATTTCATTTGCAAATAACCGGGCAACTTCGCCGTCATTTGTGAAGACACAAGTGCCATTACCATATTCATGGGCATTAATGAGTGCAACCGCTTCTTCCAAACTGGACACTCTGACAATACACAAAACCGGCCCGAAGATCTCTTCCTGATAAATTCGCATCTCTGGTGTCACATGGTCAAACAGACAACCACCGATAAAGAAGCCGTTTTCGTGGCCGATAACAGAGAAATCTCTCCCATCGACAATTAACCTGGCACCAGCTTTAACACCCTCTGTGACATAAGCTGAAACTTTCTCAAGGTGTGCTTTGGTAATCAACGGCCCCATATCCAGCCCGCCTGCTGCACCTGCCCCGATTTTTAACGCTTCAACTTGAGGTATGAGTTTTTCTATCAAGGTATCAGCAACTTGATCGCCAACACAAACCACAACAGAAATAGCCATACAACGTTCACCGCAAGAACCATAAGCGGCGCCCATCAAGGCAGTAGCTGCATTATTTAAATCTGCATCAGGCATAATAACAGCATGGTTTTTTGCCCCACCCAGTGCTTGCACCCGTTTTCCACGACGTGCGCCTTCACTATAAATATATTCAGCAACAACTGTTGAACCGACAAAACTCATTGCCTTAACATCTGGTGATTCAATCAGACAATCAACAGCTTCTTTATCACCATTGACCACATTCAGCACACCATTTGGCAACCCTGCCTGATGGAGTAATTTTGCAATGAATAATGCTGAGCCAGGTACACGCTCAGAAGGTTTAAGAATGAAAGTATTACCACACGCAATAGCCAGAGGGTACATCCATAACGGAACCATTGCCGGAAAATTAAAGGGAGTAATGCCAGCCACGACACCGACAGCATGGAAATCACTCCATGAGTCAATTTCCGGCCCGACATTACGGCTGAATTCGCCTTTTAATAATTCCGGTGCCCCAATAGCAAAATTGACATTCTCAATACCTCTTTTCAATTCTCCCGCAGAATCTTCAAGGGTTTTGCCGTGCTCTTCACTAATTAGTGTGATGATCTGATCTTCATGTTGTTCAAGCAACTGCTTAAAACGAAACAAAATCTGGGTACGTTTAGCGGGTGGCGTATTACGCCACTCAGGGAGTGCCGCTTTCGCGGCAGCAATTGCGTTTTGTACAGTGGCCGTATTTGCCATTTCAACTTGCCGTATCACAGCACCCGTTGCAGGATTAAATACCGCTGAAGTTCTGCCACCAGCAGTGGTCATTTCACCATTAATGAGATGCGTAATTGTTTTCATACTTCCGACTTCCTTTACTTAATCCGATGTAAAACATCACCCACTGCATTGAATAAACGGTCAAGATCATCGGGTTTAGCATTAAACATCGGACCAAATTGCAGAGTATCGCCACTAAACCGGACATAAAAACCCGCGTTCCATAGCGCAATACCCGCTTCAAAAGGACGAACATTTCCATCATCGTCACGTGGCGCGATTTGAATTGCTCCAATCAAGCCACAGTTACGAATATCAACAACATTTGGACAATGTTCGAGTCCGTGTAGTGTTTGTTCAAAATGAGGGACTAATTCAGCAGCTTGTTGGATCAGGTTTTCTTTTTCCAATATTTCTAAAGTGGCCAAACCAGCAGCACAGGCAACGGGATGAGCTGAATAAGTATAGCCGTGGTTGAATTCGATCATGTGTTCAGGGAGTGGTTGTGACATGAAAACATCATAGATGTCACTGGAAACAGTGACTCCGCCAAGAGGGATAGCCCCGTTAGTAACCTGTTTGGCGAAATTGAGAATATCCGGAGTAACACCGAAATAATCTGCGGCTGTCCAACATCCCATACGGCCAAAACCAGTAATAACTTCATCAAAGATTAACAAAATATTGTGTTGGGTACATATTTCCCGCAAACGCTGTAAATAACCTTGTGGCGGGATAATCGCGCCAGCAGAGCCGGCAACAGGTTCAACGATAACGGCAGCGATATTACTGGCATCATGTAGTTCTATGAGCTTCAATAACTCATCGGCCAATTCAGGGCCACCTGTTGATGGAATCCCTTTGGTGAATGCCATATCACTCTGCAAAGTGTGGGGCAGATGATCAACATCCATCATTTGGCCAAACATCTTGCGATTCCCACCAATACCACCAAGACTTGTCCCACCGACATTAACACCATGATAGCTACGCATTCTGCCAATCAATTTGGTTTTTGTCGCTTGTCCTTTTATGCGCCAATAGGCACACGCTATTTTTAATGCTGTATCAGCAGTCTCTGAACCTGAATTGGTAAAAAAGACATGGTTTAAATTACCGGGCATCCGTTGGGCGATTTTATCTGCCAATCTGAATGACAGAGGGTGAGCATATTGGAAACCTGGAGAATAATCTAACGTGCCGAGTTGTTCTGAAGCAGCCTGACGGATTTCCGAACGTGAGTGACCCGCTCCACAAGTCCATAACCCCGATAAGCTGTCATAAATGCGACGACCTTTATCATCCATTAGCCAATGCCCATCCGCAGAGACAATCAGCCGTGGATCTTGTTGAAATTGACGATTAGCACTAAACGGCATCCAATGTGCTTTCAGGTTCAGGTCTTGGAAAGAATCAGCATGACAGGAATGAGTTTGAATGGTATTGCTATCTGACATTTTGTAACTCCTCATATTAGGATTGTAACAAAAAGTTGTAACAACAAGTTTGCAATAAAATGATATTAAAGTTAAATCTCATTTATCGAATCATTAGTTATGAATTTACTCATACAAATGAAACTAATTCCAGCAAAGTATCCAACGAATTGTAGACAATTAACTGATTTTAATTTGAAATTATTGCAGATATTTAATGCAATTATAAACTCTAAATATGCTAATACTGATGTACTAATCAAAAGTCCCCAAAATATTTTAACAAAGCCAATAAAAATGCAGTAAGATTGACACCCAATCGTCAGCATTGATCTGGATTATTAGTTTGTTATCACTTTTTCATCTATCACAACGCAGAACACCAGCGTTAGTTGCCTTATTGGCGATTATGATGTTGTTCATCGCTCCGGTGGTATCAAAAACACTGGAGCACAGCCGTGGTATAAAAAGTGAAGCATGTCATGGTATGTCGATGCCTGATATGCAAAACAGTAATCATCATCAGGCATCTTTTTTATCAGATACCATGAATCATCATGGCGTCGATCATGTCCATATGGGATTGATGGACGATATTGCCTGTGGTTATTGCCAGTTACTGATTAATCTGCCGTTGTTGTCGGGAACATTCGTTTCTTTTCTCCTGCTGACATTGACGATTTCCCGTGCACCACCAGCACCATGTTTTTCTGGCCCGACGATCCGGTTGTTCTACGGCGAGTCACAACCACGTGCCCCACCCCTTAATTAATCCGATTACTTGAAATAAATCATTTATTTTCCTTGCCTTACGTCATTTTTCATAAGGCAGGTCGGTATTGCTTTAAACAAATTCAAAAACAGGATTTGTTACTCATTAATTAAGGGATATTTTTCATGTCTAGTACACAATTATTTCGCGTCTCTCCTCTGGCCACAGCTTTAGCGATTGCATTCTTTATGCCGGCCAGCAGCTTAGCTGTCACGAAAGATCAGATTGAAGAGACGAAAGACTCACACACCATCCATGAGAGTGAATCAGTAATAACCGTAACCGCTCCGGCTGTTTCACCACTTAGTGTTTTCTCTTCACTTAAAACACCTCGTCAGCCTGTGCCTGCCAGCGATGGTTCGGATTACCTGAAAACTATCCCCGGATTTTCCCAGATCCGTAACGGTGGAACTAATGGTGACCCTGTATTTCGCGGTATGTTTGGTTCTCGCTTGCGGATGTTGATTGACGATGGTGAAATTCTGGGCTCTTGTCCATCAAGAATGGATGCTCCAAGTTCTTACATTTCACCGGAGAGTTATGATGTACTGAGTCTGGTCAAGGGACCACAAACTGTTCTTTGGGGACCGGGAAATTCAGCGGGAACTATCCGCTTCGAACGCTCCCGCCCGCAATTTGAAGAACCTGGTGCTACAGGCAATGCCAGCACAGTTGTTGGTTCTAACGGACGTTGGGATGGTAACGCAGATCTGAGCTTCGGTAATCAGCATGGTTATATGCGTTTTATTGGCAATAAATCTCGCTCTAATGATTATAAAGATGGTGACGGATACCGTGTTCCTTCCCACTGGAATAAATGGAATACCGATGTCGCGTTGGGATGGACGCCTGATGAAGATACATTGCTGGAATTAAGCGCAGGGCAAGGTGATGGAAAAGCACGTTATGCCGGACGTGGGATGGATGGCTCTAAATTCAAACGTGAAAGTTTGGGAGTACGTTTTGAAAAGTCGAATATCGGCGATGTGTTTGATAAGTTTGAAACCAACTTTTATTACAACTCTACCCGCCATGTGATGGATAACTTATCCCGCCCTTCTCTTCCAGAAATGGACATGGGACATGGTGGCCATATGGGGCACGGTGATAGTCATATGAAACATGGTACTCACCCTATGGCACATGGAGGACACAGCGGTGGTCATGGTATGAATATGAAGATGGCCCACCAACTGGATCGCCGTACTTTTGGTGGCCGTATGATGGGAACATGGCTCTGGGAAGATTTCAGATTACAGAGTGGTGTGGATATGCAGACCAATACCCACCGCAACCAATCCCAAAAAGATGCACGATTCCGTGATTATGGTGTTTTCGGCGAGCTAACCTGGGATGCAACTGAACAAAGTAAAGTCATCGGTGGTGCGCGTTTGGATCGTGTTTTAGTCAATAAATACACTCAAGACACTCAGGAAGCACGAACAGATACTTTACCAGCAGGTTTTGTCCGATTTGAACATAACCTGAAAGAGCTCCCGGTTATGTTTTATACCGGCGTAGGCTATACCGAACGTTTCCCTGATTATTGGGAACTATTCCGTTCTAAAGGTAATGCTTTCAAGAAACTGCAAACAGAAAAAACAACGCAGTTAGATATTGGTGCACATTATAACGATCACAACCTGAAAGGCTGGATTTCAGCTTATGTTGGTAAGATTGATGACTTTATTCTATTTCACTATGCTGACAATAAAGTCAGCAAAGCAAGTAACGTGGATGCCACTATTTGGGGTGGAGAAATGGGGGTTGCTTACCATCTGAATGATAACTGGAAAACAGATGCAAGTCTGGCTTATTCCTGGGCACAAAACACCTCCAACCATCGCCCATTACCCCAAACGCCACCATTGGAGGCGCGCTTAGGTTTGACCTGGGAATATGGTGATTGGACAAGCAGCGGCTTGCTGCGTTTAGTCAGCAGTCAGAACCGGGTTGCAATCAATGAAGGTAACGTTGTCGGGAAAGATTTTAACCGTAGTGCTGGTTTTACCGTCTTCTCTGCGAATGCTGCTTATAAGGTGACTAAAAGTATTCAGATTAGTGCCGGTGTTGACAATATCTTTAACAGAACTTACAGCGAACACCTCAATCTGGCAGGAAATAGTGGCTTTGGTTATTCGGCCAATACGTCAGTAAATGAACCTGGTCGTACTTATTGGGCCAGATTTAACGTGAAATTCTAAACATTAGCCTCCCAGACTTTGCCCTGAATCATATCGGGGCAAAGTCTTCACCATTTCTTAACGAACTTTTTATTAAAGTTATTTTTACATAGCATTAAGAAATATCTTCTTAAAAAGATACTTTTATGGAGCGGTAATTATCAGAGGAATCCTAAATGTCGGATTCATTCGTCAACAGCCAATGACGCAATAACATAGCAAGTTGTTCTTGCTGTTCACTGGATAGCGCCCCAAGAATTTCTCTCTCATTTTCCAGATGACTTTCAACTACTTTATCTATGAGCTTTCTTCCCTCCGCAGTCAAAGAAACTTTGCAACTGCGTCGATCTTTAGCATTTGCAACACGCTCAATCAGCCCTCGTTGTACCATATGCTCAATGCGGGTACTCATTGCTCCCGAAGTCAACATAACGGATTGATACATCTCAGTTGGTGTAATTGGTGTGTCATAACGGCGTAGTGTCGCAAGGATATCAAACTCAATAGCGCTCAAGTCGTATGCCTTGAAGATAGGCTGTAATCGCTGTTCGATAATTTTATTTGCACGGTATAAACGCCCAATCACACCCATTGGTGAAGGATCAAGGTCTGGACGTTGCTGCTCCCATTGTATGAGTAAACGGTCAATGTGATCGTACTTCATGTCTTTTTCCCTATTCATTTATTTTTGAAAAAAGATACTTGATAAAATTTATATAGGCTATTATTTTAATTTGTCTTTACATAAAGATACATTTCATAATGAATTTTACATCAGCTATTCTGGGTATTATCGGAATTGCGTTATAGCCATTTCAGCTAATTTTGGCAGATAAATTGGATTTGGAACGACAGTGGTTTTTTCCTGTTTCAATTTATCAGAGCCTGCATCATTATGATTGCTGTTTGGTTTTCTATTCCTCGAAATCGAATGCAAACAGTCTCATCACCCCATATAACCCAGGAGTATTACAGTATGAAATTGACTTTGATATCTGGCAGCCAACGTCAAAATTCCAGCAGTCAACGTGTAGCCCGCTATTTGCAAAAACTCAGTAATGAATATGGATTTACTGATACTAACTTCCTCGAATTGTGCAATGTAGAACTTCCTCTTCATGACGGCTATACCACAGATATATCAGCAGAGTCACATCCGTGGCAGGCAATTGCTCACCATTTAAGAGAAAGTGACGCCTTTATTTTTGTGTCTCCTGAATGGCATGGAATGGTGCCACCAGCATTAAAAAATCTATTGTTATATTGCTCTGTGACGGAACTGGGGCATAAACCAGCATTATTGACTAGCGTTTCTGCTGGCCCAAATGGTGTTTATCCTCTTTCGGAATTACGTATGACTGGTTTTAAAAATAACCATGTTTGCTTCCTGCCTGATCACCTAATTTTCCGCCAGAGTGAAAGCTTAATCTCACCAGATTTGATTTGTAATGATGCTGTATTTGAAGGGCGAGTTCACTATACACTGAAACTACTAAAATCTTATGCCGAAGCTCTGAAACATGTACGTGAAGTTATTGGAGAAGAAAATAAAAAGTATCACTATGGTATGTAAAATAGACCAGAATAACTATTTTTACTAAAAATCAAAGCATTAAAAACCTAAGCTCGGCTCAATGATATGAGTCGAGTATAAAAGATCGGATTACCGATCTTTTATATGAATTAATACAGGTTGTCCTTAAGCCGTTGAGGTAATTCTGCATCGTACCCAACATCATCAAACTCATTTTTACTGAGTTCTTTGAGAATACGCCCTGGACTGGGTAAAGCACTGCGTTCAATCTGGGTTGAAGCATCCCATAAACCGGAGCGTATAATGGCACGACTACATTGGAAGAAAACAGCATCTACTGTGATCCGTAATACAGAGTTTGGCAAAACGTTACGGTACGCAAAACGCTCTAGTATTTCCGGAGTAATTAATATTTCTGCCCGACCGTTGATGCGTAATGTCTCACCAATACCAGGAATAAGCAGTAACAGAGCAATACGGTTATCGTGCAGAATATTACGCAGACTATCGATTCGGTTATTCCCTTTTCTGTCTGGCAAAATCAACGTTTTTTCATCTTCGATATGAATAAAGCCAGGTTGGTCTCCACGTGGAGAAACATCCATCCCTTCTTTACCCGTTGTTGCTAATGCTGCAAATGGTGCTGATTCGATAAAAGGACGATAAATCGGATGAATATGATCCGTTTCCTTAATTACAGAAAGTGCCGTGGGTTTTCCGTAAATTTGCTCAAGTGTGGTGATATCAGTAACAACGTTATCCATTATGAAATTTCTCCTTCATAATCAATTCGTAGTCTGACATGTTCTATGATGATATTGAGTTAGTCATAGAACGGCGCTGTTTTATACAGTAAAAAATTGACACTACTTAGTCAGTGATGAAAACGCATAACATACTCCAGATGCCCTGTTGCTTCGTCTTCCTCTTCTTTAGCAACATAAAATCCTTGTGATAAGTAGAAATTATAGCTTCTTTCATTTTCTTGATAGACTGCCAAGGTAAGCTCTGTTCTACGATTTTTGGCATCGGTTATCAATTCGCTACCAACTCCCTGCCCCTGGCAATCCGGTAACACAAAAATTGCTGCCAATGCGTCATCATGTAGTGCGTAAAAACCGATGATTTTTCCGTTTTGGACATAAACATATACTTCAGAAGCCGGAATATAGAGATTTCTCATATTTTCGACCTGAGATTCCCAAAAATCAGCAGCGACAAAATGGTGTGCTTTAATAGATGCCTCCAGCCAAATTGTCAGAACGTCGTCCATATCTGCTTCTGTGAATTTCCTGATCATTTCTGTGGGCTTTATAATTCTTCCTCTTTTTTGAAGACAGATATTATAAATGGAGGCTTAAAATTTGGAACATGAGGAATTAATTTCTGGTAAAGAGAAAATCCCGCCTCTTCTGCACAGGCTATTCGCTTTTCCAATGACCAGTACGTATCATGAAAAGAGAACGGCTTACCCGTTTTAGTCCACAAAGTCGTTAACAGTGTATCTCCGTCACGGTAAGTCTTTCCTGCTTCTCCTGTTTTGAATGGGCCAAAATCTATGCCGATGGCATCCAAATTAAAATCAAGAGTCATGTAATAACCATGTTTAATTAGATGGCTATTTACCTGGCGAAAAATAGCTCTGACTGAATCTTCTGTTTTTAATGTACAGAGCACAAAAGCGCTGATTACTGTATCAAAAGGGATGTCATTCGTATAGTGATGAAGCTCGGTTGGATAAGTGAATATAACCCCACTATCTTTATGAATTTCTCTTGCCAATTCAATTGCATATTTTGAAATATCTGCGCCGATCATTTGAGGAACAATCGGCGCAAGAAAAGGAGTTAATGCTCCTGAACCACAACCAAGATCAAGAACTTTTTTTATGGAATTATGTTGTTTAATAAAATCACAAATAGTTGTGAAACCATATTTTATTTCAAGAATATCATTGTATTGTGAAAAAAACTCAGATAGTTCTTTCTCTTCCCATTTACTCATATATTCACCTCTTATTGTTTTTATAAAACCGTGAAAAAATTAATAGTCAGGTTAATTTAATATTATAATTTATTTAATGATTATTTTATTGAGAATTCATGGTTTAAATCCCATTTAAAGAATAAATTAATTTTATAAATTTTATATGTAGCATAAATTATTACATGAATAATGGTTTATAAAAGCTTTGTCTTATCTCCTATGCTTTTATATTAATCATGCTTATTTTATTGCCCTGATAAATATCCATTTAATAAATAATATATTGCTTAATTAAAGCACCAAGAAGTATTTTTTTTATTTTGTGACTAACAACAAATAACTGTATATCAGTGTAAAAAAAAGAAAATTTAAATTTATCTAATTGAATTTAAAATAAAAATAAAATTAAATTATTGTAAATCAAATGTTATCAGTGGGTTAAATAAATTCTTGCATTTGATGTTTAGTTATCATTTCATAGAAACTTGCTGGCGAGTTATAGAGATTTTTTTCGATATCTTAATTAATTATTTAAAGATTATTCTGCAACATCCATCTGTTTTGGGAATAACTTAATGCTGCCAGTTATATGAACTCAAATGACCTATTAAATATAAGTATTTTCTGAAAAGTTATTTATTGGATAGCGAATCGGAAGATTTCATTATGTAAAAAAATGGACCTATTCTTATGAAAAAAAACAATACTGTAAAACCTATATTTTTGTGGGTAACATTATTTTGTGGACTATTACCTATTAATGCTTCAATAGCCGATACTGGATATCAAGAACAGGGGCAGAAAAACTCTCCTGAAAGTTGGCTATCAGAGGAATTCAAGCGTCAATGGGGATTAACCGCAATTGGCGCGCATTATGCCTATGCACGTGGTTATACTGGGAAAGGGATTAATGTTGGTGTGCTGGATGAGGCTGTTACTCAGCATTCTGAGTTTACAGGAAAACTTAAGATATTAAGTCCTGAAGATACTTGGAACTATGATGAAAAGAAAAATGGAACGATCATCTTCGGTGCTCACGGTAACCATGTGTCAGGAATTATTGCCGCAAACAGAGACGGCAAAGGGATGCACGGAGTGGCATTTGATTCGGGCTTAATTACAGCAAAATATTTGCAAAATGAGTTCAATCGTACAGAAGCCATGATTCAGAGTAATGTTCGGGTTATCAATAATAGTTGGGGTGTTCGCCCTAGCTATACTACTGATAGCAATGGTAACCCTATAAGATTTCCAAATGGAACAGTAAAATATGATAAAGTCACACTAGACGATGTCATTAAATATGCCACCCCGATTAAAGAAATGTTGGATAAGTTAAGTAAGTCTCCAATCCCAGAGGAAGATTTCTATCCAATATTTGGAACAATCAGATCAGCTTCCTTATTACGTGCAGCACGTCATGATAAATTGGTTGTTTTTGCTGCGGGAAATGCCAACAACTATAACGTCACTTGGTTACATGCAGGGATGCCGTTTTTCTTCCCTGATGTATTAAAGAATTACCTTAGCGTAGCCAACCTGACCAGAGACAATCGAATTAATGTTTCATCAACCAGTTGCGGATATACCGCTAGCTACTGCTTGTCCGCACCAGGAACTAGAATTTACAGTAGCACAGGTGATTTTGTCTCGAAAAATGATGGAAAAATAGACGAAGATGCTTTAAGTAAGGGTGAACTGGGGATTAATCCTATTTATGAGGCTTACACTGGCACATCTATGGCATCCCCGCATGTAGTTGGAGCTGCGGCTGTCTTGATGCAGCGTTTTCCTTATATGACAGCGGGGCAAATCTCTGATGTTCTCAAAACAACTGCTACTGATCTGGGGGAAAAAGGTATTGACCGGCTCTATGGCTGGGGAATGCTGAACCTGAAAGATGCTATTGATGGTCCTAAAATGTTTATCACTGAGAAAGATATTCCCACTGAATTCTATATTCCCGGCTCATATACGGAAACTCAGTTTGTCGCAAATATCCCCGGAATTGGGGGAATAGTGGAAAAAGGTACTACTGTAGAACGGGTATGCGATAGCATTGAGTGTGCCTATGACTATTGGAGTAATGATATCGCAGGTCATGGTGGATTGACTAAAACCGGTAAAGGAATACTTGAACTTGCTGGTAAAAATAGCACTTATAAAGGGCCAACTTGGGTAGAACAAGGCCAGTTGCAAATTAGTGGCTCTATAATTTCTGATGTCACTGTGCAAAATGATGCAATACTGAGTGGAAGTGGTACTGTTGGCTCACTTATGGTCAATACCAGTGCCAATATTGCACCAGGCAATTTAAATTCAATCGGAATACTGAATGTTGATCGTAATGTTACTTTCCAGGAAGGTTCACGTTATCTGGTTGAAGTTGCACCAAATACCCAAGGACGCAGTGATCGTATTTCCAGCAACGGTTCAGCGGTATTGAAAGGTGGAGCTGTACAGGTCACGTTAGAAAACAACAGCAACTTACTCTCAAAACATGAGGTTCGTAGCCTGCTTGGTCAGCAATACAATATTTTACAGGCAAACCGTGGTATCAATGGTCAATTTACTACCGTTGCACCTAACTATTTGTTCGTTGGTACTCATCTTAACTACCAACCTAATAGCGTGATGTTAGATATAAAACGTAATTCCACTACATTCGCCAGTATGGGTAAAACCGCTAATGAACGTGCGATAGCCAATGCTGCTGATAAGCTGAATCTGGGTCATCCGGTTTATGAGAGTATCTTAATGTCTGATACGCCTGCTCAGGCTCGCCAGGCATTCCAACAATTGTCTTCTGGACAGATCCATGCTGATATCGCTGCTGCACAAGTCAATAGCAGCCGTTATCTGCGCGATACGTTGAATACACGCTTACGTCAGGCAGATGGCGGAGCCACTAATCAGGATATCAAAGCAGATAAAAATGGTGTTTGGGCGCAAATCACCAGCAACTGGCAACGCGCCGATAATACCAGTGAAGTCAACGGTTATCGTATGTCTAATTATGGTGTGTTACTGGGCGCAGACAAAGAGTTGACGAATGACTGGCGTATCGGTATGGCTACTGGTTATACCCGCTCTTCTCTGCGGGGTGGCTATAATACTTCAGCCGACAGCAACAATTTCCATCTGGCATTATATGCTAGCAAGCAGTTGAATGCTCTGGCATTACGCACTGGTATGGCCTATAGCTGGCATCGTTTTGATACAGAACGTTCGGTTGCTTTTGGCAGTCAGTCCGACAATCTGAAAGCCAAATATGGCGCACAAACCGGGCAGATATTTACTGAAGCAGCTTATAGTGTTAATGCTCCTTGGTTGAATCTGGAACCATTCGCCAACTTGTCTCACGTTAATTTCCGCAATGGTGGTATTAATGAGAAAGGTGGTGCTGCGGCATTAACTGGCGAAAAACAATCGAAAAATGCCACTCTCTCTACATTAGGTTTACGCGTTGACCAAAAATGGCAGACGCAAAATCAAATTACTGTCGGTATTTATGGTGAATTGGGTTGGCAACATCAATTTGGCAATGTTGATCGTGGTAGTAAATTAAGTTTCAGCAATAGCAATGCAGCATTTACTATCAACAGTGTCTCAGCAGCGCGTGACGCCGCTGTCATCAAAGCGGGTACAGCATTGAGCATTAATGAAAATGCTAAATTATCTCTGGGATATAACGGTGTCTTATCAGGCAATCACAAAGATAACGGTGTATTCTTCAATGCCAACTGGAAATTCTGATCAATTAAAACCCTATAAAAAACAAACTCATTGCTGGCAATAGCTGGCAGTGAGTTTTTCTTTTCTTCTTCATTTGATGGTTTTGTATCCACGGCAACACAAGATAGTTAAATAGAGCTTATGCATTATGAGTCGGATAATAACTATCGAGTCATCTACATAACCTAAAGGAGGAAAATTATGACTTATCGTAATGCTCTGTTAGTTAGTTTGTTTTCTATCACAGCAAGTTCAAATGCTTTAGCTTTAAATAATACATCTATTGATTTTGCTGAATCTAATAATAATGGTGCTCCATTAATGAAATCAACCGATCCTGGTGCTAATAAATTCAGAACTGTCGGTAAATTTGTGGGAGGAGCAAACTGCACTGCGACCCTGATTGCTGGTGAAAATGAACCAAACCCAGAGACTCCGGCCTTGATACTAACAGCAGGACACTGTGTTAATAGCAATGTAGGAACAAATGAAGTGAGCGTTGATCGGCCAGTAGAAATGGATTATTGGCAATATACTCCGGATTATTTCATCGACAAAAAAGACAACTTTTCACCAATAAAAATTGACCGTATTCTGTATTCAACGATGAAACACCAAGATATCGCTGTCTTACAATTGAAGGCCACTTATGGTGATCTGGCTAAGAAAGGCTATCATCCTTTGAAGCTGAAGAAAAACCTGAAGATGAAACATCAGCCTATCGTGTTGACTCATATTCCTGTTAATAATGTTGATTACAATTTTGCTTACCTTAGAAAGTCTGAATGTGATATTACCGGAAAATCACCATTATTGTATGAAAGTTCTGCGCCATGGATTTGGTCTCCGGTCTTCTCTGTTAACTGTGCTGGTGTAGTTGGCGGAACATCTGGCTCCCCTGTTTTTGAAAAAGGTAAAACAGAGGTTATTGGTGTTCTTAATACAACCACAACACCGGGTATGACCGGTTGTGGACTCGGCAGACCTTGTACTGTCGAAAACAATAAAGGTGTTTCAGAAGAAGGAGCCAGCTATTTCATTCCTGTAGATACCATTGCTAATGCAATAACTAAGGACAACAAACTGGATCTATCTAAACTGGAAAATAATAGCGGTGACATTTTAGAAAGAAGTCTGCTGTGGTCACCTTGGATTACTCAAAGTGTTGTTGACGGAGAGAAAGCAAAATGGGATGTCATTATCAAAGAAGGTGCTAATGTCAAAAATATCCGCTATAAAACAGGGTTGATCAGCGAAGTGGATTGTACAAATGAAGCAGGATATAGCGCTCCAGTTTCAGCCAGCAAGAATCTATTGAAAAACATGTTACTGCCTGAAAAAGACGGCATTTATAAACTCTGTGTTATCCATCAGAATAACAATGGTCAATGGCAAAAAACAAAAGATGCCTCAGTGATGTTGCGAGAAATTGATAATGTTCCACCATCAATCAAACCAATTATCCATAAAAATGACCATGGGAGTGACAACTGGTATGTAACTGTTAAAGCTCAACAATATGAACTCATGGGTGTTCAAGTGAAATATGGCCCTAAAGCAACAACTAACTGTGATGATAAATCAGGTTACGGCTTTGCCTGGAGACCTATAGCTCTGGCGAAATCTGAAGCTCCATGGCGTGTATGTGCATATGGTCAAGATATGGCAAAAAATGATAGCCTAATTAGTGTACTTGATATTGAAGCAACTGCTGCTAAATAAATAAACAACCCCACTGCCAGTAATCGCTGGCAGTGAATCTCCTTTTTCAAACTCAGAACCTTTCTCTCTCCTTAATACAAGCCATTTTGTCTATTTCTATCCAATCCTATTTTCTATCAGAGGAGGCTTGAATATGCCATCACGTATTATTTTGCCTATAGTTTCACCGCTAATTTTACCGATATTCTCATTTGCTGTATTTTTCATCGGTGCAACAGAGTTTATGCTATCTCCCATGCTCAAACCATTGGCCGAAGCATTTGAAACAACAACAGATAAAGCGGCCTGGTTGGTATCCAGTTATGCCCTCGCTTACGCACTTTCAGCACCGATTTTTGGTTGGTTATCAGATCGAATAAGTCGATATAAATTGTTACTGGCATCTTTGCTGTTTCTTTCACTTGATGGGTTGGCATTGACTATAACCCCCAATTTAGAAATTGCTATCGGATTGCGTATTTTCGGAGGTATTGCTTCGGCTGCTCTGATCCCAACTATTTTTGCACTGGTTGCAGATATTTTCCCTCTCCATAAACAAACCTCAGCAATGGGAATAGTTATGCTTGGCATGACTGCGGGTATTGCGGTCGGCCCTGTCTTCGCAGGAGTATTAACAGAAATTTTTAACTGGCGGATACCATTTTTGATGAGTGCGATCGGATGTATTTTGCTTTTTATTTTAAGCAGAAATGTTTTAAGCCGAAAATTGCCTTTAAACCTGAAAAGGAACTCCTTCCAAAATCATCGAATAGGAAAAACAGAAATCACATTTCAATGGATATACCAGGAGAATTTAATCTGTCCTCTTATCGCAAAAGGGTTTTGGAATGGTACGGCAGTATCTGCTTTTATATTGACCGGAGAAGTATTAAGACGACATTATGATTTAGAAACAGACGCAGTTGGTATCTCTGTTTCTGCATTTGGCATCGGGCTTGGTTTGGGGAATCTGTCTGTATATTTTGTGAAGCGTTTACGGATCCGGGAAGAATGCATGCTACTGTTGGCAGTAATAACACTTTTCGCGGCCAGTTCTGCATTTATGCTATTGCCATTGTCCTTGTTCTTTAGCCTTAGTTGCCTGATGTTATGGGGATGTGCACTTGGTCTTGCAGCTCCTGTCAGCACTTCTATTTTGGCAAATCGAGCAAAACGGAACAAAGGCCAAATATTGGCAGTATCTGAAAGCTTGAATAATCTGGCGATTCTATTTTTACTCCCCATTGCGACTATGCAACTAACCCAGCACGGTATCGCAACCGCGATGATAATACTGGGAAGCTGCTTGATAATAGCTATTGGGCTGATATTGAGAGATTTTTTAGTGACAGCGTCACTAAATCGAAACCAATAAACGTAATAAAAGGCTTTGGTTAATTCCAAAGCCTTTTGACAATGATAAGGAGTTAATGAACTTATCCAACTTCAGGTAACATTCCGGTCACAATACCTATTTGAATAGAAATTACTGCGATCCCACAAAGGAATACCAAAACCAATGCAGGCGTTCCGCCGAAGACCCGATATTGGCATATATTTTTTTGGCGAACCTTAAAAATCAAAATACTAGGTAATAACAGAGCAAGGATTGATAACGCAATAGCAGCATATCCCAACGCCATGACGAATCCCTTTGGATAAAACAGAGCAAACACTAATGGAGGTGCAAATGTCAGCAATCCGGTTTGTAAGCGCCCTGCTACATTATCCTGACGTTTGAAAAGATCTGCCAGAAAATCAAATAACCCGAGCGTGACGCCCAAAAAAGAAGTTGCCAATGCCAGATTAGCGAATATTTGCACTGAAAATTCTGTTTTTGGCGATGTAACTACATCACGAATCGAGAGGATCAATCCATCTAATCCGGATTTTTCAGCTAGAATTCCCAATAATGTTGTTGAATCAAGGCTTCCTAATGTAGCTAACTGCCAAAGGATATAAGCCATCAGAGGAATTGCACTACCGATAATAAATATCCATCGTAATTTGCGAATATCACCTTTCATATATCGTACAATGCTCGGTACGCTGCCATGAAAGCCAAATGAAGTGAAAACAACAGGAACAGCAGATAAAATAAGACCTTGCTCAATAGGCATGGATAATAAATTTACATGCTGAATGTGTGGAAGCATCAAACCAAGCATCAATACCAGAAAGATAATTTTGGCGCTAAACAATATCCTGTTTATAAAATCGACAGAGCTAGTGCCAATACAGACAATCCCACCACCAATTAAGGTGAATAAAAGTACTCCAACAGCACCATGAAATGAAGCACCTAACCATTTATTAATGTTGGCAGTAAGCAAATCACCTGCCCCACTGATATAAGCCGCAGTTAGGGCGTACAACAGAAACATCATACTGAAACCAGCAATGATTTTTCCATATTTCCCAAGATAACGATAAGCTAGTGTTCCCAAACCGGTATCGAATGATTCATACTGATAAGCTTCAACCAGCAATAATGCGGTATAACTCATCAAAATCCATATTCCAACCAGCATAACAAAACTAACACTGAAACCGATACCAGATGCAGCCAGTGGCATTGCCAGCATACCTGCTCCGATCGTTGTCCCAGCGACAATAAAAATACTTCCCAGGGTACGATTTTTCATACCTATATCCCTTTAGTATCAACTAAGAAATGAAGTATCAAAATCTAATCTTTGATGTAATTGTTTTTCTTTTTCATCAACAATTTGAGTCAGTTTTTTAACAAAAATAGATTTTAGTTGCTCCCAATATTCTTCAAAGTGTTCTTTATTGCGCAGGCAATGTGTCATTACGGCTGCCCGCAATACATATATATGATGCACTTCTTTCCATTCACTATAACTAAAACCACATTGTTCAGCGTAATACCTAGGGGTATCACCATACTCTTTGTAATCCAGTATTGTTGATGATGTGAGAAGATCGTTGGTATAAGCACGTCCGTTGGAATATGAACATAGTTCATAGATCCGTTTGTTGAGAATGTTGTGGTTCAGAAGGCTGGTATTTCCGACTTCCTTGAAAGAAAAATTAATCATATGAAAGTCAGGTGTTGGCATGATATGCATTTCAAATTGATATTTCCCAACCTTTATTGGTTGCACATTGGTTATTTTATCCAATAATCGATTGGCAGTGACGATCCCGGCAGCGATCACTTTGCCATACCCATTAATGTTCAGAGGTAATAATCTATGAGCTGCCCACAAAGCTGCGGCTGTTGCTCCTGCTTTTGAGCCTTCCATAATAGAGGCACCCAATATTCCTCGATTACTGGTTGGTGAATCGCTGTGAACATCACTATCTTCAAAGACATAAGCAGCATGGGAAGAAATCAAATCAAGAATTTGTTTATTCTTCATACAGATAGCACCTGCCGAATATTGAATGAACCCCATCTTATGGGGGTCAACAGTAATCGAATCGACGTGTTTCAGTGCCTTGAAACTCTGATAGACTCCCGGTTTAGGCCAGTTAATATTTTCAGGGATCAGACCGAGTTCGTGATGATGCTTAACTAATTCATCATATTCCATAAATTTTCCCTGCTCATTCAGCAGCAAAGAGCAGGCATAACCTGCATAGGCTGCATCAACATGGATGTAGAACGATGCCCCATAACGTTCTTCACATTCCTGTCTCAACTTTATTACTTCATCAATGCGATCAATTGCTCCTACTTCCGTTGTACCTACCACAGCAATCATTGCCAAAATAGCTTCTCCTTTCTCAATAAGAGAAAACGTAATTTCACGCATCTTGGCAACATCAGTCTGGTAATGTTCATTAACAGGCAATGGAATAATATTTTCTTGTCCAATACCAAAAATATCGGCTGCTTTTATCCAAGAGTAATGCTTAGACTGTGGTACTAGTAGTTTACCTAAAATTTCCGGTTTAACGCCTATGCCACGACATGTCATATCGCGTATTTCATTAAATACGCCCTGCTTTTTTAACTCACTAATTAAATCAATGACTTCTGTTGTTGGAATATTCATTAATTGTTTTTGAGACTTGTGACTGAGCAGATTTTTGGTTTCGGGATGTTGGGAGATAGCTAAAGATAGTGTTTTTAAGTTTCTGGCAACCCAAAGACCCTCATAGTTAGCCACTGTTCCTCCTGAGGTGATGTGTCCCCAGGCTTGTTGTGAGTCATAGCCAAACATTTGGCAGAGATCTAACCCGGATTCAAGCTCAAGATCTGTTGTAGTTGGTGATGCTTCATAAGAACAGTTATTCGGGTTATACATCATCGCCATGACATAAGCGAGATTAGAAACCATCAAAGTGTCAGCATTAATGTGTCCAAGATAACGGGGAGAAAAGAAAGGAATGGAGGTGTTTTTTAGTTTTGCCGATAACTGATTTAATATTCCTTCTGTCCGATACAATGTTTCTCTGTAGTTATGCTCATAGCGATCAATTGACGTAACCAGGGCGGAATCTTCAGGATGAAAACCTGAACGCCAATGCATATGCTCACTGACCGCATAATCCATCATTTCCCTGAAAAACACAGCATTTTCTGACTTTGGACCTAAAAATAGAGCATCTACATTTAAGTTAGAATTAAGTGGCTTAGTCATAATCACAATATCCTCGATTGTTCATTATTCTTTATTAGCTATTTATTCATTAACTAAGTCGAGCTATGAACACAGATATAAAACATATGATTTGAAATATTAATAATAAGTTAATAAATACTTTAAATTTGTGCGCTGGCACAAAGAAATGATAAAGAGAAGGTAGTGTTTTGGGGATAGCTTGCAAACACAAAACCATGAATATATTGTGGTTTTTTGCACATAAAATCAGTGACGGTAGCCCATTTTTTATTGTGCAGATCAGAAGAAACGGAGGATATAGTTTTATGATGATATTAATAATTACATATCGCACATGATAAAGAAAATATACTGATTAATAATTTCAGCAACAAACATAATGACTGTACCCGACAGAATAGGACAACCTGTACGGATGCGTGTTCTGTATCGCCCTTTCCATAATGTGTATGCCCAGATCGCCATAGCAATAATGTATAAACACCATGTTATCATTCTGAAACCGAATACACTTTTGAAATTAAGTTCAGGTTGATGGGGAAAAATGGTGTTTTTTCCTTCATTTTCCAATGCTGTCTCTACTAACCACCCCATGTATGCTGGTTGTTCAATCAATCGCATTGTCACACTGATAAAAACAATAATCAGTGCTGACATAATAAGTTTGGTAGGAATTTTGTCTCGCATCAGTTTTCTGCCCGACTGACTAATAAATGACAAAGCCAGTGCTGGCCCCAACGTAAATACTGCGCCATAGAACAAAAAATAAGTGTTAATATTTGTCCAGGTGATCATGGTACTATCCAAATAAATACTGACCATATAGTGAATATCAGTTAAGCCAATAATACCGATCCCCGCCATAACATATACATGTCCCCGCTTGGTGACCAAAACAAAAAGTGTATATAAACTCAATGTACCAAAGTAGATGGCAGCAAATGTTGTTTCTATATTTATCCACTCCCGCTGATGTATTATGTTATGTAATTGTAATAAACGATATACACTGAATGGATATTCCATAATATCCAAAGAAGATAGCAACCCTATGCCAGACAGTATACTACTGATTACTAGGGCTATGCGGACAGGCACAGCCGTTGATTGTTGCCCTGCGTTTGTTTTCTGATTAAAACAATAAACATAAAGTGCACTCATCAGTACTAGGCCAATAGAACTTTGCACTATCATTGTAAATGCAATTAACAGCCATTCACTCATGCTAATCCATCCATTTATCTGTAAACCCACCTTTATCGTCAATACACTACCGTCAACCCAACATTATATTATTAATATAATTTTAGTTTTATTGGTGTGTTATATTGAGTGTGCAGAATTTTACGCAAGTTAAGCCTTAATCACAGCAAAATTTCATTTTTTTCTTCGTCAATAGATTAACAAAAAAATCAGGCTCTTATCAGAGCCACCTAAATATGTTAAATTGACGAACATCAATCATTTCTAACGAGCACTTCCTATGGTTCCAGAAAAACGCATTATTAGGCGGATTCAATCAGGTGGTTGTGTAATCCACTGTCAGGATTGCAGCATTAACCAACTATGCATTCCTTTCACCTTAAACGAACATGAACTCGATCAGCTTGATAATATCATTGAGCGTAAAAAACCTATCCAAAAAGGGCAAACCCTTTTTAAAGCGGGTGACACATTAAAATCGCTTTATGCTATCCGTTCTGGAACCATCAAAAGCTATACAATCACTGAAGAAGGTGATGAGCAAATCACGGGGTTCCATCTTGCTGGGGATTTAGTCGGATTTGATGCCATAATCAACACAGAGCACCCTAGTTTTGCTCAGGCATTGGAAACTTCAATGGTATGCGAAATTCCATTTGAAACATTAGATGATCTTTCCGGAAAAATGCCAAATCTCCGCCAGCAGATGATGCGTTTAATGAGTGGTGAAATTAAAGGTGATCAGGAGATGATCCTCTTATTATCCAAAAAGAATGCAGAAGAAAGGCTGGCGGCATTTGTTTATAATTTGTCCCGCCGTTTTGCACAACGTGGTTTTTCCCCCCGTGAATTCCGTCTGACTATGACACGTGGTGATATCGGTAATTATCTCGGTTTGACAGTTGAAACTATCAGCCGTCTGCTTGGACGTTTTCAGAAAAATGGCATTTTAAGTGTTAAAGGAAAGTATATCACTGTAGAAAACATAGAGAAATTAACTGAACTAGCAGGTAAAGCTCACCTAAATGTGATATAAAGTTATCTCAAAATTTAAGCCAGATCACTATATTTTGCTGATCTGGTACTCTCCTACCCTGTTATAGTTGTCTATATTAGTTTATCTTTCTGTCCGAAAGGCACATCCAGCCTCTGCGAGGTATTAATATGGCAAACTACCAAAACCTCTTAGTTGCAATTGATCCGAATCAGGATGATCAGCCAGCATTAAGACGTGCGGTATATATCGTGCAACGTAATGGTGGCCGGATTAAGGCTTTCTTGCCCATTTATGATCTCTCATATGATATGACCACGTTACTTTCTCCCGAAGAAAGAAAAGCTATGCGTAAAGGTGTTATTAGTCAACGGGTTGCTTGGATAAAACAACAAGCGCATTACTACCTTGAATCAGGAATTGATATTGAAATCAAGGTAGTTTGGCATAATCGTTTTTATGAAGCGATCATTCAGGAAGTTATTTCTGGAGAGCATGATTTGCTATTGAAGATGGCACATCAGCATTCTCTATTAGAGTCTATAATTTTTACACCGCTAGACTGGCATTTATTGCGTAAATGCCCTTGTCCTGTCTGGATGGTAAAAGACCAGATATGGCCAGAAAAAGGATCAGCCGTTGTTGCGGTGAATTTATCAAACAAAGAATCCTATCATAATGAACTCAACCTGAAATTAGTTCGTGAAACACAAGAACTTGCTAACAGAATTGTAAAAGAACCTCTTATCCATCTTGTCAGTGCCTACCCCGCTGCTCCTTTAAACATTGCAACAGACCTGCCTGATTTTGATCCCAATGTATATAATCGGGCATTACGTGGTCAACATTTAGTCGCAATGAAAGAACTACGACAGAAATTTTGTATTAGCGAAGAACAAACACATGTTCAGGAAGGTTTGCCGGAAAAAGTCATTCCTGAAATTTGCGAGGAGATTAATGCTGGTGTGGTTGTTTTAGGCATTCTTGGACGTACAGGTTTATCTGCTGCATTTCTTGGTAATACTGCAGAATATGTTATAGACCGGTTAAAATGCGATCTACTGGCAATTAAACCTGATGGTTTCGTTTGTCCGATTGATGTGGATGAATAATAATCAATAATGATTCGAGAGTTTGCCCGAAATAGGATTTATTCAAATATCGGGCAAACTATGATTACTAAATCAAAAATTCAAATTCCTGGCCGCATTTCTCAGGCGTTCATCTCCACGCCGATCATACTTTTGAGTTGTCGTAATACTTGAGTGTCCCATTGCATCTTTAACAGTCACAATATCTTCGCCATTATCCAACATAGCTGAGGCAAAGGTTCTACGTAGATCGTGAGGGGCAAATTTTTCTATTCCGCTTTCAATCCTGCGAGTTTCCAATATATGATAAATAGCCTGATCGGAAAGGCGGTTTTCTGTTACATCATCATGCCGTCGGATACGAGTAAATAATGGCCCGGCATGATCTCCCCGAACTTCATCAACCCAACGATTCAATCGTCTCCATGTTCCTTCCGGCATATATGACAAACGTTCTTTGTTTCCTTTCCCCATTACTCTTAATGCTTGTTCACGATAAATGATGTGTTTCAGATCTAGTAAGACAATTTCTGAACGGCGCAGACCGCAACCTACCAGAATGCCGATAATGGCTGCATCGCGTAAACCTTTTGTACTGAGATCGTTTTCACAGATATAAAATAAGGTCTTAATTTCATAACGCTCAAGCGCCCGCCCTTTGGGTAAGCGATTTCCTCTGACAGAACGTACTTGCTTAATATGTTGAAAATTATCTGTGTCAAGTTGTTTCATTGTCCAGGCTTCTAATGCAACTCCTTTCAATGCAGAAAGATAAGTATTAATCGTTGCAGGTGCTTTGCCTGAATCAGAGAGCATCTCCATAATGGCCTGAATATGATGGCGCCGTAGATTACTCCATAAACAATCCCGCACATTTTGGTAACCCAACATTTTTGCCACAATATTAAGAAATGACTGCATAGTTTGGCGACTTCGTTTTGACCCAAGACTGACAAGATATGCAATGGCAGGATTGTCATATATCTGATGACCAGATGCAGACAATGACATAACCATTCCCTGCTTTTGATAGCCGTTGGAATTTTGTTGCTCACCAGAAAGCACAATCAGTGAGTTTTTCTCCCCTTTATTTTTATCGTTCTTATCATCTTTATGGCGCATAACTACCCCCTGACTCCAATGTCTGTTGATCGCGCTAAGTAAAAATTGGGACTTATGCTCACACTATCTTATTGTTCGAATCTTACTTTTTCAAATGTATATTTTAATAAGTAAAGGAATTATGACAAAAATAATTCACCTTAATTTTGTTGTGAACGGACAATAAAAATAGTCGAAAATGCGTTTGCCATAATCAAATATTCTCGTTCAATAACAATAACATAATATAAATTGGCGCGAAATTACGCCAGCACGTTGGCACTGGCGTTTGTCATTATCTGGTTACCAATATGGGTTGAGTAAATGATGAATACAAAACGTCAATAGGCCCTGGTTGCAGGTCAAAAAAATTCTGTTACTGTAAAGTAAGGAAGAAACAGGGGAACGAGATATATGCCATCAAATAATTGCACTCCTCGGCATGGTTTGCATAACAAAATCGGATTGCTCTATACACTCCTTTCAGTTAGCGCCATAGCAGGTGCCTCACTCAGTGCTTCTGTAAATTCCGCATGGATTTGGCTCCATTATCTGACTAAGCCCACCGCTACAGCACTATTAGTGTTTTGGATTCTGTTGATCCGCGCACCTATCTCAATGCATTATCGCAACGCCATTGCTTTTGGGCTTGCATTTGCCGTAGGGGGTGATTTTTTTTTGATGTTACCGCAAGACTATTTTTTGGCCGGACTATTTTGCTTCCTGCTCACACATTGCGCTTACATTTATGCTCTATGTTGCGACAGTATTTATATTCCTGATATTAAAAACCACTATTTCAGTTTAAAATTTATAATTATTCGTACGGTTTTCATTATATTTGCAGTCTTTATCATATTTGTAGTAATCGCATTATTAATAGTCATCGGGCTGTGGAATAATCTACCTGACAGCATGAAAATTCCGGTTGCCATCTATGCTACGATTTTGGCTCTCATGGCTGGGTTAGCGGTTAATAGAGCAATTATTTATCCATTTAAAAGCCCGACGCTTCCAGCACAACATGCAGCAAATACTGCCGCTCTTGGAAGTATCTTTTTTGCTATCAGCGATAGCATGCTTGCTTATGGACGTTTTTACTTTGAAACTCCGTTAAGTCCGCTCTTGGTACTCGGCACTTATTATATAGCTCAATGGTGTTTTGCCAGCTCTGTGCGGAGGAGTGATCAATGACAGAATTAATCAACACCAAATTTGACGCACTGCGCCAAGCATGGGAACAGAATCGACCTGATGAATACCAACGTCGGGATGATCTGTTGTGCTTACGAGCAAATTTTAAAGCCAGCCTGAATGAAATGGTGGAAGCAGTTTCCTACGATTTCGGCCATCGCTCTAGCCACGAGAGCATACTGGCAGAAGCAATAACTGTGTTGAAGGAAATTGATCTTTGTCTGCGGTATCTTAAAAAATGGATAAAACCACAAAGACGCAAGGCTGGATGGCAGTTGTGGCCGGCAACGGCTGAAATACGCTATGTACCGCTTGGAGTTGTTGGCATCATGGCGCCGTGGAACTATCCGGTTAATTTGACTCTCACACCATTAATAGCAGCTCTTGCCGCAGGTAATCATGTATTTATCAAACCTTCAGAACATACGCCGCATACCAATGCCTATTTAGAAAAACTTCTAAGCAAAATTTTTCCTGAAAACCGTGTCAGTATTGCACAAGGCGGAGCAGATTTTGCGGCCGCTTTTTCTGCCTTACCCTTTGATCACCTGTTTTTCACTGGCTCCAGGGCGATCGGTAAAAAAGTAATGGCCGCTGCCGCACAAAACCTCACTCCCGTTACGCTGGAACTTGGCGGCAAGTCTCCAGCACTGATTGCCCCCGATGCCGATCTGAAAAAAGCGGCTGCCCGTATTATAACCGGAAAGCTTTTCAATTCTGGACAAACCTGCATAGCACCCGATTACGTATTATTGCCGGAAAGCGTAATTGAGTCGTTTATTGCAGAGGTTAAGGAACAGATTTCGCAACGCTATCCCCAACCAAACAACTTTCCAGACTATACAAGCATTATCAATAACAACCAATATCAACGTCTTATTAAATTGCTTGAAGATGCAACCATACGTGGTCATCAGATCATTCCGCTTATGCCTCTTATTGATCCGAGACAAGCGCTTAAGCAACGTGTTCTCGTTCCTACGCTAGTTCTAAACCCTGATGACGACAGTGCCATCATGCAGGAAGAAATTTTCGGGCCACTGATACCGATTAAAACCTACCGCTCTTATGATGAAGCAATCCATTATATTGCAAGCCGTGATCGCCCATTGGCCTTTTATTGTTTCAGTAAAAATAACAAGCAAATTGAGGCCGCTTTGTTGCACATCGTCGCAGGTAGCATTTGCATCAATGACACGCTGTATCAATTTGCATGTACAAGCTTACCCTTTGGTGGCGTAGGTTCGAGCGGTATGGGGCAATATCACGGCTATGAAGGCTTTAAAACCTTTTCCAAAGCCATGCCTATTTTGCGCAAATACAATCTGGCACTGACAGATCAGCTACGTCCTCCCTATGGTAAGCGTGTTAATATGATTATCCGCTTTCTCACACGATAATAAATCATTAAAACATGTTATCAGGTAATTACAGAATAATATTTTCCCTGCACTCATCACTCATGGTTGCAAGAATACAAAAACATTTTAACTCACTTTTCTAATGTTATTATCTGCCCAAGTATTGTTCGCAAAATAAGTACATTTATGGATGTATTTAATTCAATCTATTTAGAAACGATTATTATTAAATTCAAGGCATTGAAAAAACATACTGCCGTTTTTGGATCTTTATATAATTTAAAAAAATTAATAGGAACTATGAATAATAACGTAAGCAGACCGGACAGTGATCAAGTCGTCATTGGTGTTGATGTCGGTACAGGCAGTGCCCGTGCCGGTATTTTTGATATGAATGGGAAAATGCTGGCATCAGCCAAACACGATATAACACTTTATCGTGATAGTGCTAATTATCGTGATAGTAAAAATAGTGCTAATTTTGTTGAGCAATCCAGTCGTGAAATCTGGGATGCGGTCTGCTATTGCGTCAGAGAGGCGATGTCGCGCTCTGAAAGCACACCGCAACAAGTTGCCGGTATCGGTTTTGATGCCACCTGCTCATTGGTTGTGTTAGGTAAAGATATGGAACCGATTTCTGTCAGCCTGAGTGAAGATCCGAACCGCAATATCATTGTCTGGATGGATCACCGGGCGACAGCACAGGCAGAACGCATCAACGCATTAAGTCATTCAGTGCTTAACTATGTCGGCGGTAAAATTTCCCCCGAAATGGAAACACCGAAAATTCTCTGGCTGAAAGAAAATCGCCGCAAAACCTTTGATGACACATGGCAATTCTTTGATCTGGCCGATTTTCTGACCTGGAAATCCACCGGATCTCTTTCCCGCTCTACCTGTACCGTGACCTGTAAATGGACCTATCTTGCGCACAAAAAACGTTGGGAGGCGGATTACTTCCGGCAAATCGGTCTGTCTGAACTTGCAGATGAAAACTTTACCCGTATCGGACAGAGCATTGTCGAACCGGGAACACCTTGTGGTCAGGGGCTGACAGAAGACGCCGCACAACGGATGGGCTTACTGGCAGGTACACCAGTCGCCGCTGGTATGATTGATGCTCACGCAGGTGGTATCGGTACTGTTGGTGTCAACGGTGATGCGACCCGTAACATGGCTTATGTGTTCGGCACCTCTTCCTGCACGATGACGACAACTCAGGAACCGATATTTATACCCGGTGTCTGGGGCCCCTACTTCTCTGCGATGATCCCCGGTATGTGGCTGAATGAAGGCGGGCAAAGCGCAGCGGGAGCGGCAATCGACCAACTGTTGTCTTTGCACCCTGCCGCACTGGAAGCCAAAGCAATGGCAAAAGAGAAAGGCATATCTCTGCCGATTTTTTTAGCTGATATGGCTATGAGAAAAACGCAATCTGCCTCCCAGGCTGTCGAACTGGCAGAAGGTATTCATGTCGTTCCTGAGTTTCTGGGGAACCGTGCTCCTTTTGCCGATCCTCACGCTCGAGCGGTCATTGCCGGATTGGGTATGGAAAACAGTCTCAATAATCTGCTTTCTCTTTATATCGCCGGTGTGTGCGGTATCGGTTACGGGCTACGACAAATTATCGAGGCACAGGCGAAATCAGGGGCAATAATTGAAAATATTGTCATCAGTGGCGGTGCAGGTCAGCATCCTTTCGTCCGCCAGTTACTTGCAGATACCTGCGGTGTAACGGTGGTTGCGACTCAAGCCAGTGAACCTGTTCTGCTCGGTTCCGCCATTCTGGGGTCGGTGGCCGGTGGCATTTTTGCGAGTGTCAGACAGGCAATGGCGCACTTTTCTGCCATTGACCGCACATACCAGCCAAATGAGATCTATCGCGAACGCCATAACATCCGTTTTACATCATTTCAATGCCTCCAGCAGTGTGCCAGAGAGCTTAAAGGCTAAGTCCATAGCTTCGACTAAAAATATTTTTCTAGCTGTATTTGTACTTCGTTTTTATCGTAACTGTATTGCCAGCTTATATTGCTACGATTGTGCAAGTGGCGGAAAGTGACAGAAGGTGTCATCCCCAAGATTTTGCTGGCAGGAAATTTAAAGGAAGCGGTATAGATCTGTTCATTATCTTGACGTTTGGCACCCAGTAATGCGCTGTAGGCGCCAAAACGTTGCGTTTTCAATGTAGCAAACAGCGAGCCATCAATGCCGGAATAAAGTGACCCGGCTATCCCCGCAGTAACCCCCCATTGTTGATAACGAGCTGCTGGTTGTTGATTGTTTCGATAGCTCCAGCCAGTGCCGCCAAACAGAATAAAATCGTTGCCGATGGCATGGGAGAGATTGAAATAAGATGAGGAAAGTTTGATCAGAGATAGCCCATTGCCATTCTATTTTGGCAGCGACAGCATGGTATTCGGTAATCCCGGCTTGTTGTTGATATTCACACAAGGGGGCAAAAGATAAGTCATGATTCCTGCTTTTAAAGTTGTAGCCACTGACCAACAAAAACGTGTTTTCGTTATCCGTTATGGTAATGAGGATAGACCTCACCATCAATCATTCCGCGACCAAAAATGCCGTGGTGACCAACAAGCTGGTAGCGCCGGCTTAATGTAACATGATAAGCACTGCCCCATTCCTTAATCGCTTTTGGTATCTCCCGTTCAATTTTACACTCGCCTTTTGAGACAAGCAGGCAGTCCGGTTTCATATTTGGAGACATATTTATATTATTGTTATAGATATAACTGAGTGAAAACGAACTGCGCCAGCGGTTTCTTTGGGTTATTGCTTTTATATAATCATCTATGTTCTTCAAAACGGTTGCGGGTAATTGATGCTGTTTACTTAATTCATCCATTATCTGTTTGGCTTCCCGGTTTTTGTGATCCTCAAAATAGACACGGGCTAATTCCAATTTGATACGGGTGAAATTCGGTTTTTGATACAGGATCTTTTGATAGAGGGAAGCTGCGAGAGTTAAATTCCCCTCATGACGTGCCAGCCCACCTTGGGCAAAATTGACCAACATAACATCATGCCCCGGCAATTTTTGGTAAACCGATAAAAAGCGTCTTACATCTGACCATTGCTGATAATTAATGGCAAGGTACAGCGCTTGACCGATATCCTTAAGATTGTTTTCAATCTTAAATTCTTGCCCATGAATCTTTGTCGGTTTACCAAAAACAATCGACGAAATGTTACCCTTTGGCGAAATCGCATTTGATATATCATTGGCGTAGCCTGTTGAAAAAAGGAGTGATGTCAGTAGTGACACGAGTAATATTATCGCTGAAACATTATTAGAGGATTTCTATCCACCATCAGAACAAATGTTGATTGCTGTCCGCGCGGATGGACGACTCAATTACATTCTTAATCAATTGAACCCATCACCCAATAGAGAAGGAACAGAGGATAATATGACACAGCATAAAGAAAAATTTGATGGTTTGGCTAAAGGTTATGATCGCTACCGTCCTCGTTACCCGCAGGCACTTTTCCGGGAAATTTGTCACTGGCTGCCCAAAGACAGGACACTGTCTTACGTTTATCCGGCCAACATTCTGTCCGAGCATTAAACGCCTGCAAAGTGGCAAATCCCGCATAGTTATTGACGACACTGTAGGCCCCTTGTTGGAAGTGAAAAGACCACATAGCAGTGATAGGTAGTTTTAGTAATTTAGTTATCATCACGCCTAAAACCCCTTGATGGGCAACTATTAGTTGATTTTTCCGGGCAGTATTAGAACAAGAAATAGCAGCAGGCAGCTCCTCAGTGTATTTCTCCACCCGCGCTGAAAAATGCCGGAATGGCTCTCCCCCGGTTGGACAACCATTTTGCCAATCCGCCAACCAATGTAACCAAGCCTGTGGCTCTTCGTTAGCAATATCTGTGTGATGACGCAGTTCCCATGCGCCAAAATCCAACTCATTGAGGCAGTGGTCACTTTGTATGGTTAATTTAGATATATTTGATTGCGCAATGATTTGGGCTGTTTGTTGTGCCCTTTGCATTTCACTACAGTGGATAGATTGAAAAGTGATGTTTTTCAGTGCATCAGCGACTTGCTGTCCCTGCTGTATCCCAATTTCAGTTAAAGGTAAATCGGTTTTGCCACAAAAGACACCATCAATATTGGCTTGTGTCTGCCCATGTCGAACAAGAAACAATCGCATCTGATTATTCTCTCCTTGTTGGTTTTGTCTTTTGCCGTCAACGTTTATTACTTTCAACATCATGGCATGACTTCACTGGATTTGTGTCCATACATTAACTGGTAAATCCGCGCGATATCCAGATGCTCGCGCATACTGGCAGCCAATATATTAAATTGTTTTTCTTTGTGCTGGAGGTAATTAAAAGCCATATTTTCTAGTGGAGCGAAACCTTTTCTTATCCGCAGTTGATTTAATAACGGGCGGGTAAACGTGTTTTGATCAAATAAACCATGCAGGTAACTTCCCATTACCAAGCCATCTTGTGCAACAGCTCCGTCAAACCACGTTTTTTCTTCACCATTGTGTAAATGCATTTTGGCGAAAGGCATTGCCTGCTTACCAAGCCGGGTAGTTCCCATATGGATCTCATAGCCCACAATAGGTTGTTCGCTGCATAATTTCAGCATACCTGATAACACAGGTGACACGACTCCCCTGACCTGTGCGGTCTGTTTTTCGCTACTAAATTCTGTTTCAGTATCCAATAAACCTAAACCTGCCATTTGGGTTAAGCCGGATTCCACTCCATCCACAATCTGCTTACCCAACATTTGATAGCCACCACAGATCCCGATAATCGGCACATTTTTCTGCTGGGCTGTGATAATTTCCTGCTCAAAGCCCTGAGTTTTCAACCATGCCAAATCTCCTAACGTATTCTTGCTACCGGGCAGAATAATAAGATCGGCGCCCTGAAGTTCAGAAGGCTCGGAGACATAACGCAAATGCACATCCGGTTGAGCCGCCAGTGCATTGAAATCGGTGAAATTAGCAATATGAGGGTATTGGATGACAACAATATCCAGACAATCTGCTGTTTTTCGCTTCTGTTGGTCATATTTACCCACCTGCAAAGCGACGCTGTCTTCATCTTCCAGATCAAGATCCAGCCACGGCAATACTCCCAATATTGGTACTTGTGTTAAGGCTTCAATCTGCTCAATTCCTGATTGCAACAAAGATATATCACCGCGAAATTTATTAATGATGACACCCTTGATGCGGGCTTTTTCCTCGGGTTTAAGTAAAGCTAATGTGCCGTAGATGGATGCGAATACTCCGCCACGATCAATATCCGCCACCAAAATGACCGGGGCATCCACTAATTCGGCCATTCCCATATTGACGATATCGCGATCACGCAGATTGATCTCTGCCGGACTGCCCGCCCCTTCTAATACTATGATATCCGTTTCTGCTGCTAACCCGTTATATGCCATCAAAATCTGCTGAAGCAATTGGGGTTTATGCTCGTGATATTCCACCGCGTTCATGCTGCACATGACTTTCCCCATAAAAATCACCTGAGCCTTGCGATCGCTAGTGGGTTTCAGCAATACAGGATTCATACGCACATCCGGCGCAATTCCGGCTGCTTCCGCCTGAAATATCTGTGCTCGTCCCATCTCTTTGCCATCTGCGGTAATCCCGGAATTAAGCGCCATATTCTGAGATTTAAAGGGAGTGCAACGATAACCATCCTGTGAAAATATCCGGCAAAATCCTGCTACCAGCACACTTTTGCCTACATCCGACGCCGTGCCCTGAACCATCAGCGATAATGTCATTCTATTTTCTCCCTTATGCTAAGTGACTTGTTTCGCAATAATTTGTTTCGCAATAATAGAAAAAAGTTCCTGCTCTGTCTTACACAGAGGCAATCCGCCTTCAGTGTGGGGCGTTATTCCACTTTTCACCCTATGTTTCTTTCACTCTATGTTCCTAACCTCTAATATCTTCAATTCATGTTCTTGATTCATATAATTCATGCGTATCATTCATAAATGAAATTCACCCTGATATAACTTAAGTTCCAATGCCACACTCATTTGCTGATAACGACTCATCACCCGCGCAAACAACATGCTGATCAACATTGCCAATGATCGGTAACCTGTTCGCAAAGAGCGATAACCGAACCGCAGTGATTGCGCATGATGAATCGCTACCGCTTCCTCTAAAAAGATAAAAATAAAGCGCCACACAGTGCCAGTAAGACTTTCCAGTTGCTCTCCTCTTGTACAATTTGACGTAACCTTACCAGCCCTGCCGCCAGAAAAGGCAGAAAAGCCAGCCACCATGCCACAGCCCACATTGGAGGCAAAAAACCCTCCATGACATGCATAGCGAAAACTTCTTGCGGTGCCATCACCAAAAACAGTGCGATAATTGCCAGTTTTTATTAATCAAAATCGTTGAAAAATAAGACAATTCCTGCCTGCATTCTTTTTCACTGAGAGACAATGTGGTGAGATCGCGCCAACATTGCTCAGTCGGTAAAGTGGCGTCAGCCATCATCAGTGCATGTTCTAAGAGATTGTGACGTTGTAACAGATCACGGATCAGGGGAAAACGCGAATAGACTTTCATCAAGACAAGACAGTCGTGATTGAGCAATGCTTGCTCCAGAACTGCTTCAGAAGCGGTACAGGAAATAACAGCTAATGTTTGATCTTCCATTGCCAGCGGCATCATACTGGCAGCGGCAATGGCAGAAAATGAACTGATCCCTGGTACTATTTCCAGCCATGAAGGTGCCGTCCATGCAGGAGAGATCATCTGTTCCGATACCAGCCGCTGCAAAAGAAATACCCATGTACTAAACAGCATCGGATCGCCCAAAGTGATAAAACCGACTTTCCTGCCATTCGCCACTTCCTCTTTTAAAGCCTGTGCGACTTCATCCCACACCGCTTTTTTTGCCGCCATGTCTGCTTTCATTAAAAAGTGATAAGTGAAAACTTCGGTTTTCGGCGAAAGGTATTCTGCAATAATGGAGTGAGCAAGGCTTTTGGCTCCTTTCTTTCCCGTTGGGGTATAAACCACATCAAGTTCAGAAAGAATACGTACTGCCCGTACAGTAACCAGGTCACTGGCACCCGGGCCAACGCCCATAACATACAGTTTTCCTGCGGTTGCTTGTTTATCCTTTGCTTGTTCGTTCATATGGCTTTCTCCTGATCACTCAGCGCGTCAGTAAGGTGATCGACAAACATCTGCCGAATCATCGGGTTTTCTCCCAATCCCTGTAACCAGGGAACAGCGATTATTCCGGCTTTCTCCAACTGTGATTTCCAGGAGTCTTCTTCATCTGAAGCCATATCATTGATGGCATGATCGCCTGCCACCAGCATCAATGGCATCAGATAAACTTTACGGATTTTCTGCTCTTTTAATCCTTTTATGACCAAAGGAAGTTCGGGATAGCTTTCAACCGCGCCTACCCGCGCCGGAAAATGGTAATGGTTCATCAGGTGATCAAGACAGGCGTAGGCAGAAAAAGCATGGTGCGCTGTACCGTGTCCCATAAAGACGACACATTCATTCGCTGCCAGCAAAGGGAGCTGATGGCGCAGTGCCTGCATCAATTGCAAGTAGTCATCAAAATGGCTGAGTAACGGTGTACCTAACACCAAGCGCTTAAAACGAGGGCGAAATTTTTCAACTTCACGCAGCACTTTTTCATACTCATCGCCATTAATGATATGCAGGCATTGAACAGCAACATCGTTATAACCTGCGTGATGCAATCTGGTCAGCGCATCATGGGGAGTATCAATATAAATGCTATCGCGCTGGCGCAATTTTCGAATGATCATGCCAGAGGTAAATGCCCGCAATAGATCCCTGTCTGGAAACACTGATGCCAGCTGTTGCTCACAGGCTTCAATATTGTTTTTCAACGTTTCGGGATAACTGGTTCCGAAACTAATCACCAATAATGCCTTTTTCATTTCGCTTTTCCTTATTGGTCTATTTACATGGGAAAATTCGCCAATAATTGCCCCATTTCTTCCAATCCATTGGCCTGCGTGATCCCTTCACCTTCAAATTGCTGCTTTGGACGACAGAGCACAATACAGGGCAACCCGAGAGAAAGACATGGCTCCACTTTCTCTAGGAAACCACCCTGATCACCAGACTCCTTAGTTATCACAACCTCCGCCTGACAAAATTGGTAAAATGACCGATTAAAATCAGCACTGAATGGGCCTTTCAGAGCAAAGATCTGATCAACCGACAAACCACAAGATTCACACATGGCTAAAACGTCTGCTGTCGGTAACACTCTGGCCAGCACCGTTTTTCCTTTCAAGTGAGACAAATAATCAACCAATTGTTTACTGCCCGTTGTCAGCAAAATACGCGTTCCCAAATTGACCGCTACTTCACATGCCTGCTCAATAGTTGCCACTTTGTAGATGAGAGGATGTTCAACAGCATCAATATCGCTAGGGCGGATATAACGAATAAGAGGAATCCCCAACTTTTGGCAGGCGCTGACAATGTTTTGACTTAATCGCTCGGCGTAAGGATGAGACGCATCAATGACCATTTTTATCCCGCGCTGTTGCAGATACTCAGCCATAGCCTCGGTTTCCATCCTGCCGGTAACAATTTCACCATGAATCCCCATCGCCTGCTGTGCCCCGGCGGGTGTAGCCACCGACAGGCAATAATCTATGCCGACAGTATCCATCATCACGCAAATCTGGCGGGCATCGCTTGTGCCGCCAAAAATTTGCATCAGTGGCCGTTTCATAACTTGTATCCTCTCGGCGTGATCATCAGCCCATCACGTATATAAGTTGACTGATTACCCACTATCACCAGACTGCGCATATCAACACGGGAAAAATCCATTGAACCAAAAGTTGTCAGCCATTTATCTTCATGTTTGCGTCCCGCTGCTTTTACCACACCCACGGGGGTTTCCGCCGATTTCCACGGAGCCATCAAAGAAAATGCCCGTGCCAGATGTTCTTCCCGTCCGCGGCTGCGAGGATTATAAAAACAGACCACAAAATCAGCTTCTGCCGCCGCCCTTACCCGTTTCTCAATCAATTCCCACGGTGTCAGCAAATCGCTCAGGCTGATATGACAAAAATCATGCATCAGCGGCGCACCAAGCAAAGCAGCGCAAGCGGTACTTGCCGTCACTCCTGCTACCAGCCTGACTTCGACATTGCGCTTTTGCTGGCTGACCAACTCCAGAATCAAACCCGCCATGCCATAAATACCCGCATCACCGCTACAAACCACCGCCACGTTTTTGCCCTGTTCGGCCAGCTCAATGGCTGTCTGACAGCGTTCAATCTCTTTGCACATGCCAGTTTTGATAATTTCTTTATCACCTACCAGTGGCTTCACCAAATGGGTGTAGGTTTTGTAACCGACCACGATATCAGCCGCTTTCAATGCAGCAATTGCTTCCTGCGTCATCATGGCTTCGCTGCCGGGACCAATTCCAATGACAGTTAACATAGATGCAATACTCCTAATGTGATGGTGACGCCCTGCTCACGCAGGGTATGGCCAACCAGATGACCCTGGCTCATTAACCAGGCCACAGGTTGGGAGACACAGCCTATGCCCACCGTTTTGCGGACAAACTCAGAAACCGGGAATGTTTGTTCACACTCGGCAAGCTGATTAACAGAAAAGGTTTGGAATGGAATTTGACGCTCTTGTGTCAATTGGATGAGCGCAGGTTCGTTTTTTTTCAGTTCGATACTGCCGACGGCTTTTAACGCCAAAGGGTCAAGGTTATGTTCCAGCAGATGGCGTTCCAATAATTTTGTGAGCCGTTCAGCTTCAACTCCCCGTCGACAACCGATTCCTGCAACAATACGACGAGGGATTAATTTAAAAGTAGGGATTGCCAGCGCCAGTTTTGTCCGTTCATAACTGACGTATACCAGAGCGTCCAGTTCAGGCCGATCCTCCAGAGCGTCAACCGGAATGAACCCGCGTGTGTCATAGCGTTTTTTTTCATCGCACAAATTGGGATGCCACCAAATTCCTACCCGTTTGCCATTGACCAGCATTTGATTAACGGTTTTGACGTTGGCACGGAAATTCTCCATTTTTCCATCAATTTGTTGTGATAACAGATCCAGTGCCGCGACCTGATTAACATCTGTTGCAGTGGTAATCACCGCCTGACCATCAAGAATATCTGCAATCTGTTGTGCCAGTTTATTCGCGCCTCCCATATGTCCCGATAATAAACTGATGGCAAACTGCCCTTTTTCATCCAACACAATAACGGCCGGATCAGTCATTTTATCCTTGAGTAAGGGAGCGATAACCCGAATGGTGATCCCCGTCGCACCAATCATGATCAACGCGTCATATTGAGTGAAAACTTTATGTACCGTATTGGCAAAACCGCCTTCAAACGCGATGAATCTGCTATCTGCATTCACCAGTTCAGGGGAAGTGAAACAATCCATTACTAAATGAGATTGCAGACGATGAGCTAACGCGATGCCACCTTCTGTCAGACAAAACAAGGCATATTTTTTGTCAGGTGACATAGAGTTAAGTGGTATTGTCATTTTGTCAGACGCTACGGTATTCATGGCTGAACCTCGCATCGTACAGTTTCGAATAGTGATACTCTTCCCCAAGAAAAGCCCCTACCAAAATCAAGGCCGTTTTACGAATATCGACGCTATGTACCTGTTCAGCTATCGTCTCCAATGTCCCCCGCACAATCTGACAGTCTGGCCAGGTTGCTTTGTAAACCACGGCAACCGGGGTTTCCTGCCCATATCCCCCCTGAATCAATCGCGCAACAACCTTTGTAATGTTCTGTACCGAAAGGAAGATCGCCATTGAGGTCTGATGAGCGGCAAAGGATTCCAGCGTTTCCCGTGGCGGCATCGGGGTTCTGCCTTCCATCCGGGTGATAATCAAACTTTGTGCGACTTCGGGCACGGTGTATTCCACTCCCAATTGCGCGGCAGCGCCAAGAAATGAACTCACGCCGGGCACAGAGACAAAACCAATAGCGTGATTTGCCAGTTCTTCAGACTGTTCACGGATGGAACCAAACAGCGATAAATCTCCCGTTTGCAGGCGAACTACCAATTTGCCCGCTTTCACACCATTCACCATTAACGCCGTGATTTCCGATAACGTCAGTTTCGCGCTGTCATGGCATTCGGCATCTGCACTGCAATACTCCAGTAATTCCCAATTAATCAGCGAACCGGCATAAATCACTATCTGAGCCTGACGTAGTAATTGATAGCCTTTCAGCGTAATCAGACTCTTATCTCCCGGCCCTGCACCAACAAACCAGACTTTATCGGTATCAAAACTGACGCTATTCATATGTTCAGGCATCGTCCTGCTCCTCTTGCCAATCCCCTTCTTGCGCAAGATCTTTCTGACAAGACAACAAATAAGTGGGATTGTTGGGTTTGAAATAATGTCCTTGCCCTAATGCCGTCAGTTCTCCCACCTGAATTTCACGCCCATCCAGCGCTGTCACCTGACAAGATTTCAGATGCGACAATGCTTGTGTGAAGTTTTCCAATAGGATAAAAGTCATTACCAAACGTCCACCGGAATTCAGGTGCAATAACGCCCAATCAATGATTTCAGTCAGATGTCCTCCCGTTCCGCCAATGAAGATAGCATCCGCAACGTTGTCCAATGGCACGGGGGCAACTCCAGACTGGATGCGGATCTTATGGCAGCCAAAATGCTGAATATTTTCAGCAAGGAGTGACAGGGCATCTTCTTTGCGTTCAATAGCGAGGATATCCAATGCGGGATAGCGCAATGCCGCTTCAATACTGACGCTGCCAGTACCCGCACCAACATCAATAAAACGGCAGGCTTTTTCCAGCTCCAGTCGTTCTAACGCCAGCACTCTAACGACTTCTTTGGTCATTGGGATACGATGACCGCGCAAAAACAGTTCATCTTTCATCAGGATCACCATTCAGAATCACCACGACATTCAGGCCATAATTAATGTTGCCGCGTTGTACGACTTCTTCTGCGGCCAGACAAATAATTTGCTCATGTTCATGGGATAAATTTTTACCAATCACCATGCGACGTTGCTGTCCTCGCGCCAGAATTTCTTGTGCAATCTGGTAGGGACCAATAATGTCATCCGTTACCATGGCGATTTTTTCGTGTTGAAGCAGCCAGTCAAAGTCCGGTTTGCGCCCGTGGCTACTGGTGAGGTAAATGTCGTTCATATCTAACAAAATTTGGGCGCACAAATATTGGATCGAGCTGATACCAGAGATAATGCGGATATTTTGTCTGCCCGCATTTTGCTCGCCGGTATGTAGTCCAGAAATATGTAGCCCAGAAATATGTAGCCCAGAGAAATGTTCGGTAATTCGCTTACCAATGCCATAAAACAGCGGATCGCCCGAAGCCAGTACAACAATTTGCCGATGCTGATTCCGTTCAAGCCACTGCATTAATCCATCCACATCAGCATTTACACGACGTGTTTCCCCATTAAAATAAGGAAATTCATCAAGATGGCGTTTTCCTCCGACCAAGATTTCTGCCTGACTGATAGCATCTAACGCAGCCAACGTTTGGTTTGCAGTGGCACCCGGGCCAATGCCCACAACAGTAATCATCGGCAACCCTCCATAAAATCTTTCACTATCTCTTCCACGGGCCGATTACAGCCCAACACCTGGTTATCAAAGGAGAACAGAATGGCGTCGCACTGCGGTTTGCCTTTGGCGAAACGCAACATTTGGTCGATACGCCCGCAGATTTTCCGGGCAATTTGTTGATGCACAGCCTGCCAGCCCTGCTCTGCAATCAACTCAATCGCAGCTTCGGTGGTATCACATTGATCCACTGCCTGAATCAGTTCAAAAGGGGCTCCCATCAAGGCCAGATTAGCGATCAGCGTTTCCATGCGGCCGTCAGCAATATGGCTGTGAGTATGAAAAATACCGGCGGCGATTTTCACCAACTTGCCGACATGCCCTACCAACATGACATGGCGAAACTCCAAACGTACCGCTTCTTGCAGCATATAACCGACAAAATTGCTCATCGTGACGACATAATTGGCATCAATGCCCAACTGCTGGCTGACAAAACGTTCACCGTGATTTCCCGGCACGAAAATAATGCGATCCAGCCCACTGGCACGTTTGGTCTCTAATTCCAGCGCCAGAGAACGTTTCCAGCTCTCTTCCGACATCGGCATCACAATGCCGGTTGTGCCGATAATCGAAATTCCGCCCTTAATACCTAATCTGTCGTTATAAGTTTGTTTTGCCCGTTCCTCACCCTCAGGGGCAAAGATGACAATATCCGCCCCACGGTTCGGCCCGATCGCCTCCCGCACCCCCTCTTCAATGGTATGACGTGGAGTTTTATTGATAGCCGCCCAACCAATGGGCAAACCCACGCCTACCCGCGTAACCCTGCCAATGCCTTCACCACCATCCAGCGTGATCACACCACTGTCATTCAGGGAAACACGGGCAAAAATCAACATACCGTGGGTTGCATCCACATCATCGCCACCATCTTTGCGGATAGCGGCAACCGCCTGCTGCCCTTCAATCAAAGGCTGCTCGACATTTAAGGCCAATGTGACACCAGAAGGCGTGACAATCGAAATCTGATGAATAATCTGCTGACGCAAAATCATTAACGCAGCAACTCGTGCGGCGGCTGTAGCACAAGATCCCGTGGTGTAGCCCTTGCGATACTGTTTTCCTCTGTGCCAAATCGTTCCGAGGTTATCGACGGGTTTATCATCGTTCGATTTATCGCTGACTTCATTCATGCCTTACCTCCGGCATCCGGTACAGGATAGCGTTGATAATAGCGGCGGCAATATTGCTGCCTCCCTTGCGACCTTTTGCAGCAAGGCAATTTAATCCGCTATTGATAAGGGCATTTTTTGATTCCTCTGCGCCAACAAACCCAACGGGCACACCAACAACGGCAATTGGAGTAACTTGATATTCCATCAAACGAAACAGTGCAGTCGGGGCGTTGCCAAAGACAAAAATCTTCTCCCCCGGTTCTTGCAGGGCCAGATCGACTGCCGCCATTGAACGGGTAATTTGCTGTTCTTTTGCCATTTGAATGGTACGGGGATCACTGACATAACAACGGCATTCACTACCGTACTGAGCCAGCCGGGCTTTATTGATGCCAGACAGCACCATTGTCGTATCGGTATATAACGTACAGCCCCGCAATATACCGTCTCGAATAAGGCGCAAAACATCGGGAGAAAAATAGAGAATATCAAGCCAGTCAAAATCAGCGGTGGTATGGATCACTCGTTTGATCACAGCTTCTTGATCTGCATCGACAAAGTGATAATCAGGACGCGATTCGACAATAAGCCGGCTGATAATGTCAAAGCTATTTCGTTCAATCTGTTGGGGTTGTCGGATGTAATTATTCATGTTGCTCTCTCCTTATACCATCGCACTGGCCAAACTATGCAGCAACGCAAACAACAGGAGTGCCATTACTGATGCCACCATCATCATCTGAACAGACTGTGGAATATCGTCAGGAGTGACCTCGCGCCTTGCATCACCAATCCACGGCTTTTCGACAAGCTGATTAAAGTAAACACTCGGCCCGCCAAGACGGATGCCTAATGCCCCTGCCACAGTTGCTTCCGGCCAGCCACTATTAGGGCTACTGTGTTGATAACGATCACGCCAACCGATACGCAGTGCCTGCCGAAAATCTAAACCCTGCCATTTCGCAGCCATCGCCAGCAGCAACCAGCCCAAACGTGCGGGCAGCCAATTCGCCACATCATCCATACGCGCCGAAAACATCCCCAGTGCCCGATAACGGGGCGTTTTATAGCCCACCATTGAATCAAGGGTATTGACAGCCTTATAGGCCATAGCAAGTGGAGCACCGCCAAGCATTAAGAAGAACAATGGTGCAATCACACCATCCACACTGTTTTCTGCCACAGTTTCAATCGTGGCACGGCTGATTTGCGGCGTTTGCAATTGAGAAGTGTCCCGGCCGACAATTTTTGCAAGCTGTTCACGGCTGGCATTTAAATCCTCCTGACACTGTTTTTCTTTACACAAGGCTTGATAAACATCATTTGCGGCATCACTCAGGCTCCGTCCTGCCAACACGGTATAAATCAGCCAGATTTCAGCTAACCACCCTAGCCAAAATGTCACGCTATAGGCCAACTGCAAAACCCAATAGCTCGCCAGCCAGGCACTCCCCACGACTAACAGCCATAACAGTACGCCACCCCATTTCAGGCCAGTTTCTGTCCGGCAAAACCGGCGAATAAGTTGCTCAGCCTGACTGATAAGTTGCCCGATCCAGCGCACGGGATGCGGCCAATGAGGAGGATCACCCAATTTCATATCCAGAATAAAAGCGGCAAACCACAATAGAACCGTCATAACAGCCTCCGTGCCATCATCAGCCAGCGATGGAGCAAACCAGGACGTTGGGCAAAATGGATATGCAGATAGCCCGCCAGCGTATTGCCATTCTGGTAGCCGCCCTGCCAGCTTTTCTGCGCTTCTTTTGATGTCCCTTTAACACATTGAAAAACAGGCGGCTGAGTCGTGATAAAATCCGAGTAATGGAATTCATGCCCTCGCAGCGTTTCTCCCTTTGCGACTAAAGGCGTATCACATAGTGCGGTGGCTTCGCAGTAACCAAAGCGTTTCAGGTGATCTCCCATCCGGCTTTCACCGGCAATCAGACCCACCATGTCATGCCGTACACCGTCAGCATCAATCAGGGCATCGCCGAGATACATCAAACCACCGCATTCTGCATAAATGGGAATGCCTTTTTGATGCGCCTGACGTAATGAGGTATGTATGGCGTCGTTGGAAGATAAGGTCCGGGCATAAATTTCAGGGTATCCCCCGCCCAGATAGATCATCTGGCACTCAGGCAACTGATGATCATGCAGAGGGCTGAAACGTTTGATAGTCACGCCTGCTTTTTCCAATAACAACAGGTTATCGGGATAATAGAAGTTGAATGCTTCATCTTCTGCCAGAGCCAGCGTCAAACCCTGTCCCATTAAGGGATCAACCAGAGAATCGATACTTCCTTTTGGCAAGGAAGATAGCCGGGTTAATGCCAGCAACTTATCTAAATCCACCGAGTCTTCAATCTGCTGAGCAAGGCGAGACCAGCATTCTTCGGGCTGATTTTTATCATCATACTGACCGTCTTGTTCTTGTGCAGGGATCAGCCCAAGATGGCGGGAAGGAAGGGTAATCTCTGGCATAACAGGAAGCCGCCCCAAAACAGGAATACCGCAATAACCTTCAATTGCCTGTTTTAATAACTGGAAATGGCTATCTCGATTGACGCGGTTGATCAGCACTCCCACGATATTGACCGCCGGGTCGAATTGCTGAAATCCCATCACGGTAGCGGCAATTGAGGTAGAAACCGCTTTACCATCCACCAATAAAATCACCGGACAGTTAAGCTGTTTTGCCATCGCCGCACTACTGCAATAATTGGGATCTATACCATAGCCATCGTATAGCCCCATGACCCCTTCAATAACCGCAACATCTTTATCGGCCATAGCCTGGCTGAACAAACCATTCAGGATGGGTTCGGGAAGCATAAAAGCATCAAGATTACGCGAAACGATCCCTGTCACGGCACGATGCCAGCCACCATCCAGATAATCAGGCCCGATTTTGAACGGTTGTACCCGCAGTGAACGGTTCATCAAAGCGCGCATGATGCCTAATGTAACGGTTGTCTTACCACATCCACTGCCTGTACCGGCGATGACAAAAGCATATTTCTGTTGCATGTGCTTACCCCAAAACATTTAAATCTTGTATTAATGCTAAAATCGGACTTATCTTTAAGTCAGCATAGCTTTTAAGTTGGTATCGGTTTTAAAATCGCATGAGTATTAGGATCCTCAATTAATATTCTCAATCATTGATATGTATCAAACAAAAGGTTTTTAATGCACTTTTGGCAAAGCAATTAATATCCCATGAATAGTCTAGATATCAATAACGCATTCCCATCTGAATAAATAAGCCATGCAATAAATCCATGATTAAAAAAGTTTAATGCAAGAATACAACAGGAAAATAAATTTATTTTCAAAATACACATTTTTCATTTTTATAAAAACATCCTTTATTACTTTTGTGATCTTGTTCATGATTACTGGTTTTTAAAAACTATTTTTAGTTCAGATAAAATAAAAAATAATATAACGCAATCAATAAAAAGACAAATTCAAACGCATAATACATTGAATTTAATCATGTTTGTTTTCAGGGGTCAAAAATGCAACTCATTAATATTATAAAATTACTTTTATATGGCCAAATATTTTCAATAGATAACAAATTTCGACTTGAAAATTATTCATGCTTAAGAATAAGAATGTTGATATAAATCAAATTTACCTATCTCCTATTGAGATAATAATGATTAAAAAATTAAAACAGACATAACAGACTTTTTAAGAACAAGAAAAGTCCATCAATAAAATGATAAATAAAAAACATAGGCCATAGTAAAGGAAGCTTTTTAAAAAAATAAAGCACGACCTCACTGTTTTTATGAAAAATATATTTTTGTTTCTTTGATTATTTAGATTTTAAATTCATAGAGGTAATCCAATGAATAAAGGTTATGTATGGTTAGTGGGTGCAGGCCCAGGTGATGCAGGTTTAATCACGGTCAAAGGATTACACTGTATTCAATCTGCGGATGTCATTGTTTATGACCGTCTTGTCAATCCTGAACTTATTGCCCTGAGATCAGATCACTGTGAAATTATCAATGTTGGAAAAGAACATGATTATCACCCCATCCCACAGGAAGAAATTAATCAAATTCTGCTAAGACATGCACAGGCTGGAAAGCAGGTTGTCCGTCTGAAAGGTGGCGATCCTTATGTCTTCGGCCGCGGAGGAGAAGAAGCGGAAGTGTTGGCACAACATGGTATTAAATTTGAAATTGTGCCGGGGATCAGTTCCTCAATTGGTGGATTATCCTACGCTGGCATCCCTGTCACCCACCGCAATCACGCATCAAGTTTCCATGTTGTGACAGGCCATACCTCTCAGGGCAATGAACAACAGAACTGGAAAATACTTGCTCAATTGGAAGGAACATTGATTATTTTAATGGGGATGACCCGCTTGATGGATATCTGCCAGCAATTAATACTCTATGGCAAATCTCCTACAACACCTGCGGCAGTGATCATGTACGCCAGCCATTCAAAACAAAAAAGTGTGACAGGCACACTGGAAACTCTGGCGGCAAAAGTGGAAGAGAAAGAACTGCATGCCCCTGCGCTGATTGTGGTTGGTGATGTCGTCAATTTAGCGGAAACACTCTCCTTCTCACCAACTTATCTGACACTCGGTGAGCTATTCCCAACATTGGAGAATTCCGCTGAGGAAGCAATATCATGAATGAACATGGCGGCAATATCATTAGCGTTGCCCAACAATATGGCCTGCCAGCCGATGACCTGATTGATTTCAGCGCTAATATCAATCCGTTGGGCGCACCTGAACGGGTTAAAGCATTGATCAAAAATAGTCTTGCCGATATCGAGAAGTACCCGGATGTGGAATATCGCCATTTGCATCAGGCAATTGCAAAGGCTCATCAATGTGATTGCACAAAGATAATAGCCGGTAATGGAGCAACAGAACTGATCTATGCTGTCGTCCGTTATCTCAATCCCAAACGAGCTTTGCTTCTTATTCCAGGATTTGCCGAATACCGGCGAGCCTTGCAGCAAATCGGAACAGAAATTATCGACTATCCATTAACAGAAGAAGCCGGATTTCAACCTGATTTACGCCTGTTCAATACGCTTGCGACGACGCAACCCGATTGTGTTTTTATCGCCACGCCCAATAATCCTACCGGATTAATGCCGGATAACCCGTTTATGCAATCGCTGGTGGAATATTGCGAGAGTCAGGGGATCTCGCTGATTGTTGACGAATCCTTTATTGATTTTCTGCCTGATAAGCGGGGATTGATACCTCAATGTGCGGTCACTCAACATCTTTATGTATTGCGTTCAATGACAAAATTTTTTGCCATTCCGGGGTTACGTTTAGGCTATTTAGTCAGCGGAAATGCAGCGGGGATTGCAGAGATGAAAAACCGGCGTGAACCGTGGTCAATTAATGCTTTTGCTGCGCGGGTCGGGGAGATTTTGTTTGATGAGCATGACTATATTTCTGCGACACAGCAATGGCTGAAATCACAGCAACATTATTTATGGAATCAACTGTCAACCTTCCCTGAACTGACAGTCTGGCCGCCATCGGCTAATTTTTTATTTTTCCGCTGTAATCAACCTGATGTTGATTTATGGCATACCTTGCTGAAATACCGGTTGTTAATTCGTCATTGTAAAAATTATGCAGGATTAGATGAACGTTACTATCGCATAGCCGTGCGCAGTAAGTGGGAAAATCAGCGCCTGATCGCCGCCATGCAGCAGGTTTTGATTTATGGCTGAAGCCGCTTGCCCCGCTTCCTGTGGGGAACTTATACAAGGGTGGTTATTTGGTGGAGAAAAGTTAATCTCTTGCCCAATCAATTGGTTCAGTTATGTTTCTGTCAGTGAAGGGAATCCCATACCACACGAACGGCCACGTATGCGGCAGATGGTAAATTTATTGCTGGATTACTGGCAGGAGCCACCGGAATTGGCTGCTGGCTTGCGTATTGAACATCAATCAACAATTCCAATTGCCAAAGGCATGGCCAGCAGCACAGCAGATATTGCTGCGACCGCCCAGGCCACCGCCAGATTATTGGGCAAGTCACTGACCAATACAGAATTAGCGCAACTCTGTGTCAGACTGGAACCCACTGACAGTACCATATTCGAACAATTGACGTTGTTTGATCATCTCACTGCCCGGACTCAAATTCCCTTCAATTGGCAACCGGATATTGATATTTTGCTATTGGAAAGTTCACAAACTATTTCGACAGAAACATACCATCAACAGGATCATGATGCACAATTGCGGGATAACGCCCCGCTATTCCGCCAGGCATGGTTACAATTCCGTACAGCAAACCAACGGCATGATAATAACCGTCTTGGGGAGGCTTGCACATTAAGCGCCATCGCCAGCCAATCGATACTGCCGAAACCTTGTTTTGATCAATTGCGGAATTTGGTTGAGCAAACAGGCATTTATGGCCTGAACGTTGCTCATAGCGGCAGTGTTGTTGGCCTGTTATTCAATTCACATCACCATGATGCAAATTACCTGCACTGGTGGCTGCATCAAAAGAAGATCGCTGGATACTATCCGAAAACTCATCAAGTCAAACTGATTGCGGGTGGTGTCCGTTAAAAATCAGGAGAGGCATTTAGCCTCTCCTGTTATTTCTCGTACTTACTTCATGTTTTTACTTAATATTACAGCAAGCAAAAGAGGAAACTTACCAGCTTATACCAACACCAGCGCCAAATACCGGACTACCTGAATTATTCCAGCTGGTTGACAATCTGAGGCTTACATTTTCATTTAATTTATCCTGAATACCTAAAGCTACAGCGCTGCCATTTCTATATTGGCCTAAACCTAAACCAAGACTAAATCCGGTATTATTGCTATAAGGAATATTGCTCATTGCTGCTACGCTGGCAACACCAGCATTAGCCCGTTTTTCAATTCGGTCAATTTTATTATCGAGATAATTAACTTTTTGGTCTGTATATGATTGTAGTTTATTGAACTGCTGATCAGTATAATCATTCGCGCTTTTTAACGTTTTTATATCTCCTGAAAGACGGTTCTCAGATTCAGTTTTAAGGTCACTGCCCAGTTTTCCCTGCATATCAAATAGCTTACTGTTCAGCTCAGTTTTCACATCTTTTACTACTGATTGTTCTACGTTCTTCTTCACATCATCTTTCAGAGTACCTTCCAGATCAGTTCTCACTCTTCCTATTTTCTCATCTGTTTGTGTCTGAGTGTACACATCTGCCGCATTTGCCTTTTTGTCTAACTCTGTATTTGCTTCAGTCCTCGTGTATACATCTGCCGCATTTGCCTTTTTGTCTAACTCTGTATTTGCTTCAGTCTTCGTGTATACATCAGTCCTCGTGTATACATCTGCCGCATTTACCTTCTTATCTAACTTCGTATCTACTGCGTCTTTTGTGTACACATTCTGGTCAGCACCTGTTGAAGCGGACACTTTCGTGCCGGTTGGAGAACCTTTTTCGTCTACTACTATAATGTCAGCAGCTGCTGCTGTCTCAGATAATAATACAGAGGAGATCAAAACAGACAAAATTGCTAATTTACGCGGTGTAGTTTTCATATTAGACATATTAAAATTTTCCCATTATTAATGAGTGATTAGTGTGTGGAACTACTAACAAAATGTATTGACTTACATTTTGTTAATTCTTAAATTATCTTCTTTAATAAACTTAATCTTTTTAAATAAATCATCAGGTTTTTAAATTCCAAATTCTTCCTTCTCTTGTTAATAAATACCAATAGATTTTGGATTAATATCCGTGCATTTATAATTTCGGACAAATAAATGGCTTTATAATAAAAACTATGTTTCTAATTCTTGATATTCAAGACAGTTTTTCTGCATGCTGTTTTTACTTTGACCTTTATAACGAAATGCCTCAATTAATTTTACAAAAGCCGATGTATGTTGTTTTCGGCTTGGATAATAAAGAAAATATCCCGGGAAAGGTTCACACCAATCCTCTAAAACTTTAACTAACTTCCCTTCAGCAACTTGTTCTTCTACCGAATCTTCAGGAACAATAGATAACCCAAGCCCCAAAATAGCCGCTTCTATACGCAGCTCCAGGTTATTAAAAGTCAGCTGACCTTTTACCCGTACCCGCGTTCTTTGCCCCCCCTTAGAAAATTCCCAGGCATATAAACCACCTAAGGTAGGTCGCCGGACATTGATACAGTTATGATTCTGCAAATCGAGCGGCGTTTCCGGTTTACCGTGAGCAGCAAAATATTCCGGCGCTCCCACTACACACACTCTCCAGTCCGGGCCGATACGTACAGCCACCATATCCTTAGCTACCAGCGCCCCCGGACGTACTCCCGCATCAAAACGATCGCTGATAATATCGGTCATACTGTTGTCCATAAACAGCTCTACATGAATATCGGGATATTCACGCACAAAAGGCTGCAATAATGGCCACACAGTAGACTGAAGCGCATGTTCTCCCAGAGTAATGCGGATATTACCCGCAACCCGATCCCGCATATCCGTCAGCGTGATGAGATCATTTTCAATTTCATTCAAATGTGGGCTGATATTGTTAATCAGCATTTCTCCCGCTTCAGTCGGCACCACGCTACGGGTCGTTCGGGCTAGTAGTCGAATATCCAGTCGTTCTTCCAGGCTCCTTATGGCATGGCTTAATGCAGATTGCGAGAGTCCAAGTTTTGCAGCAGCACGAGTAAAACTTCTCTCATGCGCAACGACAATTAGATAAAAAATAGCCGTAAAGTTATCCTTCAGCATCTTACTCATACCCCTCTTTTCCATCAGTGTGATCCGGTTGCAACGTGATCATTTTGATATATATGTTTTGATACATATGTTAAGTTCAGCAATGGGTACGAAGAGATGCTAATCAATATAACTTCCATTAACTCTAATAATATGACTGCCATAAACTCTAATGAAGAAAGGCAGTCGTCATGTTGTAGCTAAAGATTAACACCCTAATAAATTTTGATTAATACCTGGAAAATGATAGTGATTATGAATTTTATTCATTAAACTGAAATAATTAACCTTATATTTTACTGATTTTTAGCATTCAGCTTTGCAAAACATCCATATAATTATCTGTTTTTAAATTATTTTTACCCTGCCTATTTTAGTGATAAAGGCGATTGCTATTTGGCTGAAATGTACAGCGGCCCCGGACATCAAAAACGCTTAATGGAGTTGGTGATGGGGACGCTGTTTATTGTTCTGCCGATAATCTGGCTGGTGGCATGGGCATGGGCGGAAAAAATGCACGATAAAGTCACAGCAACTTTCATTGAGCGTGAAAACTATAAACTATATTTAATATATGTATCTAATTATTTAATACATGACCAACTTGCGCTTGATGGGCTTTTTCAGTTTAATGCCTGCATTGACCTCGTACCTGGCTTTAAATGAAATCATATTATTAAATAACATATAGGGAGCCACTTTGTGAAAAATGAAAGAAGACTTTTTCTGAAACAGGCAAGTATTACTGGTGCAGTATTTTCATTATTACCTCTGATTCCAACAACCGTTCTCGCCTCTTCAAATAACCAACCAAAGAGAGAGGATGATATTAATATAGGCGTTTGCGAGATGACCCCAGAGGAAATGTCAGGTCCATATTTTATAAATAACAAACTGCTGAGACGGAATATAACCGAGGATGAACCAGGAATACCTCTTTTATTGACAATGAAAATAATTGATTCTGTAACCTGCAAACCTTTAGATGATATCTTTATTGATATATGGCATTGTAATGCAATGGGAAAGTATTCAGGTTGGAAATACATAAACCCAGACCTCAAGGCTCCATCTGGTGATATAGGGACGATTTCAAGAACGGATGAAAGCACATTCCTTCGAGGGGCACAAAGGACAGATAAAGAAGGCATCGTCAGATTCACCACCATCTTCCCTGGATTTTATGCTGGAAGAGCTTTACATATCCATTTATCAGCAAGGAGTGCGAATGTACAAAAAAGACAGGAAGATAAATTCTATTTTGTAGGTCAATTATATTTCCCTGAGGATATATCTGAAGAAATCATGATTAATGATATGTATTCTCCAAGGGATATAAATAGGCTTAAAAATGAAGATGATTCCATCTTTTCTGGTGTTAAAAATAGAGCTGCAATTTTAACAGTAAAAAAGGTAGGGGATAATCTATTGGATGGATTACATGGAAAGATAGTCTTATCGATTAATAAAGACAATGTGTCCAAGAAAATAACCCCTAAAGACTTGGCTAAACACACTGTATAGGTATGATTACCTAAGACAGAGAACTGACAGATCACATCTAGCCTAATCCAATGCAGGAGAGGCATTTAACCCCTCCTGTGATTGGATTGGTTACCGGCAGGAACAGAGAATCCAAAGCCTCCTCGGGGTTAATTAATACATACAGGGGTCGCCCCATAAAAGTTTGATTTCGCTGATGAATGGCTATCTCTCGATTACTTATAATCGACAGTGAAGGTGGCTGTGGCATTAACGCTACCGGCAGAAACACGATTACTGGTTTGATAATACTTCGCCATATATGACAATGTTTTCAAAGAATCTATCGTGCCAAGATCCTGCAGTTGATTAAATTTCACAGGATTGCCTCCGCTATCTAAAATCTGAATACCGATCCCTGTTGCTGATGAGGTTGAATCAGCATTTATCACTCCATTTGCTTTTGCATTAATATCTGCCGAATTCCAGGTAATATTCGCGTTCGGTGATCCTTTGCATTGCACACCAATATCGAAAGAACGTCCACCGGCGGTATCACCTTTGTTTTTAAAATGACTTATTAATACGGTTCCCATCGGAACATTAACAACCGGCGTAGTTATTTTACAAGTTCTTGCCGTGACGTTAAAAGCCGGGATTATATATTCGTACAAAATCTCTCCGGTATACTTTTTCTTCTCATCTTGACGAGCCATCGTTATTTTTATCTCATTGATTTTTCCAGATTGAACACTACCATCGATCTCTATATGAAACTTACTGTCAAATTTCTTTTCTTTGCCGATCCCTCTTATACTGCCCTGTATCATTTCCGCATGTTCCAAACCATTAGGTTTGAGGCTCCATTTAAATCTGACACCAGGGAGACTGGTATTATAAAAGTTATTTTTGTGGGAACCTACTACTCCATTGATAGATTGTACATATATATTCTGATTGTATTTACTGCATTTTACATCCTTCCCATTATTGGAGATGATTTTCTTGTACGGTATTTTATTATAGTCAATAGAAATATCATCAAATTTGACTATTTCCTGAATTCTATCAGTCTTACATACTGCTGCTGTAACTCGTGTTGAATAACTCCCCGCGACAATGATAATTAATAATACCAATAAAAAGTTATTAGCTTTAATCTGAAAGTGATTATTACGTTCAAAATTAAACATGATAAATTCCTTTTAACTGCGGCAGTCAGCAATCAGGCGTAATACGCCTGACTTTTCGGGCAGCACTGATAAATCTGTTTTTGCATGACATTGTTGACCTTTATTTTTTCCCCATTGTACTTTTATTTCTGCCTGCTCGGGGACAGCATTCAAATACAGCTCACCGTCATCACCAACAATTCCGCTACTGTCACTGTTTATTAACGCTGCGCTGGCACCAAAAGGTACGGGTTTGCCGTTGTGACGTAATGTTACCAATATCCGGTGCCCCTGACGGACGCGAAAATCGGCAGCAACCACGGCACCGCGAGTCGGTACAATGTGTTGCACTGAGTTGTCAAGGTCAACGCCATCAGCCAGCATTTCAGTATCCAAGGCAACCCGGTTGTAGGCATAAGGTTCGATCGACGGGATTACGGCATAGCCACGTGAATCCGTTTTAATTCCACTGTGATTCAAAATTTTTGTTTCTGCTGCACCAGCTGCTTTAACCAGTGCCACGGTCTCACCCAATGATTGGGAAAACGTAATACCGTCTTGATGGGCGACAAGACCGCCAGACAACCCGTAGTTAAGCGACTGGCTATTATCACTGTAACTGTAACCCAGATTCACACGGCCAGAAGAATGGCTATATCCCAGCGAAGCACCGCCACTCGCCCCTTCCATATTATTGCTGTGCTCCCCGTGGATACTATATGACAAGGCATGATCGTCCAATGCGCTGCCACTTATAGCCAGTTGTTGACTTCCCTGACTGTGGCCGTTTCTGCTGATGCTGTAAGTTGCCCATCCATTAGGCAGCCACTTATCCAGTGGAATAGAGACGTTAAACGATGCCTGTATATCCTTACTCTTAATGGATTCATGATTGGTATTGTAGGAAAGATTCAAGCCATAACTGATCCCGGCAAGGTTAATGTTATAACCGGCAGATAATGATTGGTTGGTGCCTTGTTTTCCCCAGTAATCCTGCTGATAGGCAGATACATAAAGATTGCCAAAATCCCCCATCCCCTGGTTTAGGGTTAGCTGCAATTGGCTATGCTTATTTTGTGCGCGGCTGGCGTCTTTTCTTACTGAATATTCATTTGTCTCTGCAAATGAATAGTATTCTGGTGTGGAATAACGATACCCAGCCAAAGTCAGGGATGTCCCCGTTGCTTCAATACTTTTCGTATATTGAATTCGATACGATTGCCCCCGTTTATGTTCATTCTCCGGCAATCTGGCATCTGCTAGTGTCATATCCAGAGAAATCGCACCAAAATTACCTAACCCAACCCCCAGACCCGCGTTAAACGCCCGGTAGTTTTCTGCTACCTGCATACCAGATAGCAAACTAAACCGATTGGAGAGCCCATAGATAAATGCCGCTTCGCTAAAATAAGGTTTATCAGCGTTAGCATCGGAATAACGGTAACGCCCCAGGGTAAGCTGATATTTTAATTGCCCTTCTCGCTGCATCATTGGCACTGATGAAAATGGTTGCACAAATTTACGCTGTCGCCCGTCCTTTTCGGTGATCGTGACCTCCAAATCACCGGAGCCGGAGGTTGAATAAAGATCCGTGATAACAAAAGGCCCCAGCGGAACATAGCTTTCGTAGATGACGTAATTATTTTGGCGAATCGTTACGCGCGCATTGGTTTGAGCAAGACCACGGATAATTGGCGCAAAGCCACGTTGACTACCGGGCAACATTAAACTATCGGATGTCATAGAGGCACCAATGAACGGCACGCTTTCAAATATATCTCCGTCAGTAAAGGTTTCGCCAAGAATTATCTGGCTTTTTAGTCCATGAATGTCCCGTTGGATGTAGCTGTTAATGGATGAAAAACGACTCTTACCTTTATTTTTTCCAGAATCATAGTCATAAACTGATTGATTTCTTACCCGCCACGGTCCGATATTTATTCCGCTTTGTAAATTTAAAAAATAACTTTGGTTTTTTGTATTTTTATTATGATTTTCTGATCCACTAAAATTATAACTCATTAAAAATACTGACTCTCCCTGTTGCCATAGATGTGATGCCACAGTATCTCTGGCTTGATTATCCAATGCGGCTTGTGGAATACTGATATCCAGACGTTGCCCATAGAAATCAAATGAATCCGATGCCTGTGGAATATACTCGCTAATATCATCAATAATTTGTTCAGGCGAGAGTTTCATCAGTGCAGGAAAAGCTGACATTTTCACGCCAAACTGTTTTAAATTATTGACCGTTAGCTGTGGAGACAGTTTGCCATTTTCCAGCTTAATAAAATTAACCTGTTTTGTTTCTTGCTCTTTGCCGTTAAGAAATATGTTTACCTGATACTGACCCGGTAATTGACCACCAGGAGATGAAAATACGCTTAAATCAATTACCGATTGAGTATCATTTAATTCCAATGCTGATAATCGAAAATAATCCTGTGCCATGACGGGTAATGATAACAACACGGAAAAACATAAAATAAAGACTGAAAGCAAACATACTGGCATAATTGTGCTACCACTTTTTTTATATTTAATAAATATAATTTTTAGTCCCCAATATTTATCTTTGTTATCTTTCATCTTCTTTTTAAGGCAGGTTTTTAATTACCTCTTTGCTTACACCACCATAACTGTTAATGCTATTCCAGCTAACTAAGCCTGGTGATTCAGATGGCAGGACGAAATGCGCTACGCCCTGTGGAGCGATCATATCAGTCCCCGTCAGGGGTTTTCCGGCCACTTCAAGCTGCCCGATGGTTACGTAATAATTACTGGGGTTTCTGACCTCAAGTTGGTGACCAATGCGACGAAATTTCAGCATTTTATAAGCTTCTTCAGAATCACCTTCAATGCCTTCAGGCCGATAAAACAATTTGATTCGGGTTTTCACCGTAATCAATAAAGTATTCTGTTCGTTCTCTTGTACGGAAGGAATAGATTTCACATTAAGGTAAAAAACCGATTCCCTATCCTCAGGTAAATTACCTCCGGTACGGACAATACGAAGAATACTTTCCTTGCCAGCATCCAAACGAAATAACGGCGGTGTCACAATAAAAGGGGCTTTTTCTCCCTTTGAATCAGTACTGATAAAAGACTGAATTAAATAAGGCCGGCTTTCGTCAGAGTTTTTCACTGAAATTGAAGTTTCTTTTTTATTGCCTTTATAAATAACACGGGTTCCACCAACGGTTACACCCGCCCAGGACGGAAATATAAAAAACAATGAGCATATAAGCGTTATTTTTTTCGTTAGCATATACGATGTAAATATTCTTTTTATTTTATTTTTCATTATTACATGACTACTTATGATGTTAATAGCTCCCGGCCGCAGCCATAAAAATGCCTCTGCGGCCAGGAAAGAAATATTTATAAATGAAATGATTTTTATTTGTAATCTATACTAAAACTAAGTGTGGAATTGGCCTTTCCGGCTGTAACGGTCTCTCCATTAGATACATAAGCCACTTGTAAAGGTATTTCCATATCAGCACTATTGATATTAATATCATCTAGTTTAGGAGCAGAAAAATTTATCAGTTTGCTTTTGGAGTAAACACCGATGCCAATCCCTTCTGCACCCGACGAGTCTATTTTTAATAGATTGGGATTATGGGTATCATTCGTCCCAGATAATGTGACCACCATTCTTGAAACAGGTGCAGTAACAGGGCACCCAGTTAATTTGATCTTAAAATCCTTTTTGCTACCCAGAACTTCAGTTCCACTTGTTCCTACTATGCCGCTTTTGAGATATATCCCCATGTCCACAATATTGTCAGAATCACTACCAATAGTACAGGTTGATTCTACAATCTTCCCCTCAAATTTTACTGTCCCCGTTGTTGCCGGAAGAGCCGCATAAGAAATATTGCTTACTGAAACCAATATTGCAGCAATAAAAGATGAAACTAAAGTCTTTTTCATTTACATATCCATAATGTTCATAATATACAACTAGTTATTATGTATAACGCAAAATAATAAAACGTTATAACAAAAAATTTCCGGCACAAGTTTCTGTGCGAAGAAGAAAAATTTACCTTAAGAATCAAAAAAGATCAACAATTTGATCGGTATTGACGATCAATTGCCTATATATTGATAGGATTTATCAATCAAGGGAAAATGAAGCGAGCGAGAGAAGAATTTTTACATATGATTCACAATTGCATATATTAATGCTAACAACTGACTGAGGCAACTTTGACCGCCAAATTCGTTATTGGCCTCATCCATGAGGCTAATTTATTAATTTTTCAGGAAAATTTAGCCATAAAACTGACTGATACTCTCTTTTTCTTGACCGGATACGATGATATTTAGTAGTCGTTCATAATATTCAGCCAGATTATCAATAACTTCTTCTGTATACAGCTCCGGATTGTAATTGATATCACACACGATATTTTGTGGCATGTATATGAGATTCATCCCAAGTGATTCAAAAGGAATCACTTGGGCCTCTATCAATTCCACATCAAGATTTGGCAGTGATAATTTTCCATTCTTAGACATGTCGATAAAATCGTAGAGATTTTGCGCATCTAAATAGTTAAACAGAACTTTAAATATATTATCCATCGCCTTTTCTCCCACCGCTTCAATCACGACAGACATGTGGATATTTGAATTCTCTATGGCACGATGAATAAATTGACTAACCTGCTTAATGATTTCTTGCAGGCTCATCTCCTTACTGATGGTCGATTTTACTATTAATTCACTTAAGAATAACCCGACTGTTTGATGGCTTTCTATGCGAGTACGGTCAGCTTTTGGTGAGGTAACAATATGTTGTGATTCACCGGAGTACATAAAAAGACAAGTGTGGAATAAAGCCATAAATAACATATAAGGCGTGATCTTATGAGTTTCACAATATTGCGAAACAGCTTTATCGAGTGAATCAGGTATTTTGATATGTCGGGCGTGAGGCCGATATTTTGAGGCCAGATGATGTTTGAAAGGAACGGGGAAATTACGTTCTATACTAACTTCGGAAAATTGTTGTTGCCAGAATTTAATCTGTTTTTTAACCGCCTCAGTTGTATGAATTTCTTGCAAGTCATAAACATAACCAGAATATTGCATGGCAACCGGTGATAACGTATTTTCTTGCCCCCGAGAATAAGCCGTATATAACTGTTTAAACTCATTCATAATGATATTGATAGACCATCCATCGGAAATTATGTGATGTATATCAATAAGTAACACCGTGATTTTTTCCGAAACAGGCAGTAAAAATGTCCTGATTAGTGGGTCACTATAAATATCAAAAGGTGTTCTTAATTTCTCTTGCCAGAGCTTGTTAATTTCAATAATAATTTGTTCTTTCTCTATTCCTCTTGGTAATGCTTCGATAACTTGCAGGTTAATTTTCATATTGTTATCAGGCTGCATGAAAATCTGCTCATTTTCTTTATAAAACTTAAAACGTAAACTTTCATGTCGCTCTAAGATAGTATTTAAACTTTTTTCCAACGCACTATGATTCAGTTCTCCCTCCATCAGCAAAGCAATTGGTACGTGGAAACTATCCTCCAATAACCCTTCTTGAACAAAATACCAAAACAGTTTCTGACTATAAGAAATAGGTATTTTTCCATCAGATATATTGTGTATTGTCTTCGGTACAGATATTTCGTGCTTATAACTGTTACGAATTACACTTGCAACCTGTGCAATGGTTGGATTTGCAAATAACTGCTGCATACTGAAATTATTGGTTAAAGTATTTCTTATGGAAGCGGTTATCTTAACAGCCAAGAGTGAATGACCACCAAGCGAGAAAAAATGATCATAAATACCAATTTGATTGATTTTTAGATGTTCTTGCCACAACTGACAGAGTTTTTCCTCGATTTCATCTCTCGGTGCGATATAAGTCTGACGACGTAAATCACTTTCATCCGGAATAGGTAACGCTTTTTTGTCCACTTTATTATTCAAATTCAGTGGCATGCGCTCCAATGGGATATAAAGACTGGGCACCATATATTCAGGCAATTGTTTTTTCAGTGCAGATTCCAGTAACTCTGCAAGTTCTCCACCAATGGCAGGGAGTTGCGGATAATTGGCCAAATGAGTTTGGCTGTAATCTGAGCGTGCCTGTATTTGAGGTAATTCACCACGGCTGAAAATCACATCCAATGAATCAGGTTGCCGCTGTGACCAGGTAAGCTCACACTGGTAGCCGCACTGTTCCGCATATTGAAGTAAAGATTCGAGTGCCAAAACTTGCTCTGTTGCTTCTGGAGAAAAACCGCTGGTATCTTTTGATGGAAAAACTATCTGATTAGATGGCCAATGACGTAGCCCTTCCGCTAAATCAAAATCCTCTTTGATGCGGGCATTAGGAATACCGGAAACGCCAAATGTGTCGCATTCGCCTGCCTCTAACACATTACGAAGCGCTTCAATAGAATTGAAGTTGCACCAGGTTATGGGTAAAGTGCAACATAATTTCGCATTTTTATCGCACTTATGTAATATCACTTCATAACGATAGCGCAGCATTTCATTGTCACCAACACCACGTTTAACCAAAATATCAACTCTACCAATTTCTGGGTAACGCATCGGCAATTGTGCAAAATAACTCGGGCTAAGTAAAAACTCTTTTTCTTGCTGTAAACGCCGTTGAATGCGATTTGCCAATGTACCCACCGAAATACGTTGCCCATTCAGGCGATTTTTCTCGATGGCCGTTACATGTGCAGTTAACAAATCTAAGTTACGGATATCTCCCAGCAGAATTTTCCCCCCGGCTTCAACCGCAGGCAATAACTGTGTAATGACTTTTTCCAGATATTGAATGTTGGGAAAATATTGAACAACGGAATTAATCACAACGGTATCGAACTGATCAGGCGTGATTGTGCCTAAATTCAGTGCATCTCCCCTTCTTAGTTCTACGTGCGACCAGCCACGCTGTTGCAAAATCTTCTGGTGACGAGCCAATACTTCCGCTGAAATATCAGTGGCCAATACTGATTCGCACCGTTCAGCATAACGATATAACAATAAGCCAGATCCACAGCCGATTTCTAATAAGCGGCGGGGGTGCAGGGATTCAATCCTCTGCATGGTTCCCGTCCGCCACTCTTCCATTTGTTCCAACACAATCGGCTGTTCGGTATAACTGTTCATCCAGCCACCAAAATCACTATCGTCATCGCTCTTATCGGTAGCATCAATAGCAGAGTTTTCTGTTATCTCCTGCCGATACTGACCATCAAAGATCTCTGTCCAGCTTTCAAGGTAATCCACATTAAAAGCGGCCGCTTTCTCTGCCAGCCAATTCGTGCTCGGACAAACATAAGCAATGAGTTTCCTGTCTTCACTGTCATGACCATCAGCGATCACGGCAGCATTACTTAAAATTTCCTGCCCCGCCAGAACAGTTTCAATTTCCCCCAATTCAATGCGATGGCTGCGAATTTTAATCTGCGCATCCAGTCGGCCAATAAATTCCAGCTCACCTTCCGGCGTCCAGCGCACTAAATCACCCGTACAGTAAAGTCGGTCTGGGTTGATACTGAAGGGATCTCGGATAAACTGTTTTTCCGTGATATCCGGTGCATTGCGGTAACCACGTGCCAGTTGAATGCCGCCGATATGCAGTTCCCCGATAGCCCCAAGAGGCACCAGATTACCGTCGGAATTCAGGATACGCATTACGGTATTCGGCAACGGTTTTCCAATCGTCACTCGCTTATCTGCCGTTAATAAGGCGGTAGTCACAATCGAAGTACACTCTGTCGGACCATAAACGTTAAACAGCTTTCTGCCCTGCGACCACTGTGCGGCGATATGTGGTGCCACCGCTTCCCCTGCCAACAGCAAGGTTGAAACGGTGCGCCATTTGTTGAAATCCAGATGAGGCAACAGCGCCGGCGGGAGTACAGCGTGGGTTATATGGTATTTTTCAACCATCTCATCCAGCCATTCAGGCGAACGGCGCTGTGTTTCTGAAATCAAATACAGCGTGGCACCATAGGCCAGAGTCATTGCCATTTCCAACACTGCGGCGTCGAAGCTCCAGGAAGCAAATTGCAACCCGCGAATATCAGCATCCGCACCAAATAACATAGCTTGCGCCTGTGCCAGATTCACCCAACCCTTATGCTCCAGCATGGCTCCTTTTGGCCGGCCGGTAGAACCCGAAGTATAAATGACATAGGCCAGATGATTTTCTGTCAGGGGCGCCGGACGATGAACAATATTGTCGGTGGGCAGGTTTTGCACATGCAATTGTACCGCGTCGGTATCCAGACAGATAACGCGTTGTTGGCTGATGGGTAATTTATCAACCAGCGCTGTTTCGGTCAGAATAAATTCGGCCCCGCTGTCCTCCAACATGTATTGCAGGCGGGCTTGCGGGTAACTGGCATCCAACGGCACATAAGCTCCGCCGGCTTTGAGAATGCCTAGCAGTGCAATCACCGTTTGTAACGACCGGGGAAGGCAAATTGCAACCAGAATATCTGGCCGGATACCTTGCTCAATCAGGTAATGAGCCAATTGATTGGCCTGAGCATTAACGGCCTGATAACTTAAAGTACTATCACCAAAAACCAGCGCAGTTTTTTCAGGATTCAGTGCCACCTGTTCTTCAAACAATTCATGGAAGCAACGTCCTGGTGGGTAGTGGTTCTGTGGCCCGTTTAATTCATGCAGTAAGGTCTGTTTTTCAGCTTCTGCCAATAATGGGAGTTCATGAACAGAGGGTTCTTTATTGATTGAATCATCTGTCATCACCTCAACAAGACCAGAAAGCAAAGTTTCGTAATTGGCAATGAATCTCTCAACGGTACTACTGTTGAACAGAATCGTGTCGGAGACCCAGACTATAGATAATTCGTTTGTTTTTTCTTCTTCATAAACATGGACTTCCAAATCAAATCGAGTCGTTTTAAGTAAATCACTCCCAAAGTCAGTAATATTATCCTGTTCCAGCGTTGTATCCTGTTGGTTGTTCTGTACTGCAAACATGATCTGAAATATCGGATTATAATTTAAGCTTCGTTCCGGGCTGAGCCTTTCTACCACCAACTCAAATGGCAGATCTTGATGCTCGTAGGCATCCAGAATAGTACGACTGTTTTGTTTTAAGAGTTGACTAAAAGTAGGCTGACCAGATAAATCCGTTCGGATAACCAGTGAATTGACGAAAAAACCGATCAACGGTTCAATATCAGGATGTTGCCTGCCGGCAATTGCTGTTCCAACCAGAATGTCTTTTTCATTACTGTAACGGCTAAGCAATACAGTAAAAGCCGTTTCCAGAAACATGAATAAGGTAACGTTATGCTTAACACACAGTCCCCTGATTGCTTGGGTTAACTGCGAAGAAATACGTTGTGTATGAAAACACCCTTCGATATTTTGTTTCTCTGGCCGTGGATTATCCAGTGGCACACGATGAACTGGCGAAATTCCAGTTAGCTGATGCTGCCAGTATGCCAGTTGTTTTTTCAGCACATCACCCTGCAACCAGCCCTGTTGCCATTGGGCATAATCGGTATATTGAATTTTCAGTGGCGGCAGCGGATTTGCTTTACCCTGACAATAAGCTTTGTATAACGTGAAAAATTCATTGAGAAATATTGCCAGCGACCAACCATCGAAGGCAATATGATGAACCGTATAAATAATAAGATAATCATCTTCTGCCAATTTTATTAACCGGACGCGCAACATCAGGTCCGTGCTAAGGTTAAAAATCAAACTCTCTTCTTCCTTACCAATTTGTTTTAACTGATAATTTTTTTCGGTTTCAGGTAGCGCAGATAAATCATGGTGTGTAATCGGTAAATCATAATCAGTGACAATAAATTGCCGCGGCTCATTATTGATGGTTTTAAAATGGGTACGCAACACTTCATGGCGTTCAAGTAATGACTTAACGGTTGCCTCAAACGCCTGTATGTTAATGGCTCCCGGCAGCCTGAAATCACCCATACAGTTATACTTGGGGCTGCCTCCATCCAGCTGATCAATAAACCATAAGCGCTGTTGAGCAAATGAAAGCGGATAATGTTCTGCTTTGCCATCACGCTGAATATCTTGCAAAAAGTGATACGTCTGAGTTTGCTCTTCTGAATCGAGCTGATTCAGAAAATCAATCAACTCCTGTTTATGTTGTTTCCATTCATTAAGCAACTTTGGCGGAATACTGCTGCGGCTGGTCTCGTATTGTAAACGATTATCAGTAACGAACAGAGTAATTCCCTGATTTAAAGCCTCATTGACAATTCGCGCTGCATTTTTCATATATCACCTTTCAATAGTTTTTGTGCGGTTTCTTGCCCAACCTGGAAATGTTTTCTTTTTTCTTTGATCAGGTGAATAGTGATAATTTGTGATAATTGCTCAAGTGTTGGATGTTCAAAAACACTTCTCAATGGAACTTCTATTTCTAATTCGTTGCGTATTGAACTAATAAGACGAGTTGCCTGAAGTGAATGCCCCCCCAATGTGAAGAAATTGTCATAAATGCCGACTTGACTGACGTTCAGCAAACGTTTCCATAACTGACCGATTTTAATTTCTATTTCATTTCTTGGTGCCACATAGTTTTGTCGGCGTAAATCGTCTTCATTTGGGATCGGTAGCGCTTTTTTATCCACTTTATTATTTAACGTGAGTGGCATACGCTCCAGCGGGATATAAAGACCAGGAACCATATATTCTGGCAGTTGTTGTTTCAGTGCAGATTCGAGTAATTCTGAAAGTTCTCCGCTAATGGCCGAAATTTGCGGATAGTTAGCTAAATGGTTTTGATTGTAGCCGGTACGTGCCTGTACTGGTGGTAACTCTCCGCGGCTGAAAATCACATCCAGTAAATCAGGTTGCTGTTGTGACCAAGTCACACCACATTGATAACCACATTGTTCAGCATATTGCAGTAAAGATTCAAACTCCTGAACCTGTTTTGATGCCTGTGGGGAGAAACTGCCGGCATTTTCTGGTGGTGTTATCATCTGATTGGCTGACCAGTGACGCAGCCCTTCTGCCCAAGCAAGATCATCTTTAACTTTGGCATTAGAAAAGCCTGAAACACCAAATGTATCCTCTGTGCCCATCTGTAACAAATTGTCCAGACTTTCAAAAGAATCGAAATTGTGCCAATTTAGTGGCATTTCATGACAAGATTCGGTATTTTCATTTCTTTTATGTAAGATGACATCGTAACGATAACGCAGCATTTCATTATCACCGATGCCACGTTTAACCAGAATATCAACCCGGCCGATTTCAGGATAACGCTCCGGTAATTGAGCAAAATAAGTTGGACTGAGTAAGAACTCTGGTTCTTGTTGTAAACGCCGCTGAATACGGTTCGCCAGTACCCCTACCTGAATACGCTGCCCGTTAAGATGACTTTGCTCTATCGCTGTAGCATGGGCGGTTAATAGATCTAAATTGCGAATGTCACCCAACAGAATTTTTCCTCCTGCTGTCACCGCAGACATTAGCTGTTCAAGCACTTTTTCCAGATATTGAACATTGGGGAAATATTGGACAACGGAGTTAATCACGACAGTATCAAATTCGTCAGCATGTAATGTTCCTAAGTTGAGCGCGTCTCCTCTTCTTAGTTGCACATGTGACCAGCCATGTTGTTGCAGAATATGTTGGTGTCGGTTCAGAACCTCAGCCGAAATATCAGTAGCCACCACTGACTCACACCGCTCAGCATAGCGATACAACAGTAATCCGCTACCACAACCAATTTCCAGTAAACGATGAGGGTTCAGGGCGTTAATCCGGTGCATTATTCCTGCTAACCACTCTTCCATCTGTTCAAGAGCAATCGGCTGTTTAGTGTAGCTGTTCATCCAGCCACTGAAATCACTACCTGATTCGACTGAATCACTTATATTTTCTTGCTGAGTATTCTCCGTTATGGGTTGACGATACTGCTCATCAAAAATTTCTGTCCAGTTTTCAACGTTACCTGCGTTAAATTCAGTGGCTTTTTCACCTAACCATCCTGTACTTGGGCAGACATACGCAATGAGTTTTTTCTCTTCATCTTGACCATAAGCGATAACAACAGCACTACTTAAAGCATCATGCCCGGACAAAACTGTTTCTATTTCACCCAACTCTATGCGGTGACTACGGATCTTAACCTGAGAGTCAACACGGCCGATAAACTCCAACTGACCATCCGGTGTCCAGCGCACTAAATCACCAGTTCGGTAAAGTCTGTTTTCCCGGCCATCTGTTGAATGTGGACTGAATGGATCACAAATAAATTGCCTTGCCGTGATTTCCGGTGAGTTTCGGTAACCGCGTGCTAACTGAACACCGCCGATATACAGTTCCCCGATAACGCCCATCGGAGCCAAGTTACCTTCTGGATCAAGAATACGCATCACAACGTTAGGTAAAGGTTTTCCAATCGTGACCTGTTCGTCAGTTAGTAAAGCCGTGGTAACAATGGATGTACATTCTGTCGGGCCATATACGTTAAACAGTTTTCTATTCTGTGACCAGCGAACAGCAACCTGTGGAGGTACTGCTTCACCTGCCAGAAGCAAGGTTGAGACAGAACGCCATTTGTTAAAATTCAGATGAGGAAGCAGTGCTGGTGGTAGTACAGCATGGGTTATCTGATATTTTTCAACGATTTCATCCAACAATTCAGGGGAACGCTGTTGAGTTTCTGAAATCAAATACAGTGTTGCGCCATAGGCTAATGTCATGGACATCTCTAAGATCATGGCGTCAAAACTCCAGGAGGCAAACTGCAATCCCCGGCAATGTGAGTCAATGCCAAATAAATCTGCTTGCGAAAATGCCAGATTAACCCACCCTTTATGTTCCAGCATCACCCCTTTCGGTTTGCCGGTAGAGCCAGAAGTATAAATCACATAAGCCAGATGATTTTCCGTGAGCGGGAGTGGACGCTCAGTAATATTATCTGTGGGCATGTATTGCAGCTGTGACTGTATTGTCTCGGTATCCAAACAGATGACTTTCTGCTGGCTGATTGGGAGTTTTTCAACAAGGTGAGTTTCGGTCAGAATGAACTCTACTTTACTGTGGTCTAACATATATTGGAGACGGGCTTTCGGATAACTGGGATCTAACGGTAAATAAGCCCCACCCGCTTTAAGAATACCCAACAACGCCACAACCGCCTGTAATGATCGTGGTATGCAAAGGGCAACTAATGTGTCCGGTTTGATCCCCTGTTCAAGCAGATAGTGCGCCAATTGGTTGGCTTGTTCATTTAATGATTGATAGTTTAGGGAGTTATTATCAAAGATCAGTGCATTTTTTTCAGGGTGTTGTGATACCTGATCTTCGAAGAGTTCATGGAAACATTTCCCGGTCTGGTAAGGAACTTGTGGCCCACTCCATTCATATAGTAAGGTATTTCGCTCAGCATCTGCTAGTAATGGAATGTCATGGACAGATGGCTCGCTGATGCCAGCATGATGTTTCATCACATCAACAATATTGGTCAGCAAGATCTCGTAATTGGCGATTAATCTGTTAATGGTCGCACTTCTGAACAGGCTGGTGTCAGAGATCCACCCAATGGATAACTCACCTTCGTCTTCTTCATATATATGGACTTCCAAATCAAATCGGATAGTCAGAAGCGAACGTTCTTTAGATGTGACAATGCTATCCTGCTCCAGAGTGGTATCCCGTTGATTATTCTGTACTGCAAACATGATTTGGAAAATAGGATTATAATTTAAATTCCGTTCTGGACTGATTTTCTCTACCAGCATCTCAAAAGGCAGGTCTTGATGTGCATAAGCATCCAGGATGGTACGACTATTTTGTTTTAATAGTTCACTGAATGTAGGCTGACCGGATAAATCCGTTCTGATCACCAGTGAATTGACGAAAAATCCAATCAAAGACTCTGTGTCACGGTGTCTTCGTCCTGCAAGTGGCATTCCAACCAGAATATCCTTTTCACTACTGTAACGACTCAACAACACAGCAAAAGCCGTTTCCAGAAACATAAATAACGTCACTTCATGTTTGGCACACAGTGCTCGTATTTCTTGGGTCAGAGCCTTTGAAATACGCTGTGGATGGACATCCCCTTCAAAATTCTGTTTTTCTGGGCGTGGATTATCCAGTGGAAAACGGTGAAGTGGTGAAATACCTGATAACTGGTTTTGCCAATAATCCAGTTGTTTTTCCAGAATATCACCTTGCAACCAATCCCGTTGCCATTGGGAATAATCGGTATATTGAACTTTTAATGGTGGCAGAGGATTATCCTCGCCCTGACAATAGGCACGATATAATGTGAGCAGTTCACTGATAAATATTGCCAGCGACCAGCCATCACAGGCGATATGATGAATCGTATAGAGAATGAAATAATCATCCTCTGTTAATTTTAGCAACCGAATACGCAGCATCAAGTCAGTGCTGAGGTCAACGACTTGTTTCGACTCTTGTTCACCGAGTTGTTTAACCTGTTGTTCCTTCTCAGATTCTGACAACGAGGACAGATCATGCATTGTAATAGGCAGATCATAGGAAGTAGTGATAATCTGCCGTGGTTCATTATCAATAATTTTGAAATAAGTACGCAGCGATTCATGGCGTTCAAGTAATGTTGCTATAGCAGCCTCAAAAGCGTTGAGATTGAGTGGCTCTCTCAACCTGAAATCACCTGTGCAGTTATACTGAGGGCTGCCTTCGGTTAGTTGATCAATTAACCACAAACGTTGCTGAGCAAATGAGAGTGGATAATGTTCCGCACGGTCATAACGCGGAATATCTTGCAGTCGGTGAGTGTCCGTGTCCTCTTCTGAATCGATCTGATTCAGGAAATCAATCAACTCTTGTTTATGTTGTTTCCATTCACTGAGCAAGCCTGGTGGAATATTGTCACGGCTGGTTTTGTATTTCAGTTTGTTATCAATAACAAACAAAGTGATCCCTTGATTTAAAGCTTCATTAATAATTTGTGCTACATTTTTCATATATCACCTTCCAATAGTTTTTTCGTTATTTCTTGCTCAGTGTAGAAATATTTTCTTTTTTCTTTCACCAGGTAAACCGTGACTTCTTGTGATAACCGCTCAAGTGTTGGCTGCTCAAAGACACTGCTCAATGGTATTTCAATGTTCAGATCATTACGTATTGAACTGATAAGGCGGGTTGCCTGAAGAGAGTGACCACCCAGTACGAAAAAGTTGTCATGGATACCGACTTGACTGACACCCAGTACCTCTTGCCATAATTGACTGATCTTTTTCTCTATTTCATTTCTTGGCGCGACATAATCTTGTTGGCGGAAATCATTTTCATTTGGAGTAGGCAACGCTTTTTTATCCACTTTATTATTTAACGTGAGTGGCATTCGCTCTAACGGAATATAAAGGCTTGGAACCATGTATTCTGGTAATTGTTTTTTCAGTGCTGATTCGAGTTGTTCTGAAAGTTCAGCTTTAATAGCTGAGTATTGGGAGATGTTTTCGGTATTAACTTGCAAAACTCTTTCACCCAACCAATCTGCGGTTGGACAAACATAGGCAATCAATCTTCTGTCTTTATCGTTCCCATAAGTAATAACCGCCGCGCTGCTTAAGGCGTCATGTCCGGTCAGTGCAGCTTCGATTTCTCCTAACTCAATCCTGAATCCTCTAATCTTGACTTGAGAGTCAATCCGGCCAATATATTCCACACTACCATCAGGCAACCAACGGGCTAAATCTCCCGTTCGGTACAAACGTTGGGATTGGGATTTTTCTGTCAAATCAGTAATAAATTTCGTTGCGTTCGTTTCAGAAGCATTCAAGTACCCGCGTGCCAGTTGGGTGCCACCAATACATAATTCCCCCGCAACACCAATAGGTACTAGATTGCCTGATGGATCAAGAATACGGATAACGGTATTAGGCAATGGTTTCCCAATCGTAATTTTGTCATCAGTTAATAAGCCAGAAGTCACAATGGCAGTACACTCTGTCGGGCCATATACGTTAAACAGTTTTCTGTCCTGTGACCAACGAACCGCGACTTGTGGTGGTACAGCTTCCCCCGCTAAAAGCAAAGTTGAGACACAACGCCACTTGTTAAAGTCCAGGTAAGGCAGCAAAGCAGGCGGTAATACAGCATGGGTAATCTGATGTTTTTCAACGAGTTCATCCAACCATTCAGGGGTATGCTGTTGGGTTTCTGAAATTAAATACAGTGTTGCGCCATATGCCAGTGTCATAGATATTTCTAAGATCATGGCATCGAAACTCCAGGAAGCGAACTGTAATCCCCGGCTATATGAATCAACACCAAATAAACCCGCCTGTGAAAGTGCCAGGTTGACCCACCCCTTATGTTCCAACATAACCCCTTTCGGTTTACCAGTAGAACCGGAGGTATAAATGACGTAAGCCAGATTATTTTCTGTTAGTGGAAATGGACGTTCAGCGATATTGCCCGTAGGCATGGGCTGCAATTGTGACTGTATTGTATCAGCATCTAAACAGACAACTTTCTGCTGGCTGATTGGGAGTTTTTCTATCAGATTTGTTTCGGTCAGAATGAATTCAGCTTCGCTGTGTTCCAGCATATATTGGAGACGGGATGTTGGATAGCTGGTATCTAACGGCAGATAAGCTCCACCTGCTTTAATAATCCCCAATAGTGCTACGACAGCGCGTAATGAACGAGGAATACAGAGTGCAACCAATGTTTCTGGTTTGATATTTTGTTCTATCAAGTAGTGAGCAAGTTGGTTGGCTTGTTTATTTAGCTCCTGATAACTCAATGAATTGTTGCCAAAAACAACGGATGTTTTTTCAGGATGTCGGGCAGCTTGTTCTTCAAACAGTTCATGAAAACAGCCGCCATGCTGGCTATGATCCTGTGGCCCATTCCATTCATGTAATAAAGTGTGTATTTCAGCCTCTGCTAATAGTGGAATGTCATGGACAGAGGGTTCTTTGTGTATCAGATCTGAGCCGATACGTGGCTTCATCACACTAACAATATTAGCAAGCAAAGTTTCATAATTGGCGAGTAATCTTTCGATAGTAATATTTTTGAATAGGCTGCTGTCATAAACCCATAAAAGGGATAATCCTCCCTCTTCTTCATAAATATGAATTTCCAAATCAAATCGAACTTTTAAAAGCAGGCGCTCTTCAATCTCAATATTATTGTCCTGCGCTAACGTCGTACTTTGCTGAGTATTCTCCAGAGTAAAAGCGATTTGGAATATAGGGTTATAATTTAAGTTTCTTCCTGGGCTAATTTTCTCTACCAGCATTTGAAATGGCAGATCTTGATGTGCATAAGCATCCAGAATGGTACGACTGTTTTGCCTTAATAACTCACTGAAAGTAGGCTGACCAGATAAATCAGTTCTGATCACCAGAGAGTTAACAAAAAAACCAATCAGAGGCTCAATATCATGGTGTATTCTCCCTGCAAGGGGTGTTCCGACCAGAATGTCTTTTTCATTACTGTAACGACCTAACAATACAGCAAAGGCTGTCTCCAGAAACATGAATAGAGTGACTTCATGTTGGTGACATAATGCTCTGATTTCTTGAGTCAAATCCTTTGAAATACGTTGCTCATTAAGCTTCCCTTCGAAACTCTGTTTCTCCGGTCGTGGGTTATCCAGTGGAAAACGGTGAAGTGGAGAAATACCTGATAACTGGTTTTGCCAATAATCCAGTTGTTTTTTCAGAATATCCCCTTGCAGCCAATTTCGTTGCCATTGAGCATAATCGGTATATTGGATTTTAAGTGGCAATAATGGGGCTATTTCCCCTTTATTATAAGCACGATATAAAGTGATAAGTTCATTGATAAAAATTTCTATTGACCAACTATCGCAGGCGATATGGTGAATGGTATAGATAATGACATAATCATTTTCAGCCAGCTTTATCAACCGCATACGCAACATCAAGTCAGTACTGAGGTTAAAAACCAAGTCATCTTCTTCTTTACTAAGTTGTTTAACTTCGTTTTTCTGCTCAGCTTCAGACAACGCCGTCAGGTCGTGCAGCGTAATAGGTAAATCATAGGAATTTGTTACAACCTGCCGTGGCTCATTATCAATAATTTTAAAATGGGTACGTAATGCTTCATGGCGTTCAAGCAATGCTTTTACAGCGGTTTTAAAAGCATTGAGATTGAGTGATTCACGCAATCTCAAATAGCCAGGACAATTATATTGGGGACTACCTTCGGTAAGTTGGTCGATAAACCACAAACGTTGTTGAGCAAATGAGAGTGGATAATGTTCTGCATTACCATCTCGTTGAATATTCTGTAACAGATATGTCTGAATTTCTTCTTTTGAATCGATCTGGCTCAGAAAATCGATCAACTCCTGTTTATGTTGTTTCCATTCACTGAGTAATTCTGCTGGAATACTATCGCGGCTAGTTTCGTATTGTAAACGGTTATCAGCAACAAATAGAGTAATTCCCTGATTTAAAGCCTCATTCACAATTTTAGCTGCATTTTTCATATATAACACCTTTTACATAAAAATAATTTTCAGGCACATTTCAGTAATCTTTCGAAAAAAAGATTTATTAATGATTTTCTTTATCATTTTTTGAAATGGGTAAGATATGTTTTTATATAGTTAAAATTCGATGTTTTAACATATATCGTGCAATAAATATTTTTTGAAATATTGAATGAGGCAGGTAAGATAGGAATTTAATTTTAACATTAAAATCTTTATCCAAATAATTATTCATAATGTTTAAAATGGTAAAATGAAAGCAATTAATAACCATGTTAACATATGAACATCGAAAATTCTTAGCGGTATTGTTTGACTTAGTTATCAAAATAATGAAAAAAACATAAAGATTTTTTGATGGTTGTGTAATATGAACTTCACATCAAAACAAATGATATTCAGAGAAAAACATCTGTAAATTTCAGTAATAACCTGGTTTGAATTGTGATGTTTATTTAATCTACATCAATTTGAATTTAATTAAAAATCAGATGTAAAACTGATATTTTCAAACAAAAAAGAGCTTCGATTTTTATACGAAGCTCTCAAATTTTATTCGATTAAATATATTCAATCATAGTGTACGTAAAATTGCCTCAACACTTGCTTTGGCATCACCAAATAGCATTTGTGTATTCTCTTTAAAGAATAATGGGTTTTGCACGCCTGCATATCCGGTATTCATAGATCGTTTAAAAACAATCACATTTTGCGCTTTCCAAACTTCCAATACAGGCATTCCAGCAATCGGGCTGTTTGGATCTTCTTGTGCCGCTGGATTTACTGTGTCATTGGCACCAATAACCAGAACTGTATCTGTTTCAGAAAAGTCATCATTAATTTCTTCCATTTCCAAAACAATGTCGTAAGGCACTTTAGCTTCAGCCAGTAATACGTTCATATGACCAGGCAAGCGCCCTGCCACTGGATGGATACCAAAACGTACGTTGATTCCTTTTTCACGCAATCTTGCTGTGATGTCATGTACCGGATATTGTGCCTGAGCAACAGCCATTCCATAGCCCGGAGTAATAATAATTGAAGTAGAATTCTTCAATAGTTCAGCGACGTCTTCTGCGGTTGTTTCACGATATTCCCCCATTTCCTGATTATCATCCGTTGAGACTCCATCACTACCAAAACCACCGGCAATAACACTAATAAAGGAACGGTTCATCGCCTTACACATAATATAAGAGAGGATCGCACCAGAAGAACCCACTAAAGCACCAGTTACAATCAGTAAGTCATTACTCAACATGAAACCTGCCGCAGCGGCCGCCCAGCCTGAATATGAGTTCAGCATGGAAATAACAACCGGCATATCTGCCCCACCGATGGATGCCACTAAATGCCAGCCAAAAGCTAATGCGATTACCGTCATGATGAGCATAGTGAAAATCTGTAAACCGACGCTTTCTGTTTTGATAAAACTAATCATCAACACAAAAGAGACAACCAAAGCAGCCAGATTAAGTTTATGGCGATGTGGCAACATTAATGGCTTGGATGAAATTTTTCCGCGTAATTTACCAAATGCTACAACCGAACCTGTGAAGGTCACAGCCCCAATGAAGATCCCAAGGAAAACTTCTGTCAGATGAATATTTTCCATAATGGCATCAGCAAAAATATCGTGGGCCATAAAGCTATTGAACCCAACCAAAACAGCAGCCAAACCAACAAAACTATGCAAAATAGCGACTAATTCTGGCATTTCAGTCATCTCTACTTTTTTAGCGAGACGAGTTCCAATGACTGCCCCAATAATCATTGCCAGAATAATCCAGCCAACGTTACCTGTATCCGGCCCTAAGATGGTCGCAATCAGGGCAATTGCCATCCCGGTTATGCCAAAGATATTGCCTCGTTTGGAACTTTCATGACGAGAAAGCCCCGCAAGACTGAAAATGAATAAGATAGCGGCAACAATATATGCCGCAGTGACTACTCCATTCGACATAAGTTACCCCTTATCCTTTACGAAACATTTTTAGCATACGTTGTGTAACAGTGAACCCACCAAAAATATTGATGCTGGCAATCAACACTGCAATGAAAGAGAAGAAACTTACCCATCCACCTTCGCCTATTTGTAATACTGCTCCGACCACAATAATCCCGGAAATAGCATTAGTGACAGACATTAATGGAGTATGTAATGAATGGCTAACATTCCAGACAACGTAATATCCAACCACGCAAGACAGAGCAAATACGGTAAAGTGGGACAGAAACTCTTTCGGAGCAACATTTGCTAACCAACCAAAAAGGATAATGGCCAATGCCAGTAACCCATACTTCAGCCACGGTGATTTAGGGGGGGCTGCTGGTTTATTTGCTTTCTTAATAACATCAGGTTTAGAGGGTTGCGCTGAAACCTGGATTGGTGGTGCAGGCCAGGTGATCTCTCCTTCTTTAATGACGGTGACACCACGAATAACAATATCATCGAAATCAATGGTAATTTCACCATTTTTCTCTTTACACAGCAATTTCATAAGGTTAACTAAGTTAGTGCTGTATAATTGTGATGATTGGGTAGGTAAGCGGCTGGGGAGATCAGTATAACCAATAACCTTGACTCCATTGTCTGTCACAACAAGTTTATTGGCTTCTGTAAATTCGCAGTTTCCTCCATTTTGTGCAGCCAGATCGACAATCACACTACCCCGTTTCATCGACTCCACCATTTCTTTGGTAATCAGTTTTGGTGCAGGCTTACCCGGAATCAATGCTGTTGTAACAATAATATCAACTTCTTTTGCTTGAGCAGCGAACAGTTCCATCTCAGCCTTGATAAAGGCTTCTGACATCACTTTTGCATAACCATCCCCACTTCCCGCTTCCTCTTTGAAATTTAATTCCAAAAACTCGGCACCCATACTTTGAACCTGTTCCTTAACTTCTGGACGAGTATCAAAAGCACGGACAATCGCACCGAGACTACCTGCGGCTCCGATAGCAGCAAGACCAGCAACACCAGCACCAATAATCATAACTTTAGCGGGTGGTACTTTGCCGGCAGCAGTAATCTGACCAGTAAAGAAACGGCCAAATTCATGAGCTGCTTCAATAATGGCACGATAACCAGCAATATTTGCCATTGAACTCAAGGCATCTAATGATTGGGCGCGGGAAATCCGTGGGACGGCATCCATTGCCAGAACAGTTATTTTGCGTTTTGCTAATTTTTCTATTAATTCAGGATGTTGAGCTGGCCAGATAAAACTGATTAATGTTGCTCCTTCCTTCATTAACTCAATTTCTTTATCTTCCGGAGCATTTATTTTAAAAATAATGTCTGATTGCCAAACTTCATAATGCTCTGCAATATCAGCCCCAGCTTTCTGATAAACAACATCATCAAAACTGGCAAGAGACCCTGCTCCTGTTTCAATTTTTACATTAAATCCTAACTTCCGTAATTGCTCCACTGTTGATGGTGTGGCAGCAACGCGAGCTTCATTGGGAAATTGCTCTTTTGGTACACCAATATGCATAATGTTTCCTTCTTTAAGGATAAAATATTGCTGATTATTACCTGTTGAAGCCAATTTAACGATTAGATTGTTTTTATTACTACTATTAGTAAAACCTATCAATGAGATTTATACCCGCCATATTTAAAGTTGCATCTTGAAATCTATAGGGTATGTCAACAAAAACATATAAATGAAATAATACCATTAAGGTAACATAAGGATTCTAAAAGACAATATTTCTGACAATAAAATAACCTTCAATGTAAACGATGATTATTTTTATATAAATCAATATCTTCATTAAAAGTCTTGGCGTCATGTGCCAAAAACAGATAAGCAGTTATTTAAATAGAATAAATTCTTGCGACAATTGGCATTATTACATGTAATAATTATGGCCTATGTGATATAGAACAATGTTCAGCACGTTATAAATATTTTAATGCGCAAGGCGAAAGGATTTTTTATGAAGCTGAAGACCACGATCATCGCAACTGCGATGTTCTCATTAACAACAATTACCGCAGCACATGCAGCAAAAGAATTAACACCAGAGCAAGCTGCTGAACTTAAGCCATTTGAACGAATCGCAGTAACCGGGCGTTTTAATGCAATTTATGAAGCAGCCGATGCGGTTTCCCGTCAGGCTGATAAAAAAGGTGCCGATAGTTTCTACATTCAGAGTCTAGACGATTTCAATGGAAGTGGTAATTTACGGGTTGTTGCTGATTTGTATCATAAAGATGCAGAAAAAATAGATAAAACCACTCAATATCGCATTTATCGTGGGATCAAAGAATTACCTAAAACCGAAGCTGTCACTCTGGAACCTTTCGATACGGTGACAGTAAGTGGTTATTTTCCAACTGATCCTGATCTGAAAGAGGCTCTTGCCAAAGCAACTAAAAAGAAAAATGCCGCCTCTTTCTTTATCGTTCGGGATATTGCCCCGAACAATGGTGGTAATCAGGTAGTTACAGCCTACATCTATAAAGAAGATGCACCAAAACGCCAAGTACAATCTGATAAAGCAGTAATCCCAGCCGATTCCGATGCGGGACGTCAGGCTTTAGCACAAGGTGGAGAAGCTGCTGAGAAAGTTGAAATTCCGGGTGTTGCCTCGTCAACATCAACCAGCAATGTTATTGGTCGCTTTTTTGAAACCCAGTCATCAAAAAGTAGCCGTTACACTGTAACCTTGCCTAACGGAACAAAAATTGAAGAATTGAATAAAGCATCTGCGGCTCAGATGGTGCCTTTTGATTCCATCACTTTCTCTGGCTATTACACAACTGAACCTGAAGTATCTTATCAGGTCGCTAAACGTGCAGCAGAAAAAGGGGCAAAATACTACCATATTACAAGAGAATGGCAGTCTAATGGTGGCAACGTTACCATTAGCGCAGATTTATTTAAATAATCAATTTATTTCTCAAGTCAATTTATAAAAGAGGCACATCTACTAATGTGTGCCTTTTTTTCTATGGATCGCTTTTGTCATATCCACAAAATTCATTATTTGACCTTCATTTACACGTTTTTCATAACTGTTTATTATTTGTTTCACAAAGGTAAATTCAATTTTTTATCATTAAAAATGTTTACAATATGAATATCTGATTGTTTCTTAAGAACATAGAGAGGAACGAAAAAGTCATTTACAATTTATTTTATTAGAGAAAAATATATTTTTATGCATAATTTTTATATTTTTTTGCATAGTCACCCATTGCATACAACCTTTTCACTCCGTAGAATCGCCCTGTTTTTTTAGATTTAACTACTGAATATTTCTGCATTCTGTAGCATGGATGCAATAAATGTCCAATATGTGTTCGATATTCAGAATAAGTATTCTGGCTAATCGTGTTGATTTTATCTTACTTTTAGGAACGTATCTTTGGAAAAGAAATTAGGCCTTACGTCTCTAACTGCACTTGTGTTCAGTTCTATGGTTGGAGCGGGTGTATTCAGCTTGCCACAAAATATGGCATACGCAGGTAGCCCAGCGGCATTAATACTTGGTTGGGGGATCACAGGCATAGGTATTCTCTTTTTAGCTACGTCTTTACTTTTGCTCTCTCGCCTCCGCCCTGATTTGGACGGTGGTATCTTTACTTATGCTAAAGAAGGGTTTGGTGAATTAGTCGGCTTTTGTTCTGCATGGGGATATTGGTTCTGCGCTATTATTGCCAATGTTTCTTATCTGGTGATCGTCTTTGCGGCATTAAGTTTTTTTACTGATACTGAGAATTCCGTGATTTTCGGTGATGGAAATACTTGGCAAGCGTTGATTGGTGAATCGCTTTTACTTTGGTTCGTTCACTGGCTTGTACTCAGAGGAGTACAAACAGCGGCAGGTGTCAATCAATTAGCCACAATGGCAAAACTGTTACCACTAGGAATGTTTATCGTTCTAGCTGCCATCGCTTTCAAAATGGACATATTTACATTCGATTTCACCGGCGTTGAGATGGGTGTCCCCGTTTGGCAGCAAGTCAAAGATACCATGCTGATAACCTTATGGGTATTTATTGGTGTTGAAGGTGCAGTCGTGGTTTCTGGCAGAGCCAAAAAACGTAAAGATATTGGTATTGCAACTATACTGGCTGTTATTTCAGCATTGAGTGTTTACGTGCTTGTTACCCTACTCTCATTGGGATTAGCTATCAGACCTGAATTAGCCGCAATGCGTAATCCTTCTATGGCAAATGTGATGGTAGGGTTAATTGGCTCAGCAGGTGAAGTTATTATTGTTGCTGGTTTAATCGTTTCCGTCTGTGGTGCTTATCTGAGCTGGACAATTATGGCGGCAGAAGTACCTTTTATTGCTTCTCTGCATGGCTCATTTCCTAAGGAATTTAGTAAACAGAATGATAAAAAAGCGCCTGCATCTTCACTGTGGATCACAAATGGAGCCGTTCAGTTAGCGTTGGTCTTGATTTGGTTAAGTGGCAGTAATTACAACACATTGCTTTCCATTGCATCAGAAATGATACTTGTTCCTTACTTTTTGGTTGGTGCATTTTTAGTAAAAGTGGCATTTGAGCGTAGTAATCGAGTTTTATTGTTCATCGCTACCGGGGCTTGTACCTATGGTTTGTGGTTACTTTATGCTTCAGGTTTAATGCATCTGCTGCTTTCTGTTATATTGTATGCTCCCGGATTACTGATTTTCCTATATGCACGGAAACAAAATCAAGGGTGTAATGATCTAAATATTTTAGAAAAATCTGCGATTACTATTTTATTACTGACAACGATTCCCTCTACCTGGTTGTTGACTCACTAGAACCTATTCTTTGCATCCATTGACTATTTATCAGTCTAAATCATCTAATAAGATCATGGAGAGAAGCTTACTTCTCTCCTCTTTCAAGCTCCCCCCTTCTCTTTTTTGATATGGTCTCCTGCTGAGCTTTTTTGTTTTTATTTGTGTAGTTGATGAGTATTTTTTATGTATTTAGATAACTGTATGTTGTAACTAATATGTAATCATGAGATCAAAAAACACCCTACACATAAATATTTATTCTGTTTTATTGCTTCAAGGTTTTTTTAAGTACCCATTACACAAATTATATTATGGCAGTTATTATTAATAGTGAGCTAATTTCTATTAGTTATATAGACTAATTATACTGAAAATACTAATTTTATCATCTACCCAATGTTAAATATCAGGCATTAATGCCAGTCATAGGATATCCATCCCAAATAAATAATAATTGGTTAAATACATAGTAAAAATATAAAAGTACAAAAATAAACTCTTTTATCCTTATATTTATCCCACCAAACTTTCTCCAATTAATAGTTAATCTTATAAACGGGTTTTGCGCCCATTCCCTCGATAAGTTCACTGCACAAAATCAAACCATCTTTTTCAGTCTAAAGTAGGTTGCTCTGGATATTCCCGTCCTTTCCATGACGTCTTTCATCGATGCTTCCTGAATTATCATATTTTTGGCCTGAGCTGCACCTTTATGCGGTTTTCTGCCAAATCTAACGCCGGATTCCTTCGCAAATTGGCGACCTTCATTAGTACGCTCAAGAATACGTTCGCGCTCTGCTTCAGCCACCGCCGCCAGAATCTGAACCATCATTTTACCCATCGTGCCTTCAGTACTGAGGCTGTTGTCCAAAAACCGAATAGCTATGCCTTTTTTGTAACAGCTATCGACAATTTTGATCATGTCCGAGGTATTGCGGCCTAAACGATCCATTTTGGTACATATAATGGTGTCGTCTCTTTCAGCTCTGGCAAGTAACTTTTTCAACCCTTCTCTGTTGTCAATTTTTCCTGTCATCTTATCCGTGAAAATTCGATCTTCACGAACCCCCGCCTGTTTCAGAACAGCAATCTGAATATCCAGTTTTTGTTGTGTGGTCGAAACCCTAGCATAACCCAGCAATGTCATTTTTATCGTTCCCGGTATCAAAAATCGATATTGATACCATCAGGTATCATAATTAGAAAAGAAAGATATTTGATACCGGTTTAAATACCCGACTGTAGAGTATCAAAATTTACAAATTATGATACCTAAAGCGGATAATGAGTGATACCAGGAAGAACGAAAGACGACTCCACATCTTAAGCCAGAATGAAGTCAGAGAATTATATGAACGCCCTGTATTCAGCCATGCCAACAGAGAAGACTACTTCTCTTTAGATCCTCATACCGCGACGATTGTTGCAGAGCTGAATAAGCCGGAAACCCGGATCTATTTTATTCTGCTATTGGGCTATTTTCGGGCTAAGCCTGTCATTCAAAAATTTAACCTCAATGAAGTAGCTGAAGATGCTGAGTACGTTCGTAAGACTTACTTCCCGGATGAAAAACCGATATGGGTCAATATGTCTAAAAGTACCCGTTTCAAACTCGTCAACAAAGCACTGGATACCCTGAATTTTGAGCTGCTCACTGAAGCTCACCATACTGCTTTGATAACCCATCTAAAAGATGTCGCGACAATCTGTACCGATCCCCGGTATATTTTTGATGAAATTCTGGCTTTTTTGGGTCAGAAGCGAATCGCACTTCCCGGCTATACCAGCTTGCAAGAACTGGTGACGGAGGCTCTTGTGGCAGAACAACAACGTATTGAAGCCATTCTTTCACAACAAATGTCTGAAGCAACAACCGACAGGTTGAAACAAATCATTTCCACTCAAGGCTTGCTTAACAGCTTATCCGCATATAAAGGCTCAGCCCGTGATTTTTCCCCTTCTGAGCTGGATCGGGAGCTGGAAACCCATCAGACCATCAAGAGTATCTATCCCGAACTGAAATCGTTGATTGGATCATTAGAACTATCACAAGGCAATATCGCTTATTATGCATTGATTATAAAGCACACTTCTGTTTACAAGGTGCGTCGTTATTCACACTGGCAGGGCCTGCTGTATCTGACTTGTTATCTTTACTTCCGTTACTGGGAAACCAATGACAAATTGGTGACAGCCTTTTGTTACCTGATCCGTAAATATAATGAAGCAGCGAAAGTCTTTGCGAAACAAAAAATAGCAGAGGAACTGGAGCTGGTCAGGGAAAAGCTGAAATATGCTGGTGATATTCTCCATTATTTCGTTGATGAGAAAATCAGTAATTCCGCTAAATTCGGTGAAATTCACCAGCAGGCATTTAAGCTGATTGCTAAAGAGGAAATTAATGCCATCAGTAAGCATTTAGGTAAAAGTGATTTCGACCTTGTTGGTTACGAGTGGGCATACATTGACAAACAATCCAGAAAAATTGCCAACTCACTGCGTAAGCTGTTTATTGCCATCGATATTGAATGCGGGGCTGATCAGGAAAATCTGTCAGCTCAGATTATGTTATCGAAACAGGAGATTGCCGAAAAAAGAAAAATTATCACCTGCCATCAGGACATGATTAAAAAAAGCGACAGTCGTTACCTATTGATTGAGGGCGAAATTCAGACAAAGCGCTTTGAATTCTATCTGTATCAGAAGATCAGCGTACAGCTAGATCGCGGCAAGGCTTACATCACTGAAAGCGAAAAAAATAAACGGTTGGAAGATGACCTTATTCCGGTCAAAGACTGGGAAAACGACTTGAGCAGCGAATGAATCAAGTTGCCACCAGTATTTCTGGCGATACCAATGAGTTTGTCAAATTACAGCCTCACTCAAACCAGCTTGCGTGAACATTAGCGAATCGACGGTGGCGGGATGATATTGATAATCCGGTATATAGCCAGATAAGGCATATGGGAATTATTGAGATCATGAATTATGTCAATCAGAAAACGGGATTTCTTAATGTTTTTCAAGGTATCGCCACCAGAAAAAAATGCACGCAGGCAGAGGAAGATGATTTAATCGCCTGTATTTTTGGCAATGGCACAAATTATGGTCTTCACCGGATAGCGGCGATTTCAGATCGTAGCATTGGCGTTTTACGTAGCATCAATGATTCGTTCGTCCGGCCTGAAACGATTAGCGCAGCCAATGACCTGATCTCGAATGGAATAGCCAAATTACCCGTATTCAGGTATTACACGATCAACGAGTCATCGCCTTTCGGCAGTATCGACGGTCAGAAATATGCTTGCCGTACCAATACATTCAAAGCCAGATTCTCGGCTAAATATTTCAGAAAGGGGAAAGGCGTCTCCGCAATGACGCTGGTCTCTAATCATGTTCCTATCAACACAGTAGTCATTTCACCTAATGAGTATGAAGGGCACTATGCTTTTGACTTACTCTACAATAACAGCAGTGATATTCAGCCGAAATCACTGGCAACAGACACACACGGTATCAATAATGTCAATTTTGCGATTCTGGATATATTTGGTTATCAGTTCTCGCCACGTTATGCCCGATTTAAACATGCCTTCGCGAAACAATTTGAGGTTAATACAGACACGGATGTGAATCTTAAACTAAAAAAACCTATCCGGCGTAAATTAATCGAACGGGAATGGGAAAATATCCAGCACATTATCTGTTCACTCAGCCGTAAAGCCACCCAGCAAAGCACGGTGATTAAAAAGCTGTCCAATGACAAACGAAGTCACCGAACACTGTTAGCGCTTCATGAATATGATCGACTGATTAAATGCCTTTATCTTTTGGAGTATGTTGATAACAAAACGCTGAGGCAGTTTGTACAGCAAGCGTTGAATCGTGGGGAAGCCTATCACCAGTTACGCAGAGCAATTGCATCGGGCAATGGTAATCAGTTCCGGGGCGGAAACGATTATCAGCTCGATCAGTGGAATGACTGCGCCAGACTTATTGCTAATTGTATTATTTATTACAATTCAGCGTTGCTGTCTGCGTTAATTGAAAAGTTACAGAAGGAAGGAAATCAGAAAGCAGTCAATCTGATCGCCGGTTTTTCACCTGTGGCCTGGCGTCATATACAATTGGCAGGGAACTATGTTTTTGGGAACAGGAATGGTTTACTGAACCTATACAGTATGCTGGAAAGTGTTGATCCTCTAGCAGATTCAGAAACTGAAGAACCTGCCACATAGTAATAAATTGCGGTGAGTGAACTTATCGAGGGAATGGGCGCAAAACCCGTATTTAGTACTTACACAATGCACTAACTAAACCACAGCCCCGAAACTTTGACATTAGTTTCGTCAAGACACCTCAAACACAGATTGGTCGAATGGAGCTAGTACTAGCGTGAACATTTCTCCATTTCTGGAGCGTAGTGTTGAACCCAGTGGTAAATCGTGATGTAGTCAACTTCACTCCACGTTAGGCGAGCATTTTCTGCAATTCACGATAACTGATACCATAATTACAATACCCGCGAACAGCCCATAGAATAATCTCACCCTAAAAATGATGATAATGAAAAGGAATCATACACTGCTCCTTTTGAAAAATGGAAACCTTAGCTTACTACCAGCGATTATTTGCAACAGTGCCTTGACTGAGGATGAAGAAGAAAAAATCTAAAGAGGAGAATTTATCATGAAGACAACAAATCGCATTGAAAATAATGCGGTTTGTCAGTGATCTGAAACCTCGTTAATTTTAACGAGTTTTGTTAACCTCCCAATCGACCAGAGTTGTCGGCATCAATAACTTTTTTTGCCAGTAAAGCGGCTGGTGTCAATAGGGCTAGCAAGCCTGCTTCGTCAAATAGCCGCGTTACCGCCACGTCCTTAGGCGTTGGTTCAATAGGAATCAGCACATCCTCATCTGCCGTATGCAGCCAAATTGCAACAAAATGCAGTGCTGAAACAAATAATAAACGTAATTCAAAGGTCTTACCTTGTAGCTGTGAGGAGCTTTCTGCCAGTGCCAACGCGTTGACACTGGCAGACGCTATTTTTCCATAGTTCAGCGAGACGAATTCGACTTTATCTCCTACATCAGCTAGCCGTGCATCGGCAACTGCAACTCCATCAGCAAAGATCAGATAATGCCAGGTACCCAATGCCGCTTTGCCCAAACCTTGGCCTTTGGCTAGATCGTCCAAAGTTAGACTGTAACCTCTGTATGGTTCGGATAGGCTAATCTTGCTGGGATCGGCCTTGGCAAACTGTGGATTAATACCGAACCCTTGTGTATCCAAAGCGGCTTGTAGCGCTGGACGAAGAATATGAACACCATTAGCTGGTGCCTTTGGGAAAATCAATTGCATGAGATACCCTCCTAATTTTTCTGAGTGAAGTAGGTGTGAGTCCAATCACCGCCACCATTGTAACTAGCGGGGAATGAGCTCAGTGTTTGTGTACTATACCCGTAGATGGGATCTGCTACGTTGATGTAGTCTGGGCCGTAACCATTGATAACCAAAAAGTGTGCTCCGCCGCCATACCAAGCACAACGCAAACTTATTGGACACTCTATATCTATTTGTATTTCGATATCAGACATTGAGAGCCTACCCGATATCCCCTCGTTGAGACTACGGGTAAAAGCTAATGCCTTCTCCAGATAGTAGGGAATATTACACGGCCCTGGATTATTACAGCAATCCTGATCCAGTTCGCCAGAGGCAACTGAACATTGAGTCCACGAGCCTTCGCCAAAGTAATAATTGCCAACAGATGTAGCAACTGCGGCCCAACACCATTTTGATTGGGATTGATTCTCCATGTTAAATTGCAGGACTTCCTCAACCGCATCGTCATGTAGTGTTTGAAGCTTGACTTCAGTCAATTTCGGATTGAGCAAATGATTGGCTATACATTTAGGCAGATTAGTGTTTGGAGCTGTGGGTGACATTTTTAACATTTTTTCCTCCATTCATTACCATAATTACGTGTTCTTTATTACACACGATAAATTTTAAATAAGATTGATTTAGGATCATGACGCAAACTTACCATTCATATATGATTAGCCTTTTGGGTTAGGTAAATAGCAAATTAAGCTGTTAGCAACATAAATCCCAAAATCTAATTACGGAAAATTAAATTCATTAAATACAACCAGCTTAATTCACAAAATAAATAATAAACTGATATAAATACATTGTAATTATAAATAAAATATTGAACATTATTAAAAATGAAATAATACAGGTGTATTTTCTCTGGCATATTAACTTAAGGCGTAAAAACCCAGTTTATAACATTCAAATAATTTAACTTTATAGTTAACCATCCACTTGATGCTATCTAATTGGAATTTTTATATCAATTATCATTTAAACAATAGAGTTAATTCGCATGGAAATGCCAGTTTTTTTATTAAACCTGATTTAATTTTGTTTAAAAATTCAATTTTTGTGTTAAATCGATATTTAACTCTGATATACACCCATCGTAATTTTGTCATATATTCAATAGTTAATTGTTGTAATATCTTTCTGGCCTTTTTATAGTGAAATATGGGTAAATTTATTATTTACAATCGTTATTGTCACAAATCAGGGTAAGTTAAATGACATGAAAAAACAAATTAATAACATTATCATTAACGCGTTTAATCTCTTAGGGTCGAATTCCCCGCCGCTTGCGGCGTAAACTAACATAATGAGCGAATACATCCATAAAAGTCATAATGTCACCATCTTGTTGTATTACTTAGTGTTACCCGCTAAGTACCGCAAGGCAGTTTTTGACTTACAGGTAGATGAAGTCCTAAAAGATATTTGCCTTGAAATTGAGCAAAGGTATCAGCTGAAATTTTTGGAAATAGGTACAGACAAAGACCATGTGCATTTCTTGATCCAATCGGTGCCAACATACAGTGTGACAAAGATTGTAACGCTGATAAAAAGTCTGACTGCAAGAGAAATATTCAAACGTTGCCCTCAAGTGAAAAAGGAACTATGGGGCGGAGAATTTTGGACAGATGGATATTTTGCCAGCACAGTTGGTAAACATGGAGACGAACAGATGATTGGCAAATATGTTAAAAATCAAGGTAAAGAATATAACAAATTACATTCAGACTATCAGTTTGCACTGTTTTAAGATACCCCGCTGCTTGCGGCGGGGTTCTTCATTACTTTTAAATTAAAGAGAAGTCATTAAAACCCAAAACCGTTCATTACATTTATATGAGACGCCCCTTACTTATTAAGTTGGAACCTTATTATATCCTCCATAGAGAGTATCCAATTGCCTACGGGATGGGCCTTCTCTATTATCCAATCAGCATGAACAGACAAATCCGAATAACATGACTGGTTCTTCCCCTTATCCTCATTCACACCTTTATCTCCCCTCGAATCAATACCCACCTGTCTCCCATTAATTATTAATGGACCACCCGAATCGCCTTTCAACGACCAGCCAGTCCCCCCCCGCAGCGAAATTCCGCGCCCGCCGTATGAGTCTGTACAATACCCCTTTGTCATTATATTGGCTTGGTAGAGGGCGTCAAAATCTACGTTCACGTCACTCGGGTCATGCCTACCATACCCATAAATAACTCCGATGTCGTTCCCTGCTGGGATAGAATAACTAAAATTAAGTCTAGGCCAATCATTTATATCATGCGGGTCTTTAAGCTCTATTAGCGCCACATCCCCCTTCTCTGAAGTATGTATATTAACCGAGTAATGCTTAGTGTTCCCAGGATAATTATTTATCCCGTTACTATATTTAACGTAAACCTTATCAGAAGGATAAACTTTCATATCGTCATCGGTGACACAATGTTGTGCTGTCAATATAAACTGTGGGCTAATAGCTTCTCCAGTACACGTATAGTTGCCAGCAAATACCTTGACAGCCCAATCTTTCTGTTCTGTAACAATTTTGCCACGTCCTATTAGTTCTAATGGCTCAATGATAGCTGGCTGGCTTGCAAATTGTCTTATCTCATTGCTACAGCCAGATAGAGCTATTAGTATAAGTAATACAACTTTACATTTCATTTTAATCCCATTATTTATTCATTTTATTAAATAACTCCAAAATTCTTATGATAATAAAAAACACTTACTTATCATTTTTTATTGTTATAGAAGTTAAATCACCACCATTAATACATACATCAACTTTAGACAAGCTAGTGACCGCTGTTAATGCAAGTGTTAACATTGCCTTCCCATAATCTTTATCTACACCATAATTATACAAAAGAGTATATTCTTTCCCATCACTTAAAGTGACATATGGATAATATTCACCATTATATTGAACTTTTTTTATATAAACATCACTGTAAGATCTACCCCATTTGCATCCAGCTGCATATGAAAAGTTAATAAATAAAAATGATAATATAATTATTGATATAATTTTTTTTAACATATTTTTTCCTATTTTTCATTATTTGTCATGTTTAAGAAGTTAACAGAAATATCTGTATATACCCTTCGTCTTTCAAGTTGCCTCTTTGTTGGCTGCACTCACTTACCCCGGTCACATAGTTATCTATGCTCCCGGGGATTCGTTCTCTTGCCGCCGCGATGCATCTTGAAATCCATTGGGTATATACAGATATAAAGAGTATTGTGATTTTAAACAACTTTTAACTTTATTAAAATTTAATGAGAGCATAAAAAAGTTTGGGGCACAAATCCCCGGGAAGAAAAGAATTTGGGGTTTTCCGACCATAGCCCCCATTTGTTCCCTCGCTCCCCTTGCTACGACAGGTTTTCAAGGTAAATATCGTTTTCTGTACTCATCAATAGTAATTCAATAACTTTTTGAATATTAATGCTTTTGTCTTTGTTGCAAAATTCATATTTTCCTAAGAAGCTTAAATGCCGCCAGGCAACAGGGGACATTTGAGCTATCGCTTTCGCTTTTTGTTGATCTTTCTTTAAAAAATACTCATAGAGTCGACATAGCAACTGTGCATTGTAAAAAATAACTATTGTTGCAATAAGGCGAATGGATTCTGCATTGATACCCAAGTCTATTTCATCTTTTCCATTTAACACTTTACCGCCACTAATCTTTGCTATTGCTGATGTTAATTGATGGTAAGATTCACCACGACAAAGGCTGGACTGCACAATTTCACGTATTTCTTTCGAATCTATGTAGTCTAATATATAATCACTCATGATGATCCGATCAAATTCTATCAGTGCTTTCAATGTAGGATTCTTTTTATAAACCGATAACTTACGAACAACTTGGCTTTGTGTTGTTTTTTTTAATGCTAAGGAGGCTAAGATCCTTAAAACATTATCCCATTCATTAATAATCAACCCAATATCTGCTTTATCACTCGGTTTTATCACATATCTAGCATATTTTTTGGGTTCCTGAAATCCCACTAAGTTATTATTAGCTTTATTGTTTAGCTGTTTAAATCTCGGCATAAAACGGTATCCAAATAAATGGAGTAATGCAAAGCTCACCCGATTAATGCTGTGCATATCACCGGAAATGGAAGCTATTTCAACGTCGGACTGATTACTTTCAATGATATCTAAAAGATAATGTGATTCATGTTCATTAGCTCCAATCACTTTAAGACAGAGAGGCAGATGATTTGCATTAAGCGAATATAAAACGACTCCTTTCAATAATCCGAAATACTTTTTTGAATACCGAGATTTTATTGTACTGTATTTTGTACCGAATTTTTGTCCATCAACACTGGCATGAACTCCATAGTCTGCAAGATTATATTCACTGAAAATAGGGAGTTTTTTCATTTCATTAATAATCAGATCACTTGCGTGGCTGAGTGTTTGCTTTCGGATAAAATTGTTCTGCATATTTTCGAAATTGTTAGCTTCAACATCGCTGATTTCTTGCATTGGTCGTGACTCTAAAGCGTTAATTTGATATTCTTGTGTTTTTTTAGTGGAACCCACATGTGACTGTCAAGATAGAAGTTGTTTGCCGATATTGCGGTCA
>NZ_NIBS01000159.1 GCF_002632465.1 Xenorhabdus budapestensis | reverse complement strand
CCCATCATTTGTTTTTATTAATGGAAATATTATGGGCTTTGCATCATCTATGTATGGCCCCAAAATTCGAGAATTAAAGCATTACATCATGCAAAAGGAGTTAAATGGCACCTCACTTCAAATTGAATCATTAATGCAAAATGTAACAACAGAAGATGTTGTGCTTTAATAAATTCGGACACTTTGGTAAAGGAATAGAATGACTTTAATTAAGGTGTCTTTATGAAACGAAAATCACCCCCAAAATTTACCGATAACTTTAAAAGAGAAGCGGTCAATCTGGTTGTTGAACAGGGCTATACAGTCCCACAGGCAGCTGAAACCTTAGGTATTCCAATAAA
>NZ_NIBS01000158.1 GCF_002632465.1 Xenorhabdus budapestensis | reverse complement strand
CACAGGGATTCATTCCCAGAGGTGGTCAAGTCATTGATGCCACGTTGATTCCAGTTCCTAAGCAGCACAATAAGAAGGAAGAGAATGAACAACTCCGTCAGGGTAAAACCCCGGATAACTGGACAGCAAACAAACGATGCCAGAAAGACACCGAGGCAACCTGGACGAAAAAGAACGGTAAAAGTTATTTTGGCTGTAAACTTACCATTAATGTCGATACAAAATATACAGTGATCCGCCACATCGCGACAGGAACCGCAGCTGTCCATGATAGCCAGTTTTTTGAAGCCGTTTTGGAGCAGTCAAATACAAGTCGGGACATTTATGCTGATAAAGGGTAT
>NZ_NIBS01000157.1 GCF_002632465.1 Xenorhabdus budapestensis | reverse complement strand
CTACAGCAAGGACGAAACCGATAGCCGGATCAAAGACGGTGATGCCCCGATCATGCAGGCAGCTCAACAGGCCCTGAAAGCCGCGGACAGCAAAGTGCCTCTGACCCGCCGTGTCAATGATAAAGAGCTGGTCAATGACATTACCCTGACTGCCGCCGATGTCGGCGCCTACAGCAAGGAAGAAACCGATACGCAAGTCATGAAAGTGGCGGACACTAAGGTGCCGTTAACCCGCCGTATCAACGACAAAGAGCTGGTCAATGACATTGCCCTGACTGCCGCCGATGTCGGCGCCTACAGCAAGGACGAAACCGATAGCCGGATCAAAGACGGTGATGCCCCGATCATGCAGGCAGCTCAACAGGCCCTGAAAGCC
>NZ_NIBS01000156.1 GCF_002632465.1 Xenorhabdus budapestensis | reverse complement strand
GGGCGTCTTCAAATAGGTGATATCTCCTGCCCAAACTTCATTCGGCGCCAACGGATTAAAGTTCCGGTTAAGTAGATGACAGGCTGTTGATATCGCTTTACCTTTGCGCGGAGCCCGGTAGCGCTGCCGCTGTCTGACGGATAATCCGAGCTGATTCATGAGCTTTCGGGTCCGATAGTCACTGATGGTAAAGCCTTCTTTGCGTAATTTTTTCGCCAACATCCGATAGCCTAAACTTTCCCGGCTTTCTTTAAAGAGCGTCGTCGCTTTTCGGTGTAATGCTTGTTGCTCATCAGAAAGTAACCGAACGGGTTTTGCCTGCCAGGCATAAAACGTGGAACGACTGACTTTCATCACGCGACATAACTGGCAAATGGGAAATGG
>NZ_NIBS01000155.1 GCF_002632465.1 Xenorhabdus budapestensis | reverse complement strand
GGGTGAAGTCGTAACAAGGTAACCGTAGGGGAACCTGCGGTTGGATCACCTCCTTAACCTGCGATGGTGAAATGTGAGTGTTCACACAGATTGTCTGATGACTGTAAGACGAGCAAGCGTCTGCGAAGAGACTTTGAGTCCCCTTCGTCTAGAGGCCTAGGACACCGCCCTTTCACGGCGGTAACAGGGGGTCGAATCCCCTAGGGGACGCCACTTTGCTCGGGGTATTGGGTGAAAGACGGTGCCGGCCTTATTGCTAAGCGGGTTTGTCAGCCGGTTTAGCAATAATTGCTCTTTAACAATCTGGAACAAGCTGAAAATTTGAAACAATCAGTAGCGTCGGAAGACGGTATTGATGAGTCTCTCAAAACTCCAGTCCGAAGACAC
>NZ_NIBS01000154.1 GCF_002632465.1 Xenorhabdus budapestensis | reverse complement strand
TGGATGGTGGTCGCATAACGTCCGCGGCCTTTGCCTAACCGGTCAGTCCGGTATTGCAGTACCGCCAAAGCATCGCCGTCAAGTAACTTGTGACGAAAGCCAAGGCGCAGCATTTGGGACACTGTCTGTTTGCGTTCGACATCACAGTAACGCCCCGGATCATTCGCCCACGAACGCCAGTGGGCTTCAATCACTTTGCCGTATTCATTGGCCCAGGTCGCATCAAACGCATTGTTACCGGTGAGTAATTTCAGCATCCGGTAATCCGGTTTAAATATCGGTCGGTAGTTCGCACCGATGGCACTATCCAATACGCGGGTGATGGTGCCGGACGCCCAGCCGTCATTACGCGCCAAATCGCGCATGCGTGACACGATACGGTCACGATAGATGTTAATTTCATTA
>NZ_NIBS01000153.1 GCF_002632465.1 Xenorhabdus budapestensis | reverse complement strand
CGTTGTTTTCAGCCCAACTTGCGCTGATCATACCGGCATGATCAGGCCGCTTAAGTGCGCGCTGTCGCCATCACCGTCCCAGAGCAGTTCGTATTGCAGCAGATGCCCGCGACTGCCGCCGTGAACAAGCAGGTATTCCATTTCAGCCAGCCGCTGGCAATGCACTTTAAGCTGATTGTCACTCCATTGAGTAAAGTCGCGGATATCCCGCCGGGTAAAACGAACGGTGTTCAGGGCGCACTGCTGCTCTGCCGCCATTGCGTGCGCCATTTGCTGGATCAACAGCAACAGCTTGCGTGTCTGCGGCGGCATCTCATCGAGTGTCCGCCCTAATATCTCGTGTGCCAACTGATTGGCGAGCCGGATATCGTCTTTGCTGACTTCGATATATTCAAGCCGCTTGCCACGATGCTCAGCGGTC
>NZ_NIBS01000152.1 GCF_002632465.1 Xenorhabdus budapestensis | reverse complement strand
GACAAGCCGGGCGCCTGCCACCTGTTCCGGCACTCGATGGCCACACAGATGCTGGATAACGGGGCGGATATCCGCCATATCCAGGCGATGCTGGGGCACGAAAAACTCAATACAACACAAGTGTATACGCGGGTTGCTATCGGACACTTAAAGAAAGTGCATAAACAAACCCATCCGGCCGAGCGTGACCCTCAGGCATTGCCGGAAGCAGACAATCATACCGAACCGCCGGAGAGCCGCTCAGGCCGTGCCAGCGGAGAGCCGGACACCGTACCGACACTACTGTGTACCGGACAGCCCGATCATCCCCGTTGAGTTGGGCAGGTTCGGTGCGGGGGCAGACCGTGGCCGGACTGCCCGTTAGCATCGGTGTCTGCGGGGGTACGTGGGCCATGGCCGGCCTGAGCCACGATGCCCCCGTTCAGACCGTGCA
>NZ_NIBS01000151.1 GCF_002632465.1 Xenorhabdus budapestensis | reverse complement strand
AAAATCGATGAATTAGGTGATCCGCTACTTGTTCTTGATAAGTATGTTGATTTCTCGGCACTGGCTGACACCATAGACCGTGTCGCGCCACGTATTATTGCTCCCAAAGGTGGACGCCCGCCATTCCCGACTGAGGTGATGGTTCGCATCATTATCCTGAAACATTTCCCTAATCTTTCCGATGAAAAGATGGAATATCAATTGTTTGACCGAATGAGCTGGCAACGTTTTTGTCGCTTGACCGATGTCATTAATATTCCAGACCGTCACACGATTTGGTGTTTCGAAAAACGGATTAGCCAGGAAGGTGCCAGAGCGTTGTTTGAAGAGGCGAAGCATCAGCTTTCGACACAGGGATTCATTCCTGGAGGTGGTCAAGTCATTGATGCCACGTTGATTCCAGTTCCTAAGCAGCACAATAAGAAGGAAGAGAATGAACAACTCCGTC
>NZ_NIBS01000150.1 GCF_002632465.1 Xenorhabdus budapestensis | reverse complement strand
GATTGCTCAGGCCAAATCCCATCAGGATATACCGTTCGAGCAGTTGGTTGACGCCCTTGGGGTTGAGCGGGATGCGTCCCGTCATCCTATTTTTCAGGTGCTGTTCGGGCTGCAAGACACTGGGAAAATACTACAAACAGCCACAGATTTACCGTTTAGCCCAGTGCAGTTGGATGATTCTCTGTATAGTCCGGCTAAGTTTGACCTGAGTTTGTTTATTGCTGATAACCCAGCCTGCCTGACAGGGGTGATCAATTACGCTGTCAGCCTGTTTGATGAAACGACAATAGCCCGGATGGCGGCAAGTTATCAGCAGGTACTCGCCGCGTTTGTGGCAGATCCGCAGCAACCCTTGAGCCGCATTGATGTGTTATCTGCGCAGGAACGTCATACCCTGCTGTATGGCTGGAACCAGACGGACAGGCCCTGCCCGTCAAATACCCTGCAAC
>NZ_NIBS01000015.1 GCF_002632465.1 Xenorhabdus budapestensis | reverse complement strand
TTCCTCCCGCTGCCGCCCGACTTGCATGTGTTAGGCCTGCCGCCAGCGTTCAATCTGAGCCATGATCAAACTCTTCAATTAAAAGTTTGCTGCTCAAAGCATTAAACTGTCTGCTGTTAGTTCATAATGAATTAACTGTTCAGTCACTCTTCAAGACTTTTATCTTTTTTGCCTTGCGGCTTTTCGATAGTGTCCTGCGAGTGCCCACACAGATTGTCTGATTAACTTGTTAAAGAGCGGTGCAACCGAACGTTCGTTCCGGGTTGCGAGGCTGCGTATCTTACGCTTTTTGCCTCCGGAGTCAAGCCTTTATTTTCGCTTTTTTCTCCCTGGCCGGCGCGGCGTGTTTCAGCTCAGCGTCGGTCAGTGGGGGCGCATTATAGGGCGTTTTCCGGCGCTGACAATAGTTTTTTTGAAAAACTTTATCGACTGCTGGTTATTGCACCAAATTTGACTTAAATTGGTAGTTTTTTCAGCGTCATGAAGCCATAACCCTGTAAAACTGGTCGTAAAGACTCGCTATTAGGGTCTATTTTGGTGCAATAAGCTAAGTTACTTTCTGTCGTTGAAGATAAATTTTCTCGATTTTTAATCAACCACTCTGTCCTACGTGCAATAGCGGCACCTGAGTCAATCAATCGTGTTCCCTCGGGCAGAACTTGTGACAGCTCTTCTGCAAGTAAAGGAAAGTGAGTGCATCCTAAGATAATGGTATCTGGTGGTTCTTTCATTCTCAGCCACGGCTTTAATACTTTTTTCACTTCTTCCAGTGAAATAGTTTTACCATGTAACTTTCTTTCAGCCAACTCCACCAGTTCAGCAGAGCCTATGGCATGAACCTGACAATCCGTGGCAAATTGTGCAATAAGTTCTTTTGTGTAACCACGATTAACAGTAGCCCGCGTTGCCAATAATCCCACCACACGGTTACAAGTCAGTTTCGCCGCAGGCTTGATCGCAGGTACAACTCCTACAACAGGAAAGGGAAAACGCTTACGCAATATCGGCAGACTGACCGTACTGGCTGTATTACAGGCGATCACTACAACTGCTAAAGGATGCCTTTTCTGGATTTCATCGACAACTTTGACAATTCGCTCAATGATCTCTTCCGCAGTTTTCTCTCCATAAGGAAAGGCTTCATTATCGAAAGCATATATATAGTGGAGATCCGGCAGTAATTGTCGAATCTCTTGATATACAGATAACCCACCCACACCGGAATCAAAAATCAGAATGGTTGGGCGGTCAGTTGTATTCAAATCAGAAGTTGTAACTGCCTGTGAGGGAGTATTCTCGTCCTGGAGTGCGATAGCCATAAGCTGTCTCATAATTTTTATCAAACAGATTAGCTATTCTAGCACGTATTGTTAGGCGGCTAGTGATTGGATAAGACATGTTGATGTCCCATAAACTAACACCTCCTAATTTCAATCTCTTCGGAGGAAACATATTAAAGTCTTGATCATAACGCGGCCCAATATATTGATACGTGACTCCCCAATCGACATCAAAGGCTTCCCAATCTAATTGATATTTTACTTGCTGTTTAGCTCTGCGGGTTAATTGCTGATTATTACCATCACGTGGATCAACATACTGCAATGTCAGTTGATGCTGGAAAATGCCGGTATCCATAGTTCCTGTCCATTCGATACCTTTGATTTTTGCTTGTCCTATATTCAAGTAACGGTTATTAGAGAAATCTATCAATTGTTCAATGTTATTTTTATAAATAGATAAACGCCAATTAAGCGCTCCCGTTACTCCCTCAACACCCACTTCCCACTGTTTACTTTTCTCTGGATTTAAATTTGGGTTTGCTCCCCAACCATATAATTGCCCAAGCGTCGGCGCCTTAAACGCAGTTCCATAGGAAGCGATAAAACGATAACCATCAATGAACTCCCAACCCGCTCCGGTTTGCCAAGTTGTGTTCCAATCATATTCAGAATGGCGATCTGAGCGTATAGCGCCTTCCAAAATGAAGTCATGAATTTTTTGCTGAACAGTTAAATATGCTCCGGTATTATCAACGTCTTTTTGTACTGGGATATTGTTAGAGCCTGCCGCGACAGATTCTCTTTTCCAGTCCACACCTCCACTAATTGCGCCATGACCAATCTGCCATACATTTCCCCATTGGACATTGTATTGTTCAGAATTACTTAAAGTTGTGTTTCCTTGATAAATCTTATGCTTAAAATTGTAATCTTTAACGTGACTATAACTGGCTATGAATTGAGACGAGTAATTGCCTTGATTGAACTGAATTCCGGTTTCGTAACTTCGGCTGAATAATTTTCGGGTATCAGTAAAGGCTCCATCATAATTTGTTCTATTATTGTAGCCATATGTACGTATAAACCCGTTGAATTGGTCATTGAACTTATGATCAAGTTCCAGCCACAACATTTTGCTCATGAACCCATCGCGATCCGGTTCATTAGTTCCATTACCCGCCACAACATCAAATCCTCTGGTATAGGTATATCCTGCTGCGGCATTCAATAAAGTATTTTCGCCAAGTTTTTGTTGTGTTGAGCCGTTGTAATTTTGGTATCCATATGAGCCGATCCCAACATTCAATGTCGTCCCCTGCTGCTCCCGTCTGGTGATAATATTGATAACGCCACCGATAGCATCAGAGCCATATACCGCAGAACGCGCACCACGGATATATTCGATTCTTTGCACCATTGAAATTGGGATCTGACTAAAATCCGCAGCTCCCGTGATGCCTGCCTGATTTAATCGGATCCCATCCACCAGCACTAAAATATGGCGAGATTCTGTACCACGAACAAACAAAGAAGCATTCTGTCCGAGCCCACCATTTTGTGCGATATCAATGCTCGGCAAACGGCGTAGTACATCAACCAAGCTATTAGATTGCCATTGTTCAATTTCTTCACGTGTAACTACGGTCATCGGTGCTAAAACAGAAGAAATAGGTTGTTTAAAACGATTTGCTGTTACCACCAACGGATCTTGATTATTAGCAACGGATAAATTACTCCAACAAGAAAGCACCATGACCGAAGCAGTTGGTAAAAAAGTACGTTTTTTATTTGTCATGAGAGAATGGAATCTCGTCGTGAGTCTAACTATGAAGAGTCATGCTACGATGAAGACAATAGCGTGTCCAGAATGCTTCTCCATCAAAAAAAGAGAGTTGATGAACCAGAAAACTGGACATCCTTTGTACTTTCCCTACAATGCCGCTCGGAAATTTTTCTTAACGTGATCATACGAGAACCAGATAATGCAGAATGTCTTGCCAACGGAAGATTATGAAAATCAATTGATGGAGAAGGCCCATCGCCTGAAAGGAATGATGGCCCCCTTTAGCGCACCTGAGCCTGAAGTTTTCCGTTCCCCCGCATCTCACTACAGGATGCGAGCAGAATTCCGTATCTGGCATGAGGAAGACGACCTCTATCACATTATGTTTGATCAACAGACAAAACAGCGTATCCGTGTTGATCAATTTCCAGTTGCCAACCAACTGATTAATAGCATGATGCAGGCAATTATTGCTGGCGTAAAAAACAACTTGATATTGCGTCATAAACTGTTTCAAGTGGACTATCTTTCTACCCGCAGCAACAAAATCATTGTTTCCCTGCTTTACCACAAAAAACTGGGGAATGAATGGCGCGAACATGCAATCACTTTGCGCAATCAGTTAAAAGCAGAAGGCTTTGATGTTCAACTTATTGGTCGTGCCTCAAAAACTAAAATTATGCTCGATCATGACTATATAGATGAAGAGTTACCCGTTGCGGGTAGGACAATGATTTATCGTCAGGTCGAAAATAGTTTTACCCAGCCAAATGTCAGTATCAGTATTCATATGCTGGAGTGGGCGTTAGATATTACCAAAGATGCCAAAGGCGATCTGCTTGAACTATATTGCGGTAACGGCAACTTTTCCCTGGCATTAGCTCAAAATTTTGATCGCGTTCTGGCAACAGAAATTGCCAAACCTTCCGTTGCTGCTGCGCAATTTAATATCGAAGCAAATCAGATTGATAATGTACAAATTATCCGTATATCAGCGGAAGAATTTACTCAGGCAATGAATGGAGAACGGGAGTTCAACCGTCTTCAAGGAATTGATCTGAAGAGTTATCAATGTGAAACTATTTTTGTCGATCCGCCTCGTAGCGGCTTGGATGAAGAAACCGTCAAAATGGTACAGGGATATCCACGTATTCTATATATTTCCTGTAATCCAGAAACTCTCTGCCAGAATTTAGAAACGTTGACGCAAACTCATAAAGTTAGCAAGCTGGCGCTTTTTGATCAGTTCCCATATACCCACCATATGGAATGTGGTGTATTACTAGAAAGACGCGATTAATCAACTCGTTTATAACACGCCTTTCACGTTACTGAATCTTTCCATATCAGAAAGTTCAGACCAAAAAGCAGAAAACGCCATAATCAATCCTAATGGCGTTTTCATGAAATTATTATCAAAAAGTCATTAGTTTTGCTTTTCTGAAAGCATGGCCTGCTGCCTGCGCCCTTTCACTTTTCTGTAAATCCAAAATACCAGTGCAGTTCCAATCACGACAGACAAGAAATTAGAACCAATCTCCGGGTGTTTAACCCGAATAATTGCGTTATAAGCAAGAATCCCCAGAAAGAAACAGCCGATAGCTATTTTTGGTAATCCTTCTGCCATTGGGTAGTTCAAATAACGTTGATGGAGACAATACAGAGATAAGGCCAGTGAGATAATCGGGAAGATTGAAAAAGGCACCAGTGAATTAAAAAATGCTGAAAAAGTTCCGTGTGTTGCCAGTCCAACGATAAGAGCCAGCAACATTGTGCTTTTATCTTGGCGGTATTGTTCCATCGTATTCTTCTCCTTTCAGATTATTTAAGAGGTTTTAGGGGCTGTTATTATTTTAGAGACAGTTGGTTTAGAGACAGCGGTTTTTAGGGCAGTACTTTTTGAATTAGCCGTTTTTTCTTGTTCTCGCCGATACCAATAAAAAGCGCCTTTGGAAATCATGCGGAGTTGTAATACCAAACGTTCTTCAAGACGACGTCTTTTCTTTTCATCAATATCCAGCGCTTCTGCACCAGCACTAAACACAATTGTTACCATCGCCTCTGCTTGTATTTCGGTAAAATGACGCGGCATATGACTGGCCTGTTCAAGATAGTCTGCCAGTTCTGCAATAAAATGTTGGATTTCCCGTGCGACAGCAGCACGAAACTCAGCTGATGTTCCGGAACGTTCACGCAGTAATAACCGGAATGCGTTAGGATTATTACCAATGAATTCCATAAAGGTTGAAACAGAGGTGCGGATGACACTCCCCCCCTTTTCGATGCGCTGACGTGCCTGACGCATTAACTGGCGCAGCATTAATCCGCTTTCATCCACCATAGTCAGCCCTAATTCATCTACGTCACGGAAATGACGGTAAAATGAAGTTGGTGCAATCCCCGCTTCTCGAGCCACTTCCCGCAAACTCAGGCTGGTGAAACTACGCTCAGCACTCAGTTGACTAAATGCTGCTTCAATCAAGGAGCGACGGGTTTTCTCTTTCTGTTTCGCTCTGACTCCAGTTACATTATTCACAACAATCCTGATATATCTACTCGACTATATTATGGAGCAAATATATCAGATTCCGCTGTATTTGCTGTGATTGTTCTCTTAAAGATATTAACCCATATTTCCCTGTTGTATTCCTTATTCAGAAAACAAAGGCCATATGCTCATTAGGTTATTATGCCAACCAATGTTAATATAGAGTTGTTATTTTGTGTAAAAACAGGTCTTTCCTCTATGCAATATACTCATTTTGATGCCATCGTAATTGGCTCCGGACCCGGTGGAGAAGGGGCAGCAATGGGATTGGCAAAACTAAGAAAAAACGTTGCAGTTATAGAACGTTATAATAATATCGGCGGTGGCTGTACCCATTGGGGCACTATCCCATCAAAAGCCTTACGTCATGCTGTCAGTCGTATTATCGAATTTAATCAAAACCCCCTCTATAGTGATAGTTCCCGCATTCTCCGCTCCTCATTTTCAGAAATTTTACGTCATGCAGAAGTTGTCATTAATCAGCAGACTAAAATGCGTCAGGGGTTTTATGAACGCAATCGGTGCCAGATGTTTGCAGGTGAAGCAACTTTCATCGATGAACACCACGTCAGTGTACGTTATACCGATGATAGTGTTGACATATTAAGCGCAGACAAAATAATTATTGCCACAGGCTCCCGTCCTTACTGCCCACCCGATGTCGATTTTACTCACTCTCGTATTTATAACAGCGATACTATTCTGCAACTGGAGCATGAACCACGCCACGTTATTATTTATGGTGCAGGAGTGATTGGCTGTGAATATGCTTCTATCTTCCGTGGATTAGGCGTTAAGGTAGATTTGATCAACACCCGTGATCATCTGCTGTCATTTCTCGATCAAGAGATGTCTGACGCCTTGTCTTACCATTTCTGGAATAGCGGTATTGTCATCCGTCATAATGAAGAATATGAAAAGATCGAAGGTCTTGATGATGGTGTGATTATCCATCTGAAATCAGGCAAAAAAGTTAAAGCAGATTGTTTACTGTACGCCAATGGCCGAACAGGTAATACAGACAAACTCGGATTGGAGAATGTCGGGCTGGAAACAGATAACCGTGGTTTATTGAAAGTGAACCGAGTCTACCAAACCAGCAATGAGAATATTTATGCGGTTGGTGATGTGATTGGTTATCCAAGTCTCGCTTCCGCTGCCTACGATCAAGGGCGCATTGCAGCAAAAGCCATCATGGCCGGAGATGCTGAAATGCATCTGGTGGAAGATATCCCAACAGGCATCTACACCATACCAGAAATTAGTTCGGTAGGTAAAACTGAGCAGCAATTGACGGCGATGAAAATCCCGTATGAAGTCGGACGAGCCCAATTCAAACATCTGGCCAGAGCGCAGATTGCAGGAATGAATGTAGGTAGTATCAAGATACTATTCCACCGCGAGACAAAACAGATACTGGGTATTCACTGTTTTGGCGAACGAGCCGCAGAGATTATCCATATCGGTCAAGCGATTATGGAGCAAAAAGGTGAAGGCAATAATATCGAATATTTCGTTAATACTACCTTCAACTACCCAACTATGGCTGAAGCATACCGTGTTGCAGCTCTCAATGGGCTAAATCGATTATTTTGATGCTGTTCCGTTGACTTCAAAATAATTTCCCATTTTGGCCTGAATCGCCTCTGCCAATTGCTCATAGCGACCACGCAGAGGTGAACCGGGACGATAAACCAAAATGATAGAACGCTCAGGCACAGGTTCATGGCATTCTAGATAACAGACACCATCCCGTTTTCTCTCTTTAGGAACAGACAGAGCGGGTAATAAAGTGATGCCACTCCCCGCCGCAACCATATTACGCAAAGTTTCCAAACTGGTTGCCCTGAAATGGGTATCTTCTTTGGCTCCAGCCTGAAAACAAAACCCCATTGCTTGATCACGCAGGCAGTGACCATCTTCCAGCATCAATAATTTTTCCCCTGCAAGATCTCCCATTTTGACCCTAGTTCGGTTCGCCCATTTGTGCTCTTCATAGACCGCAAGTTTCATTGATTCCTCAAAGAGGGGCAATTCAATGAATGCTTCTGTTTCTTTCAACGAAGCCAAAATAGCGCAGTCAAGTTTTCCACTATCAAGTTGAGCCAACAAATTCTGAGTTTGAGCTTCATGCAGATACATTTCCAGTTTGGGAAACAATTTATGCAATTCAGGAATAATCAATGGCAGGAGATAAGGGCCGACTGTAGGAATAAGACCGATATGCAGTGGCCCGGACATACTTTCACCTTGCAGAGCAGCCATTTCCTGTAAGACCTTTACTTCCCGTAATACCGTCTTGGCTTGCTCCACTAACAACATACCTTGTTGTGTAAACAAGACCTTACGGCTTGTGCGTTCGAGCAGCATCACACCCAATTCATCTTCAAGTTTACGTATCTGCCCACTGAGTGTTGGTTGACTAACATGGCAAGAATCAGCGGCTCGCCGGAAATGCCGACACTCAGCAAGAGCCACAAGATATTCCAGATCTCGGATATTCATTCCCAACCTCATTGTTTTATATCAATGATAGAATTGTTTAGTGTAAGCCATTATATGCACGAGGGAATAGAACTATCAAATGCTTGTGATCTCTGGCGTTTTTATAAAACATTTTATGAAAAATCAAAAAAACAGAAATTATTACGACAGCATGGCAAACCAGCCTGTCATAATAAACAGGCTGTCCAGTCAGAGAAAATTAATTGATATGTAACCTCTGCTTCGCCTCAGCAATGGCCAGTTTCACCTGTTTCTGTGCTACACCACCTTTTGCCAAACGTTTATCCAGACAAGACTGTAACGATAAAATGTCATATACATCTATCGAAATAGTTTCACTAAATTGTTGCAGTTCAGATAATGACAATTCTTCCAACGCATTACCTTTCTTTATCGCAGCAATCACTGCCTCACCAACAATGTGATGTGCTTCACGAAACGGAATACCTTTTGCCACCAGATAATCTGCCAATTCAGTAGCATTGGCATAACCCTGTTGTGCAGCCTCCTTGCAATGATCACGTTTTATCTGAATATCATCCAATACCAACACTGCCATGTGCAGGCAATCCCGCCATGTATCCAATGCATCAAACAAGCCCTCTTTGTCTTCCTGCATGTCTTTGTTATAAGCAAGGGGAAGACCTTTCAGCATCATCATCATACTTGTTAATGCACCTTGTACCCGGCCACATTTACCACGGATCAATTCCAGTGCATCAGGATTTTTCTTTTGGGGCATCAGGGATGAGCCGGAAGTTACCCGATCCGACAGTTCTATAAAACCAGCTTCTCCACTGTTGAAGAAAATCAGGTCTTCAGCAAAACGTGAAAGATGGATCATGCTGATACTGGCGTCGGATAGCAGTTCCAGAACATGGTCACGATCTGAAACACTATCTAAACTATTACGGGTTGCTGAAGCAAAACCAAGCCATGACGCCAATTGTTCCCGGTCAATATCGTACGCCGTTCCCGCCAGCGCACCGCATCCCAATGGGCTGACATCCAACCGTTTCAGAGTATCTTGCAAGCGAGTCTCATCACGACTAAGCATTTCTGCATAAGCAAGACACCAATGTGCGAAAGTAACGGGTTGTGCCCGTTGCAAATGGGTATAACCCGGCATTACTGCATCCTGGTTATTTTCAGCAGTAATCACCAGCGCTTGTTGTAACGCTATAAGCGCTTGCTGAATATCCGCTATCTGCCCCTTGCACCATAATTTCAGATCTGTCGCAACCTGATCGTTACGGCTGCGCCCTGTATGCAATTTTTTGCCAAGATCCCCTACTGTTGCAATTAGTTGCCCTTCCACCCAGCTATGAATATCTTCCGCATCACTTTGCAAAATAGCCTTGGGGTTGGCTCGTACCTCATCCAATAACTCATTCAGCGCCAAATCCAGCTTTTGTTGTTCTTCTGGTGTCAAAACACCGACTGTAACCAACGCCTTTGACCATGCAACAGAGCCGATAATATCCTGCTCCGCCAAGCGATAGTCAAAACGCAGAGAATCATTAAATTGCTTGAACCGCTGATCGGCTTCCTGACTGAAACGTCCACCCCAAAGTGCCATAATTGCGTACCTCTTTTCTCTGATTGCCCGGAAATTATTTTTTACTGTTCAACGCACGGATACGGGAAGAAAGCGAATGGAGGCGGATAAACCCTTCCGCATGCCTATGATCATAAACGTCATCTTCTCCGAAGGTGGCGAACTCTTCAGAATAGAGGCTATGAGGCGATTGTTTCTGTATTGCTGTTACCTGCCCTTTATACAGCGTCAAGATCACTTCACCACTGACATTCTCAGCAAGTGTTTCCGCCGCAGCCTGAATAGACTGGCGCAATGGTACAAACCAACGACCATCATAGACAACATAGGACATCTCAAGCCCCAATTGCTGACGCCATTTGAAACTATCGCGATCCAGCACTAGCTGTTCAATACCACGTAGTGCAGCCATCATGATGGTTCCTCCCGGAGTTTCGTAGCAACCACGGGATTTCATTCCCACCAAACGGTTTTCCACAATATCGATCCGGCCGATACCGTGTTTAGCTCCCAATGTATTCAACTCATCAAGGCATTGATATGGGGACAATACCTTGCCATTTACTCCAACCACTTCCCCTTTTTCAACAGTGACAGAGACATATTCCGGTTCATCAGGTGCATCTTCTGGCTCCACAGTCCACACCCAACAATCTTTATTGGCTGCATTCCACGTGTTTTCCAATACTCCGCCTTCGGTCGAGATGTGCCATGCGTTTTCATCACGACTGTAGATTTTTTCCAACGTTGCGGTTGTGGGAATATCACGAACTTTCAGATAATCCAGTAAGGCTTCACGGGAACGCAAATCCCATTCCCGCCATGGGGCAACTACTTTCAGGTGTGGAGCCAACGCGGTATAAGTACTCTCAAAACGCACCTGATCATTACCTTTGCCTGTTGCACCATGAGCAAGAGCATCAGCTCCCACTTTCAGTGCTAATTCAACCTGTGCTTTGGCAATAATAGGACGCGCCATTGAAGTGCCGAGCAAATAACGGCCTTCATACAATGCCCCCGTTTTCAGTACCGGATAAACATACTCTTTGATGAATTCTTCACGTAGATCGGCGATATGACATTCTGAAGCGCCAGAAAGTAACGCTTTTTGTTCTATACCATCTAAGTCTTCTCGACTCTGGCCAACATCCGCAACAAATGCGATAACTTCACAATTGCCATAGTTTTCTTTTAACCACGGAATGATGGCAGAAGTATCCAAACCGCCAGAATATGCCAGAACAATTTTCTTAATACTGCTTTTCGTTGAGGTAGTAGTTGTTGAAGTAATAGTTGTTGAGGTAATAGTCATAGAGATAGCCTTTTACTTTTATTCATCTCAGTTGAACGCCAAACCAAATTTGTTCTATCTTGTTATGCCAGAATGCGAGTGCCAACGGGTATACCATTAAATAGCGCAATCAGTTGGTCAGCATAACGCCAGCTTGCAATATCTACCGGATGCCCTAATGTTTTTGCGGCTTCCAATGCTGCATGAACTTTCACAATCATGCCGTCGGTAATGACTCCTTGCTCAATAAGCCGCTTTATTTTTTCTTCCGTAACTTCAGCAATTCGTTGTCCCTTTCCATCCAGAATGCCACTGACATCCGACAACAAAACCAAATCCGCATGCAACACCTGCGCAATAGCTGTAGCAGCCTGATCTGCATTGACATTCATTAACTCGCCATTTTCAGTAATACCAATAGAGCTGATAATGGGGATGTAGCCGAGATCCAATAAAAGTTTCAGTAAATCCGGATTACCGGGATGAGCTCTGCCAGTGTGACCAAGTTCCTCATCAAGCTGAGAAACTTTCACAATACCGCCATCCCCCAGACACAAGCCAACGGCAGGTAAACGGTACTTTGTCGCCCAGGCGAGCAAAGTTTTATTGGCTGTACCTGCCAGTGTTCCGGTAATAATGTCGAGCTGATCTGCTGGCGTTACACGCAGACCTTGCTTCTTCGTAATCGGTAACTGTAATTTCTGCATCAGGCCATCAACCAAACAACCCCCTCCGTGTACAATTACCAGTGGGCGCTTATGCGTTTTTCGATATGACTGTAATGTAGAAAATAACCGCACCAGCGCTTCGTGACTATCTAATAACACACCACCCAACTTGATAACTAACGGCTCCATCGGATTTATCCTCTGTCGGTATTAAATGATTGTTGAATTAAAGCAATGCCTGAGTTTCTTCGAGTCCGAACCGGATATTCATACACTGAACAGCCTGTGCTGCTGCACCTTTCAGCAAATTATCCTCAGCCCCGACAATAATCAGGTGCTGCCCTTGTACAGCAAAACCAATATCACAAAATGGCAATCCCACAACTGCCTTCAACGCAGGGACGCCTTTTTCATACAACCGGATCAGTGGCTTATTGTGATAAGCCTGCTGATATGCCTGCCTAATTTGTTCCTCTGTCACGCCTGATTTCAGCTTACAGGTAATTGTGGCAAGGATCCCCCGCGCAAAATTGCCTAAATGAGGTGTGAAGATTACCTCTGTACCTAAATGTGTCGTGATTTCAGGTTGATGACGGTGATTAAAAATCCCATAAGGCTGCAAACTGACTTCACAGAAACTGTTATTCAGTGAAGCTTTACGCCCAGCACCACTTACACCGCTGACAGCATTAATCACAGGCCACTGTTCTGTATCCAGCAAACCTTCTTCCAACAAAGGTTTCAGCGAAAGCTGTGAAACCGTGGGATAACAGCCCGGAACCGCAACAAGCCGGGCAGTTTTGATTTCTTCTGCCTGCCATTCCACCAATCCATATACTGCCTGCTCAAGCCAGTTTGTATTTTTATGCTCAAATCCATAGTATTCTGAATAAAACTGTGTATTTCGTACGCGATAGGCACCAGATAAATCAAAGACGATACAACCCGCTTGCAAAAATATCGGTGCAATGTCATGGCTGACTTCATGAGCCGTAGCAAGAAAAACGACATCAATACCATTCGCAGCTTCAGCAACATCTATCAACGGCTGTAAGGGTAAATCCAGGATCCCTTTATATTGTGGATAAAGCTCTGAAAAACATTTCCCTGCATCAGTACTTTGAGAAGAAACCATCAGACCGGAAAGATGGACATAAGGATGACGTTGCAGATATGCTGCTAACTCTGCTCCGGTATAACCACTGGCACCAACTATCAGCGTATTAAGCATGGGATTTATTCACCTTGTATTAACCCGATGTATGTATTAACCCAATGTAGTAACCCAAAAATACAATTGAATTTATATTCAATAATATTGCATTAATATTGATACTATCTTGAATAAGGGCTGTCAACAGTGAATATTAAATTACCAACATTTATTGAGTTATATCACCAGCTTATTGCTGCGCCTTCTATCAGTGCAGTGGATGAAGAATTGGATCAAAGCAATGAAGTGGTTATCAATCTACTGGCTGATTGGCTGAAAGAGATTGGTTTTGAAATTGAGATCCAGCCTGTTCCGGAAACCCGCTGTAAATTCAATATGCTAGCAACATTGGGAAGCGGTTCTGGAGGTTTACTATTATGTGGTCACACAGATACCGTACCATTTGACGACGGACGCTGGACTCAAGATCCATTCACACTGATCGAACGCAACGGCAAATTATATGGACTGGGCACTGCTGATATGAAAGGCTTCTTTGCCTTTATTATTGATGCATTGCGGAATATCGACACCAGCAAACTATCTCATCCTCTTTATATTCTGGCTACCGCAGATGAAGAAACATCAATGGCGGGAGCACGCTATTTCGCAGCCAATTCTACTATCCGGCCTGATTTTGCCATCATTGGCGAACCTACGTCATTACAACCTATCCGCGCCCACAAAGGGCATGTTGCCCACGCTATCCGCATTGAAGGTAAATCCGGACACTCCAGCGATCCTGCCCGAGGCGTCAATGCCATTGACTTGATGCACGAATCCATCACTCAGTTGATGAAACTACGCAATACTTTGCAAGAGCGTTACCACAATCCGGCTTTCTCTATTCCCTATCCTACGATGAATTTTGGTCATATCCACGGTGGAGATGCGGCAAACCGTATCTGTGCCTGTTGCGAACTGCATATGGATATCCGCCCGCTGCCTGGACTCACTTTGCAGGATTTGAACGAAGCACTGAATGAGGTACTAGAGCCTGTCAAACAGCGCTGGCCGGGACGCCTGAATGTTACAGCGCTTCATCCTCCCATTCCGGGTTATGAGTGTCCGACTAATCACAAGCTAGTAGGTGTCATCGAAAAACTGCTGCGAACAAAAGCAGAGACAGTCAATTACTGTACCGAAGCCCCTTTTATTCAGGGGTTATGCCCAACATTGGTTTTGGGACCGGGCTCAATTGAACAGGCTCATCAGCCTGATGAGTATTTAGAAGTGTCGATGATTGAACCGACGAAAAAATTGATTTCTCAGATTGTGGAACATTTTTGTTTGAATGTGGATTAAAGGTGGTAAATCAATAACCTTTTCTATCAAGCAGCTTACTTGACTTTACATCAAAAAGTGGCAACAATTGTTACCATAAATGGATTGGGAGTACCCGGTCGGCGTTATAACCTCGGTGAGTACATCGGGGTTTTTCGCTATTTGAAACTAAGGAAAAACTTTTAATCCCCACTGCTTATAACCTATTCCTACGTTATTTCTTCCTCCTTCACAAAAGAATTTCTTCTTCAAGATAGCAAATGCTTGATTAGCTTGTTCTGGTTTCAAGATATGCCTGCCAATAGGTCTAGCAACCAGATCAGCAAGTTGTAAACCAGAGGAATTGCTTGTTTTTGCTGCCATTCTAATCTTAAAAGGCAAATTCCTATGATACTTATTTTCTCCATTACAAATTTGAAGAAATTCTAGTTCAAGTTCTTTATCTTCTTTGGAACCTCGCTGTTCCACAATAACGTGAGTTTCTCGTTCCTGCTGGCCTTTTTCTGCTACAAAATCATATAACGTCTCTAAACAATAACGCAATGCGATATGATATGGGTTCTGAACCTCATCTTTGCTAATATTCATTTTATGCTTTTCAATTACACATGCCGACAATATAAAATTACTTTCATTGATTATTTTATTGAGCCGTTCTAAAAATTGATTCTTTGCTTCACGTGTCCTAAAAATAGTAAAATCTCTTTTTTCTTTGCGGATTTCATGTTCATGGAGGATTACAAGATCATGACCAAAATAGTCAAATTTAAGTCGTTGTAACTCTGGCACTACTTTTGAAAGATAATGTTCTTTGTAAAAAATACAAAAAGCTAAAACGAAGACAGGATACTCTTTATCGAGCTGTATGAGACCGTGATCACCACTTTCATCAACGTATACGACAAAATCGCTAAAGCTTTTTTGCTCATCTATAGTTAATTCTTTTTTAACAACTAATTGATTCTCAGTACTATCCATACCTTCTCTTTCCTTGCTTTAACTTTCTTTTAACACCCAATACACCGGTGGTTATTTTTCATTCAATCCCCAACATGAATTTCTTTCCTGATCACTTTGAATATTCCTCATCGGAAATAAGCCATTTCCTAATTGACTAAAAATCCTGCTTCGCTCATTCTATTTGGACATCTAAATGGATAGACATATAAACATTTAAACATTTAAACATCTAAACGTAGACGGATATAAGTTCCGTTTGTTCAGGAGGGCGCAGGATATGAGTTTTTTTCATGCAAATCATCAAGAGGCACTAAATCAGAATCTGGCTGAACTTGAAGGCCAGATCCGTGTTTCCTTTGAATTCTTTCCTCCCAGAACCATTGAAATGGAACAAACTCTGTGGAAATCCATTGACCGACTGAGCAAACTGAAACCTAATTTTGTTTCCGTGACTTATGGCGCTAATTCCGGCGAACGTAACCGCACCCATAGCATTATCAAAGGAATCAAGGACAAAACTGGTCTTGATGCAGCTCCGCATTTAACTTGCATTGATGCCAGCCGTGAAGAATTACGTGATATCGCTCGCGATTACTGGAAAAACGGTATTCGACATATTGTGGCCTTGCGTGGTGATTTACCCGATGGTAGCTGCAAACCAGAAATGTATGGTACTGATTTAGTAGATCTTTTAAAGAAAGAGGCGGATTTTGATATTTCCGTCGCGGCTTATCCGGAAGTGCATCCAGAGGCAAAAAGCGCACAGTCTGACCTCATTAACCTGAAAAGAAAAATTGATGCGGGAGCAAATCGCGCCATTACCCAGTTCTTTTTTGATGTGGAAAGTTATCTGCGTTTTCGTGATCGCTGTGTATCAACAGGAATTGATGTGGAAATTGTGCCGGGGATTTTGCCTGTCTCAAATTTCCGTCAGTTACAGCGATTTGCCGCTATCACTAATGTTCGCATCCCAAGCTGGATGACCAGAATGTTTGAGGGATTGGATGATGACCCTGAAAGCCGCAATTTAGTTGGCGCGTCTATTGCGATGGATATGGTGAAAATTCTGAGTCGTGAAGGAGTGAAGGATTTTCATTTTTATACCCTGAACCGTGCGGAATTGAGTTACGCTATTTGCCACACGTTAGGTGTTCGTCCTTGTTGATTTTTATCCTTAAAAAAAGCCGGACTAGATGGTAGTTCGGCGTGGTTATATTCTGGCTTTAATGTAATTCACCCTACGGGTTACAAAATTTCCTGACTGATCACAATCAAACGATGGCGATGTAAATCTGCATCTGTTCCCCAACAAAAGCTATCCCACTTCTCAATGAGTTCATCCATACTGGATACAACTGTTAACGGACGATCGATTTCACCACCATCAGAAACATAAACGTGATAACCAACGGACATAGACCAGGCGATCATAATCTGCCAAAAACGTTTACCATCACCAGTTTGCTCTTCATCTGTCACAATAATGCTGTAATTCTCAAGCAAAAATCTGAAAAAACGCCGGGGAAAACCACTAACAGCCTCTTGATGTTCTGGACTAAAAGTGCGCCAGACCATAATTTGGGTACAAGTTTCTTTATCAACAACAATATCTCTGCGGAAAATCAGTTTAACGGCATAGACTGTTTCCGGTTTATCGCTGATGGTGATCATTCGGTATTGATCTTGCTTTAATGACTTAACAAAACGATATCCGTACGGGACAACAAAATCAGGCAAGATAAAATCTTTTGCACCATTCTCAAGAAAAGAAATAGTCTGTTCTATGTTCTTGTCTGAAAGACGCAATTTAAGGTTAAAGTCTACATCTTCTATCAAATATGGCATCGAACTATTCCGATCTTTATTGTTGTTATTCATATTTTGTCCTCCATATGTTGGACAAGAAAATTATACATATACATGCACAATTTCTCATCAATACACGCTGTTATATTTGACAAAAAACAAAACATAAACCCAGAAATAATAACCATACTAACGATATTCAGGATATGCCATCCAGCTTGATAACTCATTACCATACCCACCGATGATAAAAGCCGAATGGGAAACTGTTCGGCTTTTATCATCAAGTAAACGAAAAGCTAACCTGTATTGCGCATTCCTGCCGCAACCCCTGCTATTGTTACCATCAGCGCCTGTTCCACACGAGGGTCGGGTTGTTCCTGCTGACGGGAGCGTTGTAATAATTCTGCCTGTAGGACGTTCAATGGATCGGTATATACATTACGCAATGCGATAGATTCGGCTATCCACGGTAAATCTGCCATCAACTGCTCATCCTGTGAGATCATCAGAACCGTTTCGATATCCGCTACAAGTTGATTACGAAGTTTAATCCCCAGTGACCACAGTTTTTTATCAACTAAACGTTGGTCATAATATTCCGCCAGCCATAAGTCCGCTTTGGCAAACACCATTTCCAACATGGCAATACGAGTAGTGAAGAAAGGCCAATCACGGGACATTTCTGACAAGATATCCTGTTTTCCCACATCTATTACGTGTTGCAGTGCTGCTCCCGCCCCCAACCATGCCGGAAGCATCAGACGGTTTTGTGTCCACGCGAAGATCCACGGGATTGCCCGCAGGCTTTCAACACCACCTGTAGGACGACGTTTAGCGGGGCGCGAGCCTAACGGTAATTTCGCCAGCTCCGGTTCAGGTGTCGCTGAACGGAAATAAGGCACAAACTCCGGCTGCTCACGAACGTAATCACGATACATGTCGCAGGAAACATCGGAGAGTGTGTCCATGACTTGTTTCCATTCCGCTTTTGGTTCCGGTGGCGGCAGTAAGTTAGCTTCCAGAATAGCACTGGCGTACATCGCCAGACTGCTGATCGTCACCTGTGGTAAGCCAAACTTAAAGCGGATCATTTCGCCCTGCTCTGTTACACGCAATCCCCCTTTCAGGCTTCCCGGTGGTTGAGAAAGTAAAGCCGAATGCGCCGGAGCTCCACCACGACCAATTGTGCCTCCCCGTCCGTGAAACAGTGTCAGCTTCACACTCTCTTTTTCACACAATCTGATCAGCGCATCCTGAGCACGGTATTGAGCCCAGGATGCAGCCATTACTCCCGCATCTTTTGCTGAATCAGAATAGCCAATCATGACCATTTGCTTATCCTGAATCAGTTCACGATACCATTCGATACGGAGCAATTGCTGGATAACACGTTCTGCATTATTCAGGTCATCAAGGGTTTCGAACAATGGTGCAACAGGCAATGATAACGGGCAGCCCGCTGCTTTCAGCAATAGCTTCACCGCCAGTACATCTGAAGGCATTTTTGCCATGGAAATGACATATGCCGCAATCGCATCTTGTGGTGTTTCTGCAATCACTTTGCAGGTTTCTAAAACTTCTTGCGTCTCGGCACTTGGTTGCCAATCACGGGGGATCAACGGACGTTTAGAATTCAGTTCGCGCAGTAAAAATGCCTGTTTTTCGGTTTCTGACCAGCTCGCATAATCACCCATTTCCAGATATTGGGTCAGTTCTGCAATGGCATCAGTATGGCGGGTACTTTCCTGCCGGATATCAATACGCACCAATGACAGGCCGAAACAACGAACACGACGCAAGGTATCCAGTAATTGGCCGTTAGCGATAATTTCCATACCGCAGGCTTTCAACGATTGATAACAAGCATAGAGTGGCTGCCACAATTGTTCGTTATACAGCAATAAATCCGTAGGGGGGATAACTTGCTCGCCTTTCAGGCGTTTTTCCAGATATGTCAGTGTACTATTTAATTGTGCCCGCAACTGCTTAGCAATTTCACGGTAAGGCTCTATAACCTCATCACCTCCTGCCATCTGACGCAGTTCTGGCGTACATTCCGACATGGAAAGCTCTGATACCAAAATCTGAATATCTTTCAGGAACAGATCCGCCGCTTTCCAGCGACTGAGCAACAACACATGGCGGGTAATTTCTGCGGTAACATTAGGATTTCCATCCCGATCTCCCCCCATCCAGGAAGTAAAACAGATAGGAACAGCTTCTGCTGGCAGACTGTAACCAATAGATTCTTCTAATTGCTCATTAAATTCACGCAAAAATGCAGGAACGCCTTCCCATAAGCTATTTTCCACCACCGCAAAACCCCATTTAGCTTCATCAATCGGTGTGGGCCGAATTTTGCGGATTTCATCGGTATGCCATGACTGAGCAATAAGCTGACGTAAACGACGCGTAATATTATTACGCTCATAATCGGCTAAATCATCATGATCAAGCTGCGCCAAACACGCATTCACTTCAACCAATTTATGGATCAGGGTACGACGGGCAATTTCTGTTGGATGTGCTGTCAGCACCAGCTCAATGGAAAGCTCATTAACTGCCTTAACCAGATCGTCATTATTAAAATTTTTACTTTTCAGTCGATCAAATAGTGCAGCCAATGCCACAGGATTGCTGGCAGCTTCACCATGCCGGGAAATATTGTGATATTGTTCAGCAACGTTGGTCAGATTAAGAAACTGGTTAAACGCTCTGGCAACTGGCAGCAATTCATCATTAGATAAATTCTGTAGTGTTGATAAAAGTTGCTGGCGATTAGCTTCGTTTCCGGCACGAGAAGATTTAGATAACTTCCTTATTGTTTCAACTTTATCAAGAATATCTTTTCCCTGAGCCTCTTTGATCGTGTCTCCCAGTATCTTACCAAGCATACTGACATTACTGCGCATTGCGGAATATTGCTGATTCATGTGATTCCTGACCTTGTGTTGCTGTATGCGTGTTTTATTTGTTTCTAACACATTATTTCTAAACACACTATTCATACCAGAAAACAAACAATTTGGTCATATCAGAAAACAAACAAATTGGGAGGATTAGTCGGGATAGAAAGCGAAATATCCCGACCGAAAGCGTCATGTTTTATAAAAGTTGTGATAAACGGTTCAAATCCGATTGGATTGCCCCGGCAGTCACATCTCGCCCGGCTCCCGGACCACGGATAACCAATGGATTGTCACGATACCAACGGCTTTCTATGGCAAAGATATTATCCCCCGGCAATAACGAAGCTAAAGGATGTTCTAAGCACACAGCTTCCACCCCGACTTTCGCCTTACCTTTAGTATCAAAACGCGCAACATAACGCAGTACCATTCCCATTTCACGCGCAGCTTCTAACCGTTTCAGCATTTGCTCATTAATAGCAGAACTGTTTTCGAAGAACTCTTCAATAGAACCAACACTGGCTTCTGTCGGCACAAGTGATTCTACCCGTACCTGATCCGACTCTATCTCATAACCTGCCTCACGAGCCAAGATAACCAGTTTTCGCATCACATCCTGACCGGAAAGATCAATACGAGGATCAGGCTCCGTCAACCCTTGTTGCCATGCTTGTTCTACCAGATCACTGAAAGGAACTGAGCCATCAAACTGTAAGAATAACCACGATAAAGTACCGGAGAAAATGCCACTGATAGACAGGATAGTATCCCCGCTTTCCCGCAAGTCCCTGACAGAATAGTTAATTGGCAACCCGGCACCGACGGTCGCATTGTATAGCCAATGACGACCTGTTTTTACAAAAGCATCCCGGATCATGCGGTAAATATTACTGTCAGATGAACCAGCGGCTTTATTGGCACTAATCACATGAAAACCATAGCTGGCAAAATCTATGTAGTTACTCGCCAATTCTTCACTTGCCGTTATATCCAACACCACTAAATCATCATAAGGATGTGCCCGCATCCATAAAAACAGTTCGTCACCTTCATGTATGGTGGCTTCATCATTAAAGAATGCCAGTGCCCGACTTGCGTCAATACCCTGATAGTTCAGCAGGCTCCGGCGGCTATCGACAATTCCCGCTAAAATGAATTCAAAATCACTGCGTGCAGAGATATTTTTCTGTTCACGTGCAAACAATTCCAGCCAACGTGACCCGATATTTCCTTTACCAAACAGAACCAACCCAATACGTTTTTCTGCCCGGAACAGGCTCTGGTGCAATCCCTGAATCAAGTGCGATGTCTGGCTCAGACGCAATACAGCAACCAGACTGATGTCATCTTCTGCATGCCAGATAAATTCAACTGGTTGGTCTTTCAATTGCTGATAAAAACGGTGGCTATGTAGCGGATTTTTGCATACGCCTGCTCCCACCAAAGCCACCAATGATAATCCTTCACGCAAGGAAAGTTTTCCTGGCAAAGATGCATCCTGCAAAACATCAAGGGCACTATTAACAACTTCAGAGGTATAACAAAGCTGGATCAGATTGCAGTCAGCATGCAGCCCCGTCGCCAAAGGACGGATTTGAGCACGCTTTAACAACGAGTCGATATCTTTATAAATTTGTTTAAAGTTATGGGCAGAAGAAAAGTGCAACTCAATCAGGCAAACATCATCGTGGCTAGTAACGATTTTAACTCCTGTTCCTGTCGCCAAAACTCGTTCAATGCGAGTAGAGCCTTGCTCAGGCTGATAACTACAACGTAATTGCAAATCGATATCGCTGACGGAAACTGGCTGTAATGTACGGGTGTGAAGTACAGGAGCCGCCAGACGAGCCAGTTCGCTGGCCTCATCCAGACGCAATAATGGCAGGAGACACGCATCCTTAACTTTGCGCGGATCTGCACTGTAAACCCCGGCCACATCACTCCAGATTGTCACTTTTTTAGCACCAGCTAATGCACCAACTTGTGTTGCAGAATAATCACTACCATTGCGCCCCAATAGTACGGTTTCACCCTTCTGATTACTGGAAATAAAACCTGTCACCACTAAGCGCTTATTGGAATTCTGGACTAATAACTGACTCAGCAAAGGCTGGGAAAGATTGACATCAACTTGTGGCTGAGCTGCCCGTTCTGCGCGCAGAAATTGGCGCGCATCCAGCCAGGTGCTGGGAATACCTTGTGATTCAAGCACTGCGGCCATCAGGCGAGCGGACCATATTTCGCCATGACCAACAACTTCAGAATAGGTAATGTCACTAATTGGTTTATCCAACAGCGCACTCAACCTTTCCAAATCTGCAACAAAATGTGCGATCAGAGTTTCAGCAACAGTTTCTGGCAATAATCCGCGGATCAACTCTTGCTGGTAGCGCCGTAAGGATTGCTGAACTTGATGAGCTGAAATACGGTCACTCTGACTCAATTTCAGCCAATCAATCAGTTGATTAGTCGTACTGCCTGCTGCGGATACCACCATCAAGTCACCCGGCTGGCTATAATTCGCCATAATATCCGCAACCCGCTTATAACATTTCACATCTGCAAGGCTGCTGCCGCCAAATTTATGTAACTGGCGGCCAGATTCCGCCCCTGCTGTTGCCAGTTCAATCATGATTACCTCGTTGCCGCTGCCTGAAATGCATTATCCAAATCAGCAATTAAATCCTGACTATCTTCTATTCCAACAGAGACACGAAGAAGTGAGTCCGTAATCCCTGCCTGTTTCCTTGCTTCTGCCGACATACCAGCATGCGTCATCGTAGCTGTATGAGAAATCAATGACTCCACACCACCCAACGATTCCGCCAGAGTAAATAATTTTAACGCAGATAAAAAGCGACGCATTGTTTGTTCATCACCATCAAGTTCAAAACTCAGCATCGCGCCAAAACCTGTTTGCTGCTGAAGAGCTATTTCATGCCCTGGATGATCTTTCAGCGCTGGATAGTAGAGTTTTTTCACTTGTGGCTGTTGCTGTAAATATTCCACAATGGCAGCCGTGTTGCTTTGCTGTAGAAGTACCCGCGCAGACAAAGTACGAATGCCTCGCAACAACAAGTAACTGTCGAAGGCTCCCCCGGTCACACCGATATTGTTTGCCCACCATGCCAAATCCCCAGCCAGAGCGGGATCTTTGGCAATAATTGCACCGGCAATCAAATCAGAATGTCCATTCAGGTATTTTGTGCAGGAATGGACAACTAAATCTGCTCCCAAATCCAATGGTTTTTGCAGCACAGGGCTTAAAAACGTGTTATCAACTACCGTCAATGCACCTGCTTCACGAGCCAGACCACAGATGTACCGAATATCCACAATACGCAGCAATGGATTACTTGGCGTTTCAATCAAGACCAATTTAGGCTTTTGAGCAATTGCCTGTTTCAGTGCCGAATCATCCGCCTGATCAACGAAAATAACATTATAAGCGCCACGGCGGCTTAAGCTATCAAACAGGCGGTAACTCCCACCATAACAATCATGGGGTGCTACCAATAAATCTCCCGGTTGCAAGAAAACGGTGCACAACAGGTGAATGGCTGACATACCACTGCTGGTCATTACAGCACCTGTTCCGCCCTCCAGTTCAGCCAAAACCTGCTGGACAACATCACGACCGGGATTACCACGCCGCGAGTAATCATGCGCTCTCGGTTCATTAAACCCAGTGAAATTGTACGTGCTAGAAAGATAGATAGGCGGGACAACACAACCATATTGTTCATCAATATTTGTACCGCTTTGTACCGCGACCGTAGCTTGTTTACACCCCATAATCTTTACCCGTTATCTTATTTTTCGGAGTCACAAAAGAATAACCTCCGGAAAGATAGACGTCAATACATCTAGACATCCAAAATAATTTACGGTTTAATAACACAATCCAATCATTACCCCCACTTTTTATGCCAAATTAGGGCATATTTTGTGAATTCATTAACCATAGCGATATAGTCGATAGGGGAAATATGCTAAAATGCCGAATTATCGACATGAACATAGTTCAGAAATAATTCCTTTTATTTCTGATTTCAGTTGTTTGATTTAAAACTATTTAAGGTATCTCATGGCTGAGTGGAACGGTGAGTATGTCAGCCCTTATGCTGAACATGGCAAAAAAAGTGAACAGGTCAAAAAAATTACGGTTTCAATTCCATTAAAGGTATTGAAAATACTGACAGATGAGCGTACTCGTCGTCAGGTAAACAATCTGCGTCATGCAACAAATAGCGAATTGCTGTGTGAAGCATTTCTCCATGCGTTCACTGGACAGCCCTTGCCTAACGATGATGATTTACGTAAAGAACGTCATGATGAAATCCCTGAAGCTGCAAAAGCCATAATGCGTGAGCATGGGATCGATCCCGAAACTTGGGAATATTGATATCTCCTTTATCTCAAGTCGTTGTTTGTATGCTGTACTGCGACTTGAAATCAATTAGATATAACAAAAATGCCCGATGAAAAACATCGGGCATTTTTGTTGGAAGCAAGAATTACTTCTTGAAACCTGGAACGCTGAAACGTTTGTTAAAGCGATCAACACGACCACCAGTCGCAACGTCACGCTGCTTACCGGTGTAGAACGGGTGGCATGCACCACAAACGTCCAGGTTCAAGTCGTGACCTACGGTAGATTTGATTTTAATAACATTACCACAAGAGCAAGATGCAGTAATTTCTTCGTATTTAGGATGAATACCTTGTTTCATGGGGAAAACCTCTGTTAAGGCCGCGTCGCTATCCAGCCCTATCGCCGCCAGACACCACACGTCGTGTTGATTAAAATAAGTTCGGTAATTTTCATACCAAAGGCGGCGGATCATACAGAATATCGTTTTATTGCGCAATGAAATCCGCTGATTTGCTATGATACTCTTAGTCACTATATGTTGCTTTAGTCTTGCCATTAATAATCATTCGGAAATCGCCTTATGACAGTTGTTCAGGTTGCTTTACCTGTCCCTTTAGCTCGCTCTTTTGATTATCTGTTACCTGAAAGATTGCCGATCCCCACCCTTGGGGTCCGGGTACGTGTGCCATTTGGCAAACGCAATGCAATAGGTGTAGTTACCGGGATTACAGACAACAGTGACTTCCCCCTTGAACAACTCAAACCAATTACTGAACTACTTGATGAATCTTCACTTTTTCCCGACGATCTTTGGCAGTTACTCCAGTGGTCTGCCTGCTATTATCACTATCCACTTGGCGAAGTCCTTTTTCATGCCATGCCTGTTTTGCTGCGACAAGGCAAACCCGCAGAATTCTCACCTCTCTGGCAATGGCAAGTGACAGAAACAGGCCGTGAATTGCCTCTTGAACAACTTAAACGCTCTACCAAACAGCAACAAGCTTTAGCTAAACTGCGCCAGACATCCATTTACCGTCACCAAGTCTCTAAATTAGAACTGAGTGAAAGCGTACTACAGTCACTGAAAAAAAAGGGATTAATTGATTTACATCCGGTACAACCGGAAACTGAAAATTGGCATAAACATTTTCGGATCATCGGTGAACGGCTAAAACTCAATACAGAGCAAGCCGCCGCAGTTGGAGCCGTTCGCGCAGAAGATCAGACTTTTTCTCCCTGGTTACTTGCCGGCATCACTGGCTCAGGCAAAACCGAAGTGTACCTGAGTGTCCTAGAAAACATTTTGACACAGGGAAAACAAGCGCTGATCTTAGTCCCCGAGATTGGTCTTACTCCCCAAACTATCCGCAGGTTCAGAGAGCGTTTCAACGCACCCGTTGATGTTCTGCATTCAGCCTTAAATGACAGTGAACGGTTATCGGTATGGTTAAGGGCAAAACAAAGGGAAAACGCCATTGTCATCGGTACACGTTCGGCGCTGTTCACTCCTTTCGCTCACTTAGGTGTCATCATCATTGATGAAGAACATGATAATTCTTATAAGCAACAAGATGGCTGGCGCTATCACGCTCGTGATCTGGCGGTCTTCCGCGCCAAAAAAGAGGGAATTCCTATCATTCTGGGAACAGCAACACCGGCACTGGAAACACTATTCAATGTAAAGCATGGAAAATACAGACAACTTACTTTGACGAAACGAGCCGGTCATGCCCTGCCAGCAATCCAACACCTGTTGGATATGAAAGGATTACCGCTGACCGTCGGTTTATCTCAGCCTCTCATTAACCGCATTGGCGAACATTTGAAAGCAGATAATCAGGTCATCCTATTTCTGAACCGCCGTGGTTATTCTCCTGCCCTGCTTTGCCATGAATGTGGCTGGATAGCAGAATGCCAGCGTTGTGATCACTACTATACCCTGCATCAGAATCATCGCTATCTGCGCTGCCATCACTGTGATAGCCAGCGACCCATTCCTCGTCAATGCCCCCAATGCGGAACGACACATCTGATCCCTGTGGGGCTGGGTACTGAGCAACTTGAAGATGGTATCACTCAACTGTTTCCCAACATTCCGGTTACCCGTATCGACAGAGACACCACCAGCCGCAAAGGAGCAATGGAACAGCAACTCGCCGATATTCATCAGGGTGGTGCCCGTATTTTGATCGGCACTCAAATGTTGGCAAAAGGCCACCATTTTCCTGATGTCACACTAGTCGCTTTATTGGATGTTGATGGTGCCCTGTTTTCTGCCGATTTCCGTGCGGCTGAACGGTTCGCGCAATTGTATACTCAAGTCTCCGGTCGGGCAGGACGGGCCGGCAAACGTGGAGAGGTTGTACTTCAGACCCACCATCCAGAACATCCACTTTTACAGGTGTTGCTGGAGAAAGGCTATGACGCATTTGCTCAGCAGGCAATGGAAGAGCGCCAGCAAGTACTTCTACCCCCTTTTGTCAGCCATATCATGCTACGGTCGGAAGATCACGATAATCAGCAGGCTCCTGCTTTTTTACAACAAATGCGCCAACTGTTTGAACATCATCCACGACATGATGAACACGTATGGATTATGGGTCCGGTTCCTGCATTACAGGCCAAACGGGGTGGCCGATATCGCTGGCAACTACTGGTGCAACACCCTTCGCGCATTTTTCTACAGAAAATGATGACAGAGCTCTATCCACACATCACCGCATTGCCACAAGCACGTAAAGTAAAATGGAATATTGATGTTGACCCCACAGAAGGTTGATAAAAAAACAGACAATTGTTTATTGCAGTAAAAACTCCAAATTGAGCAGAAGTCTATGAAAAAACAGTGACAATTATTTCCTTAATTTGCGAAGTAGCTCTAATAAATGATGCATGTCACATTTTTTATGTAAACAAAGTAACGGGTTGAACTATTAATCGGTTTAAAATGGATTTATTAATATGACTGTAGAAAACGAGCCGCCAGTGTATCCCCACAGGAATGACTGGCGTTTTTTTACTTTCGTTTTTTTTACTTTCATTTCGGATAGCAATCGTTTCGCTACCTGTAGAACATGAGGAGTGAACTATGGAAAAAAAGAATTGCGCATTAGCGACAATGAAAGATGTCGCCAAAGTAGCGGGTGTTTCTACCGCAACTGTATCAAGAACACTTATGAATCCTGATAAAGTTTCTTCGCACACCCGTCAGAAAGTCGAAAATGCCGTACTGGAAGTGGGTTACTATCCGCATAATCTCGCCAAAAATTTGAGGCGAAATGAGTCCAGAGCCATCCTGGTTATCGTTCCCAATATCAGCGATCCTTTCTTCAATGAAAGTATCCGCGGCATTGAAGAAACTGCGGCAAAACATGGTTATCTGGTTCTGATTGGTGACTGTAAACATCAACAACAGCAAGAACATGCTTTTATCAATCTGCTGATTACCAAACGTATTGACGGCATGATATTACTTGGCTCAAATGTTCCTTTCGATGTCTCTAAAGAAGAGCAGAAAAATATGCCTCCCATGGTGATGGCTAATGAATTTGCACCTGAACTAGGGCTTCCTACTGTCCATATCGATAATCTGACCTCCGCTTTCAATGCCACCCATCACCTGCAAAAAATCGGGCACAAACGCATCGCCTGTATTACTGGGCCAGACACAATGCCACTGTGCCAATATCGGCTTCAGGGTTATATTCAGGCATTACGTCGTACCAGCATCCCTATCCGTGATGAATATATAGTTAAAGGTGACTTCACCCATGAAAGTGGCGCTGAATCAGCAGAAATCCTGCTTACCCTGCCGGAACCTCCCAGCGCTATTTTCTGCCATAGTGATGTCATAGCAATTGGTGCAATGTGGCAAGCTAAAAAAATGGGATTAAAATTACCAGAAGACCTGTCCATTGTTGGTTTTGATAATATCAACATGGCTCAATACAGCGCACCACCTCTGACAACTGTGGCACAGCCATGTTATGAAATTGGGCATAACTCAATGCTTTTGTTGCTGGAACAGCTACAGGGCCGTATGGTTTCGAAAGGTTCACGATTATTAGATGCAGAATTGCTTATTCGTGAGAGTACTTGTTCGCCTAAAAGCTAGGCAAATAACCACATGTTCAGTAACATTAGGTATCTACTCCTTAATTTTTTTAAATAACTCAGCGAATTAAACACAGTGGCACAACGAGATTATGTGAGTCGCGGGCATTCCAATCCCCGTCGGAAAGGTACTGGTAAGAAAAAAAATCAGGCTCAAGGGCTACCTAAAACGACATTAGCTATTGCCGTCGCTTTGGTGGTCACATTCATTGGTGGACTTTATTTCATCGTACATACTAAAAATGAAAGTGTACAAAGTACACCACCAATCACTCACCAGCCTAAAGGCCATGGTCTGCCGCCAAAACCAGAAGAACGCTGGAGTTATATCAAGGAGCTGGAAAACCGACCTGTTGGTCTGCCATCAATGCAGGAACCCTCTTCAACACCCAACCAACAGAACAACAGGCAAACGGAATTGACGCCAGAACAGCGCCAGTTACTTGAGCAAATGCAGGCAGATATGCGCCAGCCTCCAACACAATTGGCTGAAGTGCCATATAACAGTGAGCCAGTTCCTCGCTCACGTGTCCTTGTGAGTCCACCGGCACAAAAACCATCGTCAGAATATACACCACAGCAAAATTCTGTGCTTCAACAGGAAAATAAGCCATCGGTGCAATTTCAATCACCTCAGGCTCAAACACCTCAATCTCAAACATCCAATGAGACTAGTAAACCAAAGACAAAGCTAAATGAACCCAGATTAATGTTACAATGTGGCTCATTCCGCACTATAGAGCAGGCAGAGTCCATCCGTGCCAGCCTCGCGTTGGTCGGTATTGAGAGTAAGATTACAACAAAAGACAATTGGAATCGGGTTGTACTGGGGCCGTATAAGAGCAAAGATAGTGCGGAAAAAATGCGCAATCGCGTTGCCAATACAGGGATCTCCAACTGTATTCTCCGCCCTGCTGGGGGTTGAAAAATCAAAAAATTCCCCCCATCTTGATCTCTAATAACGAACATACGGTGCTTTTGATAAATAATCGTGGCATTGTCAGCCAAAGTACCGTGTGTGCCATCTTCTATTTTGTAACCAGAGGCTAACTCGTGACTACAATCGTAAGTGTTCGCCGTAATGGCCAAGTCATCATCGGTGGTGATGGACAAGCAACAATGGGTCATACCGTTATGAAAGGCAATGTCCGTAAGGTACGCCGCCTTTACAATGACAAAGTCATCGCGGGTTTTGCTGGCGGTACTGCAGATGCCTTCACCCTGTTTGAGCTGTTTGAACGTAAGCTCGAAATGCATCAAGGGCATTTGACTAAAGCAGCAGTTGAACTAGCCAAAGATTGGCGGACAGATAGAATGCTCCGCAAGCTGGAAGCCCTGCTTGCCGTTGCAGATGAAAATACATCTCTGATTATTACAGGTAACGGTGATGTGATTCAGCCGGAAAATGATCTTATCGCTATTGGCTCCGGTGGCTCATATGCACAAGCAGCAGCCCGCGCAATGCTAGAAACCACCAAACTCAGTGCCCGGGAAATCGCAGAACGCGCCCTGACTATCGCTGGCGATATCTGTATCTACACCAATCAAAATCATAACTTCGAAGAATTGCCCTCAAAAGCGTAAGGATAGATAGTATGTCTGAAATGACTCCTCGCGAAATTGTCAGCGAACTTGACAATCATATCATCGGTCAGGATAAAGCAAAGCGTGCTGTTGCCATTGCGCTGCGTAACCGCTGGCGTCGTATGCAGTTGGATGAATCACTGCGTTATGAAGTAACTCCAAAAAACATTCTGATGATTGGCCCAACTGGTGTTGGTAAAACCGAAATCGCCCGTCGTCTGGCAAAGCTGGCCAATGCACCTTTTATCAAAGTTGAAGCAACAAAATTCACTGAAGTCGGTTATGTCGGTAAAGAAGTCGATTCCATTATTCGTGATCTGACTGATGCTGCCGTGAAAATGGTTCGCCTGCAATCCATTGAGAAAAACCTCTACCGCGCCGAAGAACTCGCTGAAGAGCGTATTCTGGACGTTTTGTTGCCACCAGCAAAAAACAACTGGGGACAAGCTGAGGCTCAACCAGAGCAGTCCTCAACCCGCCAGACATTCCGCAAGAAACTGCGTGAAGGCCAGCTGGATGACAAAGAAATCGAGATCGAAGTTGCGGCAGCTCCTGTTGGTGTTGAAATCATGGCACCTCCGGGTATGGAAGAGATGACTAATCAATTACAGTCCATGTTCCAGAACCTGGCTGGTCAACGTCAAAAAAGTCGTAAGCTGAAGATCAAAGATGCGTTCAAACTGCTGGTGGAAGAAGAAGCTGCGAAACTGGTTAACCCTGAAGAGTTGAAACAGCAAGCAATTGATTCAGTTGAACAGCACGGTATCGTTTTTATTGATGAAATCGATAAAATTTGTAAACGCGGTCAAAGCTCCGGCCCGGATGTTTCCCGCGAAGGCGTCCAGCGTGACCTGCTACCATTGGTTGAAGGCTGTACTGTCTCCACCAAACACGGTATGGTAAAAACCGACCACATTCTGTTCATCGCTTCAGGCGCATTCCAGGTTGCCAGCCCTTCCGATTTGATCCCAGAGCTGCAAGGACGTCTGCCTATCCGTGTTGAATTGCAGGCACTGACAACTGAAGACTTTGAGCGCATCTTGACTGAGCCGAATGCTTCACTGACAGAACAGTACAAAGCATTGATGGCCACTGAAGGCATGAATATTGAATTCACCGCTGACGGTATTCGCAGAATCGCAGAAGCTGCATGGCAGGTTAATGAGACAACCGAAAATATTGGTGCCCGTCGTTTGCATACTGTGCTTGAACGCATGATGGAAGACATCTCTTTCGAAGCCAGCGAATGTCAGGGGCAGTCTGTTGAAATCAATGCTGACTATGTCAAAACACACTTAGATGAGTTGGTAGCTGATGAAGATCTGAGCCGTTTTATCTTATAATCGGTTTAGAGCCTGACTCAACAGCAGTGAAAAATGGAATGGGAGGCAAGCCTCTCATTCAGTCCGCTGACAAACCTTATTATAATAGTTCATTTAACGCGACACAGAATCCTGAACACCCTCCCAACAGACACTGATTTATACTTTCAGTAACCCTCGAAAATGCGCATGCCGAACTGTCTGAATTAACGGCTCCAGTAATTTGTACTGACACAGATTTCCATCACATCCTTGTGGTGTTTCAGGTTCAGACGTAAGTACAGATTTCCCCCAAAATGTTCATATATTAAATAGTTAGATTACCCATTAAATATAGTTTTCACGTTTAATGGAAATTCCTATTACTTTGTCGTGCATCACTTCCGATTTGGAATAGCCTATCGTTTTTCGATTCAGCCTTTTTACCTCGGGGCGGTGGGTGAGGAGGGTTCTCTCTATACGTTGGATAAATGTCTTGCCAACAAGGTACTCTTCTTCAGGAAGGCAATCATAAACGGCATAATCATCTGTGCAATAAAATCGGATGTACGAAAGATGTTTGGTTTCATCTGCCTTTTAATTTTGCTGGCGTGTGTGCCGTACTGGATTTATTCTGGTGGGCCGCGATATTTGCACTCGCTCCTGAACAAATTTGCTGAGGTGAGGTTATTTTATCTAGAGTTATAAGCACCATTATCATCGGGGGGATTATATGTTTCTCCTGCAAGGCGAGGACAACCCGCCAGAAACCCGGAATAGGAGACTGACTTGCCTCCCATTTCTCTTTTTCTTAAACCAAAATCTATTACACTGAAATGTTTGATATCAATATGAGTTCAATAACAACAGGCAATCAGATACAGGCATGGCTGGAAAGCTTACGCCTCAAAACTCTTCCACTTGCCGTAGCAGCCATTATGACCGGATCTGCCCTTGCATCATGGGCGGGTCATTTCAAATGGTCGGTGGCGTTACTGGCCTTATTAACCGCCTCTCTGCTACAAATTCTGTCCAATCTTGCCAATGATTATGGTGATGTCACCAAAGGTAGTGATACAGAAAAACGCATCGGCCCAATGCGTGGTATGCAAAAAGGCTTGATCACAGCACAACAAATGAAAGCCGCATTGAAAATTACCGTGTTGCTCTCTTGTTTGTCAGGCATTTCTCTCATCATCGTTGCCTGTCATAGCCCAAGCGATATTATCGGTTTTCTGGGTCTGGGCTTACTGGCGATCATCGCTGCGATTACTTATACAGTAGGCGCTAAACCGTATGGTTATATGGGGTTGGGTGACCTTTCCGTCCTTATTTTCTTTGGTTGGCTCAGTGTCCTTGGTACTTACTATCTGCAAGCCAATACTTTTTCTCTGGATACCGTTCTGCCCGCAACGGCCTGTGGTTTACTCTCCGTAGCAGTGTTGAATATTAATAATTTACGTGATATCGAAACAGATCACCAAAACGGTAAAAATACACTAGCGGTCAGGCTAGGTGGAAAAAAAGCCCGCTACTATCATGCAGCACTGCTTACAAGTGCCATGCTCTGCTTTGTCATCTTTACTCTCTTGTATCTAAACAACGGGTATAATTGGTTATTTTTGCTTGCTTTCCCCTTGTTATTGCAGCATATGTTACAGGTACTGCGCGATCCAACTGCCGAAGGTATGCGCCCCAAGCTGGTACAAATGGTCAAGGCTGCGTTATTGACTAACATCCTGTTTTCCATTGGGTTGATACTTAATTAGGCGAGTACGTATCAATTTTATACACACGTTTTAAGATTGATGATTTTGCCAACACTGGCCTTAAAAGGATATACTGTCCGTTCCTTGCATAAACCAGACGTAAATCCCATGAAATATGATACTTCCGAACTTTGTGAGATCTATCAAGAAGATGTAAACGTGGTAGAGCCATTATTTTCCAACTTTGGTGGGCGTACTTCATTTGGTGGTCAAATCATCACGGTGAAATGCTTTGAAGACAATGGATTGCTTTATGATTTACTGGAAGAGCACGGACGTGGACGCATTTTGCTCGTCGATGGTGGTGGATCGGTACGCAAGGCTCTTGTCGATGCCGAGCTGGCTCAACTTGCTGTCAATAACGAATGGGAAGGTATCGTCGTCTACGGCGCCGTGCGTCAGGTAGATCACCTTGCTGAACTCGATATTGGCGTTCAGGCAATGGCTGCTATTCCTGCTGGCTCCAACAGCGAAGGCATCGGAGAAAGTGATATCAGGGTGAATTTTGGTGGAGTCACTTTCTTTTCCGGCGATTATCTTTATGCAGATAATACAGGGATGATCCTATCAGAAGTTCCGCTGGAGATGGATGACGATAGCGACGATGATGAAATGTAATATCCGGATAAACCATAGCTCTACCATTAATCTCCACGATACATAAAAAAGGGCGCAGTTATCGCCCTTTTTCCGCAAAACTATCGGATACCTTACTGCACATCTTCCATCTTACCCAACAAGGTACGTAAGCGATCTTGCCATGCTGATTGTTCTTGTTTGAGCTGTTCATTTTCATGTACCAGCGAATCACGGCTATCTGTCACATTTTGGACATTCTGAGATAACGCTGCGTTCTTTTCTTTTAATTCTTCAATTTCCATTTGCAGCAAAGTGATGGTATCAATTGCCTGCTGAACTTTAGATTCTAGCTTTTCAAAAACTTCAAATGACATTCTCGAGCCCCTCTTATAAGCAATGCCTTGATTGTATTTAGCCTGTTAACGACTGTCTAGTTTCATACTTCCAATATGTGGTATAGCGAGAAATATAGTGACTAATCCTAAATGGATATAAGATCACATTTCAACGATCAATAAAACCACAATTAAATGCGAATTCGCTCATTTTGTTGACGCAACACGCAGATTTTAATTTCGCTATTTCTCGTTTCCGCTCATTAACGATAAATTCACATCACCTTTCTCTGCGTAGCCAGAACGCAGCAAGAAAGGACTAATAATTAATCTCCTCTCTGTACTTTTTATAGGATATAGAAATGAGTCAGACCACCACTCCAACATTATCAGGTCAATGTATTTCAGAATTTCTGGGTACTGCATTGCTTGTTTTCTTCGGCTTAGGCTGTGTTGCTGCTGCCCGTCTTGCAGGAGCGCAACTGGGTCTATGGGAAATCAGCATCATCTGGGGCTTTGGTGTTGCCTTGGCTGTTTACCTTACTGCCGGAATTTCTGGTGCACACCTGAATCCAGCAGTAACCATTGCTCTATGCCTATTTGCCAGTTTTGACAGAAAAAAAGTACTTCCTTACATCATTGCCCAAATGTTAGGCGGTTTTGTCGCCGCAGCTATCGTCTATATGATGTATTACAACCTTTTCCTTGATTATGAGCAAGTTCACAACATTATTCGTGGATCACAAGAAAGTCTTTTCACGGCTGGAGTATTTTCCACTTACCCTGCATCACAAATTTCCGTATTCCATGCATTTATTGTTGAAGTTATCATCGCGGCTGTTTTGCTTTGCCTGATTCTGGCACTAACAGACGATGGCAATGGCATTCCACGTGGCCCTTTGGCACCACTGATTATCGGTATTTTGATTGCTGTTATCGGTGGCTCTTTTGGTCCCTTGACCGGATTTGCCCTAAATCCCGCTCGTGATTTCGGCCCTAAATTAATTGCTTATTTAGCCGGATGGGGAAATATTGCTCTGACTGGTGGACGGGACATCCCTTATTTCCTTGTTCCGCTGGTAGCCCCCATTGTTGGTGCAATTCTGGGTGCATTTGGTTACCGCAAACTGATTACCCGCCATTTACCCCGTGGAGCCTAGTTTTGCTATCCTTGACAGATGATAACAGATAAAAAATTATTGAATAAGACCAGGTTATAGTTATGACAACAGAAAATATGACGGATAAAAAATATATCGTTGCTTTGGATCAGGGGACAACCAGTTCACGGGCAGTAGTGCTTGATCACGACGCTAATATTGTCTGTATTTCACAACGTGAATTTCCACAAATATACCCTAAGCCAGGTTGGGTAGAGCACGATCCAATGGAGATCTGGGCCAGCCAAAGCTCAACATTGGTCGAAGTGCTGGCAAAAGCAGATATCCGCACAGATCAAATTGCCAGTATTGGTATCACTAATCAACGAGAAACAACTATCGTCTGGGAAAAAGAGACGGGTAAACCTGTTTACAATGCCATTGTATGGCAATGTCGCCGAACAGCAGATATTTGTACCAAACTGAAGAAAAAAGAGGGTCTGGAAGAATATATCCGTCATAACACTGGTCTGGTGATCGATCCCTATTTTTCCAGCACAAAAATAAAATGGATCCTGGACAATATTGAAGGTGTCCGCCTGCGTGCTGAAAATGGCGAACTGTTATTCGGCACAGTTGACACTTGGTTGGTTTGGAAAATGACGCAAGGTCGCGTGCATGTCACTGATTACACCAACGCTTCCCGTACCATGCTGTTCAACATTCATAATCTAGACTGGGATCAGAAAATCCTTGATGAGCTAGGTATTCCTCGCGTTATGTTGCCAAAAGTTGCAACGTCTTCGGAAATTTATGGTCAGACCAACATCGGTGGTAAAGGCGGTACGCGTATTCCTATCGCCGGAATCGCAGGAGATCAACAAGCTGCGCTCTATGGCCAGTTATGCGTCCATCCTGGCATGGCAAAAAACACTTATGGCACAGGCTGCTTCCTGCTGATGAACACGGGAACCGATGCCGTCCGCTCCAATCATGGTCTACTGACTACCATCGCCTGTGGGCCACGAGGTGAAGTCAACTATGCGCTGGAAGGAGCAGTATTCGTAGGCGGTGCGTCTATTCAGTGGCTGCGTGATGAACTGAAACTTATTGCAGATGCAGCAGATTCCGAATACTTCGCCAAAAAAGTAAAAGACAGTAATGGCGTTTATGTTGTTCCGGCTTTTACCGGTCTTGCAGCACCTTATTGGGATCCTTACGCCCGTGGTGCCATTTTCGGCCTGACTCGTGGAGTAAACAGCAACCATATTATTCGTGCCACACTCGAATCCATTGCTTACCAAACCCGTGATGTATTGGATGCAATGCAGGCCGATTCTGGTACACGCCTGCAAGCACTGCGCGTAGACGGTGGTGCGGTTGCCAATAACTTCTTGATGCAATTCCAATCTGACATCCTCGGCACACGTGTCGAGCGCCCTGAAATACGCGAAAGCACAGCTCTAGGTGCCGCTTTCCTTGCTGGTTTAGCCGTCGGTTTCTGGAGAGATCTTGACGAAGTCAAGAGTAAGGCAACCATCGAAAAAGAATTCCGTCCAAGTATTGAAACTACAGAACGTAATCACAAATACAACGGTTGGAAAAAAGCAGTTGCCCGCGCTCAAGAATGGGAAGATCGCGCTTAAAAAAACAAACCTTCAAGGTGAAATAAATCCCGCACTGAAACATGAAACTCTGACATTGCCGTACTTCTGACATGACAGTACGGCTCTGTCAGAGCTTTTTAACCTTGATATTTGTTGCCTGCCGATGCTACCCGGCTTTATCCGACTGTATGTTCCAACCCCCGTACCCAAGCCTTGAAATACACTGGCTATTACCAGTACCAATAAACTGGCGGAAAACAGTGCACAAGTTGTGGCAACCAGAAAAATTGACATTCCTGTCAAAATAACCGGACGACGGCCAATTTTATCCGATAATGGTCCATAAATGAGCTGTGAGAGCCCATAAGAGAATAAGTACGCCGCCATGACACGCTGTACTTCACCCGCAGGTTTCCCGAAGTGATTCGCCATATCTGCAATAACTGGAACATAAATTGTCTGGGTCATCTGCCCGACAGCGGCCAACGCAATTAACATCAGCAATAAATTAAAATGTACTATTTTTCTCATCGCATTCACATACAATGTTATTTAAACAAAATACACGTGTACCCGGTTTCATTTAAGGAATAACAGCAATAACAAAGCCTCCAGGTTGTTAATAAGCAAACTTGACTTACTGACTTCATTAGATTGAATTTTCCCAGTCAATTTATATTTTTTCTTAGTAGTATACAATTTTATAAGATGAAAAAATGACAGTCATATTCTCCATAAATATCAATAAAAGTGTACATATAACCTCGATAATATAGCAAAAACATAGTCAATTAGACTGTAACACGTAATCGATAAGGCTATTTCTCTCAATCACGTAAAATCTCGCCAAAGGAGCGCCAGTTCACTCCATCTATTCACTCCGTATTGTTATTCACTCAGTATCGTGTAGAGAGGCTAAATGCAATGGCAAACTGGGTTACAGGAAAAGTCACCGACATAATCAATTGGACAGACTCACTATTCAGTATCAAGCTATGTGCACCAATAGAAAAATTCACTGCGGGCCAATTTGCAAAACTTGCTCTCGAAGTTGAAGGGGAGCGCATTCAACGGGCTTATTCTTACGTCAATTCTCCCAATAACGATAATCTTGAGTTTTATTTAGTCACCGTGCCGGAAGGAAAGCTCAGTCCGCGACTTGCTGCCTTGCAGAAAGGTGATGAATTACTGGTCACAGAACAAGCAGCAGGTTTTTTTATCCTTGATGAAATTCCTGACTGCCAAAACCTATGGATGCTCTCGACCGGGACAGCCATCGGGCCTTACCTTTCTATTCTTCAACAAGGGAATGATTTGGGGCGATTTGAAAATATCGTTCTGGTGCATGCCGTCAGGCTGGGGCAGGACTTAAGTTATTTACCACTCATGCAGCAATTAGAGAAATCTTTTCAGGGAAAACTGCGGATCCAAACTATCGTCAGTCGGGAAAAATGCCAGAATTCATTGACGGGGCGGATCCCGGCACTCATTGAAAATGGTGAAATGGAAGCAGCGGTCGGTTTATCAATGCAGGCAGAAAATAGCCACGTGATGCTGTGCGGAAACCCTCAAATGGTCAGAGATACCCGGCAACTACTGAAAGAACAACGCGGCATGGAAAAACACCTGCGCCGTAAACCGGGCCATGTTACCAGCGAACAATACTGGTAACAAACAACCATGACCTTTACTTCTTATAACCTTTACTTCAATGAACTTCATCTTTCAAGACACCGCTTTATTGGCGGTATCTTGAAATCTGTTAGGTATATAAATTTATTAGATATATACAGTTAATCAACGTTTTTATACCGGATTGTCAGCAGAAATGTGATCAACTCTTTCTGCCGATTCGCCAAAACGGTTTGGCCCTTTTGTTCCACGAAATACACCACAATCCAGTATAATCATGACAAAAATCAGTGTCGGAATAAAACGGCCAATCCCCCATTGCCAGATCGGTGCCATTGCGCTCCAATCAAGGGAAAGCAACACCCAGGCCAATGCTGGCAGTAACGTCCATCCACCACGTTTATTGCGGTCATGCAGACGTTTCGAAAAAATTGCTGCTGTCGGATACAATATCAAGGCCGTGCCTACCGCTGCATAATTCATGGGGAGAACATTCATTCCATGCAGAGTCAGGAGTATAAAAATCAGAGCGAAGCAGATACCGATTCCGACCCAAAATTCCCGTCGCCCAATGCGACCTTTGAATGAGAATCCCCATTGTTGTAATGTCATGTACTCTTTTCCAATTGTGGATGCTGTTTTTCTGCTATTTACACTTTATTTCCGCGCTTGACACTCGGCGAGTAACAACATGAAAACAGGCATAAATAAACTTCTGGTGACAATATTAATCGCTTTTGGCATCGGTTTACCATTCTCAACCGCTGCGGGTGAGCCTTCTGTCACATCAGATATACGCCCGCAACTAATGTATCTCTTGCCAGATTCCCCGGCTTTTGAAGATACCATCCCGACATTCCGGGAAAAATACAATAAAAAACACCCTGAAACTCTTCTGCATGAATATAAGGTCATTGCGAGCAAAGATATATCACTGCCTTTTATCCGCGCCGCCAGTAAAATCAATGAAAAAATCTACTCCTCAGCCGTGCTGGAGAGAGGTAATGAGAAAATCAAAAGCCTGCAAATTACATTACTGCCATCCCAAAATGAGCAGGAAAAAGAACAGAACCTTTTGCTGACCAAACAGTATATCGTTGCCCTGATCGGCCAATTTGAACCAACACTTTCTCCAGAACAAATTAAAGAGCAAATGGAGAAATTTCTTAAGATGGCAGAAAAGCAGTCATTTTACAGTCGGAAAATGGGAGCAATACGCTATATTATCGTAAACAGCAGCGAAAATATAATGACCTTCGCTATTGAACCGATTAAGCTATCGCTATCTGACGTGCCAGTAAATGAAAATTAGTGACATAGCGCAGAGCTATTCTGGCCGATGATCTTTATACTGTCGGCCTTCCACTTAAATGGTATGAAACCATTCATTGAAGAATATTAATTCAGTTCGCAATTTAATTATTTTCTGGTTGGAGGGAAAAAATATGCGACATCCATTAGTTATGGGTAACTGGAAGCTCAATGGCAGTACCCACATGGTTAACGACCTGATTGCAGGCCTGCGTAAAGAATTGAGCAACGTTGACGGCTGTGACGTCGCTATCGCACCACCAACTGTGTATGTTTCTCTGGCAAAAAATGCACTGGCCGGCAGCCGTATCGCTCTGGGTGCACAAGATGTTGGCGTTAATCTTTCTGGTGCATTCACAGGCGAAACATCCGCAGAAATGCTGAAAGATGTGGGCGCAAAATATATTATCATCGGCCACTCTGAACGCCGCACTTACCACAAAGAAAGCGATGAGTTCATTGCAAAAAAATTTGCTGTCCTGAAAGAACAAGGTGTTATCCCGGTTCTGTGCATTGGTGAAACCGAACAAGAAAACGAGGCTGGCCAGACTGAAGCAGTATGTGCACGCCAAATTGATGCTGTTCTTAACACATTGGGAGCAGAAGCTTTCGAAGGTACAGTTATTGCTTACGAGCCAGTTTGGGCAATCGGAACCGGCAAATCAGCAACACCTGCGCAAGCCCAAGCTGTCCATAAATTCATTCGTGACCACATCGCTAAACAAGATGCAGCCATTGCTGAGCAAGTTATCATCCAATACGGCGGCTCTGTTAATGCTGGCAACGCGGCTGAATTGTTTACCCAACCAGATATCGACGGTGCTCTGGTTGGTGGTGCATCACTGAAAGCTGATGCTTTTGCTATTATCGTGAAAGCAGCTGCGGAAGCGAAAAAGGCATAATACGCCTCAAACAGTTACAAAATAACCGCCACCAAGTTATCTGGTAGCGGTTATTCTTCCAATTTTACTTCTTCTAACCATTATTAGCGCCGGATAATCTCATCAAATATGCCACCAGTAACAAAATGCTCCTTCTGTGCTTTTTTCCAGCCACCAAATACCTCATCAATTGTGAATAATTTCAACTCAGGAAAAACAGTACGGTACTTTTCTGCAATGGCTTTATCGCGGGGACGATAATAATTTTTTGCGGCAATTTCCTGTCCAATCGGTGAATAAAGGTATTTCAGATATTCAGTTGCCAATTCGCGTGTACCCCGTTTATCAACGACTTTATCGACAACAGCCACCGTTGGCTCTGCCAGAATAGAAATGCCTGGAGTGATAATTTCGAATTTTCCTTTACCTTCCTTATCTAAAGCATTAATCGCCAGCAATGCTTCATTTTCCCATGCAATCAGTACATCGCCGATCCCGCGTTCAACAAAAGTATTGGTTGCTCCACGAGCACCAGAATCCAATACTTCAACATTTTTATACAACGCTTTCACAAACACCTTTGCCTTAGCTTGATCCTGATTGTTGTGCACCAAGCTATATCCCCAGGCAGCCAGATAGTTCCAACGTGCACCACCGGATGTTTTGGGATTCGGTGTTACAACAGAAACATCAGGACGGATCAAGTCTGACCAATCTTTAATCTGTTTGGGATTCCCCTTTCTCACCAGAAAAACAATCGTTGATGTGTAAGGCGCGGAATTATCCGGTAAACGCTGGAGCCAGTTTTTGGCAATGCTGCCGCGCTCTGCGATCGCATCCACATCATATGCTAACGCCAATGTCACGACATCTGCCTTAAGTCCATTAATCACTGAAGTTGCCTGCTTGCCTGAACCGCCATGCGATTGTCGGATCGTCACCTGTTTCCCGGTTTTCTGCTGCCAATATTGACTGAATGCCTGATTATATTGCTGATACAACTCACGCGTCGGATCATAAGAAACATTCAAGAGTTGCACATCTTTCGCCCACGACTCTCCTCCTGTCAGCATGATCAGCAATAACATTATCAGGGCAGAATACCTTTTCGTGCTCCAGTTCATTATCTTCCATTTCATAACCTCCCATTGCGTAATCATCGTAAAATGCTCTCCTAAATTATTTATGATCTTCTCCATAAAAACTGACAGAAAGCGTTCTGACGCAGAAATAATTTAAAATTTCCACTTATTCACAACAGGAATATGACGAACTAACAAAAAGAACAGCCATATAGACATCATATGGCTGTATCTGAAAAATGAACTTATTAGTAAGGAAGAAGAACAGCCGGAGTCAGTAGAGTTTTTTCGCTGTTTCCAGCCAATCTTTCTTGAAGATACGCTGCATATTTTGCACCGCATCAATAATATCATGATGGACAAGTTTCTCATTCTGGATACCAACACAGCGGCCTCCATAACCCTCCAGTAACAACTGGACAGAATAAGCACCCATACGTGATGCCAGAATGCGGTCATAAGCCACTGGCGCACCGCCACGCTGAATATGCCCTAATACCGTTGCCCGAGTTTCATGGCGTGTTTCTGTTTCTATATATTTTGCCAGCTCATCTACATCACAAACATATTCAGTAATAGCGACAATGGCATGACGCTTGCCTTTCTGGATGCCGACTTTAATTTCTGCTAACAATTCTTCACGATCAAAAGGAACTTCACGTTCAGGCAGGACAATAAACTCACATCCACCAGCAATCGCTGCGGATAGTGTCAGATCACCACAATAGCGCCCCATTACCTCAACAATAGAGATACGTTTGTGGGAAGTTGAGGTATCGCGCAGACGATCAATAGCTTCAACAATCGTCTCCAGTGCCGTAAAATAACCGATAGTATAATCTGTTCCCGCCACATCATTGTCGATCGTACCGGGCAGACCGATACATGGAAAACCTGCCTCAGTCAGCTTTTTCGCTCCCAGATAAGAACCATCACCACCAATCACCACCAGCGCATCAATTTCACTTTTACGCATGTTTTCTATAGCAATTTCCCGCACCTTATCATCTCTGAACTCAGGAAAACGCGCTGATCCTAAAAACGTTCCACCACGATTAATCATATCGGAAACGCTAAAACGATCGAGCTTCTTCATCCTATTTTCATACAACCCCAGATAGCCATCATAAATACCATAAACTTCTAACCCATCGGTTAAAGCGGCCCGAACAACTCCACGAATAGCGGCGTTCATACCCGGAGCATCTCCGCCACTCGTTAAGACTCCGATTCTTTTAATCTTGTTGATCATGATGACCTCTGATTTTATAGGTGTAATATTTGCCAATCTGCTGACTGCCTTCCCTGACGGGAAGATTTATGGTGGTTTTACCAAACCTGATTGTCACTTCAATAGCTGAATTGATTCAACAGCGCCCATGATACGGAAAAACACTCAGTCTGCATTAATATTTTGTCTACTTTTTGACGATTTTTTGATTATGAATAAATTCTCCCATCAATCCCAACAATTTTTACGTGCCACTGGCACAATAGGCAAGGATCCTGGTGAATAATAATATCGGCACTGAAACACTTATCACGCAAAAATTTTTTCAATCAACAATACACAGTCCAGTACTGTCGCAGCCAATGCAGCAATACTGAACAATAAATCATAATTTATGTTTATCGGCGACAGCCCTTAGGATGATTCAGGATGGTCTATTTCAGGTATAAAAATAGCGCGTTAGATGGAAAAAGATAGGAGCAGAGAAACAAAGAGAATCGATTCTATCCAGCATACCTCCGTGACCTTCAATAATTTCACCGAAGTCTTTCACTCCGCTGTCACGCTTAATTGCAGACATACATAACCCACCAATAAATCCCATCAGTGTAATAGCCAATGACATCAGTCCGGCTTCCCACGGAGAAAATGGCGTCACCCAATACAGTGACATCCCCAGCAATACCGAAGCCAAAATGCCGCCAATAAACCCTTCAACCGTTTTTTTGGGGCTTAATTTCGGCACAATTGGCCGCTTACCAAATAATTTCCCGAACACGTACTGCCAAACATCGGACATCTGCACCACGATCATCAGGAACAACAACAACTCAATATTTTGACCTTGATACTCAGGAATATCCAACATCAACAAAGCGGGCGCATGACTAATGGCAAATACAGTGACCAACATACCCCACTGAATTTTTGCGGTGCGCTCCAGAAAACGAGTGGTATCACCGACCACAGCAATGCGGGCAGGTAAAAACAGAAATACGTAAACAGGGATAAATACTGAAAACAGCTCATACCATTCCATGCCCACCAAAACATACTGCACAGGTATAAAGCAGAAGAAGCACCAGAATAAAGCTTCATGGTCACTACGGCGAGTCGGAGTTAAAGTGATAAATTCGCGCAGGGCAAAAAAAGACATAACAGCAAATAATATAACTGACCCGACAGGCCCAACAACCACAGCCAGTACACAGACGATACACATCATCCACCAGCCACGAATACGGGCATTCAGGTTATCGATAGTCGCATTATGCTTTTCCCCCGCATAATGGAATGACAAAACCCCACCAATTACGCTGGCAATAATTAATGCACCAAATATACCGCCAAACAACAGCATCAAATTATAGCCTAACCCCGTCATAACACTAACTCCTCCAATGCAGCCTGGGCACGTTGCAAGAATGCGGCTTTACTTTCATTCTCAACCAATTTATCTAATGGCTGACCGAATCTGGCCGAACAAATAATTGGCACCAGCAATATCTTTCCCTTTGGTAAAACGCGATTTAAATTTTCCAGATAAACCGGAACGAGTTCAGCATCAGGATACTTACGGGCCAAATAATACAAGCCACTCTTGAATGGATTGATTTGTTCACCATCTCCGCGAGTCCCTTCTGGAAAGAAAATCAAAGATTCTCTTCGCGCCAGAATTCCCTCCAACGGCGCAAGAACTTCTTCTTTGTGAGTATTCTCACCTTGGCGCTCGATTAAAACTGCACAAAATATCTTATACATCAGATAGCGACGTAGACGGGTTTTATCCCAATAATCACGGGCCGCAACTGGATGAACCAGATGACGCAACGCCGAAGGAAGCCCGGACCAAATTACTAATCCGTCAAGGTGGCTGGTGTGATTAGCATAATAAATACGACTTTTGGTCGAAGGTTGGCAACCTATCCATCGCACCCGCACACCAGTCAAGATACGACATAGGCCCGACAACATCGCCCCCATGCATTTTGACAGGAAGCTAATTTTATGAGTTTTTTTCATACAGGGTATCCCTATCCCTATTTATTTTTATGTAGAGTAACAGTGATAAGATTTTTTTAATTAATGGCTTGCAAGAAGGTAAGATAATCAAGATTGTTTGAGATAACAACAGGCCTATAGCTTATTCAGGTATGACAGCGCTTTAGATAGCCTATACATGATGCGTAAACAGCTAATAAATTCAAATAAATCCAGTAAATCCGCAAACAATTTCTCATAAGTTGTCAGTAGGAAAACAACTTATGATATACCCTATGTGAAGACAAAAAAAAGCCCCGCTCGGGGGCTGAAAGACAGGGATGGTGTCTATGGCAAGGAAAATCGTTATTGATGTTACTTCACGTCACATAGATATAACAGAATCAATTTAACTCCCGGATAATTCGCGCTTTATAACACTTTTGGAGCTGTTCTTCTTGCTCCGATGTCAGCAATTGATACATTTGATGACGAATACGCGCAATTTCTACACTGAGATCAATATTCTGCTTTGCTACTTTTTCAAGCTGCGTTCTTACCGCAGCTTCATCAAAATTCTTTGCAGTCAGAAGATCATACATCTTCCAACGCTCTGCCTGTATGTCTGCCCTTACTTGATCATGCAGATGCCGTTTTTTGACTAAATCCCACATCTGCTGTCGTTGCTGTTCAGTTAATGTAATTCCCCCAAAGACACAACTATAGTTATAGTTACGTTGGTAATAACCAGAATCACCCTTGTCGTATGGCAGGCAAAACAGCGAGGAATCAGCCTCGGAGGCATTATACGCATCAGCAATTTCAGCTAAGGCCATTGCCGTTCCAAACACAGACATTGACGCTAAAGCTAATGTTGCTATTTTACGCATTTAATAATTCCTCGCTTTATCGAATAGCACTATTCGATTCAGTGCAGGTAATATAGCCTTATGGCTGCAAACTAGCGTCAGAGCATGTAAAAGTACGTAAAGTCATGGAATAGCAAAATTTGTTATCGTATTTTGCTCTTGGAGGAATAATGAATGCATAAGATATTATTAGTTGATGATGACCGCGAACTAACATCTTTGTTAAAAGAACTACTAGAAATGGAAGGATTCAGTGTAGTGATCGCCCATGATGGTGAACAGGCATTACAATTTATCGATTCTTCAATTGACCTATTACTACTGGATATCATGATGCCACGCAAAAACGGCATCGAGACATTGAAGGAGCTACGTCAATACCACCAAACTCCCGTTATTATGTTAACGGCTCGAGGAAGCGATTTAGACCGCGTTCTGGGGCTAGAATTGGGAGCAGATGATTACTTACCTAAGCCTTTTAACGATCGTGAACTGGTAGCCCGTATACGTGCGATTTTGCGTCGTTCCAACTGGAACGAACAACAAGCTGACAACGGTACACCTGTGCTCGAAGTCGATAAACTGCAACTCAATCCAGGGCGCCAGGAAGCCAGCTTCGATGGCAATATTCTGGATTTAACCGGAACAGAATTCACACTTCTCTACTTACTGGCTCAACATTTGGGGCAAGTTGTTTCCCGTGAACATTTAAGTCAAGAAGTATTAGGAAAACGACTAACACCTTTTGACAGAGCCATAGACATGCATATTTCTAACCTTCGTCGTAAATTACCCAACCGGACTGATGAATTACCTTGGTTTAAAACGTTACGTGGACGCGGATATTTAATGGTTTCAGCGAAATGATCAATAGCCTAACAGCCCGCATATTTGCCATTTTCTGGCTAACGCTGGCGCTCGTTTTGATGGTCGCGCTAATGGTGCCTAAACTGGATTCAAGGCAATTAACCCCACTATTAGACAGTGAATATCAACAAGGCAACCAGATAGCCAGACATATTGGAGAAGAATTAACTCGCTATCCACCCAATGATCTATTCTGGTGGCTAAGGCTAGATCGTGCCATTGCCCAATGGGCACCACCAGATCAATTCTTATATCTCGCTACTGCTGAAGGGCGTGTCGTTGGTCATGAGAAAAATTTTATGCAGGTTGTTCGCAATTTCCTCGGCCAATCTGACAATACAGACCATCCTAAAAAGAAAAAATATGGTCGTATAGAAATACTTGGGCCATTTTCAATACGTGATGGCGGAGATTATTATCACCTCTACCAGCTTCGGCCAGCAGGCAGTCCACAATCAGATTTTATTAATTTGATGTTTGATCGCCCTTTCCTGCTACCTGCGGCGACCATGTTAATAAGTGCACCTCTACTCCTATGGCTGGCATGGAGTTTAGCAAAACCTGCCCGTAAGTTAAAAAACGCGGCAGATGAAGTGGCAAAAGGTAACTTAAGACAGCATCCTGAGCTGGAGTCAGGCCCACAAGAATTTCTGGCTGCTGGCAGCAGCTTCAACCAGATGATTAGTGCATTAGAAAGAATGGTAACCGCCCAACAACGGCTAATATCCGATATTTCGCACGAATTACGCACCCCCCTTACCCGTTTACAACTTGCGACAGCATTACTACGCCGCCGCCATGGAGAAAGCAAAGAACTGGAGCGCATTGAAACAGAAACCCAGCGCTTGGATGGCATGATTAATGACCTTTTAATACTTTCCCGCAACCAGCATAAAAATGAACTACTGCGTGAAAACATCAAAGCCAGCGAGATATGGAATGACATATTGGAGAATGCCAAATTTGAAGTCGAGCAGATGAACAAAACGCTGGATATCGTTTCTCCCCCTGGTTCCTGGACTATTTACTGCAACCCGGCAGTACTTGGTAGTGCACTGGAAAACATTGTCCGCAACGCCCTTCGCTATTCCAGCAACCATATCGCCGTTACATTTAAAGCTGATAATCATGGCGTGACAATTACAGTTGATGATGATGGCCCTGGAGTCAACCCTGAAGACCGTGAACATATCTTCCGCCCATTTTATCGGACAGATGAAGCGAGGGATAGAGAATCAGGCGGTACAGGGCTAGGACTAGCGATAGTTGAAACCGCAGTGGAACAACATCGAGGCTGGGTGAAGGCAGAAGATAGTCCTTTAGGGGGGCTACGGTTGGTGATTTGGTTACCGTTGCACGGGAGGTAGATAGATGGCGTCTTGACCGAAATTTAGTTAATAACAGTATGTAATAATTTAAAAAAAAAGACTATTATACTTGACCTTGAGGCATTGAGAATCTACTCTCGTCGCGGGTTAATGAAAATTACTCATATAGTTATTTACATTTAGAAAAAAATACCTATATATCAAATAGATAAAAAATACACGATTAATAATAGGCATTCTGGGAGCCGTAACCTAGTGCGGTAGCTTTGGTCAAGCATAGAAATAAATCCCATAAAATTTCCTTTCAAAACTCGACAATCAAATCTTGTCAATTTATAAATGTAATAATATGTGATTAATACTGCCTATACAGTAAATAGCACGAAAATACTAACTAATTTAGATGTGTTTAAGAGTAATTATCTGCTACTCAATATTTTCATAACGTATTGCAATACACCGAGTCTCTTTGAGAAAACCGAAACAGAGTTCAAAAGCATTGCGGTTACAATAAGCCTGTTCATCAAATTGCGTACGACCATCTGTGTTGCCTTTTTCATTGACTTTATATGGAATAATACTTTTGATTCTCAATTTACGTAAATAATCGCGGAATTTTCCTCCCAAATAACCTTTATCTGCTAGTACAACTTTGCCACGCCGCTTCATGAAACCATTTTTACGTTGTATGCTAATGCCTGATTTTGATCAACAGTTAAATCGGTTATAGACTGCTCTCCAAGAGCCATAACGCTCAGATAAATCACGCCATAGAGCCGCTTGAGCAGAGTACCTATCCCATTCATCACACGGCGGTGTTCAACATGTAGTCATCCTGCCCGCTCTCAGTGGATAGGAGGTAAATAGAGTTCTATCAATATTATTATATTAAGGGACACAGCCTAGGCTTAGATATCATAGTCTTCAACACAATAATGCTATCTGAGCCTATCATTTAACTTTATTCCACCAAGTCTTTCAAAACTTTTATTTTATAGATTTTAGGATTAATTTATGTCAGTTGTTGATATTTTAGAATCAAAAATTAATGATTCTTCTGCTATTGTAGCTATTGTTGGTCTTGGATATGTAGGATTACCCTTAATGCTTCGCTATAATGAAGTAGGGTACAATGTTATCGGGTTTGATATTGATAAAGAGAAAGTTAATCAATTAAATAACGGACAAAGTTATATTGAGCATATTCCTACTCAAAAGATCAATAATGCGCTGAAAAAAGGTTTCACAGCAACTATTGATTTTTCTAAAATTTCCGAATGTGATGTTATTATTTTGTGTGTGCCAACTCCATTAAATAAGTATAGAGAACCCGATATTAGCTTTATTGTTAATACAACAAAAATGATTCAACCTTTTTTACGCAAAGGACAATTATTATCATTAGAGAGTACGACATATCCGGGTACTACAGAAGAAGAGTTGTTACCTCGAATTGAAGCACAAGGCTTTAAGGTCGGAAAAGATATATTCTTAGTTTATTCTCCTGAACGTGAAGACCCTGGTAACCCTAACTTTGAAACAAGAACAATTCCCAAAGTTATCGGGGGACATACAAGTTCATGTTTGAAAATAGGCCAATCTATTTATAGTAAAGCAATCGATAGAGTGGTACCTGTAAGTTCAACTAAAGCAGCAGAAATGACTAAGCTGCTGGAAAATATCCATCGGGCAGTTAATATCGGCTTAGTTAATGAAATGAAAATTGTTGCTGATAAAATGGGTATTGATATATTTGAAGTTATCGATGCAGCCGCAACAAAACCCTTCGGATTCACTGCTTATTATCCAGGTCCAGGTTTAGGTGGGCATTGTATTCCTATTGACCCATTCTATTTAACTTGGAAAGCTCGTGAATATGGCATTAATACAAGATTCATCGAGCTATCTGGTGAAATTAATCGAGCAATGCCTGAATATGTTTTAAATAAATTGATAGATGGCCTAAATAACCAAGGTAAAGCTCTCAACCATAGTAGAATACTCGTCTTAGGAATTGCATATAAGAAAAATGTTGATGACATGCGTGAATCTCCCTCTGTAGAACTAATGGAGATGATTCAAGAAAAAGGTGCTACTGTAGCATATAGCGATCCTCATGTACCTGAATTTCCTTCTATGCGTGAACATCACTTCGATTTGAGTAGTGAGGAAATCATGGCTAATAATATTGCCTCTTTCGATGCAATTATTTTGGCAACTAATCATGATAAATTCGATTACTCCTTGATCAAGAATAATGCAAAATTGCTAATTGATACTCGTGGAGTTTACCGTGAAGCTTCAGAAAATATAATTAAAGCCTAATTTAATACTAAAATTTTAGAATAAAGGATTATATTATGAAAAAGTTCGCCTTAATTGGTGCCGCTGGTTATATTGCCCCACGTCATATGAAAGCAATTATAGAAACAAATAATGAATTATCTGTTGCCTATGATATAAATGATTCTGTTGGTATTATCGATAGTATTTCTCCACAAAGCGAATTCTTTACAGAATTTGAACGTTTTTCTGACTATGCATATCGTTTGCAAAGAAAGACTGAAACAAAATTAAACTATGTCACAATATGTACCCCAAATTATCTGCACTTATCTCATATCACAGCAGGTCTTCGTTTGGGTTGTGATGTGATTTGTGAAAAACCATTAGTTCCAACACCTGAGCAACTTGGTGAATTAGAACTTGTAGAAAAAGAAACTGGAAAAAAAGTATATAACATTCTCCAACTCAGACATCATCAAGCCATTTTAGATTTAAAAGAAAAAGTTAGTAATGAAAAAAAAGAAGATAAGTATGATGTTGTTCTAACATATATAACATCTCGCGGTAAATGGTATATGGAGAGCTGGAAAGGTGATCCTCGTAAATCATTTGGAGTAGCAACAAATATCGGTGTTCACTTCTTCGATATGCTCCATTTTATCTTTGGTCGATTAGAAAAAAATCATTTACATTATGCAGATGAGCAAAAAGCTGCGGGTTACCTTGAATATGAAAAAGCCCGAGTTCACTGGTTCTTATCTATAGATGCCTATGACCTACCAGATTCCGTTAAAGGCAAACAAACTACATTCCGTTCAATTACTATCAATAGTGAAGAAATTGAGTTTTCTAAAGGGTTTACTGATCTACATACTACTAGCTATAAAGAAATCTTAGCTGGCCGTGGCTATGGTTTAGAAGATGCACGTCATTGTATTGAAACAGTAAATACGATAAGAAATGCACAACCAATACCAGCTAACACTAATGAAGGTCATCCATTCTTATCTCAACTAATTAAATAATTTAACGGTAAACACCATGAACTACTATCAACATCCAAGCGCAATCATTGATGAAGGAGCCAAAATAGGAAATAACTCTCGGATATGGCATTTCGTACACATATGTAGTGGTGCAATAATTGGGGAAAAAGTTTCACTAGGCCAAAATGTCTTTGTTGGTAATAAAGTTATAATTGGAAATAATTGTAAAATCCAAAATAACGTTTCAGTCTATGATAATGTTACCCTTGAAGAAGGTGTATTCTGTGGACCAAGCATGGTGTTTACTAATGTTTATAATCCTCGTTCATTAATTGAACGTAAAGATCAATATAAAAATACTCTCGTCAAAAAAGGTACTACTTTGGGGGCTAATTGTACCATTGTTTGTGGTGTAACAATTGGGCAATTTGCATTTATTGGTGCCGGAGCCGTAGTTAATAAAAATGTACCCGATTATGCGTTGATGGTGGGCGTACCTGCCAAACAAATAGGCTGGATGAGTGAGTTTGGTGAACAACTAGATCTTCCTCTAAATGGTGAAGCTGAAACTGTTTGCCAACATACAGGCATTAAATACGTATTAAAAGGAAATACGCTTCAACAGATAAAAGCGTAAGTTAGAATAAATTAATTAGAATGATAAGAGTAAAACTATGCAATTTATTGATCTAAACACACAACAAACACGTATAAAAGACAAAATCAATGAAGGTATTCAACGTGTATTATCTCATGGTCAATATATTTTAGGACCAGAAGTTACTGAATTAGAAGAAAAACTAGCAGCATTTATAGGAGCGAAATACTGCATCAGCGTCGCTAATGGCACAGATGCTTTACAAATTGCACAAATGGCTTTTGGTATTGGTCCAGGCGATGAAGTCATTACTCCTGGTTTTACATATATTGCAACAGCAGAAACAGTAGCATTATTAGGTGCTAAACCCGTATATGTTGATGTTTGTCCTAAAACTTATAATCTAGACCCTCAAAAACTTGAAGCTTCAATTACTCCACGGACAAAAGCGATCATTCCTGTTTCTTTATATGGTCAATGTGCAGATTTCGATGCAATTAATGCTATTGCAGCTAAACATAATATTCCTGTCATTGAAGATGCAGCACAGAGTTTCGGTGCATCTTATAAAGGAAAAAAATCCTGCAATTTAAGTACCGTTGCTTGTACAAGTTTTTTCCCAAGTAAGCCTTTAGGTTGCTATGGTGATGGTGGAGCCATATTTACTAATGATGATAAATTAGCATTATTAATGAGACAGATTGCACGTCATGGTCAAGATCGTCGTTATCATCATATTCGGATCGGTGTGAATAGTCGTTTAGATACTTTGCAAGCAGCGATATTGCTACCTAAGTTAGAAATTCTATCGGAAGAAATTACACTACGCAATCAAGTTGCCTCTAAATATATTCACTTATTAAATGAAATTGGTCTAGATACAATACCATTTGTCGCCGACCATAATATTTCTGCTTGGGCTCAATTCACTATTCGTGTATCAAATCGTGAACAGATACAACAAAAATTGAAAAATTTAGGAATTCCCACCGCTGTACATTATCCGATACCTTTAAACAAACAGCCAGCTGTAGCTGATTCTAATATGATTTTATCAGTTGGTGATAAAATTGCAGAAGAAGTAATTAGTTTACCTATGCATCCATACCTGAGCAAAGAAGATCAAAAGAAAATAGTTAACAAATTAAAAGAGATCATAGCGTGCCAAGGAAATTAACCATCCGAAGTGAGTTTACACGAAATGTAATCACATTAATGACAGGTACAACAGTAGCACAAGCGATACCTATAGCAATAAGTCCTATATTAACAAGAATCTATACCCCAAGTGATTTTGGGGTATTAGCTCTATTTATGTCTATTGTGGCTATAATTGGAGGCATCATTAATGCCAGGTATGAATTAGCTATTATGCTACCTCAAAATGATGAAGATGCTATCAATTTATTTACCTTAGGGTTAATCATTAATACTTTTTTGTCACTAACACTAATGTTATTAATTATAATTTTTCATGGTAAAATAATAACTTTGTTAAATAATGAAGAAATAGGATTCTGGCTATATATTATTCCATTAGCTGTATTTTTTACTGGCCTATTTAATTTATTAAATTATTTTAATACAAGAATTAAAAACTACAAAACTCTAAGAAATTCAGTTATTATTAAATCTCTTATATCTGCCATAATACAATTAACTTCAGGATTACTAAAGTTTGGTGCTAATGGTTTAATTTTTGGCCAGTTACTGTCAAATATATTTTCTAATGGTAAGCTATTGAAGGCAGTCTTTAATAAAGAAAACATAATTAAGATCATATCAACAAAAAAAATCCTTCACCAAGCAAAGCGTTATAAAATATTTCCTACCTACTCTGTATTAGCAGTTTTATGTAATAATCTATCGCTATACCTTATTAATCTTATCATTCCATCACTCTTTAATCTTATGACATTAGGATTTTACTCTCTTGTACAAAGAGTTCTTGGTATGCCATCTTCATTGATAGGAGGCTCAATAGGTCAAGTCTTTTTCCAAGAAGCCGCTCAAGAAAAAAAGGAAACAGGTCAAGCAATTAAATCTTTTATTGGTACAATAAAAAAATTACTTTTCATAGGTATTCCTTTATTTATATCTATTTATTTAACAATAGAGGATTTATTTTCTATTATATTTGGAGAAGAATGGCGTATTGCTGGTTATTATGCAAAACTAATATGTCCTTTATTTTTTATAAGGTTTATTGTATCAACTGTTAGCCCTATTGATACAATCATGGAAAAACAAAATATCTATTTGATATTTAATGTTGTATTGCTATCAATGAATTTATTAATTCTTTATATATCATATGGAAATTCATTCGAATACTTCTTAACCAGCTATACAATCGGTATCAGTTTTGTTTATATATTATATGGTTTTATACTAGGCAATATGGCTAAAGGTTAAGGTATATTTTAATATGGAAAAATATAAAAATTTGAGAATTGCAGTTACAGATGCTGAATATAAACATTCATTAGGAATTGTTCGAGCTCTAGGGAAACTAGGCATTAGTCCTTATGTTATTACTTTTAATAGGTTTTCACTATGTGGAATGTCTAAGTATTCAAATAATGAAATAATATTAAATGATAATTATACATTTGAAGAACTAGTAGAAAAATTAAAAATTTTTAAAATTGAATTACTCATTTTAGTTGGTACTAATTCATTTAAGAAAATAGTTCCCAGGAAAGATGAATTAAAAAAAAATAAGATTGAAATAATTACAGTTGATAATGACATTATAACTATAACGTTTGATAAGTCATCGACCTATACTCTTGCTGAAAAGTTACTAGTTCCGATTCCAAAAACGATTTATCCAAAATGCTTTGATGAATTAGACATATTAAAGAATGAAATAAATTATCCTTGCGTAATTAAAGGCCTATATGAAGTCGGTGGAAATATTGTTGACTATGTATATAATGAAGCTGAACTGCTAATAAAATATAAAAATTTATGTAATCGATATAATATAAAAGAAAGCGACGGTTTGCCCATGCTCCAGGAATATATTACTGGAGCTGGATGTGCCTTTTTTGCTGTCTATGACAATGGACAATGTGGACTCACATTTCAACATAAACGAATTCGGGAGTACCCTGCTAGTGGTGGTGCTAGTGTATGTGCGGAAAGCTTTAAAAATGATCTTGTTGAAAAATATGGTAGAATATTACTTGATCATCTAGAGTGGCATGGTGTAGCAATGGTTGAATTTAAACTAAATGATTCAGGCATTCCTATTTTAATGGAGATTAATCCTAAATTCTGGGGTTCTACTGATCTGGCTTTAGAAGCTAATGTTAATTTTCCTAAGGCGCTTATCGATATTTATCTAAGAAAAAAAATAAGCTATGATAATAATTATAAGTATCCTCTGAAGTATCATTGGCCTCTAGATGGTGATTTTTTACATGCCATAGAAAACCCAAAATCTATAATAAATGTATTAAAAGACTCTTTTAATCCTAAGGTGAAAAGTAACATTTGGATGTCGGATTTTTTTCCCACTTTCAAATTAGTATATGGTTTTATTAAATTAGTCTTAATCAAAAGATTATTTAGGAGATAATGTGTACAGAGGATTAATACATTTTCACTCTTGTTTTTCATTTGATTCTATCTTATCAATAGAAAAAATAGTTAAATTTTCTTTAAAAAATAATTTAAATTTTTTGGTATTAACTGATCATGATACTATAAATGGTTCATTAAATTTAAAAGACTATGTAGAAAAAAGAAATATAGATCTAGAAATTATTATCGCAGCTGAGTATAAAACTGAGTATGGTGATGTTATTGCACTTGGCATAGAACATGAAATAACTGAAATGAAGTTCTCTTCCTTTATACAACAAGTAAAAAATCAAAATGGTTTACTTCTTTTTCCTCACCCATATGTTGGTCATAAAAATATTGAAGAAATAGCAGAAAATGCAGACTTAATTGAGATCTTTAATTCTAGAGTTGACGATAGTAAAAATTTAAAAGCGAAAAATTTATCAACTAAACACAATAAAAAAACATATTACGCTTCAGATGCGCATACATATTCATGTTTAAGAAATGCAATAGTTGAATTTAAAAGAAATGGTGATTTTAAATCATCACTTATGAGTTCAAGAATAGTATTAATTAAAAAACACAAAACCACTAATATTGAATTAATTTACTCACAGTTTATTAAATCAATCAAAAAGAAAAATATTAAATTATTTTATAATCTATTGAAGTCAACCATAAAACAGACTATTTCATTTAAAATACTTAAAAATATTTAATTTCAACACCACCAATTAAAGTTTAATGAGTACTTACATGGCTAACTTTACAAAAAATTCACTTGATTGGCTTTGCCTAGTATTAAAAAATCATTTTGGACATTACTTTCTTCTAGTTGAAGAAAATAACTCACTTAAATTAATGTTAAAACATCAGGATACTGGGTATATTTTATTTCCTAAATTAGAGAAAAAATTGACTGAATTCGGTGGTGATATACCTTGCTCTTTATGGGACTCAATGGGAAGTGGTTGGGAAAGTATATTAGAGCGATCTATTCCTGCTCCTGGGATTACTAATTTTCCAAATCAACTAATTGAATTGAAAAATCAATCTGCGATTATTAATTATGATATTTTAGGTTTAATCTACTGGATGTTAAACCGACTAGAAGAAATCGGACGTACAGATCTAGATAATCATCAGCGTTTCCCCGCAATTGCCTCACACGCATACAAATATGGCTACCTTGAGCGCCCGATTGTAGATGAATGGTTGCATATATTGGGGCAAGTTATACAGAAAGTTTGGCCAAATTTAAAACTTAGAAAACATGAATTTAATATCAAAATCTCTCATGATGTCGATACACCAAGTCTTTATGCCTTTCAACCATGGTCATCTATAGGACGCATAATGGCAGGACATTTAATAAAGCGTCATGACCTGAAAGCATTTATTAATGCTCCATATATCAAATTAGCAAGCCAAAAAAAACTACATTCTGCTGATATTTATAATACCTTTAATTGGCTAATGACAATATCTGAAAATAATAAACTACAAAGTGCATTCTACTTTATATGTGGTCGAACTGATACAAGCAAAGATGCCGATTATGAACCAGATCACCCGATCATTCGTGATTTAATGCGACGTATTCATGCCAGAGGTCATGAAATTGGATTACATCCTAGCTATAGTACATATCAGAAACCATATTTAATAGATTCAGAAGCAAAAAGACTAAAAAGAATCTGTGATGAAGAAGGTATTAAGCAATCGGTATGGGGTGGCAGGATGCATTACTTACGTTGGGAACACCCAACTACCCTGCAAGCATGGAATGATGCAGGTATGGATTATGATACGACACTGGGTTATGCAGATCATCCAGGCTTCCGCTGTGGTACTTGTTATGAGTATCCTGGATTTAACCCCATGACTCAGGAAATATTAAAAATACAAATTCGGCCTCTTATTGTTATGGAATGTACTATATTAACATCTAGATATTTAAATATGGGGTATAGTCAAGCTGCATATGATAAAATCGAAAAAATAAAATCTACATGTCGAAAGGTAAGTGGTTGTTTTACTTTACTATGGCACAATAGCTCATTTACATGTCAACAGGATTTTTCAATGTATAAATTTGCTATACAAATTTGATTTTCATCTAATCAATATCTTATTTATTTTTATGAAAAAAAAACCAATTCATCAGCACAGTAATAAATATATAGTATTTTTTATATTTTTGTCTATTTTTTTTATTATTTTTATCCCATTTTTTTGGAGCCTAGGCTACGCCTATAAGTTGTATGGTGAGCATGTATGGCCTGGTGTTGCATTATATGCACATATTTCTTTAATTTTTTTATTTTTTATTTTTTATTTAAAAATAAAAAAAATAAAATCATCTGATCCTTTATTTTTTTATTTCTTTTTTATTTTTTTGCTTCTATTGTTTATCTATGATTTATCATATCTTTCTTTTTCAAATGATTCATATTCATTGATAGCATTCAACGAATCCTTCATTTCAAAAATATATATTATAGCTTATTTTATTATAGGATTTTACATTTTCACAAAATCTCTAAATTCTTATCTACTATATATCATGCTAGCACTCTATTTAGGTGTTTTTTTATTTGAGTACAATGATGGCGCAACAATCCCTGTTTCATTATATTCTATATATGGCGATTTTTCTGAAAACATTATAAACTATCAATTAGTTTCATTTTCAGTCGTTATACTTAGCATCCTTATCCTTAATTCAGATCTAAGATATAAATATCTTTTTTTCTTTATCTGTGTTTTTATGGTTTTTTCATCCGGAGGACGCTCTGAATTCTTTGGTTTAGTTATTTCTTTTTTATTTTGTTTGATTTATATAAACATTGTATCTATAGTGAGAAACCTCAAATTAAAAAAAAGTAGTGTATATCTTATTACTATTTCAATTATTGCTCCAGTCGTATTTTTTTCCTTTATCCAAGAACCTAAAAAATTATCATTTAATAATAGAAATTTTGAAATCTTCTCACTTAAAAAGTCTTCATCTTGGAATGAGAGAGCAATAATAAAGGATATAAATATAAATAATATAGCTGAAAATCCAGTATTGGGCGCCTATGGCAGTCACTTAAAATTAGGAAAAGGAAATTATATTCATGATATATATTCTGCATGGCAGCAGTATGGAATATTTGGTTTTTTGGGATTCATTCTAATTATATCTTATCCATTAATAAGGCTTCTTTTTTTATATTACAAGACACAAAAAAAATATATTTTACTTCCATTAGGCTGTTCTCTCTATTGTTTTATTTTGCTAATGTATTCAAAACCAATTTATTGGCCCGTATTGGGTTTTTCTGCAGGCGTTTATATGTTTATCGCCTTTAAACTTAACATATTAAATAAGGATAATATTTAATGAGCTTTACCTCGTCGAAAAAAATACTAATCTTAGAGCCTCATGCATTACCTGGAAGTCCTGCTAAATCTAGAGTTACTGCATTTCAAGAATACTTTGAAAATAAGAGTTGGTTAGTTTTAAAACGTCAATGCCCTAAAACTATTTTTGAGAAAATAAAATTAATAATATTTCTACTTCGAAACAAAAACATTTATTTGCTAATATCAATGCCCGAATTTAGAGGTTTCTTTAGTTTTTTAATTCCTAATATAAATATAATTCTAGATATTCGAGATGGTTGGTCTATAGAAATTAGTTCAGGTTATGGTGGTGATTTTCGAAAGAAAAAATTTAAAGCTAAAATAGCTAAGGTTATTGAAAGGATTATGATTAAAAGATCATATCTTACTATTACATGTACACTCGGATTACAAAAATACCTAGAAGAAATATCAGCAAAAAAAATACTAGTAATCCCAAATGGAATCCTATTCACTGACATTAAAAATATTAGTATACCCTCCCATTTAACTCAAACAATACAAAAAAATAAAGATGCCCTTAAAAATAAAGATACACTTATTTTTTGTTGTGCTGGAAAATTTTCAGAATATGGAACTTCCAACGTCAAAAAATTGTTAAATGTCATTTTAGAAAGATATTCCAATAATAAAATAAAGATTCATCTAGTAGGTTCTAATAAAGATTCAAATCAGTGGGTCATTGATTACTTTTATAAGATATCCAATGGCAGAGGAACATTAGACATCCTTCCCTCTTTAGAAAAAAAAGAATTATTTAACCTTATTTCTAAAAGTGATTTAGGAATTGCTTTATTACGAAGTCCAGACTATGAGTATGGCACAAAAGTATTTGATTATATTCTACAAAATAAACCAGTGGTTAATTACTTTGATAAACCAAACAACTTTACTATCTATTTTGATGCTGTATTAGATCGTTCATTTAATCTAGCGACAAAGATACCAGAAATTGACAGAATTAATCTAATAAAAAATGTCATGGATAAACAGGTGTTTAAATGAAAATAGTTTTACTTTCCGCGGCTTCATCTATTCACACAATTCGTTGGGCTAATGGTTTAAGCTTAGCTGGTCACCAAGTTCATGTTATTTCACAGCACCCTGCAACTGATACTCTTATATCAGATGTAAATCTTCATATACTTCCCTATCGAGGCATACTTGGTTACTTCACGATGGTGCTAACGGTAAAGAAGCTACTACAAAAAATTAAACCTGATATAGTAAATGCTCACTATGCTAGTGGTTATGCCACTACTGCTAGATTAGTTGGGTACCATCCTTGGATATTGTCAGTATGGGGTAGTGATGTTTACGACTTTCCCTATAAGTCATTCCTACATAAATATTTAGTAAAAACAAATATAATGAAAGCTGATTTGGTCGCATCAACGAGTCATTGCATGGCACAGCAAACCCGTTTAATTGCTCCCCATGTTGGAGATATCCCTATAACTCCATTTGGGGTTGATACCAAAAATTATCTTTCCATTGCACCTGTCTCAGATACAAACAATAAGCCAATAGTAATTGGAACTGTAAAAACTATGGCTTACAAATATGGTATCGATACTTTAATAAGTGCTTTCGCTTTACTATATAATGATCTGGAGAAAAAGTACCCAGCTATTGCTAATCAAATTACTCTACGTTTAGTTGGTGATGGTTCTCAACTCCAAAAATTAAAACAACTTGCTATTAATTTGAATATTCATGAGCGTATCCATTTTATAGGGGCTGTCCCTCACCATAATGTCCCTAATGAACTCTCTCATTTAGATATATATATTGCGTTAAGCAGGAATGAGAGCTTTGGTGTTGCTATTATTGAAGCAGGTGCAGCTGGTCGGCCTGTTATAGTTTCCAATGTAGGCGGTTTGCCAGAAGTAATCCTAAATGGTATTACTGGTATTGTTGTTCCTAAAGAAAGCCCTCAAGATGCGGCTAATGCACTTAAAAAATTAATTTTAGAGCCTGACCTGCGCCAGAGAATGGGAGATGCAGGAAAAACTCATGTAATGCAAAATTACAATTGGGAATATTGTGTTAAAATCATGCTGGATACATATGCTAAGGTTTTAAAAAAATAGTTATATCAGTTATTCAATATTTTCATTACTCTATAATATATTCGATTAAAAATTTATTTGGTTTTTAGGTGGTAATAATATGTGTGGTATTTTTGGCATAGTTTCTCAAGCATCCGTCAGTCTAAAAAACTTAAGAATCCTCGCAGAACATGCTCGTCAACGCGGTCGCGACTCAAGTGGTTTAATATTTGAAACAGAAATAAGCTATGATATTTACAGAGCAGACTATGATATTAGAAAACTTCTATCAAAAACAAAATTAAATACAACTAAAATTGCTCTTGGACATAGTAGACTTATTACGAATGGTTTATCAGATAACCAACCTATAGTTCGGAATGGAATTTGCGTAATTCATAATGGCATTATCATAAATGACAATGACATATGGAATAAAATTCATTCAAAAAGAAACTGCGAGATCGATACCGAAGTAATTGCAGCTATTGCAGAAAATCATATAGAGACAACAGGTTGTATAGATGGTATTTCTCATTCCATACTATCTCTATGTCAGGGTGTTGTTGCATGTGCTGTAGCTATTCCTAAATTAGGAAAAATGGCTATATTCTCAAATAATGGTAGTTTATATGTTGGAAAAATAGGAAAAGATATTTATTTTTCATCAGAAGAATTCCCTCTTAAATGCTTAAACTGTGAAAACGTAGAACAAGTTAAAGATAACGAAATTATTATTGACATACCGAAAAAAGATAATTTAAATGTTTCTGATTACCATCAGAGAAAGCGAGATATAATTCCAAAGTTTAAACATATTGGAGAGGAAAAAAAATTACTAGAATATCCGAAACCAAATTTAAAACGCTGCACTAAATGCATACTCCCAGAAACAATGCCCTTTATTTCTTTTGATGAAAAAGGTGTATGTAACTATTGTAATAACTATAAACCTCGTAATAACCCAAAGCCGAAAGAAGAATTATTTAAATTAGTTGAACCCTATCGTAAAAAAAATCAACTTGATTGTCTTGTGCCATTTTCTGGTGGCCGTGATAGTTGCTATGGACTACATCTTATTGTTAAAGAACTTAAGATGAATCCTGTTACATACACTTATGATTGGGGAATGGTCACAGATCTAGGTCGCAGAAATATTAGTAGAATGTGCTCTAAGCTTGGTGTTGAAAATATAATCATCGCAGCTGATATAGATAAAAAGCGCCGTAATATTACAATGAACCTGAAGGCGTGGCTAAAGTCCCCACATCTAGGTATGATAAGTATTTTAACAGCAGGTGATAAACACTTTTTCAGGCATGTAGAATCAGTAAAGAAACAGACTGGTATTGATTTAAATTTATGGGGAGTTAATCCACTTGAAGTTACACATTTCAAAGCCGGTTTTTTAGGTATTCCTCCCGATTTTGAAGAAAAGCGTGTTTATACTCATGGCTGGCAAAAACAACTGGCATACCAAAAATTAAGATTTAAAGCTATGCTAGCCAGCCCTAGCTACTTTAACCGCTCATTGTGGGATACCCTTTCTGGTGAATACTATCGTAGTTTTACCGAGAAGAAAGATTACTACCATATATTTGACTATTGGCGTTGGGATGAAAATCTGATAGATAATACTCTTATTAATGAATATGATTGGGAAACAGCTGTCGATACAAATACAACATGGCGTATAGGTGATGGCACTGCTGCTTTTTATAATTATATTTATTATCTTGTTGCGGGATTTACAGAACATGATACATTCAGAAGTAATCAAATTCGTGAAGGACAATTGACTCGTGATCAAGCATTAAAATTGATAGAAGATGAAAATCAACCTAGATATGAAAATATTCGCTGGTATCTAGATGTTTTAGGAATGGATTTTACTGAAGTTATAAAAATAATAAATTCAATACCAAGAATTTATTATTTCAACAAGGACCTATAATGAAAAAAAACATCTGGCTAATTTCAAAATACTTTTCGCCTAGAACTGAAAATACATTAGGAGGAAGAGACTGGTTTTTGGTAAATGAAATAGCCCAAAAAGGTCATAACATTACAGTAATAACGTCAGACTCTAATTCTATTTTCGATGTGCCGAAGATAGATAATCGATTAAGAATAGACAAGTATGAAAATTTCTCTATCTATTGGTTAAAAACATTAAAATATAAAACGCCAAAAAGCCTTTTAAGAATCATTGGATGGATCCACTTTGAGTTGAATTTATTCTTTATTAATAAAAAGAGATTTAATAAACCAGATGCTATTATCGTTTCTAGCTTATCCCTATTAACAATACTAAATGGTTTAATTTTAAAGAGAAGATATAAATGTAAACTTATATTTGAAATCAGAGATATTTGGCCTCTTACAATTATTGAGGAAGGTGGATTTAGTAAGTACAATCCTTTTGTCATAGCTCTATCTTTTATAGAATACATAGGATATAAATACTCTGATGCTATTGTCGGTACTATGCCTAATCTCAGTGAACATGTTGAAAATATAATTGGCTACAAGAAAAATGTAAAATGCATCCCTATGGGGTTTCATGAATCAATGCTAAAAAAAGAAGATACAATAGATGAAAAATATCTATCAAAATATCTCAATAGTGATTATTTTAATGTAGTACATGCAGGAACAATAGGCATTACAAATGCCTTAAATACTTTCTTTAAAACTGCGGAATTAATGAGAAATAACAAGACCATTAAATTTGTTTTAATTGGCGATGGTGCATTAAAAAAAACATACCAAGAACAATATTCACACCTTGAAAATGTTATTTTTGCACCTAAAGTCCCTAGAAAAATGGTTGCCTCCGTACTACAAAAAGCAAATATTGTTTATTTCTCTACCTTTAATTCAAAAGTTTGGGATTATGGGCAATCTCTTAATAAGGTTGTTGACTATATGTTATCTGGAAAGTTAATATTAGCCTCATATAGTGGATATCCATCTATGATAAATGAGGCTAAGTGTGGCTATTTTCTTCCATCAGATAATACAGAAGCGTTAGCAAAAAAAATAGAAGAACTACAAAAGCAGGGAAAACTTGCAGTAGATAAAATTGGTGAAAAAGGTAGGGATTGGATAATTAAAAATCGTAATTATACTAAACTAGCAGATGATTATTTAGATTTTATTTTTGATAAAATTTAATACTCTAATTAATCTCATATCGAAATCTTTAACTGTAATTATTTCCTATATAACATATATACCCAATCATATACAGGATCTTAAGAATTAAGCCTTCCAAAACACCCATTCAGAGTATTATTTTCATATGAGTTTCTTTGCGGTGTTTTGAAGGCATTATGGCATAAATATTCTCTTTGTGTATTACCACGAAAAAGATCAGTGAATACATCTATGGAGATAATATTCTGTCCAAATAATCATAGAACCTATTGGTAAACTATATTCCACTGCTCTCCATCCATCAAAAAAGAACGATATTTACGCATGAATTCGCTTTTCAATTCTGCTTAGAGCCCGCCATGAATCAGCCTGCTCACTTGAAAAGTAAGAGCTTAATATGATCTGTCAGTCAAAACTAGATCTCTTACAGTTTATTCAATGGAGTAAACAATATTATCTATAACCTACTAGGTTATTATTCCGAATAACCTCTAGAAACACCATGCTAAACATCGTCCTATTCGAACCGGAAATCCCGCCTAACACGGGCAACATCATCCGTCTGTGTGCCAATACAGGTTGTCAACTTCATCTAATCCAACCATTAGGTTTCACATGGGATGACAAACGCCTGCGTCGGGCAGGGCTGGATTACCACGAGTTTGCCAATATCAAACAACACCACGACTACAATACATTCTTGGAAAGTGAAGGATTTAGTCCAACTAATTCACAATCCCCTTCAGGAGCACGCCTATGTGCACTAACAACAAAAGGCACCCCGACGCATAGTAATGTAAGTTATCGTGATGGTGATTATCTGATGTTTGGCCCGGAAACTCGTGGCTTACCATCTTATGTGCTGGATAACATGCCGCCTGAACAGAAAATAAGAATTCCCATGCTACCAGATAGTCGTAGCATGAATCTTTCTAATTCTGTATCAGTGGTCGTGTTTGAAGCGTGGCGGCAACTAGGATATCCGAGTGCGCTGTTGCGAGATTAAAACATAAGCATTCAGCGCGGTTAGGCGCTGAATGCTTTTAATTCTGTGCTATCAAAAGATAAGAAATCTTAAATCCCATCCCCATTTTCAAACCCATTATTCATGCCATTAAAATGTTGATTCATATCCAGAGATGGTTTATCGCTTTCCGGCTTACCAACAATCCGTGCTGGTACTCCGGCCACAGTGGTATGCGGCGGAACAGGTCTTAACACAACTGAGCCCGCACCAATCTTCGCACCCCGACCAATTTCTATGTTGCCGAGGATCTTGGAACCAGCACCAATCATTACTCCTTCACGCACTTTTGGGTGCCGATCTCCACACGCTTTACCTGTACCACCGAGTGTTACGGATTGCAGGATAGAAACATCATTCTCAACTACCGCGGTTTCACCAATGACAATACCTGTTGCATGGTCAAGCATAATGCCACAGCCAATTTTTGCCGCAGGGTGAATATCCACACCAAAAGAAACAGAAATCTGATTTTGCATGTAAATCGCCAGCGCCTTACGATCTTGCTTCCACAGCCAATGTGCGATGCGATACGCTTGTAGCGCATGAAAACCTTTCAGATAAAGCAGAGGAGTGGAGTATTTGTCTACAGCAGGGTCCCGCAACCGGACAGCTTTAATATCACGAGCGGCCGATTCGATCATCTTTGGCTCACTGCTGTAAGCGTCTTCAACAACTTCCCTGACCGCAATCGCCGGCATAATCGGTGTCGCCAGTTTGTTTGCCAACATGTAGCTCAAGGCACTACCAAGGTTTTCATGTTTAAGTAATGTCGCGTGAAAAAAACTGGCTAACATAGGCTCACAATCTGCCAGCGCTCTCGCCTCATTTTTTATATTTTTCCAAACTTCATTCAGTTCTTCTTGAGACATATCAATCATTCTCATGTGATTGTTTTTCACCATCGCGAATGAATTCGCACCTGATTTATCCCAGAACTATGCCTTTCATCTTGGAATCTATTGGACATATGCCGGAAAAAATATTTATGGCGATTTTAATCTAATTAAGCGCGGGAACTTTCTCCTTCATCCCTTGTAGCTCTTCCCAATAATGCCTGAGCTGCTTCGATTACATTTTTGTTGCGATACAATATCTGGTAGATTTGTTCTGTGATAGGCATTTCAACCCCAACCCGCTTGGCTAATGCCCGGACTTCTTTTGTATTACGATACCCTTCAACGACTTGCCCAATCTCACGCTGTGCAGCGTCAACATTGACTCCTTGCCCTAACATCATGCCAAAACGACGGTTACGGGATTGATTATCAGTACATGTCAGCACTAAATCACCCAATCCAGCCATTCCCATAAATGTGGATGGGTCAGCCCCCAAAGCAGCACCAAGGCGACTCATTTCCGCTAATCCACGGGTAATTAATGCAGTGCGAGCATTGGCACCGAACCCCATGCCATCTGAGATCCCTGCACCAATGGCAATAACGTTCTTGGTTGCTCCACCAAGTTGCACGCCAACAAAATCAGGGTTCTTATACACCCGGAAGCTTTTGCCACAATGGAAAAGCTGCTGGAGTTCTTCACCAAATTCAGGTGTTGTCGCTGATACCGCAATCGCTGTCGGTAAACCCGCCGCCAGTTCTTTCGCAAATGTCGGGCCAGATACTACCGCCAATGGGATTTCATTACCTAATATCTCACGCGCTACATCCTGCAATAAACGACCCGTTTCCGCTTCAAGGCCTTTAGTGGCCCAAACAATACGAGAGTCTGGCTGTAAATGTGGTTTTATCTGTTGTAATACATCGCCAAAAACATGGCTGGGAACCACAATCAGAATATTACGGCTGGCTGAAACCGCACTTTTTAGATCGGCTTCAAGCTGTAAGCTATCAGGAAAAGAAACATCCGGTAAGAATGCCTGATTACAACGGGCTTGTTGCAAGGCATGGACATGTGCGGGGTTATGGCCCCAAAGGACAACATCATGTCCATTACGGGCTAGTGTAATGGCTAAAGCGGTGCCGTATGAACCGGCACCGATGACTGTCATAGAAGCGGTATTCATTAGGCTTCCTGTGTTGCCTCATCAGACTGAGAATCAGCCTGCTGTTGCAAGTAATTCATGAACAAAGCATCAAAGTTAACTGGTGCCAGGTTCAATTGTGGGAAAGTACCACGACCCACCAAGCTAGTGATGCACTCACGAGCATATGGGAACAAAATGTTCGGGCAATATGCACCTAAGCAGTGCGCCAGTTGAGTTCCTTCAATACCATCAATAGAGAAAATACCAGCCTGCTGAACTTCACACAAGAATGCGGTTTCTTCTCCTAGTGTCGCCGTAACAGTGACACGCAGGACAACTTCATAGACTCCCTGAACTAATTCACTGGAAGCGGTATCCAGATCTAATTTAACCTCTGGCTGCCATTCTTGTTGGAAAATTTGAGGTGCCTTAGGTGATTCGAAAGAAATGTCTTTCGTATATACACGTTGGATCTGGAAAGCCATTTCGGTGTTGTTTTGTTCTGACATAATAATTTTTACCTTTTGATACGTCCTTATTAAACCTTGATAATGTAAGTATACCCTTCATCTTTCAAGTTGCAGCTTTGTTGACTGCGTTCACTCACCCTAGTCACATCGTTATCTATGCTCCGCTCCCAGGGATTCACTTCCTTGCCGTCGTGCTGCATCTGGAAATCTATTGGGTATATACTACTTACATCTACATTCGTTATTTCTTGCCTCGGGATAATGGTAGGTTTTCACCCGTCCACCCGGCAATTCCCTCTTTCAGGGTATAAACTTGTTCAAAGCCTGCTTTCACCAGATTCTCTGCCGGTGTTTTAGATTCCAGTCCATTCGCTGAAACAATGATCACAGGCTGCTTTTTATATTTTTCCAATTCACCCAGATTATGCTCTTTAATCTCGGATGGTGTCAGATTAACAGAACCAATAATATGCCCTCTGCGGAAATCGTCACGAGAACGTAAATCAACGACGATAGCATCTTCCTTATTGATTAAATGGATGACCTGTGCGCGAGTGATATCTTTACTCTTGGAGAACACACTTTTTACTGTCAGGACAATGACAGCCACCAACAGGGCAATCCAAACAAGACTCAGGATCGTGTTCCGGCTAATAAATTGCATGATTTCTTGCAGCATGGAGGGCAACAACTCCCATTAGTTAATAACAAAAATCTAAGGTAACAGAGTATACCTGTGTGTTGTGTCAATTACAGCCAATTAGCATCAACCTAATGCAGATTTTGCGGAGAGTTTCGAGAAAAAATAAAAAATCCGCACTAATCACTTGATTGTCATACATCATTAAAATATTTCATGCCAAACTAGACATATACGGGATCTTCGATAATAAATGAGCTAAGTTAACTAAAATTTATATTATGGTTCGGAAAGATAAAAAATAGGCCGTTCTCTGGTCAGAGGCAATTCCACATGAAATAATCGGGCGCGACAGACATATTGTAAGCAAGCACTATAAATATAGTAGAGCGTGGGCAAGGTATTGAATCAAATGGCTGATAATAAGGATTTCAAAAGCTGTAATCACCGGCAGAAGCGGAAACAGTGGCAACCAAGAAACAGTGCATTACTGTTGTGTGCCTTATTGTTTGCTTTTCTCTGCACGGGAGCCTTTGCCAATCAAATCTCAGAAAATAAAAACCAACTTAAAGATATTCAACAGAATATTGCTGAGAAAGAGAAAAGCGTCAAACAACAACAAAAACAACGTACAGAGCTCCTCAATCAGCTCAAGGAACAAGAGGGGACGATTTCAGAAGTCGGGCGTTCCCTCCATAGTACACAAGCCCACCTGAATAAGCTGGGGAATGAAATTTCGTCATTGACGAAAGGTATTAACCATCTGCAAATGCAGCAAAAAGAGCAGCGTAAGCTACTTGCCAGCCAATTAGATGCCGCATTCCGGCAAGGGAGTCATCAGGGTTTAGAATTATTGTTTAATGGCCCGGAAACGCAGCGCAAAGAACGCATACTCGCTTATTATAGTTATCTGAATCAGGCTCGTCAGGAAACTATCACTAAACTACAAAAAACAACTGACAAGCTTAACCGACAAAAAAAGCTGCAACAAGAAAAACTAAATGAGCAACAAGCGTTACTCAGCAACCAAAAGCAACAAAAGCAAAAAATGGAAGTTGTCCGTTCTGCCCGGCAAAAAACGCTGACTGTACTTGAATCTTCATTGAAGAAAGATCAACAAAGCCTGGCTGAGCTTCGGCAAAACGAAACTCGCCTGCGTAACAAAATTGCTAAAGCAGAACGGGAAGCCAAAGCCCGCGCTGAGCGTGAAGCGCGTGAAGCTGCACGTGTCCGTGCGCAAATAGCAGCCAAGCAGAAACAGGCTCAACAAAAAGGTTCCAGCTATAAACCTACGGAAGATGAACGCGCACTTATGGCTCGAACAGGTGGGCTTGGTCGCCCTGCCGGGCAAGCAATCTGGCCTGTACGTGGCCGGGTTATTCACAGCTTCGGAGAAACAATACAAGGTGAGTTACGCTGGAAAGGCATGGTTATCTCTTCAGCCGAAAGCACGGAAGTTAAAGCAATTTCAGATGGACGGGTATTACTGGCAGACTGGTTACAGGGCTATGGTCTGGTTGTCGTGCTTGAACACGGTAAAGGAGATATGAGTATTTATGGTTATAACCAAAGCCTGTTGGTTAGTGTTGGTCAGCAAGTCCGGGCAGGTCAGCCGATAGCTCTGGTTGGTAGCAGCGGCGGGCAACAGCAACCTTCATTATACTTTGAGATCCGCCGTCAGGGGCGTACCGTCAATCCATTACCGTGGTTAGGAAAATAAGAGAAGGAAATAATTGTGCAATATCTATTAATAAAGTGCGTTCACTCATTCACTCTATTATTTGGGATATTGCGCTTTCAGATACCAAAGTGTTGGGTTCTGTCGTTTATCACTATCTTGTTATTTACTCTGAATGCCCGTGCCGCACGCTTAGCCATTGTCATTGATGACTTTGGCTACCGTGTTCACAATGAAAATAAGATATTGCAGATGCCTGCTGCAATTTCCATTGCCGTACTCCCTGACTCTCCATATGGCCGAAAAATGGCGCAAAAAGCCCATAAGCAAGGTAGAGAGGTCTTGATCCATCTGCCAATGGCGCCAATTAGTAAACAATCATTAGAAAAAAATACCCTGCACCCTTCCATGAGCAATGAGGAAGTTGAAGATATTATTCACGATGCCATAAAAAAAGTTCCTCATGCAATTGGTATAAACAACCATATGGGCAGCGCGATGACCTCCAATCTCGCTGGCATGAAAAAAGTGATGAATGCATTATCTCAATATCGTCTCTATTTTCTGGACAGCGTAACTATCGGTAATACTCAGGTCGCTAAAGCCTCAATGGGAACACCTGTACAAGTGCTCCGCCGGAATATCTTCTTGGACGATGTACAAACAGAAGCAGAAGCGCTGCGCCAACTCAATCGGGCTATTACTCTGGCTCGCAAACAAGGCTCTGCCATCGCCATTGGGCATCCTTACCCAACTACTATTCGGGCATTACAGCGAGGGTTAGCAACGTTGCCAGATGATATTGAACTGGTAACACCCAGTATGCTACTCAATCATTCTCTAACCAGTAAACAAAGCAACTCACAAATCAGCCCACTAACCAAACAAAAATGCATTAAATCTCCTGAAACCAAACCTGTAACGGGATTAGAATCCAAATTGGATTATTTCAGGATGGTTGGGGAAACATTGGTTCCCCGTCTAATTGTTGATGGTCTTGAAAAATTGCAGGACCCCACATTAAAACAAGAAAAGTTGCATAGCGCAGGTCATTTGAGACCACAAAAAGATAAAACAATGGAAAATAAAACAGACGCCCATAAAGAGATAAGCGTCTGCCCTGATTTTTAGTAATTTGTTTTTAACGGCTTGCTTAAAATTTTGTCAGAGATTCAATTAATCCCAATGCAGGATAACTTTACCAGATTGCCCTGAACGCATGATATCAAAGCCTTTCTGGTAATCATCTATCGGGAATTGGTGAGTAATAATTGGAGTTAAATCCAAACCGGACTGAATAAGTGTCGCCATTTTGTACCATGTTTCGAACATTTCACGTCCATAAATGCCTTTGATAAACAGTCCTTTAAAAATGACCTGACTCCAATCGATCGCCATATCTGAAGGAGGTATCCCCAACAAAGCGATACGCCCGCCATGATTCATAGTGCTTAATAAGGTACGGAATGCAGGAGGAGCACCAGACATCTCCAAACCAATATCAAAGCCTTCAGTCATACCCAGTTCTGACATAACATTCGTCAGGTTCTCCTGACTGACATTCACAGCACGAGTAACGCCTATTTTACGTGCTAAATCAAGGCGGTATTCATTCACATCGGTGATCACAACATGACGTGCACCGACATGCTTACACACAGCCGCAGCCATGATACCGATAGGGCCGGCTCCCGATACCAGTACATCTTCTCCTACTAAATCAAAGGAGAGTGCAGTATGAACAGCGTTGCCAAATGGGTCAAAAATCGCAGCCAGTTCGTCCGAAATATTGTCTGGAATTTTAAAAGCATTGAATGCCGGAATAACCAGATACTCGGCAAATGAGCCAGCCCGGTTTACCCCAATTCCTGTTGTGTTACGGCACAAATGTGTGCGTCCACCACGACAGTTGCGGCAATAACCACAGGTAATATGACCTTCACCAGATACACGGTCGCCAATTTTGAATCCTTTGACTTCCTGACCAATTGCGACCACTTCTCCCACGTATTCATGCCCTATCACCATCGGCACAGGAATGGTTTTCTGAGACCAATCATCCCAGTTGTAGATGTGCACATCCGTTCCACAAATCGCGGTCTTACGGATTTTAATCATCACATCGTTATGCCCCAATTCCGGTGTAGGCACATCCGTCATCCAAATACCTTCTTCTGGCTTTAATTTTGACAACGCTTTCATAGTGATACCTTATGCAATGATATTCAACTGCTTACCTATACGTGTAAATGTAGCCACAACACGTTCAATTTGTTCTTCGGTATGAGCAGCAGAGATCTGGGTACGGATACGTGCTTGACCCTTAGGAACCACAGGGTAGAAAAAGCCAATCACATAAATGCCTTCTTTCAGCAGCTCAGAGGCGAATTCCTGCGCCAGCTTCGCATCCCCTAACATAACCGGAATAATGGCATGATCTGCACCCGCCAGTGTAAAACCAGCAGCCGTCATTTTTTCACGGAATAAGTTAGCATTTCTCCAGAGACGTTCACGCAATTCGTCTCCATCTTTCAACATCTCCAACACCTTGATGGATGCCGCAACAATAGCCGGAGCCAGGGAATTGGAGAACAAGTAAGGGCGTGAACGCTGACGCAGCCATTCCACAACTTCTTTACGTGCGGCGGTATAACCACCAGACGCCCCACCTAATGCTTTACCGAGTGTACCAGTGATGATGTCAACACGCCCCATGACATCACAATATTCATGAGTACCACGCCCGTGCTTGCCAACAAACCCTACCGCATGAGAATCATCAACCATGACCAGCGCACCAAATTCATCCGCCAGATCACAGATGGATTTCAGATCCGCAATGACACCATCCATTGAGAACACACCATCAGTTGCGATCAGGATATTCTGAGCACCTTCTGCTTTTGCCTTCTCCAACTGTGCTCTTAATTCCTGCATATCATTGTTGGCATAGCGATAACGTTTCGCTTTACACAGGCGAATACCATCAATGATAGAAGCGTGGTTTAGTGCATCCGAAATAATGGCGTCTTCTGGGCCGAATAATGTTTCAAACAGACCACCATTAGCATCAAAACATGAGGAGTACAGAATAGCATCTTCCAAGCCTAAAAATTCAGCTATTTTATTTTCTAATTCTTTATGGGAGTCTTGCGTACCACAAATAAAACGCACAGATGCCATACCAAAGCCATGGCTATCCATTCCTGCTTTTGCAGCAGCGATCAGGTCAGGGTGATTAGCCAACCCTAAGTAGTTATTGGCACAGAAATTAATGACGTTGCTACCATCAGCAACAGAAATATCGGCATTTTGCGCAGAGGTAATAATACGTTCACTTTTGAATAACCCTTCCGCACGAGCTTGTTCCAACTGCTCATTAATTTTCTGATAAAACGACGCTGACATTTTTCTCTCCTGAATACCTGAATAAGTGAAAGGTATGGTGTATTTTACTTATAGATCCTGCCAGTGACGACACAGTCAGAAAGATAATATCAACTTTGTAAAGCTGATCACGGCTTTGAAACTGCGATACAGCAGGATTTCAGGATATTCCCCTATTTCAGCTGCTGTCGTCAGTAGGGTTAAATGATATGATACGCATTAAAATAAAGTGAACTGACTATTTAGAGGTGGGCCAAATGATTATTGTCACTGGCGGCGCAGGGTTTATTGGCAGCAATATTGTCAAGGCACTGAATGACGAAGGTTATAAGGATATTCTGGTTGTTGATAATCTGAAAGACGGTACAAAGTTCGTAAATCTGGTTGATTTAGATATCAGCGATTATATGGATAAGGAAGATTTCATTGCCAGTATCGTTGCTGGTGATGATCTAGGCGATATTGATGCTATTTTCCATGAAGGTGCTTGTTCATCCACAACTGAGTGGGATGGCAAGTATATGATGGACAATAACTATCAGTACTCTAAAGATGTATTGCATTACTGCCTTGATCGTCAGATCCCATTCCTGTACGCCTCTTCTGCCGCAACTTATGGTGGTCGCAGTGATAATTTCATTGAAGAACGCCAGTATGAGAAACCTCTCAATGTTTACGGATACTCAAAATTCCTTTTTGATCAGTATGTTCGCGATATTTTACCACACGCAGATTCTCACATTTGTGGCTTCCGTTATTTCAATGTATACGGGCCACGTGAAGGACATAAAGGCAGTATGACCAGTGTCGCCTACCATTTGAACACCCAAATTAACCAAGGCCAGAACCCGAAATTATTTGCAGGCAGCGAACATTTCCAACGCGATTTTATTTATGTTGGTGACGTTGCAGCGGTAAACCTGTGGTTCTGGAAAAATAGTGTTTCCGGCATTTTTAACTGCGGTACAGGCCGGGCTGAGTCTTTCCAGGCCGTTGCTGACGCCGTTATTGAATTCCATAAGGAAAAATCTCCTGCCGTAGAATATATTGAATTTCCAGAAAAGCTAAAAGGTCGCTATCAGAGCTTTACTCAGGCTGATCTGACAAAACTTCGCGCAGCAGGTTATGACAACTCATTCAAAACCGTTGCTGAAGGTGTTACCGAATATATGCAATGGCTCAACCAGGATAATTAATCGACCTTTATGAAGATATTGGTGATCGGCCCATCGTGGGTGGGTGACATGATGATGTCTCAAAGCCTCTACCGCACCTTGAAGGCTTTGTACCCAAATGCAGAAATTGATGTGATGGCACCAGCATGGTGCCGCCCATTACTCACGAAAATGCCAGAAGTTAATCAGGCGCTGGCAATGCCGCTGGGACACGGAGCGCTTGCTCTTGGTGAACGTCGCCACCTTGGGATAGCACTGCGTGAAAGTGAATATGATCGCGCTTACGTACTCCCCAACTCCTTCAAATCTGCTTTGGTGCCTTTCTTCGCCAATATCCCTCTGCGTACAGGCTGGCGTGGTGAAATGCGCTATGGTTTGCTGAATGATATCCACATTTTGAATAAAAGTGTCTTTCCACTCATGGTTCAGCGCTATGTTGCTCTCGCCTATGACAGGAAAACTGTACACAGTGCTGAAGATCTTCCCCAACCACTGTTATGGCCTCAGTTAGCTGTTAGTGACGAAGATATTGCAGAATCAACAACAGCTTTTAACATCGCCGATCATCGCCCAATTATCGGTTTTTGCCCCGGTGCAGAGTTTGGCCCGGCTAAACGCTGGCCACACTATCATTACGCCGCACTGGCTGAACAGTTAATCACTCAAAAAGGTTACCAAATACTGTTATTTGGTTCAGCTAAGGATAATGAAGCTGGTGAAGATATCCGGGCACTTCTGAGTGAAGATGCGCGGAAAGATTGTCTTAATCTCGCTGGCCAAACCTCCCTTGAACAGGCGGTCAATATTATTGCAGCGTGTGATGCCATTGTTACAAACGACTCAGGTTTGATGCATGTCGCAGCAGCCCTGAACCGCCCTCTGGTAGCATTATACGGGCCGAGTAGCCCTGATTTCACTCCACCACTGTCAGACAAAGCCGAAGTGATCCGTCTGATTACGGGTTACCATAAGATCAGGAACGGTGACAGTGCGGGTGGCTATCATCAGAGTCTTATTGATATTCAACCAGAGCAGGTTTTAGCCTCATTGGAAAAACTTTTACAGACGGAGAACCAGAGTTAATGCGTGTTTTACTGGTAAAAACGTCTTCAATGGGCGATGTGTTACATACCCTGCCTGCACTGACAGATGCCATGCAGTACATACCGGGTATTCAATTTGATTGGGTCGTTGAAGAGGGATTCGCCCAAATACCCACATGGCACAATGCGGTTGAAAATGTTATCCCTGTTGCTATTCGTCGCTGGAGAAAAAATTGGTTCAGGAAAGATATCCGTGAAGAACGCGCACGTTTCAGGGAACAATTACAGCAACGAAAATATGATGCAATTATTGATGCTCAAGGACTGTTAAAAAGTGCTTTTTTGGTGACACGCTTAACCCATGGACCAAAACATGGCTATGACAAAAAAAGCATTCGTGAGCCACTGGCCAGCTTTTTCTACAATCAACGCCATTCTGTGAGCAAACAGCAACATGCTGTAGAACGAATTCGCGCATTATTTGCAGAGAGTCTCGGTTATCCAAAACCTATAGAATCAGGTGATTATTCTATCGCCCGCCACTTTCTGAACCAACAGTCAGAAAGCGGAAATGATTATCTGGTATTCCTGCATGCCACCACTCGTGATGAAAAACATTGGTCAGAAAACCACTGGCGACAACTGATCACAGAGATTCAACCAACGGGTATGCGCATCAAATTACCCTGGGGAGCAGAACATGAATATCAGCGAGCGTTACGGCTGGCAAACGGTTTTCCTCATGTTGACGTGTTACCAAAATTAACATTAGCAGAAGTCGCACAGGTTCTTGCTGGCACGAAAGCTGTAGTATCTGTTGATACAGGATTAAGTCATCTCACTGCCGCCCTTGATCGTCCAAATATTACTCTGTTTGGCCCGACAGATCCTGGCTTGATTGGTGGGTATGGAAAAGAACAGCATACTTTGAAATCAGTGGATAGTACGATGCAGAGTATTACTCCGGCAGAAGTAATCCTGTTCTTGCAAAATATATTAAATAAGAACCTTGCCTAGTGGAAATGTCTCACACCAACGGCTTTTATATTCAAGAGTAGGATTCCCCAATGAGTAACGCATAGTCTTGTTTGCTGCCTGACATAATACTTTTGCTTCCTGGGTATTAACCCACATCAAAATGCTACCAACACTGAGATGTGCATATTCAGGATTATATCCTCCATTAATAGCATCAAATGAGATCCATTTAGGACTATCGGCACGTAATACAAAATCGTACGCACACGGTGAACCATTAATAAGTAACACATAACCAAATATATGTTCTCGAAGTTCTGTGTATATTTCAAGCAAACGCTGACGTTCTTTTGGCGAATGATTATAGTCCCAGCGCTTTTGATACAGATCGATGTAAATATCAACCAATTCTTCAGCACTGAATTCACTTGAAAGACGAATTTCTCCGCCTGCACGAGTGAATTTATTTATCTCATTCTTGCGGTTACGACGGGTTTTGTAGGAGAAATTTTCTTTAATCAGGCAGATTTGACGTTTACTCAAAGGAACCTTATAGCTGGCATTTATAAAATTATTTTTATGAATAGGAGATAATCTCTTTGATTTTATAGGTAAAAATAACTTCGCATCAGTTGCGATAGGGAAAATCACTTCATCATAAGGGAGTGGATATGTGCCTTGGATTTTTTCTACTAATTTTTGGTTTTTAACAAAGAAGCAAGCTCCCTTAACGGCAGTCCCTTTTTCTTTAAAATAGAAGGAGAGTTGGTTACCTTCAATATGTCTATTCAAAAAAGAGACAATGTTGGGATGTGTTAATACACAACCGCCAAAAAGAGCGTGGGCTTCTTTATATTGTTCGAAATTGCATTTTTTCCATCCCCAAAAAAATGATTTTATTTTTCCCATATCCTATTCCATAAAATGGCTTTTTAATATTAACTAAATTTTTTACTACTTTATAAAAAACAAAAAATATTTTTTATTTCCAATAATAATTTAGGCTATTAATTATAAAAATGTATTACTTTTATAGTTATAAAACTCCGACAATGTCATACCATGAACCAATGGTTTCAAGAATCCAAACAATCCTTCTAACTCTTTATAAAGAAACTCAATTTTTTCTTCCGTCTGAAAAGTTGGACTTCCTCCAGGCATAAATTCTGATGAATGCAACATGAACTCAACATAATCATTACCAGATGCCAAAGTTTGCCGGACTACAGTTTTCATCTGCTCCAAATTTCCACCCTTTGGGCGTAACCAATTAACCGATGGAGAACGTTGCTTCCCTCGCAAATGATCATATTTTTGTTTAATAAAATTCATGATCGGAGAATGCTTATACTGAATACTCATTGGCACTTGCAACAAAGAAGAGTTACCTTCTTTAGCAATATCCTGCAAATCCATAAAATAAGCATGAGATGGAAAACGGCTATAATCTGTTCCGCCATTTCCATTCGGATCTCCCTTGGTAAAACACCAGTTAATCTTTGGAGTAACTGAACAATCTACCTGATAACCATACTCAACCAATAATTGAGCATAATATTCGTTGAATGCCCAGCGACCAGCACGGTGACTCAGCATCTTGGTCTGAAGTTTTTCTTCAAGAAGATTTGTCATTAAATCAATTTTTGCTTTCATCTGATTTTTAGGGTATTCAATCAGATAAGGCTTATAGCGCATATCATCGTCAGTCAGAGACACAATAGGTGGATTGTTCCAAGCATGCAAATGCATACCAATTTCACCTGTGTTTCTGGCAATTATATCCTTAGCAAATTCGATATAACTATCATCCATCGCCATTTCATAGTTTGTTAGCCAGACGGGTTTGAATCCAAAACGTTCACAAAGGCTTTGAAATCTTGGTAGATATTGAGTATTTTCGGTAGAAATTTTATCGCTATTTTGCCAAAGGTTATCACCTTCAGTATCAATTGTGATGATGAATGCTGGTTGAGTCATGAGATATGTGCCCAAAAATAAGAGTAAATAATTGCTTAATAAGATAATAACTCACAAGTCGCCTATTCAGGTTTCAACGGCATAATCATTCTGAGATTTATTGCTGTTCAATCAACGATAAATATTCACTGACCACAACATCCAGATCAAATTTCTTATACATGTTTTCCGTAATTAAAGGAGGATTCTGATAAACCAAACGCATTTTCTCTGCCAATGATTCTGAGGTAAGTTCAGATTTATATTGTTCTAATTCCCCCATCATAATCTCACCGATACCACCAGGGCAATTTGTGCTGACAACTGGAGTTTGGCAGATCAAAGCCTCAATTAATACATTGCCTAAACCTTCACTATCTGAACTCAAAACAACAGCTTTAGCTTCACGTATCACAGGTAAAGGATTTGTTAAAAATCCAATTAGTTTAACTCTGGATTGTAAACCAAGTTCCACAATTTTCTGTTTAATTTTATCAGTCATTTTTTCATCGCCATGACCTGCAATTAATAAGTTGCAAGGAATAACAGCCATGGCAAATGCTTCTAACAAACGATCATGGCGTTTCACCTCGTGAAATCGTCCAAGATGGAGAATATAATCTTGACCTGAATATGGATTGTTTTCTAATGAATTCAATTTAATTTCAGTTATATCGAATGGGTTGTAAATAGTGACCATTCTTCTGGCAGTAATAGCTAGATTTTCCTGTAAATCCAAGCCAACTGCATCAGAAACACAAATCAAATTACGATCCTGATAAACACGCTGAATTTTATGTTTTTTAAGCCAACGTGCCAGGCCTGTTTTATTTTCGAGGTAAGATTTAGAAAATACACCATGAATACAAAACCACACATTCAAATTTTCTAATACCTTAGATTTTGCAACTATACGATCGGTTTTGTGTAAATTGGATATTACCAGCGCAGGAATTCCTTTTTGCCGCAATATTTTTTCCAAAACCTTATCCATAGACTTTGCTCTACGAAAAATTTCAGTCTGTCTTCTAAAAGGACCTGCATATTTATCAGCATCAATAACCAAATCAACATGTTCAGGAATCGAATATTCGCATTTATCAGACAACGATAGCAATGTGATATCAAAACCTTTTTGTTGCAATCCACGACATAAGCGTACTACGACATTTTCAGCACCACCACCCGGCAATCCATCAATGATAAACAGGATATGCCCTTTCATAAAGAAAGCACCTTGCTATACAGCTCAGTAAGCTGCTGAGATAAATAAGCCGGAGTATAACCCGTTATCTTTTCTTTTGCTGACATAGCGATCTTACTGGTCAAATGATCTGAAGGTATTAAGGAAATTCTCTCAGATAATCCCTTTATATCCAAGGCATCGCATACAAAGCCATTTACTCCTGAGTCAATGAACTCAGCTCCGCCACAGGTTTTACTGGTTATAATCGGTAAGCGACATGCCATTGCTTCCAGAATGACATTCGGGAAAGGATCATATAACGTCGGTAACAATAATCCATCAGCCATTTGATAAAATGGCAGTGTCTTTTTTTGTACGCCTAGAAACCTAATACGAGTGTAGCAACCAAGCGAATGAGCTAGTTGCTGATATTTATTTTCTTCCTTATCCTGCCCGATCACCAATAGATACGCTTCCGTCTTACTAACTGCTTCAATTGCAGCTTTCAGTCCTTTTCTTTCAAAACCCGACCCAACATATACGAGACATTTAGCCCGTGCAGGGATGGCATATTGCTGTCGCAAGACTACTCGTTCATCTTCTCCGACAGGAAAAAACTGTGACCGGTCAATAGAATTATAAATCACAGAAATTTTCTCTTCTGGTAGATCAAAATCTTCCATAACTTCCCGTTTGACCATTTCTGAGTTACAGATAACTTTCTTCAACTCTGGAGACAAATACATTCTTTTCTCAGCATCCATGACATAACGGTGGTAACGGCTGACAAAAAGCAGTTTACTTTTCCAGGCTGGCAGAGTTCTTGACCTTTGCTGCAACCACCGTTGATGTACACCATCACCAGCCCGGTAAATATCACATCCTGCTATTCGTTCATGACTTTGGACGATATCGAATTGCTCCTTTTGCCAAAGAGCCTTGGATGCATCAGCAAACCCCTTCTCACGGCTAATGCGCCCCCATTTCAAAGGATTAGCCAAGTGCACATGCCAATTTGGATTTATACTTCCCTGCCAAGAACGGGTAATAATATTTAATTGTAGATTTTCATTACCCAATGCTTCTAAAGCTCTGGAAATGAAACGTTCAGCGCCACCATCAGGGCGATATTTTTGTCGGACAATGGCAAGACGAACAGGTTTCATGATAAATATCTCCGAGCAGTTTTAATCACAACATCTGTCGGGATCAAACTTAAATAGCGATTATCTGTTTTAGTATCAATTTCATCAGGGTTCGATAATTTACCGTAATTTCTTGCCCAGATCACTTCCCCATAGCCCTGCCATGGATACCAAAAGACCATCTTAGATAGCCCAAATAACGCAACACAAGGCGTTTTCAATGCAGTAGCCAATGCATAGGAACAGAATCAACGCCAATAAATAGTTTCGCATGGTCAATAAGAACACCCAGTTATGGTAATGTTATCTGCCCTATTTTTGCTCAACGACATGCAAAGCTCCCTCACCCTTAATAGACACTAAATCCGTCAGACAAGCTCTCCACAACAGATTTTGCCGCCTAGGGAGATTTTCTTTCAGAGTATTAATCACGGGAGTGATGAGTAACGCATCACCACGATGTCTTAGTTTAATGATCAGAATCTTTTTACATTGAGTAGTTTTTGTACCCATTCGATTTCCAATACTTATCATAAAGCAGGCATGCTCTTTTTAAGGGAATACGAACAACCTATCCGCTTTTTGCACACTTTCTTCAAGCCAATGTGATACTATAGCCGCAATCTATTTCAGTGAATTTGATAGAATGTTGCTTCGCTTATATCAGGTACTTCTCTACCTTATCCAACCTATTGTCTGGTTGCGCTTATTATTGCGTAGCCGTAAATCTCCGGCGTACCGTAAACGCTGGAGTGAACGCTATGGTTTTTGCGCCAAAAAAGTTACTCCTGGAGGGATATTACTCCATTCGGTTTCAGTTGGAGAGACATTAGCTGCGATTCCTCTCGTCAGGATTTTACGACATCACTATCCTTTTCTGCCAATTACTGTAACAACCATGACACCAACTGGCTCCGAGAGGGTGCTTTCCGCACTAGGAGATGACGTTAACCACGTTTACCTGCCGTATGATTTGCCTGGCTCTATGAGTCGTTTCCTTGATAACGTCAATCCCAAGTTAGTAATTATTATGGAAACCGAGTTATGGCCTAATTTGATAGCTCAATTGCACCAACGTGGTATCCCGCTGGTTATTGCCAATGCAAGGCTTTCAACCCGTTCCGCCGCTGGGTATCAGAAAATTAACAGTTTTATTAAAGCCATTTTAAATAAAATAACATTGATCGCTGCACAAAATCAGGAAGATGGCGAACGTTTTATTGAATTAGGGCTGAAACGTACCCAACTGGCTGTCACAGGCAGTCTCAAATTCGATATTTCTGTCACACCTGAATTGGCCGCTAAGGCGGTAACTCTGCGTCGTCAATGGGCTGCACATCGGCCTGTATGGATTGCAACCAGTACCCATGATGGTGAAGAAACTATCATACTGGATGCGCATCGAAATTTATTGAAACAACATCCCGATTTATTGCTGATTTTGGTTCCCCGCCATCCTGAACGTTTTGCCAAAGCAGAAGAATTAACTCAAGAAGCGGGGCTAAACTCGGTATTGAGAAGTTCTGGCACCATACCCGATGCCAATATTCAGGTCGTAATAGGTGATACTATGGGCGAACTGATGCTACTGTACGGTATTGCGGATTTAGCCTTTGTCGGAGGCAGCTTAATCGAACGTGGAGGTCATAATCCACTGGAAGCCGCGGCTCATGCAATCCCTGTCATTATGGGGCCGCATACATTCAATTTTAAGGATATCTGTGCCAAGCTGGATAAAGCTGATGGGCTTATTACTGTGACAGATAGCCAATCTTTGAGTTCCGCGGTCAATAGCCTGCTGACGGATGAAGACTACCGCCTTTATTACGGTCGTCATGCCGCGGAAGTCTTACACGAAAATCAGGGCGCACTGCAACGATTGTTAAAATTACTGGAACCTTATCTCCCGCCACGGAGCCATTGATGAGTACGAGAAAACGTCTGTCCGTCGTCATGATTGCCAAAAATGCCGCCGACTTGATTGGTGATTGCCTGCTATCTGTAAACTGGGCAGATGAAATTATCGTTCTGGACTCTGGTAGTACTGATGAAACCTGTCAAATAGCCAAAGAAATGGGAGCCAAAGTTTACACTAATACTCAATGGCATGGTTTTGGCCCTCAGCGGCAACTCGCACAGTCCTATGCCAGTGGTGATTACATTTTCATGATTGATACAGATGAACGAGTCACTTCTGAGCTAAAGGCTTCAATTGAACAAGTTCTGGAAAATCCCGACGACAATAAAGTCTATGCCTGCGCACGCTTTAATTTATTCATGCATCGGTTTATGAAGCACAGCGGCTGGTATCCTGATAAAGTCATTCGTCTCTATTGCCGTGAACGTTATCAATATAACGATAATCAGGTTCATGAATCACTGGATACCCAAGGTGCTCGTATAGTGACATTGAAAGGCGATTTACGTCATTTAACTTGCCGCAATCTTATGGAATTCCAGCAAAAACAATTGAATTACGCGAAAGATTGGGCCAAACATCACTATGAGCAGGGTAAAACAACCCGTTATTTTTCTATTATCGGCCATACATTGGGAGCATTTTTCAAAACATGGCTGTTAAGAGCGGGTTTCCTTGATGGTAAACAAGGGCTAATGTTAGCGATTGTCAATGCTCAATACACATTCAATAAATATGCAGCACTCTGGGAGTTGACCCAAACAGAGAGTCAAAAAAATGAAAAAAAAAGCAATTTATCCCGGTACTTTTGATCCTATTACCTATGGTCATCTCGATATCGTGACCCGTGCGGCAAATATGTTTGATCATGTTTTACTTGCCATCGCCAGTAGTGACAGAAAAAACCCCATGTTCAATCTTGAAGAACGTGTCGCATTAGCAAAAGAAGTCACTGCTCATTTGGATAATGTTGAGGTTGCAGGATTCAGTGAGTTAATGGCTAATTTTGCTAAAAAACAACAGGCGACGATCTTAATTCGTGGGGTGCGTTCAGTTTCTGATTTTGAATATGAATGGCAGCTTGCCAATATGAATCGACATTTTATGTCTGAGTTGGAAAGCGTCTTTCTATTGCCCTCTCAAAGCTTGTCCTTTGTCTCATCATCCTTAATCAAAGACGTTGCACGTCATGATGGTGATGTTTCATCATTCCTACCGGAGCCTGTTGCTCTGGCAATGTTAAAAAAATTAGATAAATAATATTCGTCGGGGGCAATTAAGCCCCCCAAAAATACAATTAATGCTGACACTGCCGACAAAAAAATGTACTGCGTTGCCCTAATTTTATGCTCTCTATTTTTTCTCCACACATTGGACAAAGCTCGCCTTTCTTACCATAAACAAATAATTCCTGCGCGAAATATCCCGGTTTTCCATCAGATTGCAGAAAGTCTTTCAGCGTAGTCCCCCCTTGTTCAATAGAACGACGTAAAATCTGCTTTATCGTATCTGCTAATAGATAAACCTCTTCCTGTGTCAGGGAATAAGCAGGGCGCTCAGGTAAGATATGGGCAACATACAAAGCTTCATTAGCATAAATATTACCAACACCAACAACCACTTTGTTATCCATCAACCAAGGCTTAATAGCCGTTTTCTTATTACGCGAAAGAGTATAAAGGTATGAACCGTTAAATACATCAGACAGGGGCTCAGGACCCAAATGAGCCAGTACAGAGCACTTCTCAAGATCATCACTCCATAGCCAGGCACCAAAACGCCGTGGATCCGTGTAACGGAGAATTTTACCGTCTGCCATCACCAAGTCGATATGATCATGTTTTGCAGGAGGAGATTCATGCAATAAGACGCGTAAGCTACCGGACATCCCAAGATGAACAATAATCCATCCATCAACCAATTCGAGCAATAGATACTTTGCCCGACGCTGCACACTGAGCACTGGCTGATCTGATAATTTCATGATCTGTTCAGAAACAGGCCAGCGCAAACGTGAATTCCTCACCTCAACATATTGAATCACATTACCAGCCAAATGTGGCTCAATTCCCCTGCGACTGGTTTCAACCTCTGGTAATTCGGGCATACGGACTCCTTGAATAAACTATCTACAACACCCTATTTCAGCAGATTACGATACCGTTTTCATGTATTATTTACAGTCAAATCCAGTCGAAATCGTTGAGAGAATAGGCCCCATGCTTTTTGATATCAAAAATAGGCTAAACATGATTGAAAATAAAAAGTCCCTGTGGAACTTATCTATTATTGGACTGTACATTATTCTTGTTTATCTGCCAGATATTACAAGATATAAAAATCTTGTCATGATCCTTATCTGCATAACAGCACTGTGTTATCTGGTAACGGATTTTCGTCAGGTAGTAAACTCACTGAGAAATTCTCTCTTTTTATCCATTTTGCTGTTTATACTGGCAATGTTCTACTCTATTGGAGTTTCGATTGATCCTGCATTGAGTTTCAAAGAGATGAATAAGCCTATCTTAAATGGCCTGCTGCTGTTTAGTTTCACACTTCCCATTGTGCTCTATCAGGAAAGTAAACAACACATTGCAAAAATGATCCTGATTGCTTTTATTATTGGTATGTTAGCTATTTCACTGACCGAACTCGCGAAATACATTATCAATTACGATTCAACAGGTGAAATGCCATTTACTAATTATAATCATCGGGAGTTTTCATACGGATTTATTTTCTATTTTCCTGTGTTGTTATGTACTTGGGCATTATGGAAAAAACATTCTTTACTGAGTTGGTTATTGCTGATTATCGCTTCAGCCATCAGCCTATTCTTATTACTTGGAACACTTTCTCGTGGTGCCTGGGTTGCCATTGTAGTAGCTACAGTATTTATTATTACAATTAATAGAGAATGGAAAATCACCATTGCTGCTGCAATATGTCTGGGATTATTGGCCGGGATCACTCATTGGTCAGCGGCATCGAATCCTGACACAAAATTACTGCTCCATAAACTTACCCAAACTGATAGCAGTCACCGCTATAGCAATGGAACCCAAGGCTCTGCGTGGCAGTTGATTATGGAAAACCCTGTCAAAGGTTATGGTTTCGGTAATCAGGTATATCACCAAATCTATAATAGTCGTGTTGCCGATTATCCCGACTGGACATACAGAACCTCCATTGGACCACATAATGTATTTTTATCACTTTGGTTTGCTGGTGGCGTCCTGGGCCTAATAACCTCACTATTAATGACACTTTCAGCAATATTTACCGGAAGCCAAATTATACGTCAAAATAGTGGCATAATCCGACAAGCGGGTATCATTATTCTTACCGCATTTATTGGTATTTTCGTCGTCAGGGGAATGTTTGAAAATGCTTATATTAATGAAATAGGTATCTTATTGGGATTAATGATCGCCCTATACAGCGCCCAACAAGAAATCAGAATAGAACAGAAAAACCACTAATTTCAAATCCACCAGCCCGTATCCAATAAATGAGACGGGCTGGTGTCCCACTATTTGACTTTCACTTATCAAAACAGATTTTTTCCATCACTTGTATAATCAACTTTGCCCGTTGATCCCAATTGAATTGTTCCGCGACTAATCGCTGAGAGTGTTCTACTTTAGCCATTATTTCAGTCGGGTTATCAATCAGTAACTGAATCTGTTGTGCGAAACTTGTCGAATTTTCACTGTCTGCAAAGCTGACTGAGTTTTCATCAACCGCATCACGAATAGAAGGAAGATCAGAAATAACAACGGGTTTTCCCATCGCCATATATTCAAAAAGTTTAAGAGGGGAAGTATAACGACTGCCGATACTGGTTTTTGTCAATGGCAGGATGCAAATATCATTATCTGCAATGATTTGGAAACGGTTTTTAGGATGGATAAACCCCAGAAAATTAACCCGATCACTTACGCCAATTTGTTGAGCTACAGATTTGAGTTGTTCAATCTGCGTACTATTTCCACCGGCAATGTTCAATACAACATTATTAAGGTGACACATAGACTTCATAGCAGTAGGTACGCCTTTCCAGCGATGCAAACTGCCTAGATACAATACCTGTGTTGTTTCTCCTTTCTGATATTGCTTGCCTGAAGATACCATCTTTGTCGCTTCAACTGCTAACAAATCAACACCGTCAGGTGCAACGATAATCGGAGTTTTAACCCCATATTCTGTATAAATATCGTCACGTAGTAATGAAGTCAAAACAAAAACAGTCCGGGCACGATAATAAACCTGTTGTTCAATTTTTCTGAGCCTAGAATATTTGCGTTTATTAGCACGTTTATTCAAGTCATGGGACTCTTTAAAAGACTGAGAAAAAATTTCATGACTTTCAAAAAAGTGTGGAATATCAGGATGCTTATGCAAGAGATAATTTGCCATTTTAATATTACGAGTAAAAATGGCATCGACTTGATGTTCCTGCAACCAACGGGAAACCTGAAAATAAAATAATTTTTGCGTATTGATTGGGAAATACCACTTACGCCGCATATCACGTAGAGCGATCAATTCAACAGACGGTGGTAACTTTCTGCCAAGGATTTCCTCAACACCATTTTGCCCTGCAGGTGTAATCAGACAGACTTGGTGACCCTGACGGGCAAAAGCATCCACATTCTGTAAAATTTGCAGTGAGGCAACACGAAAGTCAGGTACAGGATAAGGATCAATATAAGCAATCTTCATGACTTTTTTATAGTATCCAATAAACGGCCTGCCGAATGCTTCCAGGTATACATAGTTTCAATTCTCTGGCGAGCATGTTTACCCATTTCTTTTCCTCTGTCTGGTAAGGACAAGAGCTGATTTACAGCTCCGGCAATAGCCGCTGCATTACCAGGTGTCACTAGAATGCCGGACTGATTTTCATTGCCTACCACTTCAGGTATACCACCAATATAACTGGCAATAACAGGTCGTTCACACGCCATTGCTTCCGCAATAGTAATACCGAATGCTTCGTCACCGATGCTCGGGAAGATCCCAGCATCTCCAGCAGCATAAAATTCAGGTAACTGATCATGACCAACAGGAGGATGAAAAATAATTGATTGTTCTAACTTCAATTCCGCAACTTTTTTTTCAAGTCGCTTTAGTTCTTCACCTGCTCCAATAATTAACAGTTTTACATCTATATCACGTAACAAGTCCATCGCATCAATAGCGATTTTCATGCCTTTCCATCCGACCAACCTACCAGCAAAAGTCAGTAGAAACGTATTTTCATGGATACCCAATCTGCTCCGAACATCAGAATTGGCAGGCTTAAACTTATCAATATCTACACCATTATAGATAACACTTGGAAATTGTTTGAAATGATGCTGGATCTGCCAGGCATTAAAATGGCTGCAAGCAACCCATGCCGATATTTTTCTTCCTAATATTCTGTCACCTTTAAAAAAGCTGGTCCCCCCACTCATATAGCAAAACTTAGTATGGGAGTTGGCTGGCATCATTCTGGGCCAGAAGAAATCAAAAGGCTTAGTTAATATCACCCAATCAAAATTTTCAGCAATAACCGTTTCACAGGCATGACGGGCAAATGAGTAGCGTTCAACAATACGTTGAAAACGACGACCAATATTGATTACCCGTTCTCTGGGGATAAATGGGAAAGTATGAACACGGATATTCCGATCCCCTAACTCAGGTCTGATATCACCTGTTCCGCCGAAAATATGGATCTCATGTCCTGCATCTGTTAAAGCCTTAGCCAGCTCCCAGACCGCCGTTTGAATACCACCATAGGACATGGTAACGGTGACATCAATAAACCCTATTTTCATCGTTTTCATTATCCTTTTATTGAATTTTCAGTATATTTTTCACTGAATGCCAGACTTGTTCCACCGATATGTCTGACATGTTGTCTTGACGAGTCGCCTGTTGATAATCTATCGGATGTTCAATCACAACCAATCTCTCATGCTGTTGTGGAGCAAGAAAACGACCAGGATGAAAACTATGGTACATGGCAACCATTGGGATCCCCAATGCTCCTGCCAAATGTGTCGTCCCGGTATCCACACCGACATACAAATTAAGTTGGCTCATAATCGCCGCATTTTGGCGCATTGTCGTTTTACCCGCCAGAGATGTACATCTTTGTACTCCCAACATTTCAGATAATCTTTCCGCCGCCGCTGCCCCATCCTGGCTACCCAACAGTAAAATGTGGGCAGCAGGATAATGAGCATAAATGCGCCGGGCTAACTCATAAAAAGATTCTACTGGCCAATCACGGTAAGCTTTCGCAGGAAAACTCTGTAATTGAAAGCCAATCCTTAGTTTATCTTCCAAACCATGATGCCGGAGAAAAGAACTCGCATATTCTGCTTCATTTTGACTCACACAATACTGCAACCGCCAGTCATGAATTTCAATCCCTAACGCATCAGCTAACAAAGCCCTTTCCTGCTGAGCTTGCATAAGTTTTTGGGGTTTTTCTACAAACAATTCATTTGGGGTTTTGCGGGATGTATCAGAAAAGCAAACAACTCTATTTGCTTTTCGTCTGGCATATTGTAGTAAAGATTTATCATGATTATATACCAATGCCAAATCATAACTACGACAAGAAAACCAACCAACCCACTTCGCTTTTCCTTTTGAAAAAGCATTTATTGAATTGATTTCATCAATATTCTCAAGGATCTCTTTTGTTCTCTTATGCGCCAATACATCAATATTGGCTTCTGGCCAGTTTAACTTTAAAGCCCGAATCACTGGTGTTACAAGTAACGTGTCGCCAAAACGCGCAATATTGATAATCAAAATATTTTTAGGTTGCATAATAATGAATTATAAAATTATCCACTCAGAGACTGGCTTACGAAACATACATCAAAGTTACTTAAGATATCTTGATACAGATTGTTCCATGCAGAAGCCAAACAAAAGTTTTATTTCACTTGTCTTATTTCACTTATAGTATATTAGTCCCATTTTAGATAAAGCGATAATATGGGTACAAAACAATACCTTCTGTCACTAACAACTGTCACTAACAACTGTCACTAACAACAAAAATAGACTCCATTTTATCTAACATATTATCCATACCGAATAAGCGTGTGGCTCGTTTAAGTGAAGCATCTCCCATCTGCAAACGTATATCTGCATTTCTCATTAACAGATCTAATTTTTCAGTTAGCTGTTCAACACATTTAGGTTCAATAACATAACCAGTTTCACCGTCAATCACAGCTTCAGAAATAGCGCCCACTGATGTAGAGACCACTGGTAATCCGCACGCCATTGCCTGCATGATACCTTGTGGAACCCCCTCATTTCCAAACGAAGGTAACGCAAAAATATCCATCGCATTTAAACAGTCCGGAACATCCTGACGATTACCAAGAAAAATGACACTATCCGTCAGCCCTTCTTGTTTAACCCTAGGTTCAAGATTTTTTTGTTGTGGGCCATCCCCTACAAACAGTAATTGCCAATCAGGATAGCGTTGATGAAGTATTTTCCAGCTATCCAACAGGTAACGATGCCCTTTCCAGGTTCTCATTGTCGCCACAATACCCAGCGTCGGTTTATCTGCAATTCCAATACCCTGGCGGCACTGTTGTTTATTTTCAGGGTGAAAACGTGTCAAGTCGATACCTGTCGGTACAGAGGTCATATGAGATAACGGATAGCCATTATTAGTATGTAGATATTGGCGTAACTTCTCCCCTGTCGTCACAATATGCTGGCAGGATTTCAAATAGAGCCAACGGGTCGCTATGGAGGTTGAAACATTAGTGGAAACATGGCGGGTCCGGACTATTGGTGGCATCCCCCTTAATGTGGAACATGCCGCAGCCACCAACCAAGAATCAGTAGAACTGTGGGTATTAATGATATCAAACCGATGGCCTTCAGCCTTTAACCAACGGCGCATTGCTATAAAGCATGGAAGACGCTTTTTTTCAATTGGCAACGCAACGACAGGAACACCATAATGGTGAGCTTCACGATAAAGTGTCGAAGTTGGGCAACAAACGATAACAACATGATGCCCACGACGCATCATCCCCTGAGATTCCGTCAGAATACGAATCTCTTGCCCTCCCCAACCACGTGACGATTCCGTATGTAAGATATTCAAGGTCTTTCTAGTCATTTTCTGAGCCACGCCTGACGGTTCATATATCAAAAAGTGTTAGTATAACTGAACGTCATGTTACGTTCACGGGTAACCGATAATCAGGTTTAAGATAAGGAAAGATTGGTGTATTTCAGGCATAAAAAAACCCAGCGAGAGCTGGGTTTTTTATCCACTAAAATTATTTGATTTTAGCTTCTTTGTACATTACATGCTGACGAACAACTGGATCAAATTTTTTCATTTCCAGTTTTTCAGGCATAGTACGCTTGTTCTTCGTAGTGGTATAGAAGTGACCAGTACCAGCAGAAGAAACCAGTTTAATTTTATCGCGAATACCTTTAGCCATTTTTCAGCTCCTTAGTATTTCTCACCACGGGCACGCAGTTCAGCAAGAACTGTATCGATACCCTTTTTGTCAATCACACGCATACCTTTAGCAGATACACGCAGAGTTACAAAACGCTTCTCAGACTCAACCCAGAAACGGTGAGAGTGCAGGTTAGGCAGAAAACGACGTTTGGTCGCATTTAATGCGTGAGAGCGGTTGTTACCACTCACAGGACGCTTGCCAGTAACTTGGCAGACTCGGGACATGTCTATTCTCCAAAAATCAAATCAGCTCGAGCTTTGTATTGGGTATGGCCGCCTCGTCAGGCTTAGGAGCCCATCTCAGTAAATTTTCTTTACTCTATACTGATAAAGAACGTTACTGAAAAGACTCACATTTTCTCAGCAAAAAACTCACTGAGATAGGCTCTTCTCGCCAAGCCCAAGATCCTCAAAGGTGGCGTAGTATACGCCCTCATTCGCTGATGCTCAAGTCCCGAACAACTAAGATCTGACTGGTTCGTGGAAAAACCGCATTAAATCCAACCTCTTTCCATAAAAGAGACGCAATATTGTTTGCCTATGACAATATGATCCAAAACCTTAACACCGACTAAATTACACGCATCAATGATTTTTTCTGTCACCAGTTTATCTGCCAAACTAGGTTCTGGATTACCGGAAGGGTGATTATGGGCAAGAATAATGGATGCTGCATTAACTTTAACCGCCTGTCTTACAATTTCACGCGGATGAACTTCAACTTTGTTTATCGTTCCCTTGAACATCTCATCATGACAAATCACTTTATTCTGATTTGTCAAAAACAGCACGACAAAAACTTCCCGATCCTGCCAAGACAATAAATCCTGCAAATAACTTTGAGTCGCGGCAGGGCTGCTCATAACATCTTCATGAATAAATTGGCTGGAGAAAAAACGCTTTGCCAATTCAGAAACTGCCTGTAACTGAACATATTTGCACACGCCCATTCCTTTATGTGCACAAAAATCAGCATAATCGGCAGAAAGCAAGTGGTACAATGAGCCAAATGATTGCAGCAGATGTTCCGCCATTTGCACAACAGGCACACCTCTAGCCCCTGTACGTAAAAATATGGCCAACAGCTCCGCATCCGTCAGAGTAATTGCACCATACGCCAGCAATTTCTCCCGGGGAGCAAGATCTGAATGCAATTCATCGTCTTTTTCCACTATTGTGATATCCATTCTACTTCCTCCCTTAAATATCTTTTGCTGGCTGGCTAACCGCCATGAAGATGACACCCCATAGCTTCGATATCCACATCATCAATATCCCATGATGAAAAAATCACCGCCAGTCCTGTGCGTATGGTTTGCGTAGCGCTTCGCAAACTTAGTATTTCTCAGTGACAAAACGGGAACTCTCAACGCCATATTCTCAACACCCTATTTTCTTATGATAGAATCCTGAGTAATTGTAACTTACAGGTGGACAATCAGAATGGCAGAACTTTCCGGCAAAGGGCTTTCTGGTAAACATATCGTGCTCGGCATCAGTGGAGGCATTGCTGCTTATAAAACAGCAGAGTTAGTACGGCGTTTACGTGATCGTGGTGCCCAGGTACGTGTCGTAATGACTCCGGCAGCAGAGGCTTTTATCACCCCATTGACATTACAAGCTGTATCAGGTCATCCGGTTTCTGACGATCTTTTAGACCCGGCAGCAGAAGCAGCGATGGGGCATATTGAGCTGGCAAAATGGGCTGATTTGATTATTCTCGCCCCTGCGACGGCAGATCTGTTGGCTCGGTTAGCTACTGGTATGGCAAATGATTTAGTCACAACTATTTGTTTAGCTTCAGCAGCCCCCCTGGCAGTCGTTCCTGCAATGAACCAGCAAATGTACCGTGCACAAGCCACCCAACATAACCTAAGGATACTGAGAGAACGTAATGTGTTGATTTGGGGGCCAGATGAGGGAAGTCAGGCCTGTGGCGACATAGGGCCGGGCAGAATGATTGAGCCCATGGCGATTGTCGAACTGGCAACGCAATATTTTAACCCTGTTCGAGATTTAATAGGCCTGCAAATAATAATTACAGCCGGGCCAACCCGTGAAGCCTTAGATCCTGTCCGTTTTATTACCAACCATAGCTCCGGTAAAATGGGCTTCTCCATCGCACAGGCAGCCGCAGAACGTGGAGCTGAAGTCACACTGATTGCAGGCCCTGTCAATCTGACTACTCCTCAAAATGTCAAACGTATTGACGTAACCAGCGCATTAGAAATGCACAAGCAAGTGCAGGCAATCGCAGCTTCACAGCATATTTTCATCGGCTGTGCTGCCGTCTCTGATTATCGCTTCAAACAAATATCAGTTGAAAAAATCAAAAAACAGGGTGATGAAATCACCTATACATTAGTCAAAAATCCTGACATCGTAGCGAATGTTGCGGCAATGGAAAAACATCGTCCCTTTGTCGTTGGATTTGCAGCCGAAACCCAGAATGTGGAAGAATACGCCCGCGGAAAACTCAAGCAGAAGAATCTAGACTTGATTTGCGCGAATGATGTATCTCTGGCTGAACATGGCTTCAACAGTGATACTAATGCATTACATCTATTCTGGCACGATGGCAGCATTAATTTACCGCACAATGGTAAATTACAACTCAGCCACCGCTTATTAGACGAGATATTCAAACGCTATGATGAAAAAAATCGACGTTAAAATCCTTGATCCCCGCATCGGGCAAGAATTTCCTTTACCGGCCTATGCTACTCCTGGTTCTGCGGGTTTAGATTTACGTGCTTGTCTGGATAACGTAGTGGAACTGGCACCTGGTCAAACCGAACTTCTGCCAACGGGGATTGCTATCCATATCGCGGATGAACAATTGGCTGCGATCATTCTTCCCCGCTCTGGTCTGGGTCATAAACATGGTGTGGTGCTAGGTAATCTGGTAGGGCTCATCGACTCTGATTATCAAGGGCAACTGATGATTTCTGTTTGGAACCGTGGTGATAAGACATTCACCATCAAACCGGGCGAACGTATTGCCCAAATGGTTTTTGTGCCCGTTGTACAGGCTGAATTTAATTTGGTTGAAGATTTTGAGAGCACAGAACGCGGAGCAGGTGGTTTTGGTCATTCCGGTCGTCAATAACTTTTCATAAAGTCTGATACCATCAACCAACTTTTATATTTTTGCCCATCATCAGCATGGGCAAAATGTATATCCATAAATTTCAAGCCAACACTTGGAAGATAAAGGGTATAGCTGGATTTGTTTTGCTGTCTTAGCAGGGGTACTACCACACATGGCAGAAAAAGAACGTACAAAAAAGAAAAACAGACGTGAAGAAATCTTGCAGGCACTGGCACATATGCTTGAATCCAGCGATGGCAGCCAGCGTATTACAACTGCAAAACTTGCCGCCAACGTTGGGGTTTCTGAAGCTGCACTTTATCGTCATTTTCCGAGCAAAACCCGGATGTTTGATAGCCTGATTGAGTTTATTGAAAACTCTTTAATTTCTCGCATCAACCTGATTTTGCAAGATGAAAAAGAGACCATCCCTCGAATTCGGTTAATTCTGATCCTCATTTTGGGCTTTGCAGAAAAAAATCCAGGTTTAACCCGTATCATGACAGGCCATGCCTTGATGTTTGAACAAGACAGATTGCAAAACCGTATCAATCAACTGTTTGAGCGTATTGAGGTACAGCTTCGCCAAATCTTAAAAGAGAAAAAAATACGGGATAGTCAGGGTTTCAGTTATGACGAAACCATACTGGCATCACAATTATTGGCTTTTTGTGAAGGGATGCTCTCTCGTTTTGTTCGCTCTGAATTCCGCTATCGACCAATGAAAGAATTTGAAGTACGCTGGCCCTTGATATTGACCCAACTACAATAAATTTCCCAAACCTGCTATGCACATTTTTTATTCTGGGGATCTTTTCATTACAGAATATAGAAATGATAACATGCGTTTTTCACTAACGTTTTTTGTATAAATTTGTGTTAACATGCTTTGGCTAGCTGAGTTGACTACCCAATCGCTCAGTAATGACATTCCTTCCACATTATCTGCGGGATGTCATTTCTACTACTCACCCCGCCCACCATTGGGCGAGGGATTTTTTTTAGTCTGTAATTTCTACAGAGCAATCAAACAGAACGAACTGTCAGATACCGTATTCTCTGCGGTAAGCTTCCACAGCCTCTAAATGAGACTGCATTTCTGGGTTTTCACGCAGATAGGTAATTAAATCATTCAATGTGATGATAGAGAAGACTTTACAGTGATAATCACGCTCAACTTCTTGGATAGCCGAAAGTGTTTCCCGTCCACGCTCCTGACGATCCAGACATAAAATAACTCCAGACAACGTTGCACCATGTTGTTTGATAATTTCCATTGATTCACGAATAGCGGTTCCTGCTGTGATCACATCATCAACGACCACAACTCTTCCTTGTAATGGACTGCCGACCAGTGTTCCTCCTTCCCCATGATCTTTTGTTTCTTTACGGTTAAAGCAATAAGGCATATCAATATTGTGATGCTCCGCCAGCGCCACTGCGGTTGTAGTTGCGATTGGAATACCTTTATAAGCTGGCCCAAACAACAAATCACATGGAATACCACTATCCTTCAATGCCGCGGCATAAAAACGGCCAATCAACGCCAAATCACGTCCGGTGTTAAACAGCCCTGCGTTGAAAAAATATGGACTCTGGCGACCGGATTTCAGCGTAAATCCGCCAAATTTCAGCACCTTTTTTTCCAGTGCCAGTTCAATAAATTCGCGCTGATAGGCTTTCATAGGGTTCTCCTCTTGTACATCATTATGATTCTTATCGCCATTCTCGCAGGTATAAAAAAGGCGACTCTTCGGCCGCCTGATCCATTTATTTTTTCAATTCATCTTGTTTTAGAGAATCTTCTTTTGAAGAATATTGCTTTAGCGCATCCCGCTGCGCGGCAAAAATAGTTGCCAATCCTTCTTTCGCAAGGGAGAGTAATGAAAGCAATTCATCATGGCTAAACGGTTCACCTTCTGCCGTGCCCTGAACTTCAATCATCCGGCCATCATCCATCATGACGACATTCATATCAGTCTCAGCCGCAGAGTCTTCTACATACTCTAAATCACAGCGACCTTCACCATCAACGATACCAACAGAAACTGCGGCTACCATTGACTTCAACGGGCTTTCTTTCAGTTTTCCATCGGCAACCAGTTTATTCAACGCATCCACCAGAGCTACACATGCGCCGGAAATCGCTGCGGTACGAGTGCCACCATCTGCCTGAATAACGTCACAATCTAACGTGATGGTATATTCACCCAGTTTTTTCAAATCTACTGCTGCACGCAGTGAACGAGCAATCAGGCGCTGAATTTCCATAGTACGGCCAGTTTGCTTGCCTCTAGCGGCTTCACGGGCGTTACGGGTATTTGTCGCCCGTGGCAACATACCATATTCTGCCGTGATCCAACCCTGCCCCTGACCTTTCAGGAAACGTGGAATTCCTTCTTCAACGGAGGCATTACATAACACTTTGGTATCCCCGAACTCAACCAGCACCGAACCTTCCGCGTGTTTAGTGTAATGACGGGTTATTTTAATAGGACGAACCTGCCCCGCCGCTCTTCCTGCCGGACGCATTCCCACTAGGCTCATAGTGTTCTCTCCGCTGTTAATACTTTATTGGGGGCGCATTATACGGCCTAACGCGGCGAATGCCTATCCTGCATCTGCATGGAGCGTTATAATCATTCATCATTTTATAAATTGGGAATGAGTTATGATCCGTAGCATGACCGCTTTTGCGCGGCGAGACATCAAGGCAGATTGGGGAAATGCAGCCTGGGAACTACGCTCTGTCAATCAACGTTACCTGGAAACTTATATTCGTCTGCCAGAACAACTCAGAAGTCTGGAGCCAGTCATCCGCGAGCGTATCCGTTCCCGCCTGACTCGCGGCAAAGTGGAATGTAACCTGCGTTTTGAACTGGATACCCGCACTCAGGGCACACTGATTCTTAATGAAAATCTGGCCAAACAACTTGTTGAAGCAGCAGGCTGGATTAAGCAACACAGCAATGAAGGAGAAATCAATCCCGTAGATATTCTGCGCTGGCCGGGTATGATAGCTGCCGAAGAGCAAGATCTGGATGCCATCAGCGCACAACTGCTTGCGGAGCTCGATCTGGCACTGGATGCCTTTATCCAAAGCCGAGAAACTGAAGGGCAGGCGCTTAAGGCACTGATTGAGCAACGTTTGGATGCAGTAACTGAGGAAATCAGCAAAGTCCGTGTACAGATGCCAGCCATCCTACAATGGCAACGCGAACGGTTACAAACCAAGCTGGAAGAAGCCCAGATCCAGTTGGAAAATAACCGTCTTGAGCAAGAGCTGATTCTATTGGCACAGCGTATTGATGTGGCAGAAGAGCTGGATCGTCTGGATGCCCATGTCAAAGAAACACGCAATATTCTGAAAAAGAAAGAAGCCGTCGGCCGTCGGCTGGATTTTATGATGCAGGAATTTAACCGCGAATCGAATACATTGGCGTCAAAATCAATTAATGCAGATGTAACAAATTCTGCGATTGAATTGAAAGTATTGATTGAGCAGATGAGGGAACAGATTCAAAATATTGAATAACGTTTCTTAGCATTTCAGAGAAAATCACAAAGCCAGATATATATTGTTATATCTGGCTTTTTTGTTATCAGAGTATTGCAGAACGAATCACAGTAGCGCATGGTTATCGTGTACCACTAGAGATCATGAAACTCATTTAGTGGTACACGGTCATTTTTTTACATTGGAAATTGCACAAATGCCGAAGCTCACTGACAAAGAGATCAGAGCATGGATAAAATCCGGTGAAAGGTTCGAGGGAAGAGCGGACGGTAACGAGCTATATCTATGCTATCGAAAAACCTTTAAACACCCTATATGGCGTTTTAGGTATAAGTTCGCAGGTACGCCCAGAGTGATAACTCTAGGCTAATACATTGCTCTATCACTATCAAAAGCAAGAGAATTCACCAGAGAGCTATCAGCCCGTGTTGCGTTGGGCTATGACGTTGCTGGGGAAAAGCAGGAACGCAAAGCTGAAGCACTGGCAAAAATTGAAGCTGAAAAGAACTCCATCAAAGTATCAGATCTCGCGGCTGAATATTTTGAACGTCAGATACTCCCGCGCTGGAAACTGTTCTGCTCAAGAAAAATCGGACACTTTTACGAAGGCCATTTCATATTCCACGGGTGTTAAATCATTATTGGCCGTGTGCAATCGTGTTAAATTGTAA
>NZ_NIBS01000149.1 GCF_002632465.1 Xenorhabdus budapestensis | reverse complement strand
TATGTCTGCGCCCCCGCTGGTCGGCATCGCCGGGTGTGACGCACAAGGCTGCGCCTTCTGCTGTCAGCGTCTGAGCACCAGCTTGGCAAACACCGCGCCGAACCGGAACACCATGCCAGCGTCCGGCATCGGATCGGCTTCTGCTTTAGTTGCCGTGTTCTCATCCACCCAACAACGCTGTAGGCAGGTCGGCCTGCGGCCTCCGCTGTTTACCTCCCCCGCCCCGACCCTGCTGCACTGGCTGCGCGCGGCTCGCAGTCGCAGGCTCCTTGCTCGTTGCCGTGCTCGCCATCGCCGCCCCGTGCAGCCCCCGCAGGGGGCTTCCCTGATGGTCAGTGCAACCACCAAAACAATAATAATCTTAAGCCTCGGTGCCTGAGAGCGTCGCAGGGCGCCGCTGGCAGGCTCTGTGCCGCCCGCACCCGCAGAACGTGCGCCCGCCGCCCAAG
>NZ_NIBS01000148.1 GCF_002632465.1 Xenorhabdus budapestensis | reverse complement strand
GTGCCCCAGCATCGCCTGGATATGGCGGATATCCGCCCCGTTATCCAGCATCTGTGTGGCCATCGAGTGCCGGAACAGGTGGCAGGCGCCCGGCTTGTCAAGCTGCGCCTGATGGCGGATGGCCTTGCCTGCGATTTGCGTCAGGTGCCCCGGACTGAGCGGCCTGCCTTTTTGTGAGATAAACAGATAACCGCTGTCATGACTTTGGGCTAACTGTGGCCGGACCTGCACCAGATAACGTTTCAGCCAGCTTAACGCTCGTTCACCGATGGGCACCACCCGGTCTTTATTGCCTTTGCCCTGATTGATGACCACCGCCCCGCGTTCGAAGTCAATATCGCCCCGCCGGAGCTGACGCAGCTCCATACGCCGGATGCCACTGCTCCAGAGCACTTCCAGCATCACCCGGTTGCGCAGCCCCAGCACACTGGGGTCGTCAAGGCTGTCCAGCACC
>NZ_NIBS01000147.1 GCF_002632465.1 Xenorhabdus budapestensis | reverse complement strand
ATTCCAAGCCGGGTGAACGCGTCATTGTGTGCGATGGTGGTGTGACATGACGAAAAAAACACAGGAACCGGGCGGATTACCGCCCGAATTGCAGGTCGGTCCAACAGATGATGTTACCCCACAAGGCATTCAACCCACTCTACCCGGTAAGCGGCGTGCTGATGAGAAAGCCTCTAATCTGGTTGTTGTCAAAGGAAATACGGTGCGTCATAACAGTGTTGACTACCCTGAAAATACCGTGATTGATTTACAGGATGACGATGCCAGACGCCTGATTCAGTTGGGGGTTATCCTGCGACTGGATGACCTGAGAGCGCAGTTATTATCCAGCAACCCAGTGACCGTTCAGGACGGAATTACCATTCAGCGGGGGGATCATGCCGATTGACTGGGATAAACATTTACTGGCCCCGCTGCATAAGCAGTTTGCAGAGCAGGTGAACTGGCGGCCTAA
>NZ_NIBS01000146.1 GCF_002632465.1 Xenorhabdus budapestensis | reverse complement strand
ATTCCAAGCCGGGTGAACGCGGCATTGTGCGCGATGGTGGTGTGACATGACGAAAAAAACACAGGAACCGGGCGGATTACCGCCCGAATTGCAGGTCGGGCCAGCAGATGATGTTACCCCACAAGGCATTCAACCCACTTTACCCGGTAAGCGGCGTGCTGATGAGGAAGCCGCCCCTGAGCTGGTTGTTGTCAAAGGAAATACAGTGCGTCATAACGGTGTTGACTACCCTGAAAATACCGTGATTGAGGTCTTCGGTGACGATGCGGAACGCCTGATACAGTTGGGGGTTGTCATGCGACTGGATGACCTGAGAGCGCAGTTATTATCCAGCAACCCAGTGACCGTTCAGGACGGGATTACCATTCAGCGGGGGGATCATGCCGATTGACTGGGATAAACATTTACTGGCCCCGCTGCATAAGCAGTTTGCAGAGCAGGTGAACTGGCGGCCTAA
>NZ_NIBS01000145.1 GCF_002632465.1 Xenorhabdus budapestensis | reverse complement strand
TGCGCCCACGCTGAACAGCAATATGCTGACCAGTCCTAACCAAATACGACGGCAGCCAGGTAGATATCCTCTCATTGAAACACGCCCTTTTTCTCTTCCTGTGGTTGTGGCATGGCTTCCAGCCGCTGTGGCATGCCGTCGTAACAGTCCAGTGCCAGCCCGAAAGGGTTACGCTCGGCATCGCCCTCCCAGCGCACCACTTTCAACGGATAACGTACCAATGCCCGTTTGACCGGTTCGGCGTGATAGTATTCATCGGCCACCAAATCCAGCCGGACCACCCAGTTATCCCGGTCACGCACCGTCACACTGCGCGTCCCATAGCCCCGGCCAGGAATTTCATACACCACCCGCACCCGGTCGGGCAGCTCGGCACTGTCGGCACGGGTTTTGGCATCTTCCCGTAAAAAATCCTGACAGGCCGGCGTCAGATAAGGTGATAAAGCGTAAATTTTGGCCGGATAGTCCTGTG
>NZ_NIBS01000144.1 GCF_002632465.1 Xenorhabdus budapestensis | reverse complement strand
ACTGATATTATTGACGTAACGTGTGATAAGCGTGTAATCCGGCCGGTGTCCCAGGGCAACTAAAGCACGGGCGACAATATTGACAAACCGCCAGGCAAATTCACGGAACGCGGCACTGTTGACCTCACCACTGAGCTGCCCCGCCAGACGGGAAGCGACTTCAGAGACCCGGCCAAACCGCCCGACCGCATTATAACGCGCTGAGATTTCCGGCCAGCCCAGATGAAAGAGAGAAAGTTCATTGCCCCGACCTGCCCGGTGCGCTTCTGCCCAGATGCGTCTTAACAGATCAGCATCCCCTTTGGGATCAAAGACAATCACCACTTCACCGCGCCGGATATCCTGGGTTATCAGTAACTCAGCCAGCCGGGTTTTCCCTACGCGCGTTGTTCCCATTATCAGCGTATGCCCGACCCGCTCACGCAAATCCATAAACACCTCCGCTTCCTGTGGCTCAATACCGTGGATCATGGGA
>NZ_NIBS01000143.1 GCF_002632465.1 Xenorhabdus budapestensis | reverse complement strand
GGGTGAAGTCGTAACAAGGTAACCGTAGGGGAACCTGCGGTTGGATCACCTCCTTAACCTGAGATGGTGAAATGTGAGTGTTCACACAGATTGTCTGATAAAGCAAGAGACGGTACCGGCATAGGCTTGTAGCTCAGGTGGTTAGAGCGCACCCCTGATAAGGGTGAGGTCGGTGGTTCAAGTCCACTCAGGCCTACCAATTTTTTTGAATTGGCGGCAAGCCGGTAACGTGATAAATGGGGCTATAGCTCAGCTGGGAGAGCGCCTGCCTTGCACGCAGGAGGTCAGCGGTTCGATCCCGCTTAGCTCCACCATCATCGACTCTTGCCTGTTTGATTTCAGAATATATTGAAACTTATCAGTATATTGTGAAATATTTGCTCTTTAACAATCTGGAACAAGCTGAAAATTTGAAACAATCAGTAGCGTCGGAAGACGGTATTGATGAGTCTCTCAAAACTCCAGTCCGAAGACAC
>NZ_NIBS01000142.1 GCF_002632465.1 Xenorhabdus budapestensis | reverse complement strand
TAGCCTTCTGGGCTTCCTGCATGATCGGGGTATCACCGTCTTTGATCCGGCTATCGGTTTCGTCCTTGCTGTAGGCGCCGACATCGGCGGCAGTCAGGGCAATGTCATTGACCAGCTCTTTATCATTGACACGGCGGGTCAGAGGCACTTTGCTGTCTGCGGCTTTCAGGGCCCGCTGGGCTTCCTGCATAGCCTTCTGGGTTTCCTGCATGACTTGCGCATCACCGTCTTTGATCCGGCTATCGGTTTCATCCTTGCTGTAGGCGCCGACATCGGCGGCAGTCAGGGTAATATCATTGACCAGCTCTTTGTCGTTGACACGGCGGGTTAACGGCACCTTAGTGTCCGCTACTTTCATGACTTGCGTATTGGTTTCTTCCTTGCTGTAGGCGCCGACATCGGCGGCGGTCAGGGTAATGTCATTGACCAGCTCTTTATCATTGACACGGCGGGTTAACGGCACTTTGCTGTCCGCG
>NZ_NIBS01000141.1 GCF_002632465.1 Xenorhabdus budapestensis | reverse complement strand
GGTTAAATCGTACTTATCGACTAATTCGTTAATGGCCTCAGAGGGTCGGATGCCGTTTTGTATCAGTTCAGCGACCGTGTCTGTTTCACACAGCGCCGTGTCCTCCAGGTTCAGGCCAAAATGACGCTTCAGCAGCGTACCGGCAATCACCTGCCAGACGGTTAAACGTAAAGGTGCCATAGTCATACCTCATGTGTTAAACGCTGACTGCCGTGCCGGAGAATATCCTGCACTTCACGGCACTGTTGGTAACAGGGCGAAACCGCATGCAGCGACAATAAATGCGCCTTATGCCATAATGCCCGGGCAGCCTCTGTATTCTGCCACCCCTGCTCAAGCACGGCTGACTGACACAACTGCTGCTGTTGCTTTTCCAGTAACAGGCGTTCTGAGGCCAGTGTCACCGGCTGTGCCCAGACAATCTCGTCATAGCATCGGCCACCGAGCACTTTTCTGTCCCCGGCGTCATAAATCATCACGGTC
>NZ_NIBS01000140.1 GCF_002632465.1 Xenorhabdus budapestensis | reverse complement strand
TCAGGAACGGGCGCAACAAATGGCTCAATCGCTGATGCCTGCTGCTATCAGTCAGGCGCTGGATGAGGCGATACGGACAGCTAAATAAAAACTGGGACCACGGTCCCACCTGAACAAGAAGAGAGATCATGAAATATGAACTAATCCCAACTGTAATACTGCCTACATCGGCAGAGGTTGGAAATATCATCAATCAATTGAAATCAGAATTCAGTAAATTTGATGCTGATACTCTTTCGGCATCGCTAATGGTTCAAACATTGCACAAGAGATTATGTACAGCAATCAAATGCAGTGTTGAGGTAAAACCAACAGTGGATATCATTGATGGCAAGGCTAATGTTTATGCGCCAGCTATTCTGAATGATCTTGAACCACCAAGACATCTTCAGAAGTCCGATTCGACGAAAGTGAAGGAGGCAAAAGAGGGCGGTAACGCGAGGTAACAGAGAGGGTAACGCCGTGTAATTTTTTGGGTCCTTCCTAAGCCTTTGATATTTC
>NZ_NIBS01000014.1 GCF_002632465.1 Xenorhabdus budapestensis | reverse complement strand
TCACTAAAATATTCCTGTCGATAATCTATCGTTATTTTTAGTTCCTGATCATATCCATAATCTTTCAATCGAAAGACGATAGGATAAATATTAAATACTCCATCTATATGATAATACTGATTTTCAGAAACTTCAGAGGCTGACTCAGAAAAGCGCTCATAAAAAATAGATATATTAGGCAAGGAGAGCCTGTGTTGATTAGCTATTCGGATAAGATGAGATCGGGGGAATCTACAGTGATAGTAACTATTTTTCAGCTCAGATTCTATCAATCTAATCTGTTCAATCACACTTGCTGTATTAGAAATGTGACAATGTACTGGATATATATTTGCGCTCATGCCAACAATATATTTTTCTGATTTTTTCTTTCTTCCATGTGTGATCGTGTTAAAAGTTAACCCTTGTTGCCCGGTAAGTTCAGACATCATCATAACGACCAGGCCTGAAAAAATAGAAAGCAAATTAGTCTGATATCTTTTACAAAAAAAACGCAAATCCTCTTTAATTGAAAGAGGTAATATTAACGTTCCATAACTACTTCCTGTGTTTGAGTAACAAGGCGTTAATTGGCGTATCTCTTTTTCTTTTAGAAAATTAATCCAATAATTTTTATCTTTTTCATAGTGAGTTTTATTTAGATATTCTCTTGCCTTGGCTATTGCAGCCAAATATTGTGGAATGTCTGATAACCATGCTATTGATGTTCCATCCTTAAGACATTTGTATAATTTATGGACATACTCATGAAGCCGGTAAAAACCGACACCATCAATCATAATATGGTGGATTTTAGTGAAAAAGTAATACTTTTCATCAGCCAGACGGATCAAGAAAACCTGGTATGGTGTTTCCTTTAAATAATCTATCGGAATTTCAATTTGTTGCCGCATCCAGAGTTTTGCTTCTTTTTCAGGTTCAGCCTGCATGGCAACATCATGAAATATAATTGATTCGGGTATACTCTGTTCTTCAATGTATTGTATCGCTTCATTATCTGAATTAACCGATATGCGCAAGCGCAACATATCAATATGTTGATGCAGCACATTCCACACTTTTTGCAAAAGGTCTATATCAACCTCTTTTTCTATAAAAGTATACCAACCGAGATTGTGTATTGGACTATTTTCATAAAGTGCCTGTTCGTAAAATACATCCTCCTGAGAAGGATGAAGACTATATAAATTCGAATTCAACGCACTTTCAGGTATTCTCATAATAAATTATACGAATGCATTCCGTTCGCAAGTCACTTGCACTCTATGACACAAACGAGTAGATTGCAGCTCTATACCCAACCTAAATCAATTCATGCTTTGGTATTCATGTAATCCACTATTAGAAACCTAACGCTTTTTCACCTATCCCGGCCTATATTATTATTTAATCTGGTAAGTCTCGTTATTATCTATCGTTGCATCACTACAGAGATTCTCGCAATCTTTCAGCATTCTCCTTTATACAAAAATAGTTGATATTTACCAGTGTTAATGGTTAACGCTCTCCATTACTGATGTGAGTTACTTTATATTTCAGTTACTCTGAATAACTATTTATACCCTTCATCTCTTATTTTAATTATAACCATGATTTATTACTCACTATTAAATCAGCACAGTTATTTATCTGTATAATTTTGATTGTCATTTAGATTCAAGTCCACATTATTTTTTATTTAATATAGGGTGTTTTTTAATTATTACGGAGAGAGAAATAAAACAAATTATACAGTTCATAAATTACATACTGACATTTGATTTATTATTCAGAAGGTATAACAGGCAGGTGAATACTGAGGGATGGTGTAATTTTCAATTAAGGAATAACTAAGATATCTATTTTAAAGAAGGGAATATTTAGTGAAGGTTTATTATTCTTGAGGTAATAAAGAATTAATTTTGGAGAAAAACTTATGCTCTCATGCCGCTATTCGAAAATGACGAAAATACAAAATGTTCCAAATAGCATACCGTCATATCGGAACTGGCAAGGGTCGTTATAAAGCCTTTGACGTCATATCCAGATAATAAAATAAACGAAAATAACTAGATAACAAACATCATCATTATAAATCCACCAATTGATTTATAGACGCAATTATTTGCTTAAATCGCAATTGCTAATAGTGATCATTACTGACAATAATTATCAACACAGTTAGATATCCTTAGATATTCTGACTAACTTCCGCGACGCAAAAAGCTTCGCTCAAAAACAGACAAAGGATTACTGTAATGGTTTATATGTCCAAAGACTTCAAAAAATTGCTCAATACTCTGATCGATCGACAGATCAAAGCGACGGGTCGTCAGACCGAATGGTTCAACATGGATGCCGACGAGCGTGCCGACTATATCAGACAGGTAAACGAACGGCTGCAAGAAATGCAGCAAAGTACCCTGAGTGTATTGGCAGCCCAGCATTTTCAGATGCAGGACAACCCTGTTTCTATCGACGACCAGTTGCAGACGCTACAGCAAAGACGGCAGCAGATGAACAGTAAACCTGACACGCCGGCGATCAAGGCCTACAAGCAGCAACTAGAGCGCGATATCCGGTTATACAGCCGCCAACAGACGTCCATGACGCATTTTGAAAGCACCTGGAACAAAGCGTTGACTATGCTCAGTTCCGGCAAGCCCCAGGATGCCAAAAACCTGAGTGAGGGCAAGGCGGACAAACAGGCCAAACTGAATGCCAAGATCCAGCTCCTGGAACAGCGACTAGCCACACAGGTGGCCGACTCCACGTTTACCCCAGAATACGTGGTGCTGTTTTCCGAGCTGCAAGCTTACAGGGACGTCAATGCCCGCTACAACGACTTACTCAAGGCATCCCCTACGAAAGAGGCTGCGGCTCTCGACGCGCTGACCAAGGTGCCCCAAGCCTCCGATGATCTGCCGGTAAATATTTCACTACTGATGATGGAAGAACGTCCTGGCTACATCCGCATGAACGTCGCTCTGGTCAATGCCAGCACCGATGGACGCTTCAAGGACTTCTTTCTGGAGAACGGTAGGTTGGTCGTGCCGACGAATGGGGTACTCAACTTCTCCTTCGGTACCGCAGCCCGCTCCCTGGCCTGGCAACAACAATACCGGCTCAAGAGTGAGCCGCCATCATTTCGCTCGCCGACTTATGCGCCAATTCGTTCAGTGCTGGTCAAAACTGCATTCGTCGAGAAGTACTTCTCCAACTATCTGGTTTCGGAAAGTACCTTGCGCGAAGGCTTCAAGGCGCAGTTGCTGGATAATGGCCGCAAGATGTTGCTGACCAACGTTGACCGCAAAGTGCCGAACCAGATTGGGATTCAGGTGTCTGGTCAAGCTTTGAATACCACTATCACCCGTGAGGTGCCATTGCCAAGAGCCTTGAGTGATCTGATCAACCAGAATGCTGATATCTCCAGCTTCCAGACTATCGACCTGGAGGGGTTTCGCCAGAACAGTCACCACCCGGATCGTGACGGGCTTTTCGTCAATATCCATGAGCTGGAACGCTCGGTTGGTTTTGCCGGGCGCCAGTATTTGCTGGAAATGCCACCGGGCAAAACCCCGAGCAAAACTCACTTGTCCGCAACGCCCTTTGTGGTGATGAGCGTTGATGGCGACAAGATCAGCAGTAGTCACTTGAGTAAGACACAGGCCGCCGAATTGTATCAATACAACGCCGCATTTTTCGAGAAGCTGGATCAATTGCGAGACGATGGTGCGAAAGCCAGTCGTTTGTTTGAAGGCAGCAGCGAACGCACAGCGTTCGAGCAGCAACTGGTGCGTTTGCTCGAACGCAACCATATCACCCCCGCAGGGGTGTTGGAATCGGAGTACACCTCTGACAGAATGCGCGATATCAAGGGCAATAACCTGAACAAGTCACTGTGGGAACAGGCGTTCGCCGCTTCGGTCTGGCAGAACGTCAATAATGACCCGCTGTTGTTCGGATTAGCGGCGAGCTTGGTGGAGAACCCGGCTATGGACAAGGTTCTGCAAAATGGCTATGTGCAAAGTGACATTGCCCAGGCCAAGAAGCTGTTGGCACCACTGTACGAACAGTGGCGTATTCAGGCTGTCGAAGAGGAAACCCAGCGGGTCGCCAGCGCCAATATAGCACAGCATCCAAGCAACCCGAAAATACAGGTTTTCGATCAGGCTGCGGTTGAGCGCTTGCTGGATAGCAAGTTGCTCACCCTGTTGTTGGCTGATCCCAAGGTTCTTGAGAGCAATGATATACAACTGTATCTGACGGTTGAAGAGGCGCGAGAGGCACTGTTGAGTAATGAGGGCAGGAGCCTGCGCAAACAGGTCTTGTTCCATGTTCTGCGTCCGGTAGCCGATAGCTTTTCCAAGCTTGCAGTCCCGGTAAATCCCCATGCTGAGTTGATGTCGGAAAAAGGTGACAACAAGGTCATAATCAATAACCGGCTGAATCAACCAGACCCATATCTGATCCTCAATACCGGCCCTGAGGAGCTGGCGTATCACGATGGTCCGTACCTGCTCAAGGACGATAAGTACCGCAGCTACAACCAGTTTCGGCCGGATCCCAATAATAAGGCTACACTCTACATGAATGACCTGGATACCCCGTTCGTAGGCGGGATTTCAGGGACCACCCAGACTGTCAGCAATGTCTTACCGGAATTGTTCGGTCGCACGTTGAGCGTTAAGGAGTACTGGCAGTTCCAGATGGCCAATGCGGCCTTCATGATCCGTAACGGCTATCACTCGTTCTTTGAAACCTTCTATGTCGCTGCGCGTTACGAACCGAAGAGTGCGGACAGTATCGGCAAGGACATGTTACAGATGTTCGACAACTACCGCGCTGAAAGCAAAGAGAAAGCGTTGCAGGGTGAATTGTATAAGGGAGTGATGGAACGAGTCTTGCCGATCATCAATCAGGGCTTGCCAGAGGCTAAGAAGTTCCATTCACCGCTTTTTACCCGCTCTGGTCCAATGCCGGCGCTACCGGAACAGGAGAAAGGTCGCTACCATCATGAATCAGAGAGCATTGCTCCGTTCGATGAAAAACCTGTCAGTAACTGGGAAAAGCCGGTAGTTGAGGTTCACCATGAGGGTGGAATGTCCCGCTTTGATGGTCAGCTGATTATTCAGCTTGAAAACGACCCTGTAGTAAGAGCAGCGGCAGCAAAATTGGCGGGAAAACACCCTGATTCGGTGCTAGTGCAGCTGGATGCCCGGGGTCAATACCAAATGGTTCATGGTGACCTGACTATCCTGAAGGATAAAGAAAAAATCCGCTGGCAACTGGTTGGTCATAGCCGCAATGGTGAGGATAAAATTAATCACCAGACGCTGGCCAAACGCACTCCGGAAGATCTGGCGTCACAACTCAGCCAGTTCTGTACAGACTCCGGCGTTAAAACGCCCCCTGAACATATCAGCATGGTGAGCTGTTCACTGGCTGGTGAGAACCAGCAGGAAAGCTATGCGCTAAAGTTTGCTCAGTCGCTTGACCAGCGTATTCGTCCACTTTCTGTTAAGGCTTATACCACTCAAATTACTGTCAGCCCTGAAGGCCGGAAACAATTCGTGGAAAACGGTAATAAAGTCACGCTTGCTTTTAATCCGGAGAATAGTGTATGGGAGAAAACAGTAACGCCAGGTAAATCAGTCCTTACAGGGGATATGGTTAACCCGCCACTGGGAAACAAAACGGCTCCGGTTCCAGACAATGTGCAGGTTGACATCCGGTTGCTGGAGATGCTTAACCGTGCAGAGGATTTTCAGCAGGCCACGGAGCAGCTGTACAGCAAAAACGCACTGTCCGCAGAAGAATGGCAGCCAGTACTGGGCAGCCTCAGGGAGAGTGAGTCCCAGCCGGGAAGTTATTCTTTACAGTTTATTAATACGGCACGGTCTGAGCTTTCTCCCCAGACATTCACAACGGATGACCAACGTATTATTGATTTTATTCATTCTTATGATAAAGATCTCGAGACTGTCAGCAAAACTCACGAGTATACCAAAGGGAAACTAACCCTGCGTACAGGTATCCCTGAAGTAGATGCTGTTCACGGACTGAATTCCGCCTTTATGATTAAGACGCTGATCCCTTGGTTTGCCGATAGAAACCGCACCACCGTAGCCAGTGATGGGGTGCCCAATACAATGCCCTCTACGTTAGAGACCGCACTGCGGGTGCACACTTATGTTAACCTGGCGCAGATGGCTCATGGTGTGTTGGAAGACAGCGCCAAACTCGCCAATTTGTACAGGGCGGTGACCAATGAAGGCCGGGAAGTGACCAGCAGCCTGTTTTCATCGCTGTCTCATGTCAGCATTGGTGTCGGAGCGGGTTTAAATATCATCAGTGTGGTACTGGACGGCATAGAACTGGCGCATGCACAGAATGAATCCCAGAAGGCGGTTTATGGTACTCAGCTGGCGTTTGACAGTGCTGGCCTGGTTACAACTGGCGTGGGTATTGGTGCCGGGATCTTCGGTGCCCCGATTGTTGCTGGCTTTGCCTCCTCGCTGGCAGTACCACTGGCTGGTTTGGGTATTGGTTTTACGGCTCTGGCCGAGGCGTTCGGCAAGGTAGCCAGTGATGCAGAGGCGGTAGGTAATTATTTTGCCGATCTGGACGCAGCTTATCGGCAGGGTGGATACCGGCAGACGGAAAAAGTGGCAAAAGATGGCAGCCGTTATGCGGTGATGGAGCCGATCCCCGGCGCCGTGATCCGTCAGCTCGATTTACGCCACGGTCACCTGACTTTTGACAGTCAGTATCTCTATCGCAACGACCCGACCTACTCATGGGGTTCGGGTAGGAGTAATTACTTTTTCTGGTGGTCCGGCAGAGCGGCTGATACTGATAAAGAGCATGCAATTAATATCCGCGAAGGCATCGGTCACAAACAGGCGCAGGTCAACTTCCATTTCCGTCCTAGAAGCAGCGATATACTGATCCTGCCAGTTACCATGAAGTCCTACATTAATTACGAATATATGACCCTGCCCTTCGTCACTGCCCGCAACGACCGCGGATTTGATGTTCTGCGACGACTGGAAGAAGACGGACGATTCGACTTTGATTTTTATGCTTTTCCCTCAGAGCGCGTGGTACGCCGTATAAAGCCGGAATTTGTTGCGACGCCGATTGACATCATTCTGGATGATGAAGACCGGGATATTGTCATTCCGCAGTTGCCGGAAGATGTTCACGGGTTCTTGTCCTATCAGCTGACTGGCGGGAAGGGCAAATACCGTATCAGCTTGCAGGAGGGGGTTTCTCTGTCCTTGCAGGGAAACATCAGTACCCACTGGATACTGGATGCCCGTCATATCGGCTCTCATGTTAACCCCAGTCTCAGCAAAAAAGATAACAGACAACTACTGCATATCGGCAGTATAAAGATAATCCTGCCTGAAGAGTCGGATAATATTTCCATCATGAGTAATGCAGGGATATTTTCTGTCGAGCAGAACAAAGAGAATCCATGGCAGATAACAGAGATCTCAACGGATGCTGACCAGTTTAACAACCTGCATGCGTTGCATGATCATCTCAGGCAGTTAAGCAATTCTGAACATCACAACAGGCCATATTTAGTGGTGGAACACTACCAGCACTCACCGCAAAGCCGTCCTGTCGGCCGTGCATTCTATGAGACCGGTCGTGATCGTATGATTTACACCAACGTCCCTGACGCAGCAGATTTTCTCAGCTATGCAGAGCTGGCGAAAGTTGAGGATAATAAGGCATGGTTTTACCGGGATGCCACGCTCTGGCAAGTGGATATTGTCAGTGGCGAAGTTCTGCGGCAGTATCTGCCGATAAAATTTCCGGGGAGTGATCAGGAGAAAATCAGCAGTCATGTGATGCAGGGCAATGACCAGCTCTGGTTTGTGGTGGAACAGCAGCTGGATGAAGGCCGTATCTCGTATACTTATCAGGTGGCAGAGGAAGCACTGAAACTGGTGGCAGTTGACGGGAATACGTCCATGCTGGCTGGCCTGAATAAAATCAGTGAAAAAAACTTCGTCTCCCTCGATTCCAGTGACGGTGAGTTTAATGGCCTTCTGACACCACTGGCGGAGAATCAGTGGTTCACCGGCGATCTCTGTGCGCCGGAACGTCAGGTTAAAGGCAGCCCGTCGGAGGTGATCAGCCTTTCTGGGCGAGTAGCTGGTGTGGATAGACATTACTGGTTACAAACTGATGGAAAGCAGTTGCAGCATGTGGTCAAAATGAACCGGATAAATCCGGATCAGGAGGATGCCGGCATCCTGGATGAGCTGAAAAAGAAAAATTCGGATCGGCTGGCCCTGACGGCTGATTTCACCCTTGTTTTCACCACAACCGGTGATAAACCGGGTTATTATTTTTACAGCCATCAGAGACATCGTCTTTATTTTCAGCGGGATAATGGCCTGTCCGGCACTCCGGCCAGCAAGGTAGCTGTTGATGATATCAGATCCGTATCCATAGCGAACAAGCAGTTGGTTGCACTTTCCAGTAGTGGCCTGTTGTGGCTGGCAGATGATCAGGGCAGTATCCGTCTGATCGGGGTGACGGCAGACTGGTTTCAGCAATTTGACCAGAAGGATAAGACAACCGCACTGACAGCCAAACTGAGTCAGCTGGCGCAGGATAATCCAGATCGGTTCAGCACCCTGCTGCTGCTAGGGTTGCAGGATAGCAATGGAAAACCAATCAGTGCCTGGTATGACAGTACGGCAGGTCGGGTGGTGCAGGGCGGAGTTGGTCTCATTACAGAACACACTCTGACCTATCTGGGTTTAGCGGAGGATGGCAGTCAGGCATGGATTTTTGACACCGATAACCATCAGTTATATCGTCAGCCACTGTCGGCGGAGTCTGACCTTAAGTTGAGTGAAAAGCGGGTGCTCTCTGAGGAACCTGCCGCAGCGGAACTCTGGCTCCCCAGCCATCAATACCGTAGTGCAGTTCGTCAGGGCAATGCACTCCGGCTGGAAACCCCGGACGGCGCGGTCTTACTGCTGTCAGCTGATGCCAAGATGACAGACCGCCCGGTGCTGATTGCCTGGCATATTCAGGGTCGCCCGGACAGTCAAATTGCCTCAGCCATTGTGGCGCTCAGGAATGAAGTTGAATTACCGCAAGCCGTTAGACTGTTTTCTGAGCGTGGTTATCCTGCTTGGTATCTGCCGAAGGAAGGTAAAACACTTTGTTCCAGCATACTTAACTCGGATCATGTTCTGCATTACTTGGGTCAGGTTGCCGGGCAGGAGGCCAGTTATATCCATGACCAGACTACCGGAGAATTGTGGCAAGTCAGCGAAGGAAAGTCCGCCCCAGTGGGGAATTACCGTTTTGTTAACCGAACACCGGAGAGTCTGGTGTTACAGGTGGGTCAGGTTCCTTTGGATGAAAAAATCCGTCTGCCGCAACTGGCAGGCATCGATCGACTGGTCATCACCGGACATTCAAAAGAATCGTATTACTGGCTTTCCCCCTCCGAGGCGCTGACTCACTATCGGCATATCACGATAGATGACCGGGGTCAGGGTTCAGTCATCCGGTTTTCTGATACCTGCATAGCCAACCTGTCACTCTGGCGCAGTGACCAAAATCTAGTGCTGCTTCATCAGGCATCAGAAGACACCAATATATACATTGTCAATATTGAACAGGCGGCTAAACGCGATATGAAGCTTGAAAGCACCGGAACTCTGACGCTGAAGAGGACGAAGATAATTGACTTACTGGGAAGAATGGCCGAACTGACGAAATTAAACCCCGATGTCAGCCGTTTCGAGCTGGTATCAGAGGAAGGTAAACTCAGGATAAAACCAGCTGAGCGTATAGAGAAGCCAGAGTAGTTTTCATCTATTCCGGCGCATTCAGTACTTATACCCCGGTGTAGCGCTCTACCGCAGTTGCGATAGAACTGGAGTTGGTGAAAAAGGCTCCAGGGCGCAGTGTTAAGCAACTGGTCGATCTAATTGACCAGTTGCCCAATGTTGATCATTTCAAACTCATCCTCCAATTCATCATAAGCCTGCTTCACTTCTGGATTTTGCAAAAACTGATAACTGATGACATGGATGGCCTATTGGCCTGATGAGAAACCTAACATAAAAAATGGCTCTTTGAAGCCGAACACTTTTTAAGGTTCATCAGGCGCGAAACTCATCAAGGCGCGGGCATCCTTGCCTATAGTGACCATAGATTTATAGATGGATAAAGACTAATCTGAATAACAGCAATGGATTATCTGAATTTAAAAAATAAGCGGCCGCCAAAGCAGCCACTTATTTTTAAGTAATACCTACAAACCTGATACCATCCAATTAATACCAGCGAAAAATTCGCATTCCTAATATAAAGGCGATAATCCCAATCACAATTAACGCAATTGAAGCGGGCACAACTTGTAATAGATCCCCACCTTCAATAAATACCTTGCGCATATTATCTGCCAGAATAGTTAACGGCAGGTATTCAACGATACTCACCATCCATTGTGGAAAGTGTTTGTAACTGAAAAAGATCCCTGATACCAAAACCTGTACCAGAATCGAAACTTCCAGCAATCCATTCGCCGTCTGGGCTTTGCGCGCGCGGGATGCTACCAAAACCGCTACACCGGAGAAACAGATGTTTCCCGTGAACAGTAAAAGCAAAAAGGCGTAAAACGATCCCTGTATTTCTATGTCGAAGTAAATTTCGGCAAACAGGTAAATCATCAATATTTCAGCGAAGTTAATGATCAGACAGGCCAGAATGTGTGCCATCAGAAATGTGGATTTACGCATCGGTGTGATGCACATCTGACGTGTTACCCGTGCAATGCGTTTCTCTGCCAGTGCCCAACCGACCGCGATCAGACAGGTTTCCATAATTGCCATCGCCAACAATCCCGGCACCAGGAAATCCAGATAACGTAACCCCGGTGTTTCCAGTATGAAGAGGTTTTCGTCTGCCTGTTTTCCCTCCTGTTGATTGAGCAGGTAGTAAGTCAACAGTGCATTACTGTCCTGCGGATCAAGGTAGTGAACCCGCTTGCCTTCTGCATTCTGTTCAATAAACATCTGGATATCACCACGTTTCAACCCCAGAACTACAGCATCGTGATCAGAATAATATTTAATGCGATATTTCACCTTCACCAATTTATCACGTTTGATTTCATCCTGATTGATAATGCCGGAGATAATGTGCTCATGTGCTGCAAGCTGCTCTCCCCATTGTTTGATCTTATGCTGTTCCCCAATTTCTGTAGGCAGGACGATACCGATATCCCTTTCCGGGATATCCTGAGATGAGAATGAAACGCCTAATAACCAAACCAGCAACAGCGGAAAACCAAATGACCAGAACAGTATTTCCGGTTCACGGAGATATTGCCGGAATTGGGTTTTCATCAGATTGACCAGTGCACTATTCATGGAATCTTCTCCCTGCCAGAATCATGAACAAATCATCTAATGTTTTTTTCCTGACCATAAACTCATTGATATCTGCATTGACTTTTTTAGCAAACTCAAAAAGATAGGCTACAAAACTGGCAGAGTCGTTAATCATCATACGAACCTTGTGTTTTTTCTCATCGTACTCATAACTTAGTACCTGGCCGTGTTGACTCAGTACCTGCAAACGTTCAGGAAATTGGGTGCTCAGTTCAATCAGGTCGCCGTTACAGTGTTTTTTCAACAATTCATCCATACTGCCCTGTGCAATGATTTCCCCCTTGTTCATGATACAAATGCGATCACATAAGTATTCAGCCTCTTCCATATAATGGGTTGTCAGAATCATTGTTGACTGTTTTTCCCGGTTAAGTTTACGCAGAATATCCCATGTATCATGGCGGAAACGCGGATCAAGCCCGGTCGTAGGCTCATCCAATATCAGGATTTCCGGCTCATTCATAATGGCGACACCCAGTGCCAGTCGCTGACGCTGTCCCCCCGATAAACCCTCCACATAGGTTTTGTGTTTTTCCGTCAACTCAACCAACTCCATAACATCTTGTACCCGTTTACGTGAACAGCCATAGAAACTACCGAACAGAGTCAGAACTTCTTCCACTTTCAGTTTATTGATGAACAATGTTTCCTGTAAGACACCACTAAGACGTTGACGCAAGTAATGTGCGTCATGCTGCCAGGTTTTTCCCAATACCTGTACAGAGCCTGAATCCGGTTTTTTCAGGCCTTCCAGTATCTCAACCAGTGTCGTTTTCCCCGCACCATTCGGGCCAAGCAGGCCAATAAACTCCCCACGATACACATCCAGAGAAATACCTTTCAGTGCTTGATAATCTTTGAAGTGTTTCTTGACTTGGTTAAACTCAATCACTTTCTCTTCTTGATTCTGAATACCCATTCTCTGTATCTCATATGGTGATAAATTGGGAAAGGGAGGATAGTTTCGCTTTCAGCAACCCGGTAAAACGTGTGATCCCGTCTTGATTGAAACAGCAACAATTGATTTGCATAATTGGTTTCCCATCTTCAGAGAGTGTGACGTAAATATTGATGGAATCATTTTCCCATCGAGTGGATATTGATTGACTGGATAAGGTTTGTTGTTCACGATGTTCACTTTTCCAATAGCCACTCAGACGCAATCCACCCGGTTTGTTATCAGCTACCGTAGATTTGAACGCATCCTGCAATATATTGATGTTAATCGTTGGTTGCGAAATTTCCACACTGTGTTTGTTTCGGCGGATGATGGACTGCGGCGGTCTCGGCTCCATAAACAGAAAATCAGCCAGAAAGCTCGGGTAAAGTTGAGCACGCCGGAATATTTTGCTATAGAACCAGCTACCTGTTCGGATTGCCAGAGAATACAGCCGGGGACTGTTGTGCCAACGCTGCTTAGCCATAACACCAACAGGCAGGCTCCACGGGCATTCCATATGATCATAGGCACACAAAATATTTTCCCTGACCTGTTCCAGCAAGGCGACCGTTGCCGCCCCCTGTTCTGCTGCTTTAGTTGTGATCCTGTCCATGTTGATAGGCACTGGCATGATACGCAACATGGGTGCCATCAGCGTCTCACTTCCGGGTTGGTCCCGGCCTTCCAGCACCGAATTGAGTGAGAAACGTGACTGCCCTGTCATTTCATGAACAACCTCACCAATCAATGTCAGAAAGACCATCTGTAACGTTGCTTTGTGCCGTTTCGCCAGAACGTCCAGCAATGCGTAGCTATCATCGGGAAATGGCAGATAGAACTCATGATCGATAAAGTTCTCCTGATTAAGATCACTGGCGGGAAAACGTGCATAGGAATATCCCATCAAATGACGCCGCCAGAAAACCAGATCCTGCTGCCCCTGACGTTGATAGATCTCCCGCTCATAGCGTACCCATTCATCAATCTGCATCTGATCCGCCATGCTTTTAGCTAGGCTTAACGGATTTTTCTTCCCCTGACACCTTTGTGCATAAAACCACCATAGTTGTTGTTCAAACAGGTACATGGCTCCTCCATCTGCCACAATGTGAGGAAAACATAAAAACAGCAGATGCTTTGATTCCTCCAGCCGGAAAAGCTGCGCCCGTAGATGAGGTGGCGATTTCAGGTCAAATGGTGTATTCAGGAATTGCCGGGCATTTTTGATAATGAACTGCTCCTGCTCATCGGCATCATACCCTGACAGATCTTGTAGGGGTAAGTCGAACTCCCGGACATGGCAAGTCCGCTGCATCGGCGCATAATCCAGAATTTCCGTACGCAGGGAGATATGCGACTGAATCAGGTTATTGATGGCTTGTTCCAGCAAGTTTATCCGCAAGTCCCCTTCAATCAAAATACCTACCTGATTGTTGGCTGTATCCCCAAGTGCAGTGGATACAAACCAGAAACAGAGCTGAGAATACCCCAACGGGAACCAATTTCCTTTCCCTTTATTTTTTCCAGAATGATGCGCAGTCAGAGCTGTCTCGCGCTTCTGAGTATAGGCGGTCATTTCCTTCCCTCCGGGTTATCTGTCAGATTTTCCGTTTTCTGCCTGTTGCGCAGATTGACCTGTTCAGCTAATTGCTCAATGGTGGAGTGTTCATAAATAAAACCTACGGGAAACGTTACTTGCAGCCGTTGTTTAATTTTTGCGATGATCTGCACCGCCATGAGCGAGTGACCATGGAGTTCAAAGAAATCATCAAATACGCCCAATGGGCCAATACCCATTTTTTCCTGCCAGATATCAGCAATAATCTCTTCTGTCTGGTTACGCGGCGGTTGATAATCGACACTCAATACCGGGCGGGGATACAATTTCTGTTCATCTGTTTTCTGGGTAGCGGTCTTCTGTGTGGAAGCTGCGTCACTTTGCCATGAGCTTGTCTTCGCCCCATTTGGATCTTGCCCTGACGCAGTATTTTCTTCTGATCCGTGGTCAATATCCGGCAGCGGTAAGCCACGGGTAGAAATAGCATAAACACTGTCACCATGGGCCAATAGTGACTCCAGTAATTGGCAACCTTCTTCCGGCAGGATACCGTGTTTAATACTTTCCTGTTCCTCATCATCCTGATACCACTGGCGCAAGCTATCCACCGCCATTCCAACTTCACGCCATGAATCCCAGCCAATGGCAAGGTAACGGGTATGGTTTTTACTGCCTGAGTTTTTCTTGCTTGAGTTTTTATTGACTGAATAGTGTTGATGACGTGACAAGGCATAAGCATCTTCAAAAGCATTCGCTGCACAATAAGCAACTTGCCCCATTGATCCCACGGTAGATGCCAACGATGAACACAGGACGAAGAAGTCCAGTGGTTGACGTTTAAACCAGTTATCCAATACTTGTGTTCCCACCACTTTTGATTGGAAAACCTGAAGCGAGTCTTCGAGTCTGCGGTTTTGAATCAGTCCGCCGTCCGCAATACCGGCACAGTGGAAAATACCGTTGATCTGTCCATGCTGGAGTACAACATCTGTTAGCGCTTTACCGACTCTGGCCGCATCCGCTAAATCGGCTGCAATGACAGAAACAGAAGCCCCCATCTGTTGTAACTGTTGCAATAAACGGATATGACGTGACCGTTTATTGTCGGCATCATGATTTTCCAGCCAGTCTGACCACTCATTTTTAGGTGGCAATTCACTGCGGCTAATGAAAATTAAATGAGGCTGATAACGGCTCGCCAGATGCGTGGCTATCGTGGCGCCAATGCCACCAAATCCCCCAGTGATCAGGTAGTTGCCTCCCTGTCTGAATAATGGCGGTGACGCAACCGGCTGTGTGACGGTTTCAATCAACGGGACATAACGATGTCTGCCACGGAGTGCGACGATATTGTCTTGTTCGTTCTGTTGCTCTGTATTCTGCTTTTCCGATTGCCCGAGGATCTCCGTCAGCAATGTTGACATCATCGTGTTGGCCGGAATGGGATTGAGTAAAGGCAGTGACCATCGGGTAGCGGGCAATGCAATATCAATACTCTTACACTGTACCTGCTCAAACTCTTTTGGGATCACGCGACAAGGGCCAATAAGCAACGCCTTAGCAGGATCATTACAATCATGTTCAGTAATGGCATGCAGTCGGTTAGAGAGAATGTTTATTCTTAATGGGCTAATTTTTAAGACATCTGTTTTTAAAACATCTGCTTGCAGTCCATCCTTTGTTTCCATTCCATCGGTTGAGAAGCTATCCGATGAAACGTTATCCACCGCAAATTGCCGGGCAATATGCAGTAAGGATTCATAATTTGTGAAAGCTGTTTTCAATGCAATGGAGGGCGAACGAGTTATCGACCAGGCATGAATAATGTTATTCACCCGCACTTTCTGCTGCTTAAGCAAATCTGCCAGAGCCTGATAGTCTTCACTGTGCTGCGGATTAATCGTTACCTGACGGGAAGTGGTATCAGTATGGAAATGCTTGCCCTGTATCACCCGCCAGACTTCACCCCCCAATTGTGTCAGTGCAGTCGTTAACCGCTTTCCTATCCCGGCCCGATCCATAAAAATCAGGAAAACCTGACCGTTCAAACTGACATGATCCAGCATTGGTACGGTCATCTGTTTCCAGCGAACCTGATGGCTCCACTGTTCCAGTGGTAATCGTCCATTATCTGGTACAAATTGGCTGGAATGAAGATGGTTGTGATATGAATCATCACCAACCAATGTATCCAGACTGTAACGCTGATGCTGGAATACGTATCCGGGCAGAGGGAGGCGATGACGATTCTGTTGCCGATAAAACGCAGCCCAATCTACAGATATCCCCTGCTGCCACAACTGCCCCAATATATTCAGCAAATGCTGCCGATCCTGAATATCTTGTTTGATCCCACGTGTACTGCTGAGCACTCGTTGATATGCCGATATCCCCGTACTCTGTATTTTTGCCAGTCCGGCCAAAGTACTGCCCGGTCCGACTTCTAATAAGACCGGTGTTTTTGGCGATGAGGCTTTTTGAGACTGAACTTTTGCAGACGCCATTTGTTGGGACAACAAGCACGCAATACCTTGACTGAATGAAACCGGCTCACGTAACTGACGAACCCAATAATCCGGAGATGTTGCCTGTTCAGCGGTGATCCATGTTCCTGTTACACAAGAGATAAATGGCAATCTGGGCGCTGATAACGATATGCCATCAAATGACTGCCTGAACGGTTCCAGACAACCATCCATCATGGCACTGTGGAAAGCATGGGAAGTATGCAGCGCTTTTACTTCGATGCTATTTTCAGTTTCTTCCGCAAGACGGCCTTCCAGCGCTAATATGGCGTCTGTTTCGCCGGATACGACACAAAGCTCAGGAGCATTATAAGCTGACAGTGTTACGCCTTCGCTGAGATAGCCCTGTAATGTTTTCGCATCAAGTCCCACCGCCAACATTTTACCGGCAGGCATCTGGTTCATTAATCCTGCCCGCCTGACCACAATCTTCAATGCATCCTCTAAGGTAAATACGCCAGCAAGGCAAGCGGCTACATATTCACCTATACTGTGACCGATACAGGCTGTCGGGCGGAGCCCCCATTCCATCAGCAACTGGCTCAAAGCATATTCAACGACGAACAGAGCGGGTTGGGTATAGCGAGTTTGATACAGAACCGATGTTTCATCACGCTGAGTGGAGTCGAAGATCAGCGTACGGATATCTCGTCCCAGTAAGGGAAGCAGGATCACCGCACATTTATCAACGGTTGTTTTAAATTGTGGCTCCTGCTCATAGTATCCCTTCATCATGCCGGAATACTGAGCCCCTTGCCCACTGAACATAAAGACAACTGATGAGGAAACTGTACGTACTGTATTTTCCTGTACCACATTTTCCTGTGCTGTCTGGGATAAATAATTGTCCAGCGCCGCAATGGCGCTTTTGTGATCATGGCATACCAGACTATGTCGGTAATCCATTTCGTGACGTCCGATATGCAGGGTGTACGCGATATCAGCCAACAGCAATTGAGGCGATTTTTCCAGCCACTGACGAAATTTCAGCATATTTGCCCGTAATGCTGCCGGAGTTTTGGCTGAGAAACAGAGTAGCTGCTGCGAATGAGCAGGGCCTGATGAGGGAACACAGGGTGCCTCCTGTAAAATCATGTGGGCATTGGTTCCTCCGATGCCGAAGGAGCTCACCCCTGCGCGACGAACACTCTGACTCTGCCATTCCTCTCCTTCTGTTGGAATATAAAATCTTGAGCCTGTCAGATTAATTTCCGGATTCAAGCGGGTAAAGTTGACCGCGGGTGGCAGGTAGCGATGTGTCAGCATCTGTGCAACTTTCATGACTCCCGTTACACCCGCAGCAGAATCTACGTGCCCCAGATTGGCCTTCACAGAAGCGACTGCACAACGTATCCGGTCGGTTAACGGCTCTCCGACTAATTGCTCTTGAGATAGTTGCTCCTGAGATAATCGTTCCTGAACTCTGACAGCCTGTTGATCATAAGCATTAAGCAGAGCTTTCATCTCCATAGGATCACCAAGATGAGTGGCTGTGCCATGTGCTTCTATATAACTGATACTCTCTGCCGGAACATCTGCCGCCAATAATGCGCGCTGAAGTACCGCAGTCTGGCCTGCCACTGAAGGCGCGGTAAAACCGATTTTCTCCGCCCCATCGTTATTTACCGCAGAGCCTTTGATAATCGCATAAATATGATCGCCGCTGTCCAGTGCATCCTGTAACCGTTTAAGCACCAGAATCCCGACACCATCACCACCCAATGTACCGGACGCTTCCGCATCGAAAGTACGACAATGTCCATCATGGGATAGAATGCCACTACCATCAAAGTGATAACCGCTGTGGGATGGAAAACCGATATGAACACCGCCACCTAGCGCGATGTCACATTCTCCCGCCAGCAAAGACTGACAGGCATAGTGCAAGGCCACCATTGAACTTGAACAGGCAGAGCCGATAGTAAAACTCGGCCCCCGCAGGTTAAGTTTATAAGACACCCGTGTCGAAAGCAGGTCGTTATTATTGCCAAATAACAACACGTCCGACAAAAAGCGCCGCATTACAGTGGGGTAATTCAACAAATAGTGCAGTAAATAGCTGCTGCCGGAACTGCTGGCATATACACCGATTACCCCGTGGAATTTCTCCGGTGTATAGCCGGCATTTTCCAATGCCAGCCATGCGGTTTCCAGAAACAGACGCTGCTGTGGATCAATAGCCTGCGCTTCCCGTGGCGAATATCCAAAAAATTCCGCATCAAAATCTTCCGGATGGTCTAATACTGAAGCATTGCGAATGAAGTCGGCTCGCGAACGAGCCTCCATTGATATTCCTTCTGCATCCAGTTCAGCATCACTCAGCGGCCTGATGGATTCAACGCCGGCAGCGATATTCTGCCAGAATTGTTCAATATCATTAGCACCGGCAAATTGCCCGGCCATACCAATAATGGCAATTTCAAAACCATGCATTGATTCCATTGGTTGTGTCATCTGAGAGTGATCCACCTGAACTTTATTAACTTCGGTGTTATTCATAATCCGCTATTCCTCTTCCCGTTTGCCCGCTATTCCTTTGCCTGTTTCTGCTGCATTTTTTTCTGCATTTCAGCCAGACGTTGACGACCATCAGCGATATTGCTCTGACTCACCTCGTTATTTTTCTGTCCTGTGTTCATGGCTGATGACGATAGACTGTGCTCATCCTGTTCACGCCCGCCGTTGATAAACTGAGCAAGCTGGTGAATAGTGGAGTAATTCAGCAAATCGATAATGGACAGGCGGTTATAACCCAACGCATGCAGTTTCAGATGGACACGAGCCAGTAGCAGTGAATCGCCACCCAGATCGAAAAAGTTTTCATCACAATCAGGGAATTCCATATCCAGAACTTCGGCCCAGACTTGCTGAATGGCCTGTACAGTCGGATCGGATGATAATTCCCATTGTGTGTTTTCTTCTTCCGTAGCCTCCGTAGTAACAGCTGCTGTAGTCGTGGCATTTGTAGTCGCTATATCTGTAGTAGCAAAATCTATAGTAGCAATAGTTGTCGCAGTAAGCGGAGTTTCCCCATTATTCGAGACATCATGGTGCGGCAGCCGCGCAATATCGATCTTGCCGTTGTCATTCAGTGGCAGAGAAGACAGTGCCCTAAAATAGGCCGGGATCATGTAGCGTGGTAATCTTTCCGCCAGATAACTGCGCAATTCCATCGTATTCAGTGTTTGTCCGGCACGAAGAACAACATAAGCAGCGATCCGTTTGCCCCGGTTTTCCTCAATCACACGAACAACAGCACGTTCAACATCAGGATGTTTACACAACACGGCTTCAATTTCGCCGGTCTCCACCCGATAGCCTCTGATTTTGTTCTGGTTATCAATGCGTCCCAGATATTCAATATCGCCATTAGGAAGATAACGCCCACGGTCTCCGGTTTTATACAGCCGGGCGGAAAGGGATTTATCGAACGGGTTTTCAATAAACAGGTCTTGATAAAGACTTTCCTGATTCAGATATGTCATTGCCAGACCATCGCCGCCAATGTACAACTCACCCGCTGTGCCAATAGGTACTGGTTGATGGAAGGTATCAAGAATATAGACCAGATTGCCTTCATTCGGTTTGCCGATTGGTACACTGTTACCTTCTGTGGCACGGTAACAATGGCTGGTGGTGAAAGTGGTATTTTCTGTCGGGCCGTAGCCATTGATCAGAAGCAGCTCAGGGTAGCGCTCCTTAATACGGGCTGCATGCCATGATGACATCGCCTCCCCACCGGAAATAAGTTGTTTTACTGTTTGCAGTGTTTGTGGCCGCTCATCAACAATCAGATTAAACAATGAAGATGTCAGGAACAGACTTTCCACTCCCGACTCCTTAATGATTTTTTCCAACAGGAGTACAGAAATGGCACCCTGCGGGTAGATCACTATAGAACCGCCATTCAGCAACGGTCCCCAGATTTCCCATGTTGAGGCATCAAAACTGACAGATGCCAATTGCAGGCAACGACCAAAGGTTTGGAAGTCAATATAACTGACATCTTTGACCAGACGAATAATGCCTTTCTGCCCGATCAATGCCCCTTTAGGTTTACCGGTAGAACCTGATGTATACATGACATAGGCCGGTAAATTGGCTTGGTTTTCGGCGTGATGGCTGAGATTGTCCGGCAGATCGGTGACCGGCATCTGTGCCAATGCGGACTGCTCTTCATCCAGCCACAAAATAGGGGGAAGATGAGGTGAAATCGAAGGCAACAACCTGTCTGTTATCCGCCTGTCAATAATCAGCAGATCACATTGTGTATCTTCGATCTGCTCAATCAGACGGATATCGGGATCTTCGGTATTAAGTGGCAGGTAAACCGCGCCGAGTTTTACCAGCGCCAGCATCGAAATAACCAACTCGATACTGCGTCCCAGTAACAGAGCAACATACTGCCCCTGTTTTACCCCTTTTTGTGCCAGTAAATGGGCCAGTTGGTTGGATTGTTGGTGTAACTCCAGATAACTGAGTTGCCGATCTCCGTATTCAACCGCGCATGCTGAAGGAGTACGGGCAGCCTGTTCAGCAAACAACGCTGCCAGTGTTTCTTGCCCTTGATAGCCCGGCGCTCCCTGATTGAAACTTTCAATCTTCCGTTGTTGGATTATCGGCAGGAAGTGGCTGGCACAGTGCAGTGCCTGTGGATCTGCCACCATAGCAGCAAATACAGCGGCATAGCATTCAGCCATGTTCGCCGCTAATCCACGGCTGATTTTATTTTCGTCATAATCAAGCTGGACAGAGATTTGATCACTCGCCAAAGCAGACGAGAGAGTCAGATGCTGAAAATGTACATCTAATGTAAAGTGAGTGCCCTCATAAACATCCTGAGTATGCAGCCTGTCCACAACCTCCAACCCTACTTCCGGCACCATCTGATCGTAAATATGGAAATCAATATAATTAAACAGGACTTCATCCAACAACGGTTGCTGACCGAATTGACGCTGAATTTCCGCTAGCGGGTAACGACGATAAGGGATCGCTTCAATTTCGTTAGCAAAGACTTGTCGGATCAGTTCATGCCAGGAAACGGGTGTCAAAATCTGGCGGAACGGCAGGATATTAAGGAACAGGCCATACAGGTGATCGCCGCCCTGAGCTTCCGGGCGACCATTGGCAGTGATCCCTGTCAGGATGTCATGCTCTCCGCTGAAAATACTCATCACTTTGATATGTCCGGTCAGCAGGATACTTTTCAGCGGCACACCCAGTTGTTGCATCAGGTGGCGCAATCCCTGATAGACAGTACTGTCCAGTATCAGCGAAAAGGATTTCAATTTCGGACTGGTTGCAGATGCGACAACATCATTAATCCCGTCCGTATGCTGTTTACGGGGTAATTCAAGGATAGTGCAATCATCCAGTTTCTGAGCCCAGTAATCTTTTTGTTTCTCATCAGCAATGGCCGCTTGTTCCAGTGCAATAAAATCACGGTATTCCAGCGATTTTTTATCCGGTGCCTGCCAGCTGGCTTGTCCTGTTAACGTGGCATAGCGATTGAACACTTCCACGATCATGGTGTTATAACTCCAGCCATCAAAGACCGGGTGACATTCGGTCATCGTAAACTGGAATGAGTTATCCGTACGTAATTGAATGAAGAAACGCAACAGTGTCGGATTCAGCAGATCAAATGGATTGACCCGTTCCGCTTCCAGTAACGCTTTTGCCCGCTCATCCTGCTCTTCTTCTGACAAATGACGCAAATCTTCAACAACAATGGGCAATTCAGCAAACTGATAAACTAACTGAAGAGGTTCGCTGTAATTTTCCATATCGAACGCAGTGCGCAGTACATCATGAGCCGCCACGGTCTGAGCTGTCGCCTCTATGAATGCCTTCTCATCAAACCGTCCATTCACGCGCAGATGGGAAGTTCCGGTACAGTGATACACATTGGCATCAGGAGACATGTTCATGTGATAGAACATACCGGCCTGCATCCGGCTGAGCGGATAGGCATCAATGATTTTTTCCCGGTTTTCCCCTAAACGCTGGCGATCTTTCTCTGAAATCTGACTGAACGGAGCAATTCTCTGTACCGGCTGTTGATGTTCTTTATTCGGTTCATTCGCCCCGCGTTCATCAATCAGGGCTGCCAGTTCTGCTATAGTCTGGTGCTGGAACAGATCCACCAGCGTCAAGGGCCAGCCACGATTCTGGGCTTTACCGGTCAATTGCACACCACGCAGAGAGTCACCCCCTAAGGCAAAAAAGTTATCGTGAATACCAATCTGGGATACTGGCAATGTTTCCTGCCATAACATCAGCAATTCTGTCTCTGTTTCATTGCGTGCTTCCTGATATTCACTGGCTAGCTGCGGCCGTACTTGCTGCGGTGCAGGTAACGCCTTACGATCAATCTTGCCATTACTGGTCAATGGCAGAGCATCAAGGAAAATAAAGGCCGATGGCAACATATAGTCCGGCAGTGTCCGTTTTAACTCAGCTCTTATTGTTTCAACTGATAACGTTTCAGCGGACGATATAGGACTTGAGTGAGAAGCCGGTACGATATAAGCCACCAGATGAGAAGCCTGATTACCTTCATATTGGTGAGCCATCACGACAGCCTGTTCTATGACGTCAATGCGTTTCAGGGCTGTTTCAATTTCGCCCAGTTCAATACGGAATCCGCGGATCTTCACCTGATGATCGGCACGTCCAAGGTATTCCAGAGAACCATCGCGCCGTAAACGGGCCAAATCCCCACTCCGGTATAACCGCTGTCCGGCCTCCGCCTGTGGGAAAATCTGCCGTTTGTCGATAAAACGTTGTGCTGTGAGTTCAGGACGGTTCAGATAGCCCCGTGCCACACCCGCTCCACCGACGTACATTTCTCCCACTGCGCCCAACAGGGACAATTTGCCCTGTTTATCCAGCAGGAAAATTTCCAGATCATCCAGCGCTTCACCAATCGGGCTTTTGCCGCCTTGCAAGGCATCAGCCTGCCTAATTCTGCGGTAAGTCACATGCACTGTGGTTTCGGTGATACCGTACATGTTGATGATTTCAGGCTTTTCATCCCCGTGTTTTTTGAACCAGCCCAGTAAATTAGCCGGCTCCAGCGCTTCACCGCCCAAAATCACATAGCGCAGTGACAACGAAGGTTCCATTTCGTTCTTTTTCGCTTCACTCAACTGATCATCTGCCGTAATAAAGAGCAGGAAAGCAGACGGTGTCTGATTCAACACCGTGACTTTTTCTTGTTGTACCCATTGATAGAAGTGCCCCGGTGTACGGCTGACCCAATAAGGCACTATGCTCAGACGACCCCCGTACAATAGCGCCCCCCATATTTCCCATACGGAGAAATCAAAAGCACAGGAGTGGAAAAGTGTCCAGACATCATTTTCTGTAAATGTAAAATGGCGTTCACTGGCACTGAACAACCGCATGACATTGGCATGGGATATTTCCACCCCTTTCGGGACACCAGTAGAGCCTGAGGTATAAATGACATAAGCCAGTGCATCCGGTTGATAAGGCATATCAGGGTTAGCCAGAGACATGGTCTGGATAAAGGTTTTTTCCGTGTCGATGCAGAGATAGTCCACTTTTTCGTGGTCAAACAGGGTTCGGTATTGGGGGATACCAATCACCAACTGAACATTGGCATCTTCAACGTAGAAACGCACCCGTTCCGGCGCGTGGCTGCCATCAATCGGCAAATAGGCCAGTCCGGCTTTCAGTACAGCCAGAATAGCCACCAGCATCTCCTCATCACGCTCCAGACAAAGACCAACCCGCGGTGTAAGCTCTGTGGTTGCTTCTATTTGCCGTCTGATTTGCAGAATATAATGTGCCAGTTGGTTGGCACGCTGATTAAGCTGTTCATAAGTCAGCATCCGGCCATGATCAGCACTCAGGGCAATAGCCTGCGGACGACGCAATACCTGTTGTTCAAACGCCTGATGCAGAGTCTGTGTCACCGGATGATGACTCAGTTGGCGCGGCCATTCATGCAGAAGCCAATGTTTTTCAGCCTCATTGATACACTGATAATCCGTCAGCGCGGTTTGGGCGTTCCGGGCGATTTCCTGCAACAGGAAGTGGAAATTCGTCTCAAATTGCCTGATGGTCGCTTCATCGAACAGATCACTGCTATATTCAAACGCACCCTGCAATTGTTCTGCGCCATCGGCCGTTGACACTTTTTCCATGGATAAGGTCAAATCGAATTTGGCGTAATCGCCTAATAAAGTGAATGGCGTCGCTTTCATTCCATCAAACTGCCATCCGGCAGAGTCAGAACCATCGAAAGCGAACATCACCTGAAATAACGGGGAGTAGCTCAGGTCACGTTTGGGATTGATCGCTTCCACCAGTTGTTCAAAACTCACCTGTTGATGCGACAGACTGTCAAGGACCGTATCAAAAACCTGCTGCTGCAATTCGGCAAACGTGGCGTGGGGCTCCAGTTCAATCCGGTAAGCCAGCGTATTCACAAAGAAACCGACAACGCCTTCCAGTTCCAGTTGTCCACGTCCTGAGACCGGAGAACCCACAACCAGATCGGTTTGACCGCTATAACGATAAAGTAACAGGTAAAACGCACTTAACAGGGTGGAGAATAGCGTCTTATTCTGTTGTTGGGCCTGTTGTGCCAAGGCGTTAGTCAATTCAGCCGATAAAGTGAAGCAGTGAGTTTTACCCCGCAGGCTCAAACGATTAGGGCGTGGGTAATCAAAAGGCAGAGCGATGGGTTCAACACCGGACAGTTTTTCTTTCCACCATGCCAGCGATGTATCAAATTCAGTATTTTCATGCTGTTGGTGCTGCCATTCCGAGTAATCAATGTACTGAATAGGTAACGGCGGCAGTTCAGGGACATTGCCCTGCCGACGGGCGTTATAACACGCGGTCAGTTCACGACTGATAATACCGGCAGACCAGCCATCAGAAATAATATGGTGTAGTACCATCACCAGATAATGGCAATCTTCTCCGTGTTTATCTCCACAACGATACAGGGTAAAACGCAACAAAGGAGCCTGTTGTAAATTAAATGGCTGCTGGTTATCCCGCTGTAAGCGTTGCTTTTGCTGTTCTTCACTCAGCATGGACAAATCAACCGTTACCAGCGGTAAAGAGATCGATTCATGACAACGCTGATAAAGCGTGCCATCTTGATAAACAAAATCTGTACGGAAAGACTCATGCCTGTCCACCATATCGCTGATAGCCTGCTGAAGTGCCGGTATATCCAATTTCCCCTCAAGCACCAGCGCAGTCGTAATGTGATAAATAGCCGATTGTTGTTCGAGTTGTTCATGCAACCACAAACGTTTTTGCGCTAGGGATGCCTTAAATTGAAATGTATTTTCCTGCATAAAACCTCCGGCAAAATACCCTTCACTTTGCAGGTGTCGGGCATATTTCATTGTTATCGTTCTTTATTTCCGTTCCCGTGCGACACGTTTTATGGTGTTTTGAGGGCTTGTGTTATGAGAGATCGTGTTGTGACGAACGCTATCTCCCCCGGTCATACGAGACTCCAGTAAATGAGCAAGCTGTTTAATTGTCTGGCATTGCAAAAGTTCAGCCAGAGAGATCCTGACTGCCAGTTGCTGTTCAATACGGGCAGCAATGCGTAAGGCGTGTAATGAGTGCCCTCCTAAAGCAAAGAAATTCTGGTCACATCCAATCTGTTGTTGTTGCAGTACCTCACTCCAGATATCCCTGAGACGGCTTTCCAGCGGTGTTTGCGGGATATGTAAAACGCTGCCCTCCTGTTTTTTCTGCTGTAATGCTTTCTGCTGCAACTCAGACAAATATTCCGGCAAACGCACCAACAAAGCCTGATAATCAATCTTGCCATTCGTGGTTTGAGGCATCTCATCCAACAGTACAATGGCGCTCGGCAGCATATGCGTGGGCAATTGTCTGCTGAGAAAATCAAGTATTTGTTCTGACATCTGTCCTGAAAATGGCTCTGAAGATACAGCATTGGCTTTCGCTGCTGATTTAAGGGACACGCAAGCTATTAGCTGTATCTCGCCCGGTTTGTCAGCATTAGCAAGTCCTGAATAAGCCAGCACAGCACTTTGCTGAACGTGGGGATGCTGCATAAGTTGAGATTCAATCTCTCCCGGTTCAATACGATAGCCACGCAGTTTGATTTGTCGGTCACAACGACCGAGATAGAGCAATTCACCATCCGGCAAGGCGCAGACCCGATCTCCTGTGCGATAAATCCGCACTTTTTCGTGTGGCACTTCCTCTTGTGACATACCTTCTTGTGAGATGCCCCCCTGTGGAATTGATATCGTGATGAATTTTTCTGCGGTTAATTCAGGGCGATTCCAATAACCTCTTGCCACACCCAATCCACCGATATACAACTCTCCTGCCATGCCGAATGGGGTTGGAGACAAATCTTCATTAAGTACAAACAGGCGAGTATTAGCGATTGGCAGACCAATCGGCATCGTGCCCTGTAAGTCCTGATGTTTATCTGCACGATGAACACAACACCCGACAACCGTCTCTGTGGGGCCATATTCGTTGAACACACCAATATCTGCTACATCAGTCAGCCATTCCTGTACTGTTTCACAACTCAGCGCATCTCCCCCGATTACCAATGAATGGACACGGGATTTCGCGGCAGCATCCAGATATTCCCCCAAAATGCCAAGATGGGCAGGCGTGATTTTCAACAGATGCCCACCCTGCTTTTGTGTTAATGAGGACTGTGGTAATGAAGACTGTGGTAATGGTTGCTGTAATATCTCCGCCATTGAAGCGATATCCGCATCATCCCGTATCACGGTGATGGTGCCGCCATGCAACAGAGGCAGATAAAGGCTGGTTAATGTGGCATCAAAACTGACGGATGAATGGAACAAGCTTTGGGTATTCTCAGTTACCTGATAACGCCAGCAAGTATCGGTCAAGTAGTTAATCAGACTACGATGTTCAATCATGACGCCTTTCGGCATTCCTGTAGAGCCGGAGGTGTAAATCAGATATACCAGTCCATTTTCATCATCAGTCACGGGCGGTAAAGATTGTTGCGATAAAGAACACGTCGGAACAGGCTCTGGTTCCTGATCCAGTGCCAGTACAGCAATTTCAGGAACAAGAGCCGCAGCCAACGCCTGATGGGTCAACACCAGACAGCTTTGGCTGTCAGACAACAAATAAGTGACCCGCTCTGGGGGGTAAGAGATATCAATTGTCACATAACAAGCCCCCATTCTGCTGACTGCCAGCATGGCAGCGATATAATCCAGACTGCGTGGCAAATAGAGCGCAACTCTGTCGCCCGCATGAATCTGACTGTGATGCAGGCGGAGGCTGATCTGTTCAACCTGCAGCTCCAATTCCGCATAACTGACTGGCTTCTGTCCATCAATCACGGCAATCTGTTGGGAAGAACGTTGCACCTGACGGGCAAACAGGCTATACACATTACCCGCAAAAATCGGCAATACCGGCCCCTGCCATTGGGTCAGCAATTGCTGTTTCTCCTGCTGATCCAGTAATGCAATATCTGTCAACACACCAGCCATATTATTCATTAACTGGGTCAGAATGCGGATAAAGTGCTCTGCCAGACGAGCTACGATAGTTGCATCATACAGACCCGTGTCATAGACCAGCTCGCCATGCAGGTTGTCAGAGAACGCCGTGACCAATACCAATGGGTAATTCGTGCTTTCCGTGGCCTGTGTGAATTGAAACAGGTTTTCCTGTGCACCGGATTGCGGATAATTTTCAAACACCAGCAAGGTATCAAATGTCGGCAGACCACAAGTGGATTTCAGATCCGCCAGCGAGATATCACTGAATTTTTCATGTTCCCGCTGCTGCTGTTGAATGGCACTCAGCCAATTGACAACGGGTTGATTCATATGACTGGTGATATGAATAGGCAATGTACTGATTAACAGTCCCACCATTTTATCGATCCCGGCTAATTCTGCCTGACGGCCGGATACTGTCATGCCAAACAGACATTCATCCTGCTGGCTGTAACGTTGTAACAGTAATGCCCATGCCCCCTGAATCAGGGTGCTGATGGTTAAACGGTGACGACGTCCGGTTTCTGCCAACTGACCGGAAAGTTCTGTAGACAGACTAAATGAATGTCGCTGTTTCAACTGACTGGCTGTTCTGACCGGGTGAGCCGCGGGCAGCGGTGTTACTGCATTGACATCAGCTAATTGCGCCTGCCAATAATCCTGACATGCTTTACGGCTCTGCTGTTGCCAGCGAATAAAGGATTTAAATGCCGGAGCAGGTGACAAGATATCAGCCGGACGATAGTAGAAGGACTCAACCGTTGTTAATAACAGTCTGACTGACCAGCCATCAAGCATGGCATGATGATGGCTGAACAGAAGTTGTATTTGTTCAGCCGGGAGTTGCAGTACGGTAATACGGAATAACGCACCATGTTCCGGTATAAACTCTTCCGCCAGATCTGCCGCCAACAAATTTTGGCGATGCTGTTCCACATCAGCCGGATTATGCAGCCGTAGATCATGTTGCCGCCAATCCAGCTCCTGCTGAGGCATCACGATTTGCAATGGCTCACCGGCAAGGCTCATTTCAAAACGGCTGCGCAGGATAGGATAGTAAGCCACCGTCTGCTGCCATGCTTGCTGTAGACGGGTAATATCCACACCATAAGACTGATTCTCATCAGATTTTTTATCAGATAAAGTAAAACACAACTGTTCGTGATACAGCCCGCTGCCTTGCCCAGCCATAGAGTGGAACAGCATTCCCTCTTGGGTATAAGTCAACGGGTAGATATCTTCCATCACGCCATACCGTTGCTGCAACTGGCGCAATGTTTCGGCATTCAAACGGGTAAGCGGGAAATCAGATGGTGTATAAGTGGTCTGAGTCTGTGCCATACAATGTTCAGTCAGCCGGATAATCTGCTCTTTCATCGCCATTGCCAACTTATCAATGGTTTCATGCTGATAACACTGGTGGTTATACCCCCACTCTATCTGCAATTGTCCCTCATCAATGTAGCAATCCACTTCCAGCGCATATGACCTTGAGTTATCCGCCGCATGACGATGCGCCAGTCCGATATCCTCAGCGCCCTGTAATGGTGTCTGATGGAAGGTACGGGTAAATTGTCCCAGATAGTTGAAGCAGACATCTGCCGCGGGGATAACGGGCAACTGATTATTGGTGGATGTCTGGGTATAGCGGGAATAGCGCAGTGCGCCATAACCTGTTCCGCTATAAGGCACCTGACGCACCGCTTCTTTTACAAGCTGGAGCAGTTGATCAGGCGGACAAGATGCAGGTAGTGACAGCAACAGAGGATAAATGGCCGTAAACCAGCCGACTGTCCGGCTGACATCCACATTTTCATGCAGGCTTTCCCGTCCGTGTCCTTCCATATCCACATGCAGTAATTCAGAACCACTCCAGCGTTGCAGTGTTGCTGCCAGCGCTGCCAGTAACAAGTCACCAACATGGGTACGGTAGGCGTGTCCGGTGTGCTGAATCAGATTTGTGGTGGCTGTGAGATCCAGTGCTAACCGGTATTTAGCCGACTCTTTAACTAAGCCGGGGAAAGGTTTTTCTCCCCGATCACAGGGCAGCGGAAGTACAGTTTGATTCAGTTTTTGTTGCCAGAAATGATATTCATCCTGTGACTGTTCAGATTGAGCATAATCCGCAAGGTGAGATGACCACTCAATCAGAGAGGCACTTTTTGCCATCAGACGCGGGTTTTCCCCTGCCAGTAATGTCCGATAGTAATAACTTAAGTCCTCCGTGATAATGCGCCATGAAACACCATCTATCACCAGATGATGAACTGCCAGCAGCAGATAATCCCCTTCTGTGGTAATAAAATGGGTTGCGGTTAATAACGGACCATGTTCAATATTCAATTGTGCCTGACGTTCAGCAACAGCCTGTGCCAGAGCTTCCCTTGCCGGGTTTTCTGTGATCTGACATTGTTCTATCTGCCAGTCTGTAACAGGTTCTCCTATCTGCCCATACCCCGGCCCATACCCGTTTGCCAATGCGAAACGAGAGCGCAAGCCATCATGTTGATTGACCACCAGAGCCAGTGCCCGCGCCAGAAGTGGTATGTCGGTTCCCTCCTCCAGTGCATACAGATAAGACTGGTTATAGTGGTGCGGATTAGCATGATGATGTGCAAAGAACCAATGTTGAATTGGCAGTAAAGCGTATTCTCCCTGCACGGGTTGACTATTGTCCTCAGCGTTGCCATCAACATTATTTACTTGTGTCACCACAGCGGCTAATCCCGCAATAGTAGGATAATCAAACAGCATTTTCGGCGCGATCCGCAGACCGATCTCCCGTACTCTGAACACTATTTGCAGGCTGAGAATGGAATCTCCTCCCAGAACAAAAAAATCATCATCAATCCCCAGATTTTCCTGATCCAACACTTGTTGCCAGATTTCTGTCAGTTGTTTTTCCAGTGCCGTCACCGGCATCCGGCGAATAGTGTGACGGAGTTGCTCAGTTAAAGGGATTTGTGTCAGAACCTTACGATCAATTTTGCCGTTAGCTGTGAGTGGTAATGTTTCCTGCAAGATCCATTGGGTAGGACACATATGTACCGGCAGTCGTTGATTCAGTTCCTGCCGCACATTTTCCAGATCTGCCACAGCAGGTGTGTTCATCACCAAATAGGCCACCAGATGCTGGCGTCCATAAATGTCCCGCATACCCGCTGCCGCCTGAGCAACGCCCTGACAAGCTGCAAGCTGAGCTTCGACCTCTTCCAGTTCAATCCGGTAGCCATGCAGTTTAACTTGCTGGTCTTTACGACCGAGGAACAGTAAATTTCCGTCTGGCAGGTAACGCGCCAAGTCTCCTGTCCGATAGAGTTTTTCCTGTGATAAAGGAAAGAAAGGATCGGTGATAAATCGGCTTTCAGTCAGATCAGAACGATTGAAATAGCCCAGACCCACTCCAGCCCCACCAATGTACAGTTCACCCACTGAACCGAACGGCACCAGTTGCTGACACTCATCTAACAGATAAAGCCGGGTATTAGCTATCGGACGACCAATCGGCAGTGCACCATCCCCTTTTACGTCTCCGGCCAGTATGTCGTAAATACAGCAGCCCACGGTGGCTTCCGTCGGGCCGTATTCATTGATGATCCTGACCTGCGGAGCATGTTGCCGCCAGAAACGCAATGCGCTGGCAGAAAGGCTTTCTCCACCAATCACCAGCAGTGGTATCCGGCCTGCGTGTTCCGGCAATAATTGCTGGCTAAAGAGTTCCAGGTGAGCGGGAGTGATTTTCGCCATTGCCAGATCCGGCAATTGTTGCCATGCCTGTACCAGTGCCGGAATATCATCCTCTTCAGGCAGGATAAACAGGGTTTGCCCCTGTAATAACGGCAGGAACAGGCTGGTAATCGTCGCATCAAAGGAAATAGAGGCATGGAAAGTATTTCCCCGTTTAGTCAGATCACCATAATGTTCACAGGCATGTTGCAGATAGTTTCCCAAGCCCCGGTGTGGAATGATGACCCCTTTTGGCCTGCCGGTAGAGCCAGAGGTATAGAGAATATAAGCAGGTTGTTCCGGTGAAATCGCAATATCAGGATTGGGGATAACAGCCTGATTGTCTGTTACTGGCTCTAAGGTAACTGGTTCTAAGGTAAATTGCCCCGGCGTCAACAATACAATATGATGCGATGGCAACGCTAATCTAGTGGCCTGTTCATGAGTCGTAATCACCTGTGCCACTTGTGCATCTTCCAGCATAAAACGGGCACGTTCTGCCGGATAGGTACTATCAACCGGTACATATGCAGCTCCGGTTTTCAGTACCGCCAGAATCGCTACCACGAGCATGGCTGAACGTGGCAGGCAGATCCCTACCTGTGAACCCTTACCAATCCCCTGGGCCAGTAAATCACTCGCCAGCCGATTAGCGTGTTGGTTAAGCTGGTCATAACTCAATGCTAACCCTGTTTCATATTGCTCACACAGGGCAATCGCCTGTGGTGTTCTGCACACCTGTTGTTCGAACCATTGATGCACCACCGGGTGCAACAGAGGTTGTGCTGTGGCATTGAGATCACTCAACTGCTGTTGCCGTTCCTGTGGTGACAACATTGCCAACTGATAGACAGGCTGGTCTGGCGCACGACACAGGCTATCCAGCAAACGGGCATAATGTGTCACCAATTGCGCCACAATTTCGGGTGCAAAGCACGCCTCACGATATTCGACCGACAATAACAGGTTATCCGCTGTTTCCTGTACAAACAGGGTTAAATCGAATTTGGCTTCTGGATTGTCTATTGGCTGACTGTCTATAGCGTAAGTACGAAGTTGTTGATTGGCCTGTTGCTGGTGCGCATTAAACACAAACATGATCCGGAACAGAGGAGCAAGCGAACGTTTCTCTGCTGGCAGAACAACATCCACCACCTGTTCAAACGGAACGTCTTTGTTAGCCATTGCCTGATTCAGCGTCTGTGCACTATCAAACAGAAATTCAGTAAACGGACGGTTGATATCGACATTCTGACGTACCGCTAAGGTGTTCAGCAGAAGCCCGATAACCGATTGCAGTTCTGGCCTGTCACGCAGAGAAACAGGTATGCCAATAACGATATCTCCCGTTGTGTCACCTTCACTGCTGTAGCGCTGCAACAAGATCTGGAAAGCCGCCAATAACAGGGTAAACAGTGTCGTATCCTGCTGTTGTGCCAACCGGCACAGCGCTTTGGTCTGCTCAATGGACAGCGGCAGGCGATGGTAAGCGGCTTTCGATTCTTCAACAGGTGCATGATACTGCTGAGGTAATGTCACCACTGGCGGTAATTGCTGATATACCTGACGCCAATACGCTAATTGGCTATGCCAAATTTGTTGCGCTTCAGGGCTGCGCTCCCATGCTGCAAATTGCAGGTAATCAGGAACAGATGCCTGCTGGATGCTCTCTTCTGACAGATTATTTTCTTCTGGAAGACCATTCGCTTCTGACTGGTATAGCGACAGTAATTCATCATCAAGCTGTGCCAGTGCCTGTTCATCTACCAAAATATGATGCAGACAGACAATCAGGGCACTTCCCTGCCGTGCATCCGTCACCAGCAACAGGCGGTACAATGGTTGTCCAATTAGCTGGAACGGTGTCTGCATCATACCAGCGGCTCGCTGCTGTAACTGCCGCTGCCACTCCTGTTCATTCTGTACTTCAATAATTTCATGCGGGCAGGCCGGTGACTGCTCACTGTAATATTGCCGGGGCGTGGTTCCCTCCATCCGCAGACGCAGATTGAGCGACGGATAGCGACGGAACAGCAAGTTTACGCTTTTCTGTATCCGTTCAACCTCCACGTTAATTTCAGCCACATTACCGTCATTCTCCTTGCCGGCAAGCGTTTTTATACTGGCAAAGGTTTTGATACTGGTGATGTGGTAACGACAGCTATCAGGATAAAGTTGGTCAAGGAACCACATCCGTTGTTGAGCAAAGCTCAATGGTGCATCGTGGATCACAGACAGATTTAATGAACCCGTACTGGCTGTTGAATCTACTCTCTCAGCCAACCGCATTGGAGTTCGGCAGATAAAAACATCGCTGACTTTGAAATGCAGCCGGAACTGGCTGGCAAGTATAGCTACCATTTTGGCTGCTAATAGAGAGTGCCCACCTGCGGCAAAAAATGAGGTATTACGGCCAATCGCCTGATGCCCCAATAAAGTCTGCCAGACCTGGATAATCGCCCGTTCTGTTTCATTCTGAGCGGGTTCAACAATGGCTTCGCTCGCCTGCTGCATCGGTGTAGAGAAGCGTTTTCTGTCCACTTTATTATTCGGTAATCGGGGGAATTCGTTCAGAAAGACGTAGCAGGAAGGGCGCATAAATTCCGGCAGAGATCTCCCCAAATGTGACTCGATCTGTGACTGGTCAAGCGTGGTATCAGGTTGGGTGAGTATATAAGCAACTATAGCACTGGCATTCAGGTAATCTTCCCGCACCATCGCCACCGCATCAGAAATAGCCGGATGCTGACGCAGAGCGCTTTCAATTTCTCCCAGTTCTATACGATAACCCCGGATTTTTATTTGTTGGTCAATACGTCCCAGATAATCAATATTACCGTCTGCCTGATAACGAGCCAGATCGCCGGTACGATAAAGGCGGGCATCAGGCCGGGAGCTGAACGGATCGGGGATAAAACTGCGTTCAGTCAATTCTGGTCGGTGCAGATAACCTGTAGCGACTCCAACACCGCCAATGCAAAGTTCACCGGCGACGCCAATCGGTAATGGTGCGCCATATTCATCCAAAATCCAGACCTGAGAGTTGGGGATCGGACGGCCAATGTGAATATGGTCATCGTCCATCGTCAATTCAGCATTGGTTGTCCCTACTGTTGCTTCTGTCGGGCCATAGGAGTTAATAAAGCGGCGGTTTTTGACCCATTTATGCAGCAGATCCACACCACAGGCTTCCCCGGCTACTAACAGTACCTGCAAATCAGGTAATTCAGCTTCAGGCAGTGCGGCTAGTGCCGATGCAGGCAATGTGACATGAGTAACACGTCGCGTAATAAGTTGTTCCAGCAGATCTGGGCCAGGCATGATTGCGAGACGGGGAGCCATTAATAATGTGCTGCCAGTACAGAACGCCATCAGGATTTCCCAGATGGAGGTATCAAAACTGAAAGAGGCGAACTGGAGGATCCGGCTGTTCGGTGGTACAGCCAGAAATTCAACTTCTGTTTCTGCCAGATTGCACACACTACGGTGTCGGATAGGCACGCCTTTCGGTTTGCCGCTGGAGCCTGAGGTATAGATGATATAGGCGGTATTTTCTGCCCGGACATCTACCCGTGGATTTTCAACACTGAATGCTGACAGTTGAGGCATCAGGGTCTCAAGGGAGAACAAAGGAAGGTTGCAATCCTGATAACGTGCCATAAATTGATCTTGTGTCACCAGCAGATGCAAGCCGGCATCTTCAATCACATAACGACTGCGATCCAGCGGATAATCAGGATCAATCGGTACATAAACTCCACCCGCTTTCAGGATAGCCAGAAAACAGATCACCAGTTCCAATGAGCGTTCGACACTTAATCCGACACAAACTTCTGGCCCTACCCCTTGTTGGATCAGAAAATAAGCCAGTTGGTTGGCACACTGATCCAATTCAGCATAAGTCAGCGACTGCTGACCGAATTCAACTGCAATGGCTTCTGGTACACGCTGCACCTGACGCTCGATAAGCTGGTGAATGCCGATATTATCGCTGAATGGGCGTTCAGTCTGGTTCCACTCAGCCAATTGCTGTTGCTGTGCAGGACTGAGCAGAGAAACCCGCCCGATGGCCTGTTGCGGTTGTTCGATCAAGTGCGGCAGAAAATGGCAGAAGTTTTCCACCATGCGGGAAATCGTCTCTGGCAGAAAACGATCACTGGCATACTCAAATATTCCCTGTAATTCCCCCTCTTCACGCCACATCTCCAGTGTCAGCTCATACTTGGCGATTTGCATATCCCACTGGCGTAACGGAGAAAGTTGTACAGCCCCCATTCGTTTACCGGTAACCGGTATATTCTGGTAGGTAAACAGAGTCTGGAACAGCGGAGAAATCCCCGGATGATGATTATCTTCCCCATTATTTTGTAATAAATTGCCTTTTAGTAGAGGTAGTAATTGGCTAAACGGCATATCCTGATGCGCAATGGCATCAATAAAAGTGGATTTAACTTGGGCCAGCAGTTGTTCGAATGATTGGCTGGTATCAACCTGATTGCGCATCACCAATACGTTGAATAACAGACCAACCGGCTGTTGCTCCTCACTGTAGTGACGGTTGGAAACGGGTGTTCCCAACAGAATGTCGCTCTGACGTGAATAACGTGCCAGAAATGCAATAAATCCGGCCTGTAAGATCAGATAAGGAGTGACACCATACTGATAGGCTAATGTATCAATCTGTTCATGGAATGCGGTGGGCAGGCTGAATGGCAAACGCCCTCCCTGATAACTACGTATGGCCGGTGTCGGAAAGTCATAGGGTAATTGGATCAGCGGTAGTGTTCCTGCCAACTGACGCTGCCAGTATTGACGGGCTGCTACGCCCGCAGTCCCATTGATCCGCTGATGCTGGAGGCGTGCATGTTCCCGTTGACCATAACGAGCGGGCTGGATCTCAAGTGCTTTCCCTGCTTGCAGCAGGCTGTAATTTTCCAGTAACTCATCCCACAGTCGTTTCACTGACTCGTCATCCACAATTAAATGGTGGAAGACCAGTACAATCAGATGACTATGTGGCCGGAGTGTCAGCCCTGTCATGCGTAGCAATGGCGGCTCAGTTAATTCAAATGGCAAGGTCGCAAATTGGCTGATAATGTTTTCTGCTTGCGCTTGAGCCTGTGAGCCATACTGGCTCAGATCCTGCCAGATTACCTTCGCAGTAACCGGGCTGGCAGAAAGCTGTTCTGCTACCTGCGCAATGATATCCCCTTTTTGCATCAGAAAACTGGTTCTCAGTACATCATAACGAGCGATCAAAGCGTCAAGGGATTGTTGTAACCGCTGATGATTCAGTGCTCCCTGCCACTGGACAGCATAGGCCATGTTATAGATCGGGCTGGAAGAAGCAGTCTGTTGGATCAGGTAAATACCCTGCTGTTCATAGCTGGCAGTATGCGGGATTACCGTTATCTCCTCTGCTATCCCTTCTGACCGCTCATCAACATTCAATATTGCTGCACACTGGGCAAGCGTGGGGTGCTGGAACAGTTCACCAAAACGCAAACTCAACCCCATTTTTTCCCGCACTTGTGCAATCATGCGAATTGCCTGTAAGGAATCCCCTCCCAGTGCAAAAAAACTATCGTCACGCCCGATTTGTTTGATATGCAACAACGATTGCCAGATAGCTGCCAGCTTTGTTTCCCGTTCTCCCTGTGGGATAACAATATGCTGTCGGTTTTGGTATGTCTGGCTGACAACTGGTGCTTGCAGTGCCTTGCGGTCAATTTTGCCATTGGATAACAGTGGGAACAGTGACAAGAACTGATAGTCAGCAGGGCGCATAGCGGCTGCCAGATTGGGGGCCAGATAGCTATCTAATGCTTCTGCCGTTACTGTCATTTCCGGTGCCAGACGGATAAATGCCACCAGCCGCACACTTTGTGACGGTTTATGCGACTGTTCAAACGCCTGTACAATCGCTTGTTGTACCGCAGGATGTTGTTCAAGCAGACTCTCTATCTCTGCCGTTTCAAGGCGCTGTCCATTGATTTTGATCTGAAAGTCATTACGGCCAAGCAGGATCAGATCCCCCTGCTCATCAATACGTCCCAGATCACCTGTCCGGTAAACTGGCTGACCAGCCAGTTCCCCTTTTTCCGGGGTGATAAAACGTAAGTTATTTTCAGACTCGGCTGACAAGTAACCCGCACTCATAAAGGGAGTGCTGATCCATACTTCCCCTTCGGTGCCCGCCGGAATTGTTTCGCCCTGCTCATCAACGACGACAATGGTGGTATCGTCTATGGGTTTACCGACAGGGATCAGCGCACGTTGAACATCTTTCTCTGTAACACGATAGTAGACTCTCGCCAGTGTAGTTTCTGTCGTCCCATACAGGTTGATTAATTGGGTGTGTTGCAACTGACGCTGGTAAAACAGCTCTACCAGTGATCCTTTGAGCATTTCACCCGACAGAACGGCATACCTCAGAGATTGCAGGTCATCACTGGATTGCGGACACTCCAGCAGAACTTGAAACAAAGAAGGAATAAGGTGGGTAATGCTGATCTGTTGCTCACGTATCCAATTCAGCAATTCTTGCGGCGAATAACGAATATCGTGGGCAGGAGGAATGCACAGTGTTGCCCCGTTGAGCAAAGGCAACAACATATCACGCAGGAAAGGATCGAACATCTGGTTTATTAATTGGCTGACTTTGTCAGCGGGCGTCAGATTCAGTTCACGGCTTTCCCAGCGGATAAAATGCAATAAGCTGTCTTCGCGCCCTAATATGGCTTTAGGTTGCCCGGTTGAACCCGATGTAAAGTAGACATATGCCGGTTTGTTATGATGGATACCACTGTTGTTATGTGTACTGGCAGGCTCTCCCACAAATAACGAAGGAATTGAATGGTTTTCCTGTACTTCATCAGCCAGCACCAGCGAATAATCTTCTGACAAATGCTCCAGCAGGGGCAACCATTGACGGCAAGTGATAATAGTTGCACCACGGAATTGTGCCAATAATGTGGCAAGGCGCTGTTCCGGTAACTTAGGAGATAATGGAACAAACACTTTGCCAGTTTTCATGATGGCTAATGCTGCCGTTATCAGAGAAATACTCTCTTCCATCAACGTTATGACGTACTGACTCTCAGCCTGATGATGCAGCGTATGGCTGAGTCTGGTAACGCGCTCTGACAAGGTACGATAGGTCAAGCTTTCGTTTCCCTGTGTCACCGCGATATTTTCCGGGAAACGTACAACGATTCGCTCAAATTTGGTTGAAATCACCATTAGCCATCTTCCTTCAATAAAACACGATTACATGACAAAATAGCTTTGATACGTGACAAAACAGCCCCGGGCGTCATGCCAGAAAAGGCATATCCCCTAAATCCATTCTTTCAACACTTATTTCTGCAATTTCCTGCAAAATCTAAATTCGGAACGTCACTCCCTCAAAATGCTTTCTTTTAGAACAAAAGGATCCGCATCTTTCAGGAAAGGGAAGCGTTCTCTGACATCCCGCACATGAGCAAGAGAGATAGTCATGGTGTTTACTGCCTCGTTATCCCGCTCGTGCAGTAAGATTTCACCCAACGGATCGATCAACATGGAATCACCTGTATAGTCGAGTTGATTACCATCCTGCCCCACACGATTGACCCCGATAACATAGCTCTGGTTTTCAATTGCACGAGCCTGCAACAGGGTACACCAGTGCAGAGAGCGTCTGGCAGGCCAACTGGCGATATAAAGCGCTACATCGTAGTGACCATTGATATTGCGTGACCAAATCGGGAAACGCAGGTCATAACAAATAAAAGTGGCAATCTTCCAACCTTTGAAATCCACAATCAGCGGGGCATTACCTGCTGTGTATTCATGATCTTCCTGAGCGAAAGAGAAGAGGTGTTTTTTGTCATAGTGAGCAATGGAACCGTCTGCATTGACCCACAGCAAACGGTTATAGAAATGCTGGTTTTCAGTGATAATCATACTGCCGACAATCGTACACCCCTTCGCGGCTGCCTGCTTTTTCATCCACTGGATACTGGGGCCATCCATCGTTTCAGCAATGGCTTGTGGCTTCATACTGAACCCTGTAGTGAACATTTCCGGCAAAATGATCAGATCACTATCAGTCACTTGCGCAATGTGGCGTTCGATATATTCACGGTTTTTTGTTGCATTTTCCCAAACCAAATCGGTTTGAATCATCGTTACCTTAAGATTCTGAGCAGTCATTGCAAACTCCGTTTCAATATATGTTTTGTATATATTTTGTTATTTATTTTTTATCAACATTCATTACAGGTCAGCATCAAACAGATGTTCCAGATAACCACTCTGTGCCGACATTTTGCGGATTTCGCCCTTTTCTCCCTGCTGTTGAGGAGGCGGAATGAAATCGGATTCAATTAAGTAGTTGAAATAACGGAAAAGCAGTGTTTTATCTGATGGTGGGCATTGAATACCGCTGCCACTGAGTAAATCCATTGTCATCTCTGTGGCATATTTGGCTTTTTCATTCATTTCTATGCCGCTATGAGCGAGTGCCAATATGTCAGTAAAAACTGAACGGTAAGGTTTCCCATTGAGATACAAACAGTTTTGTGCCAACGCTTCCATGTAGTCATCGTTGTCAACGGTTTCAATGTGATAACCGAATTCCCTCAGGAAGAAAACAATATCGTTGAAAGTGATTGGGTCGGGAGCCGTCAGATGAAGGGTTTTTCCATTAAATTTTTCGATATCTAAAATGGCATACAATGCTGCTTTCGCGACATAATCCACCGGAGAAATATCAAAATCTTCCTGTGAATTGAACGTGAGCCCGGTCTCCACCAATGCCCTGATCATTTCATAATAAATGCCTTTGACTTTAGTTTGCCGCAATGGGTAGCTGCCATCGGTACTATCGCCCCAAATATTGCCCGGACGCACAATGACCCACTTAAGACCTTTTTCCCCCGCACGATGGACAGCCTGTTCCGATTCAAATTTGGTACGTTCATAATCCATGTCATCAAATCTCTGCCCCACATCAAGATCCGTTTCATGCAGGACAAAACCGTCACTATATAGATGTTCTCCCGCTACACTAAAGCTGGAGGTATAAAGCATCGGTATATTGCCCTGTAGGCAGAATTCAATGATATTCTGTGTTCCCAACACATTAACAGGCGCAAGCCGGCCATAAGATGCCACTAAACTGGTCCAGGCAGCACAATGGATCACTCTGTCAATTTTGCCGGTTAATTCTGCGTAAAGCTCTGCTGTCAGCCCAAGATCTGTTTTCGTAATATCACCCAATACAGGAATAATACGGTGAAGCTGGTCTCGACTCCGTTTTTCCTGATCGTAGGTGAACAAAAAATCTGCCAAACGCGCCAGTGCCTGTGAATTATTTTCAGCTCTTATTAGGCAATATACACTGGCATCAGTTGTAGTCAGTACTTCAAGTAAGACCCTGCCCCCCATGACACCTGTTGCGCCGGTAACTAAGATGTTTTTGGTATCTTTTTTGGTATGGTTGAGCATGTTTATCCCCTACACCTAATGATTAAATGTGTTACTTGCTGTTTTTTCATACCTGTTATCTTTCAGGTAGCAGCTTTACTGGCTGCCCCCTGAGATCTATCGGTATACGCTCTTATATGGTGCCAACACGCATTCCACCATCCAGTGAGATCACTGCGGTATTGAGATAATTGGTTTTACAACTCGCCAAAAATCTCACAACTTCAGCCACATCATCTGATGTTCCCCAACGCCCAACAGGCACAATCGAACGCACAATCTTATCTTCTGCCGCAGATTCCATCGGACCAGAACTGACGAACTGCTCCAGCATGTCAGTTTTGCAAATCCCCGGAGCAACGGCGGTGACACTGATATTCAACGGTCCCAGCTCACGCCCCCACGATTCTGTAGCAGAAATTAATCCCGCTTTTGATGCACCATAAGCAGCACTTCCCGCCGCTCCCCAAATGCCAGCAACGGAAGCGATATTGATAATGCGCCCATATTTCTGCTGCGCCATATGGCGAACAAAAATCGTTGTACAGTTGAAAGCACCGACCAGATTGACATCGATCACTTTGACGGACTCCGGCAACCCTCTGCCCGACAGACAGAAAGCCCGGTGGATAATGCCTGCATTGTTCACCAGAACGGTGATCGTCTTGCCTAATGTTTCCGTGATCTGTTGCTCCGCCCGTTCGACGGAAGCAATATCAGTCACATCCATTTCAAAAATTGCCAGGGATTCAGGGTGCCCGAGGCGCTCCTGAAGGAGCGCCAGTTTTTGTATGCTGATATCCGTTGCGGCCACCAGATAACCAATATCCAACAGTGTTTTGGTGATCGTGGTGCCGAATCCCCCTGCCGCACCGGTTACAACAGCAATTTGCCGACTCATCCAACCAGCCCTTCTTTAAATGTGATATCAATCACCTTGCGGGCATTTTCCATTGCATCGAAGATCCGCTCTTCGAAGAAACGTACATCATCCTGTGACATCAACAGGTTAGGGTACATGCGGGACAACGGAGAGAACTGGATACCATAGCGTTTGGAAATTTCACGAATGATGATGTCGCAGAATTTAACCTTATCGCTGTAACCTTCAGAAGAGTTGACTGGCGTGTCCTGAGAGTGATAAACCAGTGCGGTCGGCATTCCCTGTACAACCAGTGGCAGGTCAACAGCTTCTGCGGCTTTCACAAAGACATTGGAAATCTGGCGCATAACGTCACCCATGCGTTCATAACAGCCGGGATCTTCCTCAATCAATCTGAAAGTTGTCTGGATAGCAGCCAGCCCAAGCGGATAACCATTGAAAGTTCCTGCATGGATGACTTTCCCACGGGTGTACAGATTCATAATGTCACGGCGACCGGCAATAGCGGAGATTGGTATAGCACCACCGCCCAATGCTTTACCGAAAGTTGCCAGATGAGGGGTTACACCCAGTATTTTCTGTGCGCCTCCCAGTCCCAAACGAACACCGGTGATGATTTCGTCGAAAATCAGCACAATGTTATATTTCTCACACAGTGCCTTGGTTTTCTCCAGATAACCTTCAACAGGGAAAATACCCCCGCCGTTAATGCAAAGCGGCTCCATCAGAACAGCAGCGATTTCATTGTGGTAACGCTCTACGGTGGCAGTTAATATATCGATGTCATTCCACGGCAGCATAAAAGACTGATCGGTAATGACTTTAGGATCACGCCCCAATGTATCTAACAAGTCACCTTTGAACTGCTCTGGCACCGGGTAAGTCAGATCCTGCTTCTTGCGCCAGCCCATAATGTTGTCAGCATTGCCATGATAGTGACCGTGGAAACGAATAAAACGGTTTTTGCCAGTAAAGGCACGGGCAAGACGCAGCGCGTTTTGTACCGCTTCTGTTCCGCTCAGGCAAAAACGGACCATTTCAGCACAAGGGATGTGTTTGACCATCGTTTCACAAACACCGACTTCCAAATCACAGGTGTCAACGGAAGTCACTTTATTCATGTATTCGATCAACGAACTGTTGTAAGCCTCATTATGATGCCCAACCAGTAATGCCCCAAATTTGCAGAACAGATCCAGATGTTCATTACCATCCAAATCCCACACACGGGATCTTTCCCCACGATTAAACGGGATCACCAACGGACGTTCAGGATCACCAAAGTTATAGTGTGACCCGCCGGGCATCAGATCCCAGCATTTTTTATAAAAGCCTTTTGAATTGTCCAAACATAATTTTGTTGAAGCATCCATAGATTCTTTACTCCTCACCTTTGATTCTTGCTCATATTTTTGGTCGGGTTGTTCGTGATCGGATTGTTTTTGATCAGATAGCTCGTGATTAAGCAATACATGCCGTTTCACTTGTTCAGGTACAACAACATTGAATAATTCGAGTAATGCTATACGGGTCAGATAGGCCGCCCCATTCATCAATAGTTTGGCGATATCACTAACATGTCTGTTTTCAACCGCTTCAAATGGAGTGCCTTTCAGCCATTCGTTCATGGCACCCATGGCCGCGCCACACCAGATTTGGTAATCCATATTGCGTACAGGATCACCAGTAATCGCCCAACGGGACGATTGACCGAGATACCACTGGAAGACCAGCGCCATTTTTTTCTTCGGCTGTTTTTCTGCTTTGGTAATGGTGTCGGGTTGGTTGAGGGTATGGAAATAGTGGATAGTTTCCTGCCAGATATCTGACAGTGGTTTATGAAACACCTGTTTTTCCAGCAGGGTAATTTCTTGTTCAGGTATGTCATCCAGGCTGTCGTATTGTTTATATAGGTTGTACAGTTTCTGTGCCCGCACAGCGTACATACTCCCCTGTTTCAACACCTGTACTTTGGCACCCAGTTCAAACATATCCGCTGACGGAGCAGTGGCAACATCGTTGATCCGGGCTTGTGCCAGCATTTTTTTCACCGCATCAGATGTTCCCGATTCCACACAGCTCTGGTTGATTGAACCAGTGACAACATAAGCGGCTCCCAGTGCAAAAGCCGCCAGAATGGCATGAGGTGTTCCCAAACCACCCGCAGCGCCAATCCGTACTTGGTAGCGATTATGGGCGCCGTTTTGGGTTTCATCTGCGATTTCATCCCGTAACTGCACAATGGAACGGAAAATACAGGCCAATACACCTTGATCGGTATGTCCGCCGGAATCGCCTTCTACGGTGATGTCATCTGCCATTGAGACTTGTCGTGCCAGCTCTGCCTGTTCCGGGGTGATAAGCCCGTCTGTCAGTAATTTTTGTAGCATGTTTTCGGGAGCCGGACGCAGGAAGTGTTGTGCCACTTCCCGACGGGAAACTTTGGCAATCAGGCGGTGGTGACGCAGGATTGTGCCATCAGGCTGTTGGGTCAGACCACTGACACGGTAATAGACCAGCGCCGGGCTGAGATTGATATAGGCCGATGCTTCAATTACCCGCACCTGATTTTCTATACACAGACGCACGCAAGCCATTTCCCATTCAGGATTGCCGGGGTTGTGCAGCAAATTAACTCCGAATGGCCCTTCCGGCAATGCCTGCCGGATACGTGCAATTGCTTCTGCGATCCGCTGGATACGTAAGCCACCGGAACCAAAGATCCCCAGAATGCGCTGTTTGCCTAACGCGATAACCATCTCTTCCGAGTGGATACCGTTAGCCATCGCACCGGCATAGTAGGCGTAATCCACGCCATAATCCGCCATGAAGCCGGCATCTCCTAAACTGCCTGCCGTTATTGCCGGCAGGCTACCCAGAACGGAAGCCTTTTCTGCCACCGGCTCATCTGCTGATAATAGTGAAACGGATGTGCCGGATTTTATAACCCGCAGTTCGGCAGCCAAATCTTGCAAATGGGAGAGGCTTTCCATCAACAGATGTGCTTTTGGCTGGTGACCCGATAAATTGACAGATAAGTGCTGATTCATTTTGTGGCGTCCTGTTCCAATTCTGCTACACCTGCTCCGGTCATTTGCTGGGGCTGACGACGGACATACCGCACTCCCATGTTGTCACTTATCCCCACCACACTGCCGCGGTATAAAGTTTCTGCAATGAAAAACAGGGTGACAGATTCCAGTTTGTCGTTTATGTCCGTATAGCGGGCTTCAATGGACTTACAGGTCAACCGGTATTGCAGCACATTCCGCTCACATTGCACTTCACCACGGAATTTGGCATTGGTTGTATGATCGGTCAGCGTCTGTACTTCCAGATCAGGCAGGGAATTTAATCCAAGATAGAATAGGTAGAATTTCATCAATTGTTCCGAACCTTCCACCAGCAGGGTTCCCGGCATAACAGGATCATTTTTGAAATGCGCCTTAAATGCCCAGTGTTCAGGATCGATATCAAACTCACCCACTATCTGCCCCAGACCAAACATTCCCCCCATTGTGTCAACGCTGAGGATCCTACTTAACATACGGGTATCAGGTGTACACAGATTTTTGCCATAGATACGACCATATTGGGAACCGAAACAGGCCGTCAGATCACCATTCATCACGTAGGTGATGTCCTGCTCGGTGAATGTTGTCCGGCCACAATGCAGCAGTTCCTTATGTAAGAATTCGGCATATGACGGCTCATGTTGTGATTGTTTGTTTTTTGATAACAGCGTGAACGGTTTTGCCGCTCCGGCTGGTTTGGCTCTGGTAAAATAAGCTCTGGTATCAAATTCCCCCGCTTTCTCAATTTCTTTACGGCTAAAGAAACCGGAAGCCGCTACCAGTCTGAATACCAGACGTTCCCCCACGTAGCAAAGGTATTCATAATTCGCCAGAAAACGGCCACCTATCCGTATAACTGAGGTGATATTGACACGTCCGCGCAATACTTCGCCTGCCTTTGGCATTTCGCTGTAAATTGTCGTGCTGCAATCCACTGCCCGGTAGCAAAGCTCTCCTTTGAACATCATGTCACAGCCTATAACTGTAAACGCCACGATCATCGCATGAGATGACTCCAGCGCGACAAAGGAAGGAACATGATCATTCACGACATACCACGCATCTTCGGGAATATCGTACTCCCATTCAATGTAGCAGGGCTCCAGTTTGTCTTTTACAGCAGAAAGCGCCGTAATGCGGGAAACAAACATAAACGGTGGCGATGGCATACGGGTACGTATCGGATAGCTGTCCACTTCCGCATAATCAGGCCCCAGAATCTTCTCCACGCTGCCGTCGGTCAATTCCAGTAATTGTTGTTCGTCAAAAATTACCGGCAAAGTTATCTCTGATTTTTTCGGCATAACCGATTTGGGCATAGCCTTTGTAACAACAGGTTGGATAACTGGCATGGGTTGCGAATTTATTGACGGTGTACCCGGCATTTCTACCAAATGCTGTTTTATCAATTGATAAAATGTCTGTTCCAATTGCAGATAACGCAGTTGGGTATTGGCATTGCGGATGAAATGGTTAACTTCCATCGACAGTGGCATTTTCTGCGCTGTTTCTGCCTTGCTTAGTTCTGCCTTGTTTGGCTCGTTTGACGGTACAGCAGCCGCAGCCAACGCTGCGAAACGATCCACGGTCTGGGCGTTGAGAATGAATTCCTCTACTGTTTTTTCTCTCGCAGTATAAACTGTCACTTTCAGGCTGGGCTGATCTGACGCCGGTAGCCTGGTTGGACGTGCACGTTTTCCGTTCTGGGGTTCACTTAAAATCACATGATTGTAGGAGCGGTCGATACCCAAGTGACTGATTGCAGCACGACGAGGGGCTTTGAACGGCGCTGGCCACGCCTGAGTTTGTACTGGTAAGTGGAATTTTCCCTCTGCATAATATGCCAACTCCTGACGATGAGGGTAATCCGGCAATACCGGTAAGTATCGTTGTGTCAGTTGCAGGGCCGATTTAATAATGCCGAACAGGCCAGCAGATGCAAACAGATGTCCGTAATTGGCTTTCAGAGTACCGATAGCCGTCGTTGGTTGCCCGTCTGTCGCACCATAGACCCGCCCCAACGCAGACAATTCAGTTGCAATCTCTCCAGATTTGCCGCCCGCATACAACTCAACATAACCGACCTGATCTGCGCTACAACCGGCTGCGGTCAGGCTTGATTGCGCGGCTGCCACAATGGCATCTTCATTTACTGTGAAATCAAGGGAGTGATCAGGCAAATAGCAAGTACCAATCCCATCCAACACGGCATAAATCGGTGTATTGTCACTAATGGCATCCTGCTCGCGTTTGAGAACAATCACTCCGCCACCATCCCCGACTATCTGATTTCCGTGCTCAGACTGGTGATCCCACAACACATTTTCCAGAGTGCCGCCGAAACTGGTACAGGCAACTATCACTGCATCCACATGTTGTCTGGTCAGCATAAACTGAGCCAGTTCCAGTGCTTTAAACGGAGAGTTTTCTTCACCATAAAGCGTAAATGCCGGGCCATTTAGTTTCAAATGTGCCGCCAAACGGCTCGCCACAATATTACCAATCCCCCCGGTAATACCTTCGGGATAAGGTTTCGGGAACAGGCTATCTTTTACGATCTCCTGCAAAGCAAGGGTATCTTCTGCCGACAATTGAATACCTTGACTATTCAGGCTCTGTTTCAATTGCCAGCTAATTTCATTACGTACCTGATAACGCAGACAGCTATAGTCGATACCTCCCGCCACAATTACGGCAATATTACGCTTACTGCCATCCAATCGATAACCGGCATCAAGAAATGCACGTTCCGCGATAGGCAACAGGAACAGATGACAACTTAAGTGTGCTCCGACAACATTCGGTGGCAATTTGAATTTCTTACAGTCAAATTCAAATGTTTCGATATAGGAGCCTAAAGGTGGCTGACTCACTCCACGCATTGCCAACACATCAGAGCGTTCCTCCATGCCAATCCAACGGGTTTTCGGCAGTGGATAAAAGTGCTGAGTGCCTTGCTGTAATACCTGATCCAGCGTCTGGTTATCCTCAGTTTTCGCCATATGTACGCCAATACCGACAATAGCCAGTGGATCAATTTTCTGCGTTTCTTCTGACTGGAATGATACACAGGCAGCCCGTCGTTCAGGGGTATCCTCACTGACAACCATATGCCCGTTGACACCACCGAAACCAAAGGCATTAATCCCGGCGCGTTTAGGGCGCTGACTTTCGGGCCAGGGCCTGGCTTTCCGCACAATATAATCGATATTGAGCTTCCCTTGGGGTGTTGAAACCAGTTGATTGACCCGTGGCGTGGCAGGGATCAGGTTATGCTGCATAGCTAACAAGACTTTCAGCAGACTCCCCATACCTGACGCAGTGAGCATGTGACCATTGATAGCTTTATTAGCACCAATTAATGGAATTTTTCCCTGTCCATCAAGATTATGTTCACCAAAAAAGGTTTCAATAGTCGATAGCTCGATTTGATCCCCGATATTAGTGCCGGTTGCATGACACTCAATGTAATCGATGTTCCGCGAACTATTCCGATAAGCACGTTCCAATGCAACATTTTGTCCTTGCTGATCGGGTACTAACAAATGCTTAGTACCCGCATCGTTGGACAAGCCAATAGATTCAACTATGCCATAGATTTTATCGTTATCACGGACAGCATCGGCATAACGCTTGATAGCAACGACGCCAACACCTTCACCGGCTTTTACGCCTTTGGATGCTTTGTCAAAAGGAATAGACTCACCCTTTTCAGGGAAAACCTGCAAAATATTAAATCCGTGGTCGATATAGATATGGTCTACATGGCAAATTGACCCAACCAGCATCATGTCTGCCTTGTGGCTGAGAAGATAATCAGCGCCCAGTTTGATGGCATACAACGCTGACGCACATGCAGCATCAAGGCAATAACGGGGACCTGCCAGTCCAAGTGCCAATGCCGCAATTGTGGCATTGTACCCGCCGGTTATTAAATTCTGGTCAGAATGATTATCTTGTGGCCAGAATTGATTAAATTGAAAATCCGGTCGCCCAATTAATTTTTGAATATAGGGTTGTAATATTTTGTGATAGAACGGACTCATTAATTTTTTAGTTGAATGAGTCGGCATACCGATACTACCGAGAATTAGTCCTGTTTTTTGCAATACATTTTTATGCTGGCGATAGCCACTGTCGTTTAATGCCTGATCTGCTGCATAGATTGTCCATTTAAATAGATCATCCAGTGTATTTAATTCTTCTTCCGGCAAGTTATATCCTTTGCCATCAAAATGAAAATCACGAACGTGACCATTATTGACATAATTAATGGTGTCAGGTGTACCGGCAACCGGAGAATAATAACAGGCCGGATCAACCCCCAATTCCAGAGCCGATAAAGGTGTGGAACAATCCTTTTCGTGTAACAGGTTATCCCAATATTTTTCAGGGGTATCTGCTCCGGGAAATAAACACCCGACCCCAATAATTGCAATATGTTCCATAAAGGAGAGACTCCTTAATATGATAGCGTTCCCCTGAGCGAATATTTTCACTCAGGTATATTAGCAACCTGAATTTTATTATTTATAACTCATGATTATTTTTCGTTATTCAGCATAATTCTTTCACTATTTAATTTATTCATTATTTAATGACTCCATTATTTAATGGAGTCATTCTTTTGTGATTTTTATACTTTCACTTTTCAAATTGCAGCGTTATTGATTACATTACGTAATTTATTAGGTATCGTTTTTTTCGGAGCCATATAAGTTTTCCCTCCAATAGTAATTTGACGCGAACGGGGATCACTAAACTCACGTACAAAACGTTTTATTCCCTCGTCAAGCGGAATAATCACCATGTTCTGAGCCTCATAAGCCCGTTTGAGAACATCGCTGACCATACCGCCATCCCACGGCCCCCAATTCACTGAACGGATTATCTGGCTATTTTTGCCACCGAAAGGCAGGTAGGCAAATTTGTTCAGCGTCTCGTTTGCCAGTGAATAATCGGTTTGCCCCGCGTTACCAAAGAAGCCGGAAACTGATGAAAACAGCATGATATGGCGCAGAGATGTGTAATCCAACCCACGACATACGTTTTCAAGCCCTTTGACTTTGGCATTAAACACCGAATGTAAATCCGCCAGCGTTTTCTTTTCGATCCGCTTATCCGCCAGATTTCCGGCACCATGAATTAAGCCTGTTATTGGCCCAAACTGCTGCCGGGCTTGCTCCAATACCCTCTTCACCTGTTCCTGAACAGTGATATCGCAATGCAGATATATAACACGCGCCCCTGCTTGCCTGATCGCCTGTAATGTGGCGTTGATTTCGTCAATATGGATAAGGCGGCTCAACATACTATTGACCTTAACCGGTGTCGGCTGAATCCCTTGTCCTTGCAGATGGGCAATAGCTGCCGTTTTGCGTTCAGCCAAGGTTGTTTTGCCTACAGACCATTCCGGCAACGGTGTAGTCATATCGGTACGTCCGAGCAGAATAAAAGCCGCCTGACTCTGTTTTGCCAGTTCAATAACACAGTGTGCTGTAATACCACGGGCTCCCCCTGTCACAACTAGTACATCATGGGGACTGACCTGCATGGCTGATGCCGCTGATAATACTTTTTCTTCCTTCAGCGCCAATGTCATGCGTTCACCATTTACACTGCGTCCAATTTCTGCCACATCAGTCCGGCTATCCTGAAGCTCTTCTATCACTACCTTTGCCACGTCGCTGTCTTTCATTCTGGCATCAATGTCTACGGTGCGGCAGAAGACATTCCCCCATTCAATATTCAGCGATTTGGTCAATCCAGTGATGCCCGCAGAAACAATCGGTAAGTATTCACGCCCGGAAGTCAGCAGTTCACCATCCCCCCGCATAATTACCATGAAGTATCCCGGCAGTTTCCCGTCACGGGTAAGGCTGCCTTGCAGGCGTTTTGCCAACAGGAAAGTGGTTTCAACTGAGCGGTAATCCTGCTCATTGAATACATCAGCCAATGCCTTAACCCCCTGTTTCAGAGCCTGCAAATAGATGACTCCTTCAATAGTGCCATGTTGCTGTTCAATATCTGCCAATACAGCATCCAGCACAGATTCGTCACCCATTGCGGCCTGATTTTGCTTCAGTGACAGAACGACCACTTGCTGTCCCCGCTGTTCCAGTACTTCCACGATGTTCTCTACAACCGTCTTATCTGCGACCAGGTTATCCACACTGGTTGTTCCCTCTTCCACCACCAGCCAGCGTTTGGGGGATGAAAAAACATCCTGCAAACAATCCGGCATTGGCAGAGGTTGTTTCACCACCGCAAAACGGGAAACGGGCGAGTCTGCAAAGAGCTTTTCTTCATCTTCTTTATTTAGTGCAATATTATGATTCAGTTCAGGCTGAACCGCAGAGGACACCATCCGTTGCGATTCAGCTAGCGGCTTTTTTACGTTGTAGCCCTCAGATGAAGCCGTTGTCGAGGTGACAAATCCCAATGACCGCAATTTGTCGGATGCCCCTCCACTGCCTTCCGCAACAACAACTTGCTCTTTTTCATGGTGTTCTACAGGTGGCTGTACCTGTTCTGGCTCAGATCCGAGCCCCTTGTTATACAAGGCACTCACTGCTTCATCGATCATGTGCTTGAAGAAGTCACTCATCTTAGCAATAGTGCTCAACGAATCGACTTCGAAGTTTTCCATATCTTTATTTCTTGCTGTCTCACTATAAAGCCCCATGTTCGCAGAGAATGCATCAAACATCGCCCCGAAGATTTCCAGCCGCTTAATGGAGTCAATACCCAGATCCGCCTCCAGATCCATCTCTGAGCTGATCATATCCTGCGGATAACCGGTTCTTTCACTGACAATGTTGATCAATTGGCTGATGATGCTTTCTTCAGTGATCCGCTCAAGATGTTTAATCAGTTTTTCTACTTCAGGATCAAGTACTTTCGCCTGCAATTTGACGACCGCTTTTTCCGGTTCTGGCTCAAGCTTAATCGGTTCGTTAGCCGATTCAGAAGAAACCATTGATACCACTGACGTAACCGGAACTTCCTCAGTCTTAGGTATTTCTGGTATTTCTGGCATTTCTGGCATTTCTGGCATTTCTGGCATCATTGGGCGCACTGCCTCAATTTTTTCCACCATTTCTACTGGCTGTATGTTAGATACAGGGGCAGAAATAGATTCAGCAGGTTTTACCGGGGCAGAATATTCGACAACAGATTGAGTCAGACGGCTAACCGATGCCATAACAGGTGCTGCCTGCCCGGACTGGAACAGGCTCTGTTGCGTCATAAAATAGCGTTCATGATTGGTATGGTATAATTCGAGGTTTTTGTCCAACAATTGAACACTTTGACTCAAACTGGAGAGCATCGTTGGCAGGTTCTGGTGATCTTTGCAACTTTCCAGCAAACTGTATTGTTTCTCCAGTAACATACTCAACAACTGGATGTACTCTTTTTGATTCGTCTGAAATTGCTGGTGTAGTTGACTCATTACCTGTTGAGCCTGCAACAGTCCATTTAATGTTTCAGCATTTTGGCTTTCGCTCAATTTATTATTCTGTTCCATGGGGTTATCTCGTCGTTGAATAATTGTCAGAACGTTCTGTTGGAAAAATTCGGCTGAAACAGGTTGCTTGTGTTCAATCACCTTTTCAGTCTTCTTTTCAATCTTGCTTTCAATCTCGTTTTCAATGTAACTTTCAACGGCATCTTCGATGTTATCGACGACTCCGCTTTCAACTTCATGCTCAGGGTGACTTTCAATTTCTGCCGATACTGCCTTTTCTGGCTGTGGTAATGATCCCGCGATAAACCGCTCAACAACAGCATGATCACCATCACGCAAGGCATGTTGACGCCGAGCTTTATTTTTCTCGGATAAGAAGAAACCGCCGCTTAGTCTGAATGTCAGACGTTTACCTTTGTCTTCTTCCACTGGCTTGATGCGGACATGCTGGTTTATATCCCACAGCCTGACACCTTCTGCCAGTAATTTGGCCTGAGCACGGGCTAACTGTAATCTCTCTTCCCCTTTATCACTGGGGTTGGTTGAAATCACGGTATGCTCCCGGTTTTTCAAAATATCAGATACTAATTTGCCTAAGACACCTTTCGGCCCGAACTCAACAAATAAGCGCCCTCCCTGCTGGTAAATTGCCTCTATGGTCTGACGGAACTTAACTGGTTTTATCAGTTGTTCTGCCAACAATTCCCGAATTACTCGTGGTGAATTGTCATAGGGTTCTGCTGTTGCACTAGAGAATAATTTGCACTCTGGTGGCTGGAAATGGATATCAGTCAGGCACTCACGGTAAGGCTGATAGGCCGGCTGAATAAATTTCGTATGGAAAGCGGCAGAGACAGGCAAAATACGGCAATGAATATTCTGTTTTTTCAACTCATCATGTAGCTGATTAATCTGGTCAGTTTCTCCTCCAAAGACCACCTGCTGTTCAGAGTTATCATTAGCAATGACAATACCTGTATAACGTTGCAGAATTTCTTCACGTTGTGCATGGGTCAAAGAAGCTGCCAGCATCGCACCAGCATCCGAATCAGTACTACAGAGCTGGCTAGCTGATGCAGCGGCCCATCCCCTTGCCAGAGAAACGCGGTGGAAATCTTTCTCGGAAAGTACTCCCGCAGCCCAGAGAGCTGTGACTTCACCATAACTATGACCCGCGACAAAATCAGGTCTGAAGCCCATATTTTTTAATATATTGAAATAACCCGCACTGATTGCCCCTAATGCAGGCTGGGCATTAGCAGTGTCTGTCAGCCGTTGCTGCTGTTTTGTATGTTCTTCTTCTGAAAAGGCAGGTACGGGATAAATAACAGGGGACAATTCATGACCTGACTGACTGATAGCGACATCATCCAGTGCTTCCAGTGATTGACGCATTTCAGGATAGTCATTGGCAATATCCCGCGCCATATTGACATACTGCGAACCCTGACCGGGGAACAGAGCAACAACCTTGCCATCCAGTGCTTTTCCTTTAGGCTGATAATAGATCCCGCGGGGATGTTCCCAACCGTTGGTGCTATTTTGCTGTAACTGGCTTTGTTGTAACTGATTAACAGCGATAGAAAGCAATTCCGCTGTTTGTGCTACAGATTGAGAAACGAACACAACTCTGGCCTGATGCGACTGTAAGTTTTCAATGTCTTGTTGCTCAAGATGCCGACGAATGGCATTTTCCGGTAAATCGCCAGTGAAGCGGGATAAAGCTGCCTCACACAGTGAAAGCAAGTCCGCGGGATTTTCACCTTTAAACAACATGATCCAAGGTGATTCATTCAACCGATAACGGCCGTGTGTCTGTTTTTCATACTCTTCCAGAATAGCGTGGAAGTTAGTACCACCAAAACCAAAGGCACTTAATGCCGCCCGGCGTGGTGCATTGCTGAATGAACGTAGCCACGGTCTGGCTTCACTGTTGACGTAGAAAGGGCTGTTTTCTGACATCAACAGATCGGTAGGCTTCTTCACATTAATAGTTGGTGGCAATACCTTATGGTGTAACGCCAATGCAACTTTGATCATAGAAGCAGCGCCGGCTGCACAACGGGTATGTCCAATCTGGGATTTGATACTACCAATCGCCACTGATTTCGGCGGGATCTGAAACTCGCCAAACACAGCATGCAGACTCTTAAGTTCTGTATCATCACCTGATGCTGTCCCTGTACCGTGTGCTTCAACCAGCTGAATATCACCCGGCACAATCCCCGCACAAGCATAGGCTCGTTTCAGTGCTTTTACCTGCCCTTCCAGACGGGGTGCAAAAATACTTTTAGCACGGCCATCACTGGAGGCTTCGACAGATTTTATGATTGCATAGATCCTATCACCATCCAGTTCAGCATCTTCAAGACGCTTCAAAACCAACATACCCACACCATCCCCCAACATCATGCCATCAGCATTCTGATCGAAGGGGCGGGATACATTATTTCGCGATAATGCAGGGGTTTTGCTGAAACACAGGAAAGAAAAAATGGAGTTTTCCAGATTGACACCACCTGTTAAGACCGCATCACAGCTACCGGAATGTAACTCACCAATTGCGGCTTTGATTGCAGCAAGGCTGCTGGCACAGGCAGCATCCACCATATAAGATGTGCCACCAAGGTCAAAATAACTGGCAATTCTGCCGCAGGCAACATTGCCCAAAAACCCCGGGAAGCTGTCTTCATTCCACTCAAGATACATTCCGTGCGCGCGTTCAATAATATCGCTTGCCACTTCTTCGGAAAGACCTGACTTCATCATGATTTCGCGCAAGTAAGGAGTCTGCTGACGGGCAGACAGCGAGAATGATGTATTACCATTACCGCCTCCCCCCAAAATTACACCAATACGCTCACGATCAACTTTACTGTTTTTCTGATCCAGCAAACCGGCATCCTGCATCGCCTGCTTGGCAACATACAGAGCAAATAACTGGGTTGTACTGAGCGAATCGAGAATCGCGGGCGGAATCTTGAACTCCACAGGGTCAAAATCAATGGCAGGCACAAAACCAGCACGATGACCATAAGTTTTATCGGCGGCTGTTGGGTCTGGATGGTAAAAGTGTTCTTTTTTCCAATATTCTTCCTTTGACATCTCAGTGATATCGATCAGTGAATCCTTTTTGCCTATAATATTTTCCCAGAAATTATATAAATTCGGTGCATCCGGGAAATGAGTTGCCATCCCAACGATCGCAATATCCCCACTAATTTTCCTATCATGCAAAAAATACGTCTTGGACATACATTCCTCGCGTTTTGAACAAAACAGTCTCGTATCCAGCACATATTTAATGCACTGCATTGAGTGTTTTCACTGTCATTCACTGTCATCCGCTGTCAGGAACATCATTATTAACCATTAAATATGCTTTCGAAATCTATTCGAATACACGTAAATCAAGGTAGATTAGTAAGATATTCTGACAAGAATGTTACTTATATTTTTTTGGATAAAACTTTTGCTCTCCCTCTCAATAACCCGGCTATTGAACCTGCCACAGCGGATGTGGCTCCAACCACAGTTTCAATAACTGTTATTTGTATTGGAGAAAGATGATCTATAGATAAAAAATGCGTCACGATAAAGATTAATGCTATGACACATGCACTAAAAGCATGAATTAAAAAATACATTGAGCTTTCATCAAGCTTATCATCTTTTTCAAAGCGTAATAAATTTGCTTCGATATCAAGGATAGTTTGTTTCTGTGTCACATAAGCTATCCATAAAGAAATAATATAGGATGTTCCTCCTGCACTAAAAGCCACTACTGAAACGGTAATTACCTCTGTAAAATTACCACTTTCTTCTCGAAAATAACCATATGCTAGTAAGCCTGCAATCGCACCGGAAATAATTGCCCAAGGTAAAAAATAATTAAATATTATATGTGCGTCACTGTCTTCTTTTCTTACCTCAACTTTTTTAGTAGAAAATAGTTTCCCGTATAATTCAACAGCGTAATACTTAAGTTTGGATACAATAAAACAACTTGAAAACACTACCAATAAAAAACTTATAATTAATGCTAACCAAATGTTTAATTGTAATGAAAGTGAAGTATTCTGTAATAAAAAATAAAAAGGAAGTAGTAATATAATATAAAACATTAAAGCATAAAGGATAATTAGCCCCCATAATCGATAAGGACTTCCACGCCCACTCATCAGAACACTTGCTTCTCCAACTTTATTTAACAAAGCGCGATGAGTGTATTTATCAGAATGAGCTTTGACATTATCATAAATAATTTCAAAAGAAACTGTAATGATAGAAATCAGTGGATAAATAATAAGGTAAACACCTACTGAAGGCGGCTCTCCCCATATACCACAGAGAAAAAAGTAGATCCCACCAATAATAGTAATATCAATAAAAGCACGCACAACAGCATTGGAGAAATCAGCCATTGTCAGACCTTGTTTGAGGTTTAATGCAACCATGACACTCCCCTTGTAAATCTGACTTACTATAAATAATTATCACTGATACTTTTTATCTTTCAAGTTAACTATTTATCGGCTATTTCTATTTTTTCCGCTCTAATTGTAACTTGAAATCTATTGAGTGTATTTATTATTTTCTGTGTTATAAATTTTATAATTCTTACCACTATAAATATATGCGACTGACATTTTCCGTAATAGCGTCTTTGTATACATCTAATTGACTATAGTTTCAATTTAAAAAAATTGGCTCAATTCAAGAAAAAAAGCCAATTAATCATTTAAAAACAAATAATTAATACAACTTTACCTATATTAAAAGATTAATTATTGAGTGGTATATAAAAAAAGTAATATACATCCTATGAATTTCAAATTGCAGTCAATAAAGCAGCAATTTGAAAGACAAAAGCATAAAAGGCTCTTCAGAATGAGGAGCCTGTAAACGTTATCTTTTCAATTACGGATCTCAGCTAACATCTTTTTTGTTGCGATCCAACCATAAAGAAAGCGCCTTCAAAGAGTCAGGTGTAAATTCATCGCAACGAGCAGTAATTTCTCCAGGTGACAGCCAGTAAACCGCGAAAACTTCTTCTTCCTGTAACGCGAATGGCCCGTGGCTGACACAGCTGAATAACCCTCCCCATGTACGACAGATATCTTCCTCATAATAGAAAAGCCCATGCTCCGCAAAAGGAACTCCGGCAATTCCCAACTCTTCTTCGGCTTCACGGCGGGCAGATTCAAGCATACTTTCCCCCAGCATCACCACACCACCAGCAGTTGCATCCAATTTACCTGGGTAAAAATCTTTTGTTTCTGTGCGATGCTGAACCAGTATTTTCCCCATCCCATCATGTACAACAATGTAAGTTGCCCGATGCCTCAAGTTTTGGCTACGCATTTGCTGGCGAGTTGCCTGTGCGATGACTTCATTCTCTTCATTAACGATATCAACCCACTCAATATTTACTGATTTCTCTTGAGTCATCCTAGAACCTTTACGAAATAATCTATGAATCTAACTCTTGCTGTGTGGCGGCCTCTCTATACCCTTCGTCTTGATACAAGCACCTAACCGGAAAAATAAATCCACTCACACAGCTATAGAGGATCGATGGCATTTTACAGACAAACAAAATCAATGCTAATGTAATAAATCTAACATTTATCCTAACATTATTATTACTAGAGGTTATATGATAGATCTATACTACGCTCCTACGCCTAACGGCTATAAAATTTCACTGTTCCTTGAAGAAACCGGTCTCCCTTATACCATTCATCCAATCAATATCGGTACTGATGAACAATTTACCCCGGAATTTTTAGCCATCTCACCCAATAACAAGATCCCCGCAATTGTCGATCATGAGCCTGCTGATGGAGGGGAACCCATATCTATCTTCGAATCAGGCGCTATCTTGCTCTATCTGGCAGGAAAAACCGGGAAATTTCTGAGCCAGAATGAACGGGAACGCATTCAACAGCAACAATGGCTATTCTGGCAAGTGGCGGGATTCGGCCCGATGCTTGGACAAAACCACCATTTCAATCGTTATGCCCCAGAAGTCGTACCCTATGCGATAAACCGCTATGTGACAGAAACTCAGCGTTTATACAAGGTACTGAATACCCAATTGGAAAAAACACCGTATCTTGGCGGCAATGAATACAGTATTGCTGATATTGCCACCTATCCGTGGGCGCTGTGTTATGAATATCAAAAAATTAATTTGCAGGATTACCCTGCTGTTGAAAAATGGCTCGAAAACATCAGTCAACGGCCAGCAACAAAGGCAGCATACAAATAATGATGGAAGCTCGTTTAGCAACGAAACTTTTCACTAAAACTTGATATTGATAACAGATAACAGCATATTTCGCTGCTGTATAAGCCATCCCTTGCTATAGTCAATCAATGATTATACCGATGGATTTCAAGTTGCAGCCAACAGAGCTGTAACTTGAAAGACGAGAGTATATCCACTTTTGGTTACAGGGGGTGGTTATGCATATTTTAGTTACGGGAGGAACCGGGCTGATAGGTCGCAAGCTAATCTATCAATTGCTTTCACTCTCCCACTCCATTACCATTTTGAGCCGTTCTCCACAAAAGGTTTACTCTTTATTCAGCGATAAGGTGGAATGCTGGACGACATTGAATGAACAGAGCAATCTGGACGATTTTGATGCAGTTATCAACCTTGCTGGTGAACCTATCGCTGATAAGCGCTGGACACCAGAACAAAAAAATAAACTTTGCCAAAGCCGTTGGCAATTAACTGAAAAACTAAGCGCTTTAATTAAGGCTGGTGAGTCCCCCCCTGCTGTTTTTATTTCCGGTTCAGCCGTTGGGTATTATGGTGATCAGGGGCAAGCAGTTATCTCAGAAAATGATCCTCCCCATGATGAATTCTCTCACCAGCTCTGTGAACGCTGGGAAAAGCTGGCATTACAAGCTAAAAGTGAAAAGACCCGTATATGCCTGTTACGGACAGGTATCGTTTTAGCCAGTAATGGGGGAGCACTGAAAAAAATGCTGCCTCTATTCCGTTTGGGACTTGGAGGAGCAATAGGAAGTGGCAAACAATATATACCGTGGATCCATATTGATGATATGGTCAACGGCATCTATTACTTGCTGGTTTCTCCAGAACTGGATGGCCCTTTCAATATAACTGCGCCCTATCCTGTTCATAATGATCAGTTCAGTGCGATATTGGCAAGAATCCTGCGTCGCCCCGCTTTTATCCGTATACCTGCTTTTGTATTAAGAATCGCAATGGGAGAAGCAGCAGCACTGATTTTAGGGGGGCAACAAGCTGTACCCAAACGGTTAGAAGAAGCTGGATTCAGCTTCCGCTATTTTGAATTAGAAGAAGCCTTAAAGAGTTTATTAAAGGAAAATGCTAACCAGCATTAAACATCAGTGAGTTTCGTCCCCTGCCAACGATTGAATAAATCCTCTGGCAGTTCAATATCAAACTGATCAAGTACCCGGTTAACTGTCTGGTCAATGATATCCTGAATACGCTCAGGGCGGTGATAAAACGCAGGAACTGGCGGCATTATCACTGCCCCTATTTCAGCAGCCTGAGTCATTAACCTTAAGTGCCCCAAATGCAATGGTGTTTCTCTGACTCCCAACACTAATTTGCGCCCTTCTTTCAAGACAACATCTGCGGCACGGGTGATTAAGCCATCCGTGTAACTATGCACAATACCCGACAATGTTTTAATAGAACAAGGTAAGATCACCATTCCTGCGGTCTTAAATGATCCTGAAGAGATAGAGGCAGCGATATCACGGTTATCGTGCACAACATCGGCAAGAGCCTGAACTTCCCGCAAGGTATAGTCAGTCTCCAATGCCAATGTCTGTCGGGCTGATTGGCTGATCACTAAATGTGTTTCAATATCTTCTACAGGCTGTAAGACTTGCAGTAATCGGATACCATAAATCGCACCACTTGCTCCTGTCAGCCCGACGATCAGTTTTTTCATGTGTCCTCTGAGATACTAGAAATAACTCAATGATAATAGGAATATAATTATCCTTCATTATATATTTCTAAACTCTCAATTTCGCTCTGCCCGCGTAATTTCATGGCATCATCCTTACGCAGATTTTCCAGATAATCGAGATAAATCTGGTCAATGTCTTTTGTGACATAGATACCATCAAAAACTGAACCTTCAAATCTTTCAATATCCGGATTTTCTTCACGCACCGCAGCGATCAGATCAGTGAGATCTTGGTATATCAACGCATCAGCACCAATGAGCTGGCGAATTTCTTTGATTTCCCTGCCGTGAGCAATTAATTCATTAGCATTTGGCATGTCAATCCCATACACATTCGGGAAACGAACTTCAGGCGCAGCCGAAGCAAAATAGACTTTCTTAGCGCCAGCTTCACGCGCCAATTCCACAATTTGTTCTGAAGTCGTGCCACGTACAATAGAATCATCCACCAGCAATACATTTTTACCCCGGAATTCCGCACGATTGGCATTCAGTTTACGCCGAACTGATTTCCGACGCTCCTGCTGACCGGGCATAATAAAAGTGCGTCCGACATAACGGTTTTTAACAAATCCCTGACGGTAAGGTTTATCCAGAATATGGGCAATCTCCAGTGCCACGTCACAAGACGTTTCAGGAACAGGGATCACAACATCTATCTGTAAGTCTTCCCATTCACGGGCAATTTTTTCACCCAGTTTCCTACCCATGCGCAACCGTGCGTTATAGACAGAAATTTTGTCAATAAAGGAGTCAGGACGGGCAAGATAAACAAATTCGAACAGGCAAGGTGTTAATGAAGGATGATCTGCACACTGGCGAGTAAATAATTGCCCCTGCTCAGTGATATAAATTGCTTCGCCAGAAGCGACATCCCGCAGGAACTCAAACCCTAAGGTATCGAGTGCCACACTTTCTGATGCCACCATATATTCACTGCGCCCATCTGCCAGTGTACGTTTCCCCAATACCAAAGGCCGGATACCGTTCGGATCGCGGAAAGCCACCAGACCATGCCCAATAATCATAGCAACACAGGCATAAGCACCACGAATTTTTCGGTGCATTGCCGCTACTGCTGCGAAAATATTATCTGGCTCTAATGGGAAATGCGGGAATTTGGTTAATTCATTAGCAAAAACATTCAACAGGATTTCAGAATCAGAAGTGGTATTAACATGGCGGCGGGCATTTTCAAACAGGATTTTTTTCAATTCATGGGAGTTTGTCAGATTGCCATTGTGTGCCAATGTGATACCAAAAGGAGAATTCACATAGAAGGGCTGTGCTTCTGAAGCACTGGAACTACCCGCTGTTGGGTAACGGACATGCCCTATTCCGATTGTCCCCTGTAAACGTAACATGTGTCGTGTTTCAAACACATCTTTAACCAAACCATTGGCCTTACGTAAACGGAACTGATTGTTACCATCAATAGTCGCAATACCTGCTGCATCTTGTCCACGGTGCTGAAGCACCGTTAATGCATCATAAATCGACTGGTTAACCGATGTAAAACCAACGATACCAACAATACCGCACATGTAGTCTTTCCTCATCAGTCAGGCGGAGAGGATTATTTCTCCGGTAGGAAACTCGACGCATTTTGCAGGTAGTCAAAAAACCACCTGATAATTTGACTGAACTGCGGGATCAGTTGTGACTGTTGCCAGTCTGCACTTTTGGGAAGTGGTGTAAAAGAATCCGCAATAAATAGAATGGCAGAAACAATTAATACGCCACGCAATGCCCCAAAACAGATCCCCAGAACCCGATCTGTACCTGATAAGCCTGTTCGCTGAACAAGTGAACCAATGACATAGTTTACTACTGCGCCAACGATCAGTGTTGCAATGAATAAGATAGCAATCGCTACTCCATTACGCACCAACTCATCTTCAAGGCGAGTAAAATAAACCGCCAGATAAGTATAAAAGTGGCTTGCAACAAAGAAAGCACATCCCCAAGTAATCAGAGAAAGCGCTTCACGAACAAAACCGCGAATCAAGCTAACCAGTGCAGAGAAACCAATAATGGCAATAATTGTATAATCAATCCAGACCATATTTTAATCCAAAATAGGCTCCCGACACTCAGGCCGGGCGCATTCTAACAGAAAACGAAAACGTTTGCGTAGCAGATTTATCACTGTACCAAAAATAATTAAAGAACCTATCAACCTAACCTTTATCGACTCTATAATAAGGCTTTTGATCTTTCACGGGAGATTCCAGCTCCGCATGAAAGATCAATTTTTGTTATGGCTTGTAATTTTTGATTTGCCCCTGCAAACCCGTTGACTCTTTCAATTCAGGCAAAACAAATGCCAAAGCCTGCCTTGAGGCATTAGGCCCGACATAAATCCGGGTCAATTGCCCCTGTACCGGAGAAGAAGGGATAGTATAAACCTGATGTCCCGATAGACGCAGCCTGGTCACTATCTCATTTACCTTATCTGCATTTTTTAACGCACCAAGCTGGACAACATATGCTACTGCTTGTGGCGCCTGCTCTACAGGTTGAGGTTTCGCTTCTGGCCGACTTGCTGGACGGCTTTCAGACTTAATCTGTGGCCTGGCTTCTGGTTTAGTTTCCACTTTCTGCATAGAGGAAGATTCAGGTCTTGCCTGCTTGGGATCTTTAGTGATTGTAACAGGAGGAGGAACCCGCGGCGCAGATTCAGACGATGACGAATCAGACAGCATGTCTGTTCCTGACTGCTGTTCCTGAGTTTGTGTCTGCATCGCCTCAGCCGCGCCTTCTGGTGGTGTAGATGGCATACTTTGAGTCAGTGGCGGAATAGAATCAATATTCTCTTCATCACCAGGCTTAGGCACTAATGGAATAGAAGCGAATTTTTCTTCATTGTATTTCTTATCGCCGTCAAACAGCATCGGCAACACGATGACACTCAGTGCCACAAGAACGATGGTTCCGACTAAACGATTTTGAAACTTACTTGCCACGTCCCTTCACTCCTCCAATGATTCCATAACATGGGCGACAGTATGGAAAGAGCCACAAACCACAATGATATCTTGTTCTGATGTGTCTTCCATGGCCTGATGCCATGCCTGTTCCACTTCCGTGAATGTCCGGGATTCAGGGAGATGTTCAGCCAGCACCTCTGCTTCTGCACCTCGGAGTTCATGTAATGATGCACAATACCATTCGTCAATTTGCCGGGAAAGACAGGCAAGCGTCCCCGCAATGTCTTTGTCTTGCAGCATACCGACAACACCCCGTATTTTGCTGTCTGGTGAACGGGGCAATTCAGCCAGTTTTTGTACCAGATAACCAGCCGCATGAGGATTGTGTGCCACATCCAGAATAACCAGTGGGTTTTCTCTGATGATTTGGAAACGTCCCGCCAACTGAGCACATTTTAAACCTTCATGCAGTGCGCGTTCATCAATAGCCTGACTGATTTTATCATTCTGCTGCAACAAGCAGTGGATCACTCCCATTGCCGTTGCTGCATTAGCCAATGGCAGATTAGGAATAGGCAACGAGTTAAACTGCCGGGTCGCTGTTCGCCAGTGCCAGCCGCCTTCGTCTTGTAAAAAATCCCAATCGGCACCACGACAGAACAAATTCGCGCCCAGTTCATTGGCCACTTCCGCAATGGAGTGAGGCATATCAGGTTCACCGACGACAGCAAAGTGATCACGGCGGAAAATACCAGCTTTCTCTCGCCCGATATGTTCGCGATCTGCTCCGAGCCAGTCCGTATGATCCAGCGCAATACTGGTGATTGCCGCAACATCAGCATCCACAATATTAGTCGCATCCAAACGGCCGCCTAAGCCTACTTCGAGGATCACAACATCCAGATCAGCTTCTTTGAAAAGCTGCAATGCTGCTAATGTACCGTATTCAAAATAGGTTAAGGAAATATCACCACGCTGAGATTCAATATCCGCAAAGACACGGCAAAAATCCTGCTCTGTCGGTTCATTACCCTGAATACGTACCCGTTCGGTATAGCGCACCAAATGCGGTGAGCTATACACCCCCACTTTCAGACCAGCAGCCAGAAAAATGGATTCAAGAGTATGACAGGTTGTGCCTTTACCATTAGTGCCGGATACCGTAATGACTTTAGGGGCCGGATGTAATAGATCCAGCTGCCTGGCGAGTGTACCCACACGTTCAAGCCCCATATCGATAGCTTTCGAGTGCAGATTTTCAAGATAGGAAAGCCACGTCATCAGCGACGACATGGCTTGAGGAGTTTGTAAGGTATCAGACATCTTCTTTATTAGGATTGATGTTTGTGTCAACTTCAACGTCAGCAGGTTCGGCAACAATTTCTGTCACCTCTGTCTTCGTACCGGGTTGTGGCTGATGCGTCAGCATGGCAAGCAGGCTGGCGATTTTTTCCCTTATTTCCGGGCGACGCACAATCATATCAATTGTTCCTTTTTCCAGCAGGAATTCACTACGCTGGAAACCTGCCGGCAATTTTTCACGGACAGTTTGTTCAATAACCCGTGGGCCTGCAAAACCAATCAGTGCTTTAGGCTCTGCAATATTGATATCACCCAGCATCCCCATACTGGCGGTCACACCACCCATTGTTGGGTTAGTCAGAACACAGATATAAGGCAAACCCCGATCCTGCATTTTCGCCAACGCAGCACTGGTTTTTGCCATCTGCATCAGCGACATCAGCGCTTCCTGCATACGTGCCCCACCACTGGAAGCAAAGCAGACGAATGGGCAGTTATCTTCCAGAGCCTGTTCAACAGCGCGAACAAAACGTGCTCCTACAACCGAGCCCATTGAGCCAGCCATGAAGTTAAACTCAAATGCACCAGCCACTACTGGCATATCGTGTAATGTACCTTTCATCACGATCAGGGCATCTTTTTCCTGAGTTTGCTTCTGAGCCGCAGCCAAACGATCTTTATATTTTTTAATGTCGCGGAATTTCAGGATATCTTTAGGCTCCAGTTCACTGCCTAACTCTGTCGTGCTTTCTTCATCCAGAAATGCCTGCAAACGCTGACGGGCAGAAATTCGCATATGATGGTCACATTTCGGACACACTTCAAGATTACGCTCTAACTCAGCGCGGTAAAGTACCTGACTGCAACTGTCGCATTTTGTCCAAACTCCTTCAGGAATACTTACCTTACGAGTTTGCATTATTTTGCTTTTATTTAGAATCTTTTCAATCCAGCTCATTAATGAACCTTTCCGTCTGATTCTGGCACATACTTTTAACAATGTATGCTTGGTATACTTGGGTATGTGCCAGCTTTATGTTTTACGTGCCATTAAACCACAATGCTATAACAGTGTGGACAAAAAACTACTCAAACCTGTTTGATGATTATCTAATTATTATCTACCGCTTTTTTAGATGCGGCACGGCGATGACGCCAAATTTCAATAACCCCAGGCAGAATAGAAATAAAGATAATTGCAACAATCAATAGTTTCAGATTATTCTGAACAATCGGCATATCACCGAATAAATAACCAGCATAAGTGAACAATAATACCCATACAAACGCGCCAATGACATTATAAGCAGCAAAATGGCGATAAGACATTTTTCCCATCCCGGCAACAAATGGCGCAAATGTTCGGATTATTGGCACAAATCGCGCCAGAATTATCGCTTTTCCACCATGTTTTTCATAAAACTGATGAGTTTTATCCAGATAGCTACGGCGAAAAATCTTAGAATCCGGGTTATTAAACAATTTCTCACCGAAAATACGTCCAATGGTATAGTTTATGGCATCACCAATAATGGCCGCAATGATGATCAACGCCACCATAATATTCACGTTAAGATTGTTAGAATCTAATGCCGATAGTGCTCCCGCTACAAATAGCAGAGAATCTCCCGGCAAGAATGGTGTCACCACCAGCCCCGTCTCGCAAAATACGATTAAAAATAAGATGCCGTATACCCAATAACCATAATCAGCAACCAATTCGGCCAAGTGAGCATCAATATGTAAAATAAAATCGACAATGAACTTCGCGAAATCAATAAAATGAGTAAACAACTCCATAATATTCCTCGTTATGCCTAAACATCCCTGTCATCATTCGAAAGTATCAGATTAATTTATCGGCCAAAAATAAGGGCCCCATAACAGGCTCAGGCAAGCCAAAATGGACAGGATAATCCACTGCGACTAAATATAACCCTTCAGCTTTAGCTGTTGCGGCTGCTTTTGTCCGATCTTTCAGTGCCAGTAATTCAGCCATCCATTGGATGCCCTGATTACCACAACCAATTTCCAACAAACTACCAACAATATTGCGCACCATATGATGAACAAAAGCATTGGCCTGGATATCCACAACAACATAATACCCATGACGACTGACATTAATATGCATCAGATTACGCCACGGCGAATTAGACTGACACTGTACTGCCCTGAAAGAAGTGAAGTCATTCTCTCCCAGCAGACATTGTGCCGCTTCATGCATTCTTTTCTCATCCAGCAGGTAGTGAAAATGCGTGACACCTTTCGCCAGTACCGCAGGGCGGTAACGATGGTTGAAAATAACATACCGATACCGACGCGCTGTTGCACTGAAACGAGCATGAAATTCATCATCTACCGTTTTTACCCAACGTACTGCAATATCCGGCGGTAAATGAGTATTAACGCCCATTGTCCATGCTGCATCTTTACGTTGTGCTGACGTTTCAAAATGCACTACCTGCCCGGTTGCGTGAACACCTGCATCCGTTCTGCCCGCACAGAAAACAGAAATAGGCTCATCTGCCACTTTTGACAGTGCTTTTTCCAAATATTCCTGTACACTTCTGACTTCTTGCTGGCGCTGCCAACCATAATAGCGGCTGCCGTCGTATTCAATCCCCAGTGCAATTTTCACTTTTTTTGCTTCTGGCACAGACTGATTCAGTTCTGTATCAGACATCAGTAAAATTGCTCCTGTATCAGTTTTTCTGCGGTTTCAACCGCCATCAGAGCGCCGCCAAAGCGGATATTATCGGCAACAGACCAAAACTGTAACATCTCCGGCATTCCGTAATCATTACGCAAACAACCGATACTCAACCCATCAGCACCTGATGCATCTGTAACCTGAGTCGGATAATCGCCCTCTTCCGAGAGCTGAATTTCTTCAAGACGTTCAAATTCTCCACGCGCTTCTTCTACACCAACCGGACGCAATGTTTCCAGACTAACCATCTGGGCAATACCGTAAAACACGGAAGATTGAACACAACTCACTGAAATAGGCAAACCTTCATCCTGCAATATCCTACGCACTTGATCGACGATACGATGCTCTTCGCGTACCGTACCTTCAGCATCAGGCAATAGCGGTAGCAAGTTAAACGCCAGTTGTTTACTAAAACGTCCTTCATCGGGCAGAATACCATTCAATAAACGGGCACTTTGCCCTGCCAACTCTTCAATAGCAGCTTTACCATGTACGGAAACAGGCAATATATTGGTCAGCTGTAAACGTGCAATGCCCGCAGCATCAATTAACGGTTTGATAGCTGTTAGCACCTGACTTGTAGCACTATCAGCAACCGCAATAATGTTACGGTTACGATATTCAGCTAAAGCATACGGGTTCACTGTCGGAACAACCAATGGGATATCCGGCTCTGTTGCAAACAACCCACTGCTGTCAATAACCAGACAACCCGCTTCTGTTGCTTTTGTAATATATTGTGCTGTCACTTCCATACCCACAGCAAAAAATGCGAGCTGTACCTGTGACCAGTCAAATTCTGCGGCATCGTGAACAGTGATATTTTTGCCGCTAACACGCTGGATTTTCCCGACACTTTGCTCACTGGCTAGAAGATGCAGTTCACCAACCGGAAACTGGCGTTCCTGCAATAACGCCAATATCGCTTCACCCACTGCGCCCGTTGCACCCAAGAGCGCAATACTCCAACCTTCTGACATGTTGGTTTTCTCCACTTCTTTTTTATTCCACTGCTTTTTTATTTTGGTAACAGGCAAAAACCTCTGCCTGCGTTAAATCTCTTTTGCATTAAATCAATTTAGCGTTAAACCCAATTACGGATAGTAATTGAGCACTGCTTTCTGAATCACAATGCACTGTCAGGGAAGACCACTCCCGACGTTCCGGATAATTTTTCCGCAACTGGTCAAAAGCACCATCCTGTCCGGCTACCTGACGTAATGGTGTATCATCACGGCGCACATCATACACTAAATGCATCAAGCGCTTCAGGATGCTTTGTGTCACTTCGCCATGAACTGTGATATGGCTGAAATCAGACTCAGGCAACAGCTCAGACAATTCTGTCTTCTGGAATTTCCCCAGGAATTCACAATACGCCTCAAAAACCTGAGTTGTGCCACGAGCCTTACCTTCCAGAGTATATCCCGCAATATGCGGTGTACCGATATCAACCAAGTTAAGCAAAGGTAATGAAAGGTTAGGCTCTGGCTCCCAGACATCAAGTACGACACGTAATTTTTTTCCGTTTTGCAGTGCTGATAACAGTGCTTGGTTATCAACCACTTCGCCACGGCTGGCATTAATTAAGATTCGGTTATCCGGCAGAGCAGAAAACAATTCTGCATCTGCTAAATGGTAAGTTTGATAAGGGCCTGATGTGTTAAGCGGCGTATGGAACGTCAGAATATCTGATTCCCTGACCAGCTTTTCCAAAGGCCAGAATTTGCCTTCATCTCCCCGATCGGCACGAGGTGGATCACACAGCAAGGTTTTCACGCCCAAAGCAGCCAGTCGGTCAGCCAGACGTCCTCCGACATTACCAACACCAACAATGCCGACAATCTTATCTTTCAGTTGAAACTGATCCTGCTCAGCCAATACCATCAGTGCAGAAAAGACATATTCAACCACAGCAATTGCATTACATCCGGGAGCAGCGGAGAAACCAATACCTGCCTGCTTTAACCATTGCTGATCAACATGATCCATTCCGGCAGTAGCAGTACCGATAAATTTCACCGGACTACCTTTTAGCAAGGATTCATTAACTTTAGTAACAGAGCGAACCATAAAGGCATCTGCACGTTCCAGAATCCCCTTAGGCACAGGGCGGCCCGGAATTGCCTGAACTTCCCCTAATTGCTTAAAGAGCTGTTCAGCGTAAGGCATATTTTCATCGACTAAAATTTTCACTTTTCTCATCCAACGGCTTAAATGGGCGTGATCCGCTATTCTGCCATTTAATCGGCATAATACCTAATCCCCCTTTATCTTTCGAGTTGCCTCTTTGCCAGAAGTCACTCGAAATCTATTGGTACAAGATCTATTTCAAATAACAGAGGGGATTTGTAACTTGTCTTGATGGCTACATCAATTGGCAGATTATAAATATATACAATAAATCGGTCATTGTTACACTAAGTGCACGATATTCTGATATACGCGATTTAACTCAATGAAGAATTTATTGTTTCCCCTTATTGCTGTACTAATTTGGTCAATTAACGCTGTGGTCAGTAAAGCCGCCGCCACTTCAATTGAACCTGCTGCTATCGCTTTCTATCGCTGGTTCATCGCTTTTTTGGCTTTAACTCCTTTTATCTTATTACCCGCACTGAAACAGTGGAAAATGCTTACCCGATATTGGTGGAAGTTATTGATCCTCGGCTCCCTCGGTATGGTTCTTAATCAAAGTCTGGTTTACTACGCTGCCCATACTGTCAGTGCAACACTGATAGGGATCTTTACTTCGTTGATCCCATTGCTGACTGTCATACTCAGTATTTTTGTCCTGCGAGTTGCCCCGACAGTTGGAATTATGCTCGGCACAGTTTTTTCTCTGTTTGGCCTTATATGGTTAGTTGGCAAAGGAGAACCTGCTTCCCTGTTACAACACGGATTAGGGTCAGGATACATGATGATGTTTATTGCATCAGCAGCCTACGCTCTGTACGGCGTTCTGACCAAACGCTGGGCAATTCCATTACCCAACTGGCAATCACTCTATGTACAGATCGGCTTCGGGGTATTATTACTTTTGCCTAACTTCATGATGACAGAAGATGTCCGGTTAACCAGCAATAATATTTCTCTTGTGCTATTTGCAGGTATTCCGGCTTCAATTATTGCTCCTTATCTGTGGATACAAGGGGTTATTCGCCTTGGCGCTAATATGACCTCAATCTTTATGAACCTGGCTCCGGTTTTCACCGCAATTATTGCCATCTCGGTACTCCATGAGAAAATGTATAGCTATCATCTGATTGGTGGGGGTATTGTGCTGGCTGGCGTAATTCTTGCTCAACAATTACGTATCCCAATCACTCGTCAGAAAACTTAAGTAGCACTTTATCAACAATAGTTTTACCAATTATCGCCCAATGCTTCACTGGGCGATAATTGTAAATAGTTATCATGATAAAATAGCTTATGACTTTATCATTTATATAATAGGGTCATAAAAGTTAATCGGAAAACAATACCAAAGAAAACAGAGCTAAAGAAAAAAATCAACCAGATATTGAATATCCAAATTAATTTTATACAAGAATCACTTGTTAACTGACTATTTTATTTTTACTTGATTATTTACTCTAAAATATCCTCCGAATTGGGTATATTTTCCGCGTTCTGCATTACGGGGATCTTTTATAATTTCATTCTTATTATCCGTTTTTCTGACTGACATTCTCCCTGGTTTATGAGCCCACATATGGGAACGTTCGTGCTTATTATTTAAAACCAATCTATACCAATGGTAGTCCCAGTCATCCGCATAATCGTCAGTAGTAAAAAGTGCTACAACATGGTTCGGGTAGTCTCTTTCATTTCGATAATCATCCAACATAACTAATCCATCTGAAATTGCGCCATCTATAACAACTTTCATAGTACGTTCTTGTCGGAGTTTCTCGGTATTCCCTCCCGGTTGAGAATAGCTCCCACCTGCATAATTACAGGCGTAAGAATAACAGTTATGTAACTTCTGCTTTTCAGGTGTAGTCCAGAAATTTGTATTGAACAAGCCCGCTTGTACAGCAATCAACTTACCCGTTTTCGGACTCACAATATTTACTGTATAGAGTTCATCACTATTTGCATCGTGTAAAGTATATCTTTTTTCATTATGCAGATCTTCATCTGGATCGCCTCCCTCAGAACAATCGGAAGTATCTTGCTGAAGATTAATTATATCCTGAAATATTGCGGCCTTAAGGTTACTGTTTTGCTTAGAGGACTCCATTAAAGCGAAGCCAAGATATCTACTTTGATAAAGATCAAAGGCTCTTCCATCACATACATAAAAAGAATTAGTCAACCCATAACTATGTGCTATTGTCTGTTCAGTGCCATCAATTTCGACTAAAAAACCAGAGAATCCAAGTTTTCCACAAGTTTCTCCAAAGTTAATTCCCTTAATATTATCCCTGAATAGCCCTAGTAACCATCTTGAGTTCATTTCATAATCAAGATCATAGTAATACCAGTAATAATCTTCCAGTCCAGAAAAAGTCAGTAATGTTACTTTAATCATTCTAGGCCCCATATATAATTTTAGTATGGATGTTATTACCCTCAATGAATACAACGAATTACAAAAACATTTATAATCCATAAATTTATTTTTATTAATATCAAAATTATTTAGATAAATATCTAAAACAAACATATTCCTATTAATTTTTTAAAAATTATTTTATATTCTGAAAATACTACAAGTATGCAAAGTCACTTTCAGTAATCATATTACATAACTTCAAAAAACCTTGAGGCATTTAAAAAATCAACATCTTTCAAATTAAGTGATTAATGTCACATCCAGACACTTTTTTCTGTTAATAGAATATTTCGGTTCTATAAATAATAATGTACCGGGAATTTATAAAATTGTTTCCATCACTGGTGCTATGTAAGGAATAAAAAATGAAGATACTCAAAACATTATTAACTACTATCGGCTTATTTTTCTGTACCAATACCTTTGCTATTGATGCCCCTGACAGAACTGAATGTATTGCCCCTGCTAAACCCGGTGGTGGCTTCGATTTAACCTGCAAGTTAGTGCAAGTCTCATTGCTGGATACCAAAGCTATTGATTCGCCTATGCGGGTAACATTTATGCCCGGAGGTGTTGGAGCCGTTGCCTATAATGCTATTGTTGCCCAACGGCCTGCCGAACCCGGCACTATTGTCGCCTTTTCTGGTGGCTCTCTGTTAAATCTTGCTCAAGGAAAATTCGGACGCTATAACGTGAATGATGTGCGCTGGCTGACCAGTGTTGGTACTGATTATGGTATAATTGCTGTTCACAAAGACTCTCATTACAAGACCTTAAAAGATCTCATTGATACATTCCAGAAAGATCCTGCCAGCATCGTATTTGGTGCCGGAGCTTCCATTGGTGGTCAGGATTGGATGAAAACGGCCTTACTGACGAAACAAGCTGATGTTGATCCGCGCAAAATGCGCTACGTCGCCTTTGAAGGTGGTGGTGAAGCAATCACAGCGCTGCTGGGTAAGCATATTCAGGTTTTCTCTGGGGATATCAGTGAAACCTTACCTTATCTGACGAGTGATAAGCTGCGTGTTCTTGCTGTCTATGCCGATAAAAGGCTTGATGGTGCTTTGGCAAATATCCCAACAGCCAAAGAGCAAGGCTACAACATCGTATGGCCAGTTATTCGTGGTTTTTACATGGGTCCCAAAGTTTCTGATGAACAATATCAATGGTGGGTAGACACATTCAACAAACTACAACAAACAGATGAATTTAAAAAACAACGCGAACTACGTGGTCTTTTCGAATTCAATATGACAGGTAAAGAGTTGGATGACTATGTGCAAAAACAGGTTACTCAATACCATGAGATGGCAAAATCCTTTGGTTTAGCAAAATAACGGGAATAGCATCATGAGCGATCGTATCTTTGCTGCTATCTGGTTAGCTCTGTGTGGAATAGGATTAGTCATTGGCTGGGGTATTCATAGTGAATACAGCTATGAGCCTCTGGGGCCGCGACCATTCCCGATTGCCATTATCTCATTAATGGCGCTATGTGCTCTGTTACTGCTATTCAAGAAAACTGAGAAGACTCATTGGCCTACACCACAAGTGCTGCGCCGTTTATTGTTGCTAATTGTTTCACTGGTCTTTTATGCAGGAACATTTGAGTGGTTAGGCTTTCCTTTGGCGACGACATTATTGACCATCAGCATCGCATTGCTGTTTAATGCCTCACTCCTCGCCGCAATGATTTCTGGTGTGAGCTTAGGTATATCACTCTTTTTTGTATTTGATCGCCTGTTAGATGTCACGCTACCCATTGGTAGTCTGTTCAGGTAAGGAGAATAAAATGGATACTTGGATATACCTGACACAAGGTTTTGAAGTTGCATTAATCCCTAAGAATCTGATTATCGCATTAATAGGCTGCTTTATTGGTACTGTTGTTGGTTTACTCCCCGGTCTAGGCCCAATAAATGGTGTTGCCATTTTATTGCCGTTAGCTTTTGCCTTGAAATTACCCGCAGAATCCGCCTTAATTTTATTGGCAACGGTTTATATTGGTTGTGAATATGGAGGTCGGATATCTTCAATTCTGCTGAATGTTCCGGGAGATGCCGCCGCGATTATGACCGCTCTTGATGGATACCCTATGGCAAAACAGGGGCAAGCTGGTGTTGCATTGTCTATCTCAGCAATCAGCTCATTTTGTGGTTCACTCTTAGCCATTGTTGGTATCATTTTGTTTGCTCCTCTTCTGGCCAAATGGTCTTTGGCGTTCGGGCCTGCTGAATATTTTGCTCTGATGGTGTTTGCGATTGCCTGTCTTGGCAGCATGATGAGCCAGAACCCTGTCAAATCTCTACTGGCTGCTTTGATTGGGTTAGGATTAGCGACAGTAGGAGTCGATGCTAATACTGGGGTTTATCGCTTCACGTTTGATAGTGTCCACCTTTCTGATGGCATTCAGTTTATTGTCGTTGTAATCGGTCTGTTCTCTGTCAGCGAAATTCTGCTGATGCTTGAGAGCACCTCCACTGGACAAAAAGTAATAAGTAAAACCGGACGATTACTATTTAACAAAAAAGAGGCCCAAACCTGTACCGGACCAATATTACGCTCCTCAGTCATTGGTTTCTTTGTTGGTATCTTACCCGGTGCCGGAGCAACAATTGCCAGCGCAATCACATACATGACAGAAAAACGGCTTAGTGGAAACAGCGATTCATTTGGTAAAGGCGATATCCGTGGTGTGGCCGCACCTGAAGCAGCCAATAATGCATCAGCATGTGGTTCATTCATTCCTATGCTTACTCTGGGTGTCCCCGGTTCAGGTACTACAGCCGTAATGATAGGTGCACTGACGCTCTACAACATCACACCGGGGCCTGCTATGTTTACAGAGCAACCGGATATAGTCTGGGGATTGATTGCTGCCCTACTTATCGCCAATATTCTTTTACTTATCATGAACATTCCGATGATTGGGCTGTTTACCCGTATGTTGAGTATCCCCCTGTGGTTCCTAGTGCCAGCCATAGCCACCATTTCAGCAGTCGGAGTTTATGCCATACACAGTACAACATTCGATCTGATGTTGATGGTCGGTCTGGGGGTGTTCGGTTATATTCTTAGGAAAATGAACTTTCCAATGTCGCCGCTCATTTTAGGGTTTGTATTAGGTGAAATGCTGGAGCAGAACTTAAGACGGGCACTTTCAATCAGTAACGGTCATTTTGAAATTTTGTGGGGCAGTACCATTGCTCAATCTTTGTTGGTTTTAGCTGCGCTGGTTATTATCGTCCCACCTATCTTGCGGGTAGTTCATAAAAAACGTAAGAAAAATGAGAAGATTTATAGCCAATCCACGTAGTTGGTAAATTGGCTTTTATGTAGGTCGGTAAAACTTTTCAGTTTTGGAAAATCAGTTCAGATACTTGCGCATTACCAGAGAGGCATTTGTACCGCCGAACCCGAAGCTATTAGACATAACCGTCTTTAGCTCGCGTTCGGTAGGTTCAGTAATAATATCCATACCAAGGGCTTTTTCATCCAGCTCTTCAATATTAATACTTGGTGCAATAATTCCATGCTCTAACATTAATAAACTGTAAATCGCTTCCTGGGCACCGGCAGCCCCCAAAGAATGCCCGGTCATCGCCTTAGTTGCTGAAATAGCTGGTGTCTTGTCACCAAATACTTCTCTAATCGCTTCCAGCTCTTTCAAATCGCCAACAGGTGTTGATGTGCCATGAGTGTTAATATAATCCACCTCACCTTCAATACCATCCAGAGCCATTTTCATACAACGCACAGCCCCTTCACCTGAAGGTGCAACCATGTCCAAACCATCTGAATTCGCTCCGTAGCCAATAACCTCAGCATATATATGTGCACCACGAGCCAATGCGTGTTCTAATTCTTCAACAACGACAATACCGCCACCGCCAGCAATAACAAAGCCGTCACGGTTTTGATCATAAGTACGGGAAGCACAGTCTGGTGTTTCATTATATTTGGTAGAGAGTGCTCCCATTGCATCAAATTCACAGGCTATTTCCCAGCTCAGTTCTTCACCACCACCGGCAAAAATAACGTCCTGTTTACCAAGCTGGATTAATTCAACGGCATGACCAATGCAGTGTGCAGAAGTCGAACAAGCAGAACTGATAGAGTAACTTACGCCTTTAATTTTGAACGGTGTTGCCAGGCAGGCGGAAACGCCGGAGGCCATTGTCCGTGTCACCATATAAGGCCCAACTCCTCGTAAACCGCGGGCACGCATACCATCCGCACAGACAACCTGATTATGTGGAGAACCACCACCAGAGCCGACAACCAGCCCTGTACGTAAATTAGAAACCTGCTCATCGGAAAGACCAGAATCTTTGATTGCCTCATCCATCGCCAGATAAGCATAAACAGAAGCATCGCTCATAAAACGCTGTGTTTTACGGTCAATCAAACCCGTTGTATCCAGTTTGACATTCCCCCATACGTGACTGCGAAGCCCCATTTCTTTGAATTCTTCGGAAAAAGTTATCCCGGAACGGCCTTCTTTCAGAGATTTCAGCACCTCTTCCTGGTTATTACCAATACTAGATACAATGCCCAAACCAGTGATTACTGCTCGTTTCATTAATTACCTCACCAATATGTTTACCTACGGGATTTCCTTCTCGCACTTTAGCGTACACTTGTACGCTGAACAAGTCCGATCAGGATAAAAATCATGAACAATTGATCATAACCCAGACTTTAAGATTGCTCATAAGTGGTGTAACAGCATCAAGACCGTTAAAATCCTCTATTATTCTCAACAATACAGGCCTTATTTTGAACAACAGTATTGTGCAAAACAGTGCTATCAGTAGCGCAACCCTAAGCTGGAATGAACAAGGCACACCTATTTCTAAGCAATTTGATGATGTTTATTTCTCAAATCAAGATGGGTTAGAAGAAACCATATATGTATTTTTAAAAGGCAATCATTTTCCCCAACGTTTTAGCACACATTGCCGTTCTGATTGCGTCATTACCGAAACCGGATTCGGTACTGGGCTAAATTTCCTTGCACTCTGGCAGTCTTTTTCAGAGTTCAAACAGCAACACCCAGACGCTACGCTAAAAAGGCTGCACTATATTAGTTTTGAAAAATATCCATTAAAAATCGCTGACCTAAAAAGTGCACATCAACGCTGGCCAGAGCTTCAGAAGTTTTCTGAAGAATTATGTCAGCAGTGGCCTTTACCACTCGCAGGTTGTCATCGGTTAATTCTGGATAATGGCGCTATTACTCTGGATCTCTGGTTTGGAGACGTAAATGAACTATTGCCCAAAGTAAATTCCAACCTGACAGGTAAAGTTGATGCGTGGTTTTTAGATGGTTTTGCTCCCGCCAAAAACCCACAAATGTGGAGCGAACAGCTGTTCACTGCAATGGCAAAATTTTCTCGTCCAGAAGGAACATTTGCGACATTCACATCAGCAGGTTTAGTACGCCGTGGACTACAAACAGCAGGCTTCACTGTCACAAAAGTTAAGGGATTTGGGCATAAGAGAGAGATGCTGACAGGCATTTTACCTCCCTCAGTTCACAACTCCAAAACTGATATGCCTTGGTTTGCCCGCCCTGGCACAAATCATACTGATGATATCGCAATCATTGGCGGAGGTATTGCCAGTGCATTCACTGCTCTTGCTTTACTGCGACGTGGTGCAAAAGTCACGCTATATTGTCAGGATACACAGCCAGCACAAGGTGCATCAGGTAACCAACAAGGCGCGCTTTATCCTTTACTGACTGGTCGTCATGATCCATTAGAGCGTTTCTTTACCTCTGCATTCACCTTTGCCCGTCGTCAATACGATGAACTGATTAATGAAAATGTGTTATTTGAGCATCAATGGTGTGGTGTTAGCCAATTAGCTTACGATGAAAAAAGTAGCAAGAAAATCGACAATATGCTGCACACAGCATGGCCGGAAGATATTGCTACTGGGATGGATCGCCAACAGTTGAGTCAAATCAGCGGACTAGATGTCAACTATCATGGTATCCATTATCCACAGGGAGGATGGTTATACCCAGCTCAATTGACTCAAGAAGTTATCAAACTTGCACAACAGCGTGGTATGAGTACATATCTCAACCACGAAATAATACGACTGGTTCAATATGAAAATGGTTGGCAACTACACATTAAACATCAGGGACAAATACAACTTAAAAACCACAAAGTGGTTATCATTGCCAATGGGCATTGCCTGGCTCAATTTGAACAGACCGAAAAATTACCTGTTACCGCAGTCCGTGGTCAAGTCAGCCATATCCCAACAACTGACCTACTTAGCCAGCTAAAAAGTGTGCTGTGTTACGATGGTTATATGACTCCCGTTAACCCCAAAAATCAGTATCACTGTATTGGGGCGAGTTATCAGCGCGATCAATTAGATACTCAGTATTCTTCTGCCGAACAGCAGGAGAATCGTGACCGTCTCCTGAAGTGTTTCCCTGATGTTGATTGGGTAAAACAAGTTGACATTTCAGAGGATAAATCCCGTCAGGGGATACGATGTGTAATTCGGGATCATATGCCAATGGTCGGCAATGTACCTGTTCTCAGTGAAATTATGGCAAAGTATGCCGATTTACCTCAACAGATACAATCCAGGGAGAAAATAGACGAATCACCTCGTTACCCTGATTTATTTGTTATTGGTGCATTAGGTTCACGTGGTTTGTGCTCTGCTCCTTTAAGTGCTGAATTACTTGCAGGGCAAGTATTTAATGAAGCCTTACCATTTGATGATGAAACATTAGCAGCCTTGCATCCGAATCGTTTCTGGGTCAGAAAGCTGTTACGCGGTAAAAAAGTGAAAGCAGAAAAACCTTAATTTTTGACATCCTCACCGCCCTAAAGAGGATGTCGCAAAGACTGAAGTTTTACTACGCACGCATAAACCCCAATTTGCATCAGGCATAACAAAATTATGCCTGATGCTACTGAACCCACATTAATTAAAACGATTAAAATTTAATTGTAGCTTTCTCATGTAATCACTGAGCGTTTCATTGCACAACGCTGAACTGCCGAAAACCCATATTTAATTTCATCTTGTAAAATCTGTTCCAATACTTCACTCATCTGCTGAGGTTCTAAAATGGAAAATCCCAGTCGTTGATAAAAGGGAGCATTCCAACTGACATGACGGAAAGTCGTCAAGGTTACAGCCTGTAGTTTACGTTGTTTAGCAACCTGAATAACTGTTTCTATTAATGCTTTACCTATTCCCCTTCTCTGCCAATCTCCATGCACAGACAGTTCAAAGATATGCAGTCCATCACCCAAAGGTTTAGCCAGAATAAAGCCTATCGGATGCTCCTTATCTCTCAAAGCTACCCAGCTATTATCCTGAGCAATATATTCCAAATGTTGTTGTTCCATTTTTACATGACCATCAGCAATCCAGGCCAAATCAGGTATAAAACGAAACAACTGTGCAGCAGAATATTCAATTGCAGGTAATTGACTTATATCTGATGTTTGTGTACGACGAATAGTAAACATAACTTACCCTGACAACTTATTTATTTTATAGTCATATTAATAACATTGAAATAAATATTACACTAATAAATAAGAATTAAAAACATGTCAGTTCATTGACTCACAAAGCTATTCAAAGCATAAATTTCATTGCTGCGATAATAATACCAGAAAAACCAAACATCACTGTTACCATCCACTTAGTTTGAGCTGTTATTTTATCTGATACTTCCTTATATACAGATGACATTTCTTTATTTACAGATGTTATTTCATTATGAATCAGTGCCTTTACTGATTCAATATCAGCTTTTGTCGCATAGTTGGATTTTATAACTTCCACATCTATTTTTAATTGTGAGACATCTGTTTTTAACAGTGAGACATCTTCTTTTAACTGTGAAACATCTGTTTTTAACAATGAAACATCTATCTTTAACTGAGAAACATCTATTTCCAGGTTTTCAAATCTTTTTTCCAATTGTAGGTTCATATTTTGTCTTCCCCTCCGTCTTGACGCACTAAAACTTATCGATTCAGGTAACAAAAACATCTTATCATCAGTATAAAATCCATATCCACTTCGCACAGAGCAACTTCCCAATCCCATAGTGTTATCTCCTGAAATATCCTTTTCAATTCTGAACTTTCACAGATAATTCATCCTATTTATTATGAATTACGTGCTCTATTTTTTATTTAATCGCATTTCTAAAATTAAATTTCCTCTCCAATTACTCTGGTAGAGTACCCATATCTTCCCTTTATTGAGGCAATCCAGAAATTATTGGATATACAACTAAAAAAACACCTAATTATTTACTAAACTGTAACCTAAACTTTACCATCATTAATTTTTTTAATCATCACGCGTTCTACTAATAACATAATTATTTTAATCTCCTCAAAAAGAACGGCGTCACACAAAATATGATTTAAAAACCCTCTAAGTAATTCTGCTAACCACATTATCTTAATCTATATACACTATAAAATGATCAATAAAGATTTACACTTTTCAGTTTATTATAGTTATTGCGAGCTATTGCGAATTTTTATGTAACCGAACATTGAGGTTTACTTTACCTGAACAAAAAATAAGGGCTGAAAAACAGCCCCAAGAAATAATTTCAGCATCAATAAATCACGCTTTCACACTGTCCAGAAGTTTTGCCAATAGCTTTTGCCAGGTCGTCAAAACTAAAACTTGATCCGGTGGCGTCAATTCTCCCGCCTTAATCGCTTTATGGACACTTTCTTCTACACGCAGGTGAAGCTGTTCAATAGTATTAGTGCCTTCTTGTTCCAATTCGGCAACAGCCAGCGTCAGATGCCCGCGGAGGTATCCACCAGCAAATAATTCGTCATCACTGGCATGTTCAACCATATCATCTATATATGCCAGAATGCGTGTTTCAAACTCTGCGAGCATTGTTTTTCCTCAAAAAATCAATATTAGTCAGCAAAAGGATCTTCCGGGTAAGGGAAATGTACTGCTTTTAGTGGAGGCGTATTGTAAAACGATTGCAGTGCATGAAGAAAGCGTGCTGCACGGATGGGTATTCCGTTTTCAAGATATGTCATGGCTTGCGCATGAACTTTCCGCTGAAAAGCAAAACGATCCGGCTCAAAATCGCCATCCAAATTATCGCAACTAATGTTGAAAGGAAAACCAGCAGCTACACAAAATAACCATTCTAATGCTTGTGGTTTAACTTCGACTTTCTCAAATTCCGCTTGAGTCTGAGCATCACGACCGTCAGGGCAATACCAGTAACCAAAATCAACCAATTTGCGACGTTCTTTACCCGCAATACACCAATGCGAAATTTCGTGCAATCCACTGGCGTAAAAACCATGGGCAAACACAACCCGATTATAAACTACCTCTTCATCTGCGGGCAGATAAACCGGCTCATTATCACCTTTTATCAAACGGGTGTTATAATCATCGCTAAAGCAATTATCAAAAATTTCAATCAGTTGTTGATAGTGATGTCCAGCCATGTATTAATACAATATCCTAAAATTAATATCCTAAAATCAAAAATAAAATGCCAGCCAGGAACGGATGGTGTCGCCATGTTGATCATGGAGGAGTTTGATACTCATTAGAAAAGAGATAGTCACCAGCATTGGACGGATCAACTTTTGCCCTCTGCTCAATACCAAACCAGCGCCTAAACGAGCACCAATCATCTGACCAGCCAGCATGACAAAACCCAACAGCCATAGAACCTGCCCGCCAAGAATAAAGAAACCTAATGCACCGAGATTGGCTGCGCAGTTTAACACTTTTGCATGTGCTGTTGCCTTCGCCAGATTGTAACCACAGAGCGTTACGTAAGAGAGTGCCAGAAAAGAACCGGTTCCCGGCCCGAATACACCATCATAAAAACCTATCCCGCCTCCCGCAAAACAACCAAAGGCAATCGGCCCTAAACGATGCTGTCGATCTTCTGCACCAATATTAGGTACAAGCAGAAAGTAAAGGCCAATAATCATCACTAACATAGGCAGGGCGTAACGCAATAAATCTGGTGATACAAACTGAACCAGCAATGCCCCCGACATGCCACCTAACACTGTCATAACGATGGAAAATCGCTGAGGGCGTAGGTTCACTATACCACGACGGATAAAATACAGGCTGGCAGATAACGAGCCACCTACGGACTGAAGTTTTCCTGTCGCTAATGCCTGCACCGGAGAAACACCTGCTGATAGTAGAGCAGGAATAGTCAGTAATCCACCACCACCTGCTATAGAGTCGATAAAGCCCGCAACCAGAGCAACTAAAAAGAGAAAACCATAAACTTCCGGACCCAGTAATGGCCATTCCATTATTTATTTCACCAGAAAATTAATTACCCGTTTCATCAGGATATCTTTTGGCATCGTTAGATGCTTAATCTCGGAAAATATACCCAAGAAAAGCTGTTACCGATTTACCAGCGCGGAAGTGAAGATGTTACATCTGCACACTGCGCTCTCTGACGCAGCAGATGATCCATCAGTACAATCGCCATCATGGCCTCTGCAATAGGAACCGCCCGAATACCAACACAAGGGTCGTGTCGACCGCGAGTCACCATTTCTACCTCTTCGCCCTGACGATTAATGGTCTTACCCGATACCATAATGCTGGATGTCGGTTTCAGCGCGATGTGAGCAATAACTGGCTGGCTGCTACTGATCCCCCCCAGAATGCCGCCAGCATGGTTACTGGTAAAACCTTGTGAAGTGATTTCATCCCGATTTTCACTGCCACGTAAGTTAATAACATCAAAACCATCACCAATTTCAACCCCTTTCACGGCATTAATGCTCATCAAAGCATGGGCGATATCTGCATCCAAACGATCAAAAACCGGCTCTCCCAATCCTGCTGGTACATTCTCAGCAACTACCGTCACCTTAGCGCCAATGGAGTCCCCCTCTTTTTTCAGAGCACGCAATAGCTCATCAAGTTGGGTTAGTTTACTTTCATCAGGGCAGAAAAACGGGTTCTGCTCAACGAGATCCCAATCTTTCAATTCACAATGAATATTTCCCATCTGGGTCAGACAAGCACGAATACGGATGCCATGCTTTTCAAACAAGTATTTTTTTGCAATCGCACCAGCGGCAACACGCATCGCAGTTTCACGGGCAGATGAACGTCCACCACCACGATAATCACGCAATCCATATTTCTGCTCATAGGTATAATCTGCATGACCGGGGCGAAAAACGTCTTTAATCGCACTGTAATCTTGTGAACGCTGATCGGTGTTTTCAATTAATAAGCCAATACTGGTTCCTGTTGTCACACCTTCAAAAACGCCAGAAAGAATTCGTACCTGATCAGGTTCACGGCGCTGTGTAGTGTAGCGAGAGGTTCCCGGACGACGTCTATCCAAATCGATTTGCAAATCGTCTTCTGTAATAGCAATGCCCGGCGGAACACCATCAACAATACACCCCAATGCAACCCCGTGAGATTCACCAAATGTCGTGATACGGAAAAACTGCCCAATACTGTTTCCTGCCATTCCTATCCTGCCATTATCTCTTATGCGTTTATGTGTTAAAGATGTGTGTTAAAGATTTGATATTGACTAACAATAACCTAACCAATGGTTAAAGCCTAATTGATTTCATCAATTTAATTTAAATAAAATTGATGAAAAAACGCCTTAACCATCAGCACAATGACAAAATATTAGTCTTTAAATAGATGGAAATGTTCGTGATATTCGGTCAATTGTTTGCGTGTCAGCATAAAAACACCATCACCACCATGTTCGAACTCCAACCATGTGAATGGCACATCAGGATATTGTTCAATCAAATGAACCATGCTGTTACCCACTTCACATATCAACACACCTTCTTCTGTGAGGAAATCCAGTGCTGTGGCGAGAATGCAACGGGCCAGATCCAATCCATCACTTCCCGCTGCCAGCCCCAACTCTGGCTCACGGTGGAACTCATCCGGCAAATCGTTCATGTCTTCCTCATCCACATAAGGCGGATTAGTCACAATCAGATCGTATTTCATCGGAGGCATATCATGGAATAAATCTGACTGAATCGGTATGACACGATGCAAAAGCCCATGATTTTCAATATTGTGCTCAGTAACGGCCAAAGCATCAGCAGAAATATCAACCGCATCAACTTCCGCTTCAGGGAAGGCATGAGCACAAGCAATTGCAATACAGCCACTTCCTGTGCACAAATCAAGAATGGTCGAAGGCTCCTGTGGGAGCAACCCGGCAAACTGATTGTTAATCAGCTCACTAATTGGCGAACGTGGCACCAAAACCCGCTCATCAACATAAAATTCATGCCCACAGAACCACGCCCGGTTAGTCAAATAAGCAACGGGAATACGCTCGTTGATACGGCGCAGAACACGTTCAACAATACGATGACGCTCTGTTGTTGTCAGGCGGGCTGTCATCATATTTTCTGGAATATCCAGAGGCAGGTACAGTGTTGGAAGAACCAATTGCAAAGCCTCATCCCACGGGTTATCCGTTCCATGACCATAATAGATGCTGGCTGCACTGAAACGGCTGGTTGTCCAACGCAGCATATCCTGAATGGTATGCAGCTCTGCGACGGCTTCATCTACAAAAATCTTATCCACAAATACCTCTAAACCACAAAAATGTCATTAGTGCGTTAGTTTGCCATGATCCATGCCACAAATCAGCAATCTGAATGTACGAATTATTTTAAGCTCAGAGACTCATGTAAGAGTAACAAAAACACAAAAACCACCCTGCATCAACAGGATGGTTTTTTATTAGCGTTACCCATTTTCTTTATCAGGCAGTTTTTTCACTCGATTTTTTTACCCATAAGAAATAACTGACAGTCAGTAGCACGATCCACACGATCCCCACAAACAGTGCAACGCGCGTATTGGGGAAATAACCCAGTACCATGATGATAAATGCCATAAATGCAATTGTCAGAGCTGGAGCTATTGGCCACAACGGAACCGGAAATTTAAGCTGTTTAGCCTCTTCCGCCGGCATTTTCCGGCGCATCATATATTGTGACAACAAAATCATCAGCCATACCCACACGGTGGCAAATGTTGCAATGGAAGCAATAATGACAAAGATTTGTTCAGGCAACAGATAGTTCAAAACGACACCGATTAGCAAAATTACTGACATTGCCAATACTGTGATCCACGGTACTCCATGTTGAGTCAGTTTGGTGAAAGAAGCAGGAGCCTGTTTTTCCTGCGCCATGCCATACATCATTCTCCCCGCGCCAAAAATATCACTGTTAATCGCTGAAATGGCAGCAGTAATAACAACAATATTCAGGATATTGGCTGCGGAGTTAATCCCCAGACTGGAGAAGATCTGGACAAACGGGCTGCCATTCTGACCAACTTGATTCCACGGATAAATACACATCAGCACGAACAAAGTAAGAATATAAAATAGCAAAATACGCAGCGGCACCGCATTAATTGCCCGTGGAATGGATTGTGCCGGATTTTTCGCTTCACTGGCGGTAATACCGATAACTTCAATACCACCGAATGCAAACATCACAACTGTAAATGAAGCAATCACTCCTGCAATACCATTCGGCATGAAACCACCATGTTCCCACAGGTTTGACAACCCGGTAACATGACCCGCTTCCTGACCAAATCCATACATCATAATCGCGAAACCACCGATAATCATGGCAACAATCGCTGCGACTTTAATGATGGAAAGCCAAAACTCCATTTCACCAAACACTTTGACGTTACACAGATTTATCGCCCCGATGAAAAAGACGATACCGAGAACCCAGATCCATTGATCAACATGGGGAAACCAAAGTTTCATATAGAGGCCAAATGCGGTGACATCCGCCAGACAAACAACCAACATTTCAAATACATAAGTCCACCCGGTCAGAAACCCCGCCAATGGCCCCAGATAATGATTGGCATAATGGGAGAAAGAACCCGGCACGGGGTTATGGACAGCCATTTCCCCTAATGCACGCATAACCATAAAAACTGCCGCACCACCAATAGCGTATGCCAACAATACCGCAGGCCCTGCAGCTTGAATGGCTCCCGCAGAACCATAAAAAAGCCCAGTACCAATTGCCGACCCCAGTGCCATAAACCGAATATGACGAACACTTAACCCACGCTTGAGTTGTGAGATGTTTTGCATGATTTATCCTTATTTCTTTTATTATTAGATGTGAAAGATAAATACAACGATAAGGCCGGAAAATCGGCCTAAGAATAATTTAATTTATGTAGTTTTTCAGGGTATTGCTATTCGACAGGATCGTACCAGCCGGCAACAGTGCAGAAAGTTGTTGCTCTGCTAACAATTGAATAGCCGTTTCAATGTCTGGTGAGAAAAAACGATCTTTATCGTAATATGTTACTTTCTCACGCAGAATATGGCGGGCTTTTTCCAGAATCGGACTACTTTTTAGGCCTTCACGAAAATCCATCCCCTGACAAGCCGTCAACCATTCAATCGCCAGAATTCCCCTGACATTATCCGCCATTTCCCACAAGCGGCGACCTGCTGCCGGTGCCATTGACACATGATCTTCCTGATTCGCTGAGGTCGGCAGGCTATCAACACTGGAAGGATGTGCCAGTGCTTTATTTTCACTTGCCAAAGCAGCCGCGGTTACCTGAGCAATCATGAAACCGGAATTAACTCCGCTGTTTTTGACCAGAAATGGTGGCAACTGAGACATATTACTATCCATCAGCAGAGCAATCCTGCGTTCTGATAACGCGCCGATTTCCGCCAGTGCGATAGCCAGATTATCCGATGCCATTGCGACAGGTTCTGCATGGAAGTTACCACCAGAAATCACTTCATCCTGTTCAGTAAAGACCAGTGGGTTATCAGAAACTGCATTAGCCTCAACCATAATGACATCAGAAGCATGGCGAATTTGGGCCAGACAAGCTCCCATTACCTGTGGCTGACAGCGTAACGAATAAGGATCCTGCACTTTCGGGCAGTTTTCGTGGAAGGCAGAAATGTCACTTTGTTCTTCCAGTACGATACGGTATAAAGCTGCAACATCAATTTGCCCTTGCTGCCCACGCACTTCATGAATACGCGCATCAAATGGTTTACGGGACCCCAATGCCGCTTCAACAGACAGGGCACCACAAACAATGGCAGATGCAAGTAACTCTTCCGCCGCAAAAAGCCCTTTCAGAGCAAATGCAGTTGAGGTTTGTGTACCGTTAAGTAGTGCCAGCCCCTCTTTTGCCACCAGTCGAATTGGCTTCAGTCCCGCTTTTGCCAAGGCTTCTTTTGCCGGCAACCATCCACCACGATAACGGGCTTTGCCCTCTCCCAACAATAACAGACTCATATGCGCCAGTGGAGCCAAATCACCAGAAGCCCCAACCGAGCCTTTACTTGGAATGCAAGGGTAAACTTCGGCATTTACCAATGTTACCAATGCCTGAATAACTTCCAAACGAATACCGGAATAACCACGAGCCAGACTGTTGATTTTCAAGACCATAATCAACCGGACGATTTCATCCGATAAAGGCTCACCAACACCTGCTGCATGTGACATTACGATAGAGCGTTGCAACTCTTCTAAATCCCGCTCTGCAATTCGGGTATTTGCCAGCAAGCCGAAACCGGTATTAATTCCGTAAGCGGTTCTGTTTTCGCTGATAATGCGGTTAACACATTCAACACTGCTCTCAATCGCCGGGAAGCATTGTGCATCCAAAGTTATTTGTACGGAATGCTGATAAACATGGCGTAACTCTTCAAGCGTCATTTTTCCCGGATGAATAATGATGTTTTTCATATTAATAACGTTCCTTATTTCGTTTCTGCCGCTTTTGTATTTACTGATGAGTTTTCTACTGCTCGCGTATTCAGCATGGGTAAGTTCAATCCCTGCTCTTTTGCACATTGAACCGCCAGTTCATAACCCGCATCAGCATGACGCATAACACCCGTCGCCGGATCGTTGTGCAGTACCCGGGCAATACGTTCTGCTGCTTCATCCGAACCATCACAAACAATGACCATGCCTGAGTGTTGAGAAAATCCCATGCCCACACCACCACCATGGTGCAAAGATACCCATGTTGCACCACTGGCTGTATTTAATAGCGCATTGAGTAATGGCCAGTCGGAAACCGCATCAGACCCATCTTTCATTGATTCCGTTTCACGGTTGGGGCTTGCCACTGAACCTGAATCCAGATGATCACGCCCAATCACGATTGGCGCTGAAAGTTCGCCACTACGTACCATTTCATTAAATGCCAAACCCAATTTAGCCCGATCTCCCAGACCAACCCAACAAATACGTGCAGGCAAGCCCTGGAAGCTGATACGTTCCCGTGCCATATCCAGCCAACGATGCAAGTGGGTGTCATCTGGCAACAGCTCTTTTACTTTGGCATCGGTTTTGTAAATATCTTCAGGATCACCGGAAAGAGCAGCCCAACGGAAAGGCCCAATCCCGCGGCAAAAGAGTGGGCGAATATAGGCAGGCACAAAACCCGGGAAATCAAAAGCATGTTCAACACCCATTTCTTTTGCCATTTGACGGATATTATTACCGTAATCAAAAGTAGGAATACCCTGTTTCTGGAAAGTCAGCATCGCTTCAACATGTACTGCCATTGAGGCTTTCGCAGCCTGAATCACCACTTCTGACTCTGTTTCAGCACGGCGGCAATACTCTTCCCATGTCCAACCCACTGGCAGATAACCATGTAATGGATCATGGGCACTGGTTTGGTCTGTTACCATATCAGGACGAACACCACGGCGAACTAACTCCGGCAAAATTTCTGCTGCATTACCGCACAGTGCTACCGATACCGCCTTACCTTCCTCGGTGTAACGCTTAATACGTGCCAGTGCATCATCCAGATCAGTTGCTTGTTCATCTACATACCTAGTACGCAGACGAAAATCAATACGGCTTTGCTGACATTCAATATTGAGTGATGAAGCCCCCGCCAATGTTGCTGCCAGAGGTTGTGCACCACCCATGCCACCTAAACCGGCAGTCAATACCCAACGACCTGTCAGATCACCGTTATAATGCTGGCGTCCCGCTTCAAAAAATGTCTCATAAGTGCCTTGTACAATTCCTTGACTACCGATGTATATCCAACTACCGGCAGTCATCTGACCATACATTGCTAACCCTTTGGCATCCAGTTCATTAAAGTGTTCCCACGTTGCCCAATGTGGAACCAAATTTGAGTTTGCAATCAATACACGAGGCGCATTCTCATGGGTTTTGAAAACTCCGACAGGCTTACCTGATTGCACCAGTAATGTTTCGTTATTCTCCAGATCTTTCAGAGTTTCAACGATTTTTTCATAACTTTGCCAATTTCTGGCTGCACGACCAATTCCACCATAAACGACCAGTTCATGCGGATTTTCTGCTACGTCAGGGTCAAGATTATTCATCAACATACGGAGCGGTGCTTCCGTCAACCAACTTTTTGCTGTGAGTTGCTTTCCTCTGGGAGCACGAATGACCGCGTTACTGAATTTATTATTTTGCGTTGTCACGGTTTTTTCCTTTTTCGCCTTTATGAAAATTTATTAATTGTATAGTTGTATATACATGTATATTCAATAGGCAAAAATGTGACGAAGATAAAGTCAATAATTTTGTGTGTTTTCTTTTGTTAGGAAGATCAATAAGATGATAATGATTTATTTTCAGGCTGGCAGAAGCGTATTTTTGCTGGTTTTGTGTTTTATATCACATATTATTTACATTGTTATCACAATATACTCTTTCCTCTCTCCTCTATGCGTAAAGCAAAGAGGAGATGTCTCAACCAAATCATAAGCTCCGAATCATGAACTAAAACGCCCTTTCAATTTATAACGGTTGCCGGGAAATAATAATTTAGCACTGGAAACAATATGCTCTTTCGACCAGGTTCGTCGGCTTATCAACAAGCAAGGAGTATTTTCTTCTATTTGCAGCAAACGGCAAGAACGGGCATCACCTGCAACCGCTTCTACAATGTGCTCTCCTTCCGTAAGAGGAGCCACTATCGATAAATAATCATGAGCAGTTTGCTGACTGAAATCCTGCCGCAGATATTCTGGCACCGCCAACGCATTGACATAACGATCTTCAATTTGTACAGGAATGTCGTTTTCATAATGAACAATAATTGAATGATAAATAAATGTGCCAATCTCGATTGCCAACTCTGCGGCCTGAGTCATATTAGCCGTCACTTCTGCAAGCTTCAGTACTTTGCAACTATGCCGATGGGAGCGAGCCTCAATCTCATCAGCAATACTGTGTATTTCAAACAGGGCAGATTGTCCTTTAGGCTCTGCAACAAATGAACCTACCCCCTGCAGACGGAACAGAAATCCTTCTGCTGTCAGCTCCCGCAATGCCCTGTTTGCTGTCATGCGACTACAGTTAAATTGCTTAACTAGTTCAGATTCTGAAGGAACCCTATCATGCGGCTTCCACTCCCCTGTATAGATTTTTTCAACAATTGCTTGTTTAACTTTTGCATACAGAGGCACAGGCTTAGCCGCTTTATCTGATAAATCAATGGTCACAATAAATTCCTTCTTACTCCTATTTATTTCACGAATTATCCATTCCACCAATGCACTAATTGCCATGCAAGACGAGCCGCTGCTTTACCGCCCATACCCTGAATATCATACAGCGGATTAAGTTCAACTAAATCAATAGCCTGTAATTTTTTACTCTGACAAATGGATTGAATCAATGATAATAAGCGTTCTAGCGGAACGCCCAACGCAGCCGGAGCCGATACTGATGGCATTTGCCAGATTGGCAACACATCCAAATCAATAGTCATGTAAATGATTTCAACCTGATTAATGATATCTTGTATCTGTTTCTGTACTTTATCCAACATAGAGTCAATACATTGAGTATCCCAAATAATTGTGACATCAAGGTGATTAGCTTCGTCTAATAAAGCCTGCGTATTCGAGGCCAGACTGGCACCTACACAAGTGTAATTGAATGGACGTTGTTGCTGATGACAATAATCAGCAAGCTGACGAAATGGGGTTCCCGATGTGGGTTGTGGCGCATTCCGCAGATCCAGATGCGCATCAAAGTTAATAATCCCTACCCGTTGAGTTGGAAACGCACGATAAATGCCCATGCCATGAGCAAATGCCGTTTCATGTCCGCCTCCAAAAATTAACGTCCGCATTTTCTGATTCTGACACTCATAGACAACATCACTCAGGGCATTCTGGGCCTCACTTAATTGTCCACTATTAGCCCGGATATTACCCAAATCCACCAGCCATTCATGCCCATCATGACTCGCCATATTTGCCAATGACTGGCGCAGATATTCAGGCCCTAATTTAGCTCCCGGTCGCCCTTGGTTAAGTTTTACTCCTTCATCACATTCAAATCCCAACAATGCAATATGGTTCGGAAATTGTTCTGGAGAGAAACTGGTGGGCTGTTTTATCGTCTGGAATACTCGTAATGCATTGTTTGCTTCTGCAAGATCATTCCGTCCTTGCCAAATGTTTTTTGATGTCGGATGCCATAATTTCATGTTATACCCCTCACTATTTATTGTTCTCTAAATAATGTGTTGTTTTCCAAGCGATACTACTTATGAATTACGATGTATAGAGCTATGTGTGATTGCTCCGCGATAAACACGGTAAACCAATGGGTTATGTCCAAGTTCGTATAATATATCAACGGGGTCCCGGGCATCCCAGACAATAAAATCAGCTACATAACCTGCTGATAACTGGCCGTGGCTATCTGCCCGCCCTAATGCACGTGCCGCATGGATAGTCACTCCCTGCCATGCCTCTTCTGGTGTTAAACCAAACTGGACACAGGCCATATTCATCATCATACGCAAAGATGTAAAAGGGCTGGTTCCCGGATTAAAATCCGTCGAAATAGCCATCGGTACACGATATTGACGCAATAAGGCAATAGGAGGACGTTTAGTCTCTCTCAGGAAATAAAATGCTCCCGGCAATAACACGGCGACAGTCCCACTGCGACTGATCGCTTCAACTCCTTTTTCATCCAGATATTCAATATGATCAACGGATAATCCTTGATAATCCGCCACCAATTCAGATCCGCCTAAATTAGAAAGCTGCTCCACATGGCCCTTGATGGGAATATTGAGTTTTTTGGCTGCGTCAAAGACCCGTTTAGTTTGCTGGAGACTAAATCCAACGGTTTCACAAAAAACATCAACAGATTCAAATAACTGCTTTTGCCAAAGGGCAGGAAGAATGGTATTGCAAACTAAATCGACATAAGCATCAGGATTATGTTTATATTCAGAAGGAACTGCATGAGCTGAGAGTAAAGTCGGGCTGATTTCAACGGAGTTCTTTTGCTTTAGTGTTTGCATAACTTGCAGTTGTTTTTCTTCATTTTTTAGATCCAATCCATAACCCGATTTCATCTCAATTGTCGTTACACCTTCAGATATCAAAGCATTAAGTCGCTTTTGAGCGGCAATTTCCAATTGTTGGGCTGAACTTTGCCTGGTTGCATTGACTGTAGCATTAATTCCACCGCCTTTAGCACTGATTTTTTCATAAGAAACGCCATTCAAACGCTGTTCCCATTCCGATGCCCGATTGCCACCAAAAACCAAGTGAGTATGACAATCTATCAGGCCGGGGGTGATTAATCGCTGCTCCGCATCAATCACCTTACAACAATTAGCTGGCACACTTTCTGTTAGTAAAATCGCCAGAATTTTTTCATCCCGGATGATCAAATCATGTCGTTCCAGCATGCCGTAATTGTGTTTTCCATCTATGTTGTTGATTGTAGGGTTCATTGTGGCAAGTCTAGCATTGCGCCAAATAATATCGCTATCTTTAAGTCCAATTGACATTAGTTTCTCTCCGTTACTTTTTTCTTGTCAATGTCAACCTGTTGTTGTATATACATATATTTTATAACCAAAAAAATTTGTCAATCCATTTTATGAATAAAGGTGCAATTGTGAATTTTTTAGATGAGATTCGTAATGATAAAAATATATTAGATTTTATTAAATCACCTAAAACAGCCTGTTTCAGATGTGCCGATTACGTCAGTGAATATCTTCATAGAATGCATATACCACATCAGGCGATTGGCGTATTCATCTGGCGTGGCGTAGACGATAGCTGCCCTACAACTCACCTTGTTATTGAAGCTTACCATCAAAGCCAGAGAATTATTATTGATCCTACTATCATACAGTTCAAAAATACTGAATGGTCCTCCAAACCAATAGAACCCTTTTTTGGCGAAAGGAAAGAATGGCAATACTACTTAAAAAATATTTTTTTAAATAAGCTCATTATTTTAAAAAAATACCCCTCAAGTAATTTAGCTAAAAATTTTATGGATAATTTTCTTTTCGCCCTGCCTTCTGATTTCAAAAACGATATTCTTATTAATAAACCAATGTGGTATGAAAGATTAACCCAGAATCCTGCTCTCTGGGAGAAGCACGATCAAAATACGATCAATAGTTTTTTCCCCAGAGCCAGAGAAAAGAAACCTTTTCCACAAACTCTTCAAAAAAGACTAAAACACTGGCAAGCCATATTGAAGAAAAAAACAAATAACCATTAAATATACATGGTTATATTATGTAATAGCATTTAAGCAAAATGACAGAAAATCAGGTACACTGACCAAAAGTTGTTAATAAAATTAGTATGTAATGAAGAAGAAAATAACATTAAATGAAGAAGACATCAGTCTATTTAGAACGTCTGTTGCGGGAACCCGTCGTATTGCTCAAGATAAAGTCTTACACTCCCCCAGAAGAAAAAAAATCAGCCAGATTGCTCCTGAACGTCTAATGCAAGAGCAGGTTGATGCTAGTTACTATTTTTCTGATGAATTCCAACCCAATCTCGATATGGAAGGCCCGACCCGCTATGTACGTGAAGGTGCCAATCATTATGAACTGAAGAAGTTACGTCGAGGAGACTATCCCCCTGAGCTTTTTCTGGATTTACATGGATTAACCCAGTTGCAGGCTAAACAGGAAATTGGAGCCTTGATAGCCGCCTGCCGCCGTGAAACAGTCTATTGTGCCTGTATTATGCATGGTCACGGTAAGCATATTCTTAAGCAACAAACACCATTATGGCTCGCTCAACATCCCGATATTATTGCTTTTCATCAAGCTCCCAAAGAGTGGGGAGGAAACGCTGCACTGCTCATTTTGGTAGAACAGGATGAGTTTATACAGCGTTAAATGTGAATTCTCCTTTGATTAACTAGGATTTTGTCACTTATTGTTTATCACTAATATTGTTTGTCACTAAGTGTGCTGGAGAGGTTTGCCATAATAGGCGGCCTTTCTCTATCTGGTGATCCAACTCTACACAAGCAATACCGGATGTTGTAAACATAGGCGGAGTTTGTGCAGGACAAAGCTCAGACACTAAATAACCAACCAAAGGTAAATGGGAAACTAACAATACTGCTTTTTTCCCGTGCATTGCCAAAACTTGTAAGTAGCTCGCTACCAGTGCCGCGTCACCCGATGGTGTTAACTCCTTTAACACCTCCTCACTATCAGGCAATGTCAGGTTTTCACGAACTACTTTCAGAGTCTGCCCTGCCCGGATATAGGGACTGACTAAGACACAATCGATATCAGGCAACTGTTGAGCAAGCCAAAGGGCCATTTTCTGTGACTCCTGACAACCACGTGGCGTTAATTCTCGCATTGCATCGCTGATTGAATCAAAAGCCGCATCACCGTGACGCATAATAAAAACGAACATAATTCACCGTTGAGTTAAATTTTAGATTACATCGCTTTTAGGTAATTAATTATGAAAAAAATCATATTATTGACTACAACATCTAAACAGAAGGAAATCAATTAGAATTGATAGGCATTCTGCCTCAAAATAGAAACAAATAAAATCACTAATGACGAATTATATATGTCTTGTTTGGTTGTTATTATTTCATTTACCCAACAAGTAAAAATATTATAATAATAAGAAATTATTTGGCATAAAAAATCGGCTCTTGAGTTAAAAGAGCCGATATAATTGATTCCACAAAAACTATAAATTATTCATAAAATTTTTTATTCTGTTCAGCCATCTGAACCAGACGTTCACAAGGCGCAAATCTTTCTCCATATTGTTGCTCCAGGCGACGTAAAATTTCCACAACTTTATTACTACCTAGTTTATCCATATAACGGAATGGCCCTCCCAGAAATGGCGGAAAGCCAATACCAAACACTGCACCAATATCACCATCACGAGGACTTCGGATGATACCTTCATCCAAACAACGAACAGCTTCATTTAACATCGGCATTAAACAACGCTGAGCAACGTCTGATGGAGACATCTTAGCATTAGGCTTAATTTTCAACAGAGAATAGATAGAAGAGTCAACCTCTTTACTGCTTTTTCTAAATGACCAAAATCTAGTCTTTTTGACCTCGTAGGAATAAAAACCACGACCATTTTTCTTGCCTTTACGATTGTCATTCAATACTGCATCCAGAATTGCCGATGGAGTAAATCGGCTACCTAATTGCTCTATCAGGACAGGAATTATTTTTGTTCCAACATCAATACCGACCTCATCCAGCAAATTGATTGGCCCAATCGGGAAACCGAAATCAACTAACGCCTTATCGATATGGTTAACAGGTTCACCTTCTACCAAACAATAACCAGCTTCATTGATATAAGGGGACAAAATTCGGTTAACATAGAACCCTGCTTTATCACCAACGACAATCGCTGTTTTACCCTGTTTTTTCGCCAGCGCTACCGCCGTTGCAATTGTTTTTTCACTGGTTCCTGCATGTGGGATCACTTCCACCAATGGCATTTTATCAACTGGACTGAAATAGTGGAGACCGATAACATGCTCTGGGCGTTTAGCAACCGCTGCAATTTGGTGAATTGGCAATGAAGAGGTATTGGAGGCGAAAATAGTTTCCGGTTTTGTGTGTGCCTCAATTTCTGAGACCATTTTACGTTTCAGTACCAGATCTTCAAACACGGCTTCTACCACAATGTCAACTTGTTTAAAGCCACTATAATCAGTTGAGCCGGAAATCAGAGACATCTGACGGGAACGCTCCGACGGTTTCAGACGTCGTTGTTTGACTCGTTTAGAAAGCAGATCCCATGTATATTTAAGCGCCTGATTGATACCTTTTTCATTAATATCTTTGATGCGGACAGGTAAATTACCGCGAGTTACAGTAACGTTGGCAATTCCGCCCCCCATCAAACCACCACCCAAAATCCCCACGTGCTTGATCTTAACTGGCTGTTCTGAAGAACCCGTTTCGTTTTTTAATGAGGTGGCGGCGAAAAACAGGCTGCGCAATGCTTCCGATTCTGACGACATAGCCAGTTCACCAAATGCTTTGGCTTCCGCCTGAAAACCCGTCTTTTGCCCTTTTTCCAGTCCGGTACGAACGACATCAATAATCCGCTCTGGTGCCGGATAATGGCCGTGAGTTTTGGCCCGTGTTTTTTGTTGAACCATCCGAAACAACAGTGGCCTGCCCAAGGCACTTGCCAACAGACGCTGTGACCATGCTAACGGCTTACGCTTAATTATTCCTTTTTTGACATATTGAACAGCGACATTCAGCAAAATATCCAAAGGAACCGCATCATCTACAACACCCAGACGTTTTGCCTGATTTGCCTTAAGTTGGCGGCCTGTCAGCATCATATCCAAAGCAGAACTGACACCTATCAGACGAGGTAATCGCTGAGTTCCCCCCGAACCGGGTAATAACCCGAGCTGCACTTCCGGTAAACCAAGGCGCGTCTTATCATCCAGAGAACAAACACGCGCATGGCAGGCTAATGCTAACTCCAGACCGCCGCCTAGGCATGCACCATGAATGGCGGCAACAATCGGTAAAGAATAATTAGCAATCCGGGCAAATAATTCTTGACCTTTTTCAGCCAATTTCGTTGCTTCTTGTTGGGTTTGGCAGCCTGCGATCATAGTGATATCTGCACCAGCGATAAATGTATCGGGTTTGCCGGACACAATTACCAAACCTTTTAAGCCGGAAACTTGTTGTGCCTTCTCAAAAACTGTCAAAAATTGTTCAACAAACTCTGCTTTCAGTGTGTTGACCTTCTCACCCGGGACATCAATCGTAATAACGCCAATCTTGTCATCTCTGACAGAAAAACTGAATACCGATTGAGTCTCTGACATGATTATTTCTTTTTCAGCCTGAGCCATTATTCTACCTCCAATACCATCGCTGCACCCAATCCACCGGCAGCACAAGCTGTTGTCAATCCAAGCCCACCACCACGACGGCGCAACTCATTCAGTGTCTGAGTCACCATTCTGGCTCCAGTCGCAGCAAACGGATGACCATAAGCAATTGAACCGCCTAATACATTGAATTTATCCATATCCACTTCACCCATTGCCTGAGAGCGCCCTAATTTCTCGCGGGCAAACTTTTCACTGGCAAACATTTTTAAATTCGTGAGGGTTTGGGCAGCAAATGCTTCGTGCATATCTATGAGCGAAAGTTCATTCAAAGTAATACCAGCTCTGTCCAACGCCAACGGAGTCGCATAAGACGGCCCCAATAGCATATCCTGCCAAACATCAATTGCTGAGAAGGCATAACTGCGTAAATAACCTAATGGAGTCATGCCAAGCTCTTTAGCCGCAGATTCACTCATCAAAACAATCGCTGCCGCACCATCCGTCAGCGGTGTACTATTGGCGGCAGTTACTGAACCATGTTTGCGGTCAAAGGCAGGGTGTAATTTAGAGTAAGAGGTGAGTTCTGAATTTTTACGGATATTATTATCTTCCAGCAAAGATTCATGGTATGGCGGGAAATGTGCAGAGATCACTTCATCACGCAATAATCCCTGCTCCCAGGCTTTAGCAGCTAATACATGAGAACGGTGAGCCAATTCGTCCTGCTCTTTACGACTGATATGATAGGTTTTCGCCATTTGCTCAGCCGTATCTCCCATTCTTAACCCCGTTGAATATTCAGAAACAGCGGGGGATACTGGCAGTAAATCTTTTAACTTCAATTTACTAAGTAATTTAAGGCGTTGCGACAGGCTTTTAGCTTTGTTCATATCAACCAGCGTACGAGCCAATGATTTGGTTACCCCGATTGGCAAGACTGAAGAAGAATCAGCACCACCCGCGATCCCCACATTCACTGCCCCAGCCATAATGCTTTCTGCTACATTCGCTATTGCCTGAAAGCTGGTCGCACAGGCCCGGGAAACACTATACGCATCTGTACTGACACTTAAACCGGCACCTAATACGATTTCCCTCGCAATATTTGGTGCTTCCGGCATTTGAACAACTTGCCCAAAAACTAATTGGTCGATCTTCTCTGGTGGCAGCCCACTTCTGATGACCAACTCACTAACAACAGCTTTTCCTAAATCAACAGCCGGAATACCGTGGTAGTTAGTCGCCTGTTTCGCAAAAGGAAGGCGCAATCCACTGACAATAGCCACTCGTTCCTTTTGTTGTGCCACTTTTGTTGAAGAACGACTCATAGCAACTCCTGAAATAATCATTAACTAAATCAATTTATTAAAAATATTTACTCACCTCATAAGAGGTCAGACCTGATGGAGCATTGTTAACGCAATGTTGAAGAATAGCAAACAGAAATAAACTAAAATTGCGAGCAAGCGCAACTTTAATATATTTATAATCTACACAACTTGAACAAATAGTATGTAAGAAAAAGATAAAGAAATAATCATTGGTTACCACAGATAAGAGTCAGTTTTTCTACTACCTTAAACTACAGTGGAAAACAGTTGCCAAAAACTTTGACTCAAGATAAAACTAACGCAATCCTAACTGGAATATCATTACTTCTGCCTGACAACTAAACGTAAGATCCACTGTCAGTTGCCAGCAACAGGCGGCAGTTTCTTCTGCATAACAACGTTTAATTGCATCAGTCATTTTATTTCTCCGACTATGAAAATCTGCGACTGATTTTACGTTATCTTTCCCTTTGCTAACCAGTAATTACATTGTTTAATATCATTTATCTTACTATTTATTGATCTCAGCACACTAAAGGCTTTTTATTTACAATTTATCAATCTGAGTTGTCTCTTTTTTGTTAAGCAAGTCCCATTTCTGTAATCAATTTCATCATATTTTAAAAACATTCTTGCAACACATTATGAGGTCGGGCCTATACTTCCCGCACTGGTCTGATTTGTCATTATGATAAACTGACTCTACAATTCCGCGCTCTCAGCTACATTGAGTAGCATGTTAAATAATAATTAAACAATGAGGTTTTGGTTATGAACCAGAAAAACCTATTTACACGTTCAGCATTAGCAGTGGCGGTTGCAATTATTTCATCTAACGCTAGTGCTGCTGGTTTTCAATTGAATGAATATTCATCATCAGGACTAGGCCGGGCATTTTCTGGAGCAGGTGTCGTTGCAGAAGATGCTTCTGAAGGTAGCCGCAACCCTGCCGCCATGACCCTATTTGATCGTCCATCATTTTCTGGCGGCCTTATTTATGTCAAACCAAGCGTTGATATCACAGGCCAGTCCCCGCTTAAACACAGCACTGATGCGAAAAATATTGCACCAAATGCTCCGATACCAAACCTGCATTTTATTACACCAATCACTGAGCAATGGTTTGTTGGCGCATCAGCCACAAGTAACTTTGGCTTAGCCACAAATTTCAGCAATAATTATACTGCGGGTTCGCTTGGTGGGAAGACCTCACTCAAGACTGTAAACTTTAATCTGGGCAGTGCATATAAGCTGAATGATCAGTTCAGTTTTGGTTTAGGTGTGAATGCAGTTTATGCTGATGCTGAAATTATTCGCCATATGGGTGAATTAGGGCCTGCATTAACACTTAAATATAAAAAACTTAATATTAACATCCCAGCAACCGCAGAAGCAGCTCGTCTGGAAGGCAAAGATTGGGGTTATAGCTGGAATGCGGGTCTTCTGTACCAGTTTGATGAAAACAATCGTTATAGTTTGACTTATCGTTCGAAAGTCAAAGTGAAGTTTAAAAACGGTGATTACAGCAACGACAAACCAGTACTACTACCAGGTGGGTTAGGTGGAAATACAGTTAAAGGAACGTTAGATCTGAACCTGCCTGATATGTGGGAAATCTCCGGTTACAACCGTGTAGCACCTCAATGGGCAATCCACTATAGCTTCCTCTACACTGGCTGGAACGAATTTAAAGAATTGAGGGGTAAACCTAAAAACGGTAAGGGAGAAGATCTATTCGAAAAACACGAAGGATTCCGTAATGCCTACCGTATTTCACTAGGAACAACTTATTATCATGACGATAACTGGACTTTCCGTACCGGTATCGCTTTCGATGAAAGCCCTGTACCAGCTCAGAATCGTTCTATCTCTATCCCAGACCAAAATCGCTTCTGGCTAAGTGCGGGAACCACTTACGCATTTAATAAAGATGCCTCTGTAGATGTTGGTGTTTCCTACATGCACGGTAAAAAAGTCCATGTGAGTGAAAAATTACCAAAAGAAGCTCAACAAGGACCTTTCAGTGCACCATATGAATTCGATTCAAAAGGAACTGCATGGCTGTTCGGTGTAGGCCTTAACTACACATTCTAATCATCTTCCATGATCTAAAAAAGGATAGCCTGAGCTATCCTTTTTTAATCTCTCTATAAAATTAGTCGATAGAATCCAGCTCATCCTGAATAGCAGCAGCATTCGGATTTTTTTCTGGTATCAGCTTACCGCCATTAGCCAAAAAGTCATGACGTTGGAAATAAGCCTCGCGCATCATTAGATACGGATCAGAAGAGTTTTTCATCAAGCCATCTGAATCCAATAAACGCGCCCTGGTTTCAATACCTTGAAATACCCATTTCCCTACAGACATCCAAGGCGTGAGATAGCTTAAAACAGGGTAAGTCATATCTGCTAAATTACCCCCTTCGTCACGTGCGGTAAAATTGCCATAACCCGGTAAAACCACATAAGGACCATAAACAACATTATAGTACCCCAGCGTACTACCAAAACGCATTGGATCCTGTTTTACCAGTTTGGGGTTCGCCATCGAAGCAACATCAATAAGCCCCCCCATGCCCAGAATAGTATTCAAAAAGAACCGATTAAAGTGCTTCGCACCTTCGTTGATATCACCACGCAGAAAACTATTAACCATACTGGCCGGCTCTTCAAGATTACTCATGAAATTACCAACACCGTTTCGTGCAGGCATTGGCACATAATCACGCCAAGCTACCGCGACAGGCCGTAATATATAAGGATCGAGAACATTATAGTTAAAGTTGAACATGGTGCGGTTGAACCCTTCCAGCGGATCAGAGCGCCCCTGTTCATTCGTATTCGATGAACTCGCGCATCCCACCAGTAATACAGCAGTAAGAGCAACCCCGCTCAGACGATACTTCATATTGTTCTCCACATGATTACTTTTTGCCATTGTCTGTTTTCGAGCATTATGCCTTTCAGCCAATAGCCGCCAATATGTTAAATATACTGCCAATTTTTCTTTAATGGTAATCAAAATGATTGATGATTATATAGGCAAACAGTTCGTTATATCTTATCTCAGGAAAGAAAAAGAGATATACTGTGCCCTGTTTTATTCGCCCTCTTAGTTAAATGGATATAACAAGCCCCTCCTAAGGGCTAGTTGTAGGTTCGATTCCTGCAGGGGGCGCCAAGAACAAGTAACTCCGCATTACCAAGCATAACCAGAAAATAAAAAAATCCTTATTTAAAGCAGAGTTAGTGTTACCCACTGTTACCCTGTATAACTTGACTACACCAGCAAAATGTGGGCATATTTGTGGGCATCAATTCAATTAGCCACTTGGGATGCCCACATGTTAACGATAAAGCAGATTGAGTCAGCCAAACCTAAAGACAAAGCCTATCGCCTTGCTGATGGAGGAGGTTTATTTCTCTTTGTATCGAAAACAGGGAGTAAAATTTGGCGTTTTAGATACCGTAAAAATGGGAAAGAGCAAACTCATGTTATTGGCACATACCCAGAAGTTCCACTGGTCACAGCCCGGTTAAAGCATGCTGAAGCTAAATCTGTCCTTGCTAATGGCGGAGACCTGGAACCAGCCATGCCAAAACAGAAAAATAATGAAGCCCCTGATACGTTCGCTGTTATATATAATGAATGGTATCAATTCAAAAAAACTGTCTGGTCTGAAAGATATGCAAAAGAATTACAAAGCATGTTTCAAACCGACATTCTACCCTGTATTGGTCATATGACAATGGAAGAAATAGAACCAATGGTTCTACTCAAAGTAATCCGTCAGTTCGAAGAACGTGGAGCTATGGAAAGGGCAAGTAAGGCAAGACGTAGATGCGGTGAAGTGTTCAGGTATGCGATAGTAACTGGTAGAGCGAAATATAACCCTGCTCCAGATTTAGCGGGCGCAATGACCGGATACAAGAAGAAGCATTTCCCATTCCTGACAGCAGACCAGATTCCCGCATTTAATCAGGCATTATCCTCATATTCAGGCAGCATTATTTCAAGAGTTGCTACTCAGATTTTGCAGTATACAGCATTGCGTACAAATGAGCTGCGTAGTATGAAATGGGTTAATGTCGATTTTGACAATAAACTCATTACTATAGAACCTGAAATTATGAAAAACCGGAAATTGCATGTATACTCAACAAACTTGAAGATGCATGATTAAAAATTCATATAATACTGATTTTATAGAATAAATAATCATAACAAGCCTGCATCTTGGAGTTAAATTGGTATAGTTCCAATGTCAAATCAGGTCGCGGCATTACTAAAAACCCTTCAGCCTATGACTTCCAGTATTTCTAATTTTGTATTTGCTGGCAGAAACGACAAGAAAAAACCAATATGTGAGAACGCTGTATTACAGGTGATTAGACAAATTGGTTATGATGGGATCGCTAGTGGTCATGGCTTCCGCCACCAATTCAGTACCATTCTTAATGAGCATGGTTTTAGACACGATTTAATTGAGCGCCAACTAGCACACGCTGATCGCAATAGTATTCGAGGTATATATAATCACGCCCAATACCTAGATAAACGCCGAGAAATGATGCAATGGTTCTCTGATCATATTGATAAAATATCCGGGATAAAGTGATAACCAGCTAGATTAGCAAAACTACTATCACTATAGGGCAGAAATCTGCCCTTTAACATGTGGGAACCAGATAAAAATTTGTCTGATTTGAAATCGGGGAACGGATCACCACCTCAGAGAAAATAATTCTGGGGTGGCAGGAATAGGTTAGGGTGTGGTGTTAATAAACCCTGAAAATCACAAAAAAATGACATTTGCAATGTATTTATTTTTATCTTACAAATCAATTTATTATGTGTATTTTATGAAGAAAATTAGGTGTAAAATGTCTCAAAAAAGACAGAAATAATAGAGAATATTCACGCCTTAAGATATACTCCTCCGTGAGAGTTATCAATTTGATAACACGGATTCATTGGAGGTTTCTATGTTTTGCGAAATAAAAGTAGCCCAAATGGCTGCGTACCTGTTATCGAAAGGTGGCGGGCGCATGGCATACCTGAAACTCATGAAGCTCATGTATCTATCTGACAGGGAGCATATGAGGAAATACGGGGAGTCAATCAGTGGTGACCGTATGGTATCTATGCCTCACGGACCCGTACTTTCATATTCACTCGATTTAATGAATGGCTCTAGCCAAGGTTCAGATGAGGGCTGGGGAAGGTGGATTGCTGGCGCTAGTAATTATGAACTGGAGACAAAGCTACCATCAGTTGAGCGCGATGAATATGACGAATTAACAGATGCTGAGCTTGCTGTTCTGAATGGCGTTTATTCAGAATACGGTTATATGACACAATGGGAGATAAGGGACTACACGCACTCGCATTGCCCTGAGTGGATCGATCCTCACGGTGGTTCATACCCGATCGACCCAAAAAACGTTTTCTTTGCCCTTGGAAAATCAAATGAAGTTGCGATACAACTTGCAAACAGGATGCGAGAACAAAACGAACTAGATCGGGTTATTAGCGGATTAGTATGACAATTAACTTTGCACCTGTTAAAAAGGGAACCATAATGTTGCTTACAGGTGCGAAGGAACATTTGTTCTTTATTTGTAGTGATCCCGTGCTTTACCCTCAACTTACCAAAGAATGTTTTCTTGCTGTTAATTTAACCACTATTTATTCCGATATTGAATATGACAACACCTGTATTTTAAGTGTTGGCGATCATCCTTTTGTAAAGCATGATAGTTATATTCTTTATAAAAAAGCTGAGATACTGGGAGTTGATACAGTGACAAGTCAAGTCATTGCTGGTGATATCAGAGTATCAGAACCCTGCCGTAATGATGTGTTTGATAGAATACTGAACGGATTTAATACTTCCCCTCACGTAAAGCCCAAAGTAAGAAAGTTCTACACTAAATATTGCGTTTAATTTTAATATTGCACTTATTCAATACCATTAAATGGTGCCTATCATCAAAGAGCTATTACCAAAGTGAGGGCAACTGTAAAGATCCACTACTCTCGTCCCTTGATGCCCTTGCCCGAGTCGAAGAAATCGGTACAAAAGTCAATGAAGAAATAAGATTACTTATCAGTGTTGCACAGGAAGAACTCCAGCAACGCAAAACCAAAGCATCATCTGAGCAATAACTAACCAAGTCAATAATATTGACTTGGTTCACTCCCCCTCTTAAAGATGGTAAGTTGATTGAGTAATAACTAACCACACCTCTTAAAGAGGGTTGCCTCTTAAGTTGTTGTAATTCTTCGTAAACCAGATTTGGATTACGGGTAACTAATTGATTTATCTTGTAAAGCAAATGTGCTTTACGCCAAAGGGTAGCATTCGCCGTGCTATCCTTTTCTTTTTGCCTACCGATATTCTCAATGCTCAAACTATGACCAAGCTGCATATTTGCAGCTTGATTGAACATCAAATAGTTAAAAGGTATTGCGGAAATCACAATACCCAAGGTGGAATATCACACCTTAAAGATGGTCACGATTTTGACCATGTTGTTTTATAAGGATTTTACTATGACGGCTTAAACTCAAGCCCACCTGCGTTGTGATTTTCACAATAGAGACTTAGCAAATTTATTCAAAATCACGCTATAACGAAAAAAACACGAAATAACTGTACCATCTGTACCACGCTCACGGAAGCAATAACCAGTGGCAACCGTGGTGATCTTCACCATAGTTGATTAACTCATTGATTCTTCCGAGGTCCTCACTTTGGCTCACAGAGGATATCGATATTCCTTTCAATATTGTCGGTACTCAAACTGAACCTCTTAAAGAGGGGCAGTTCTTGCTCTATGCAACGAGGTAACCAACCGACAATAAGTCTGGTGGTTAAAATACAAGCAGACTGCATATTTGCAGCTTGATTTAATATCAATGAGTTATCGTCAAAGTGGGCATTCCCACTTAAATGGGCTTTCAAATCCCAATTGGCGTGATCAACCCAAAATTTGTCCGATTGGAACTGAGCGAAAAGTTTCGCTGAGTGACCAGCCAAAGTGAGGACCACGGTATTCTTCGAGGTCACTGAGATAATGACCTCGACAATAGGACTCCTTAAACTGGAGGAATCCCTATAGTTAATTTCCACAGAATAAAGTTAAACAAGTACACTGCTGCGATTTCAAATGACGGCAGTGAACGGTATCTAATCGCTCCGCTTGAAACAGAACGATACCTGCACCATGCAGAAGTTAAAAGGTGAAAAATCTCATCTTTATGTAATGCATTGATTTTACGTGATTATGTCACAGAACCGGAAATTAAGGGGATCAAGGGATTGGGAAGCGGGGGAATGTTACTTAAATGAAAAACCCGCCGAAGCGGGTTAATTAGAATTTCATGATTTAATCAAGATGAATTCGCATCATTCAATTCATTAGAGTATCTAGTGATGGATAACATAGAACTCTAGTATCGTATGACCTAGACCAGTGAAACAACCAATTTTCTAATTCTTCAAGAGAGTATTCTTTTCCCGCCAATCCAACAGCCATTTCAACAACTTCATCATTGGGGGCAGTAAGTTCATATCCATTAATTAATAAAAAGATATAGCCTGACATCATGGCTGTTCGCTTGTTAGCATTAGCAAACGGATGGTTCTGTATTAAGCTATCAATCAAAACAGACGTCAGCCTGAACATGTCATCTGTTTGTTCATAATACTTAACTAAACTAGGTCTAGCTTGAGATGATTCTAATTCGTTTGGCTTTAGAACTTTAATCATCTCTTTCGGTGTTTGTCGCTCAATTAGGGTTTTGTTTATATAAATGATGTCATCAACTGATAAATAATTCACACCTTCAACAAATTCTGCAACCCATGAAGACATTTATTTACACCTTTGATAGTTCTTCCATCGCCTTATCATAGCGAGCAAAGCCAAATGCAAAAGCATTATTGATTTGATCAATATGAGATCCATCGCCTTTAGCAGCCCGCGGCGGTGCTTGTTTGCTTTTGTCACGAGGTGGAATGCAAAGACGATTTGTCTTTTTAAGTGCTTGACTCATAAGAGAAACCTCTAAAACATGAGTATAGCTAAAACTATAAATTCGACTTGTTTTAGCTCATTGATAAATATTCCTTGAGGTGATATTAGTCTACTTGAACCTAAGGTTCAACAATAAAAACTGTATTTAGTTTGTTTGATTAGTCATCAGAGTGTATCAAAATGCATCTATCTGCATCAAAATGTTTCAGTTTTTAGCCCTCTGTGGCCTAAATGCATCGTCAGTGAGTCAACAACCCCCGACACTTCCCCCACAAAAGCAGCGGCTCCGAGTCGCCAAATGATAACATTTTATTAACATTAAATTAACGAATACTTTTTTGTTGCGGCCCTACAAATTAGCTCTCACCCCATGTCACAGATTAAGAAGTTCTGATCACATATTAGGAAAAGTTATTGGTATGCTGCACAAAGTCAGCGAGACGCAAGTATAGAAATCATGATTAATCTAGATAATGCATAATTACCCCTAGCATAAAAAAAGAAATTAAAACTGAAAAATATCTCTTATTTTGCATAAAAAACCAAAATAAAAAAATATATGAAATTTTATATCGGAAAAGGAAATAATACAGCATTGACAACAAACCATAAAATCTCTATAATTGCCCGCAATCGAGCCCGGCCCCCTGGCCAATCCCTGATAGTTAAGGATTGGTTATGGCTGGGCCTTATTGTATCTGAGACATGGAACTGTTTATGTCGAGACAAATGAAAGCCCATAAAAACTATGATGAGTTAATTGCCCTATTGGAATCCAGAGGGATGACAATAAACGATAGAGAACACGCAAAGAAAAAACTCAGTCAAGTGGGATATTATCGTCTGTCCGGTTTCTGGTTTCCTTGTCAGATCACGGTACAGGAAGAAAATGGAAAAACAAAAAAAGATAATAAATTCCTCCCTGAAACGTGTTTTAGGGATGTATACGATTTATATCTTTTTGACAAAAGAATGCGTCTGCTTATGATGGATGCCTTAGAAAGAATTGAAGTATTCATCCGCTCTATCATCGCCCATGAAATGGGTGCCATTCATCCGTTATCATATCGCCACGATAAACATATAAATCCTAGCCAACTAGAAAATAAAAAAGATACAAATAAACCCAGCCCAAGAAAAAAATGGATGGACAAGCAAGATAGCAAAATAGAATCCAGCAAAGATGATTTTATCAAGTGGCATAAAGCAGAATACGAGGGAATTCCTTTTTGGGTTGTTGTCGAAACGTGGGATTTTGGTCTAATGTCCAAATATTACGCTATGTTAAACGGGAAGCATCAGGATACTATTCTGAGTAAATTGGGAATTTCTAAAGGTAATGGCCCCATCCTAAGAAATTGGTTGAGTGCAATGAACGTATTAAGAAATAGATGCGCCCACCATTCAAGGATATGGAATAAAAACAATGAGCCAAAGCTGAAAGAACTAGATCACGAATACTTTAATGCATTAAATCTACAAGAATCTGCGTATAATAAAATGTACGGCATGATTACTGTATTATGGTTCCTTATTAAAAATATTGGACCAGGCTCAGATTGGCTTAATAACGTAGCGGAATTAATCAGTAAAAAACCAAACCTTCCTGGTTGTTACTTAAAATCCATGGGATTCCCAGATAATGATTGTTTACCACAGCATTTTTTAGAGTTAAGCAAAAAAGATGCATGAAGAATAGCGTCAACTTTCTTTTAGTTTTTTATTACTATAACCTCAAATCTTTCTCCCCCCATTAGGGGCACACCGCCCCTGTTCTCACCCCACCTATCCAGACAATTCAACACCAGCCTCACATCCCACACCAAGCCCCCCAACATCTGCCCACAATTCCCCCAATCCACCCAACTACCCGCTAATCTCACCTATTGGCTATTTATTGAATGAAGATAGGGGCATTAAGCCCCCTCCTCACTTCGGCGGTTCCGGCCATGCGATATCGGGGGCAGTGGAAATATCTATATCGGTCAATTTGACACTGTAGATTTCCCATTCCCGCAATAACGCGATTTCTTGTTCTGTCGCCATTTCCAGTCGTTTTCTGCGTTCAAGCTGTCTTATTCTTTCCTCAGCTTCATGCAGCAACGATTGCCGCTGGCTTTCAGCCTGCTGTACGGCATGTTGATGCTGTGCGGTGGTGTCTGTGACCCACTTTTTGCCATCCCATTTATCAAACTCAGTTCCGGGGGGCAGCAGGGTATGTTCCGGTTTCAGTTCCCCGATATAGTCAATCTCTGTTTCTTGCCGCGTTTCAGTATAGTAAACCGTTTTCCCCCGGTAATCAGGAATATGTACCCAAGATTTACCATCAGGAGCACGACAGACGGCAATATCATCGGATTTGGGTAACTCTGGTGCATCCAAATACGCATCCGCGACAACAGAAAATCCACGCGGCACACGATCATACGATTTACCCAAAAACTCACGGGTTTGGGAATGGCAGAGGTAAACTTCAGCCCAGCCTTCAACAATGGCCAATCCATTTTCATCAAATTCAGCCATTTGAATATTTGTTGTATATTTTGTCATTAGAATACTCTCGTAATATAAATAACGGATTTGTTAACAGGTCTGTTTTCGTTTGCCGTAGGAACGACGCGGGATGCATCAAATCTATATGAAACATAGTTACCCCCAGCCCCTGCCTGACGCCCGCCATATCCTACTTTGACAGAAAATGCGCCATCACCAAAATTCCCACCTTCGGTTGTTGGCGAGCCAAAACCCCCTGTGATATTTCGTATAGCATCGTCCTGAACCGTACCCAATTTACGTCCCGGATCGAGCCCCCGGCTTACCCCCCCCATGGTATCCAATCCACGTTTAAATAAGCCCCGGTCATCAGGCAATCGCCCGCTGGGAAACACTTTTGATAAGTCCGGGTATCGGGTTTTATCAAATTCCCGTCCGTTATTTTCCATAAATCCGTCAGGTATTGAGGCTTCAGATTGCCACTCAATGATGGCACCAATGGGAATACTCACTATTCGCTGCTGGGTAACACCGTTACCTTTATTTAAATATCGCGTATGTAATGTCGCTCCTGAATCAATCCAAATTTGCCCGATATCGCCGCCACGGGTGCCAATACTAACCCCTTTAGCCCATCCCACGCTGGGTCCACCTAAAAAGGGGCCGATATAATTATCACTAGGCAGGCCATCAGAATAAGCCGGGGTCGGATAAGCATGCACATCCCCGGCCATCAATGTAATATCGCCCGTTAACGGTTTATTGTTAATTTTCCGACTTGTCGGAACCGCATTTTTCACCTGATTGACCGTATCCCGCAGCCCAAGATTGTTAATGAACGTATTCTTATCCGGGATATCCGCCCCGTTCTGCGCTTTGTCGAGCCGACTGTTGGCGTTGTCGTTGGCATGGGTCACTAATTTCTGACTGGCGGCCAGTGAACCGGATTGGCCGAAACTGTCAGTCAATGCCACCTGAGAATCAGATACCAATTTTCCTATTGCCTCAGACAACTGGGCGTCATTGGTCTTATCCGGCTTCATTCCGGCTTTCAGCAACACGTTAATCATTTCCCGTTGCAAGGTATTAAACCACGCTGCTTCTACAGTAGTCGGCGGTATACCCGCTGCGACATTCCCGTTGGTGTGTTCACCGTTACTGTCTGCGGTGTTCGTAATATCACCGATTTTTTGCATCGCTAATCCTCACTCAATAAAAGTGATAAAAATGAAATGAAATTGAAATTTATGA
>NZ_NIBS01000139.1 GCF_002632465.1 Xenorhabdus budapestensis | reverse complement strand
CACGTCAGCGTTGGGTGGCAGAAAGGTTTATCAGTTGCTGAGCACCCGCATTGATCTGCTGGATATCTACAAACTGGGGCATGTTCGTGCTCAGCCTGTTCATCGTCTGGAATACAAAACCCCCCGTAAAAGCCCGGCGGCGGCGCAAACCATGCACTGTCTTGCCTGTGAATTGTTCCCCGAATGGATCGCAAAGTTTGATGCGGTATTGATCAGCCAACCCACGGGGGACGCGCAATGAATGTTATCTGGCGGGCCATTTGTTTTTGTTATGACAATGCCGAATTACCATTTACGGATACGCAGGATGAGTGGTTTGTATTTATCGATGCACCGGATCGTAAAGCCGCGCGGGCAAAGCTTCAGGCGTTATTACCGGCTGTCTGGGGCGTATCCCCTGACATCGTTGAGCATTTCAGTCCCCGTAGTGAAGAAGAATTACAGGCGCTGTCACTGATGCCCGGAACACCGGATGATTCGGTGCTGCTGGAATGCGGCTGGGAGAAGGAGAAGCCGCAATATTTA
>NZ_NIBS01000138.1 GCF_002632465.1 Xenorhabdus budapestensis | reverse complement strand
CACGTCAGCGTTGGGGGAGAGAAAGGTTTATCAGCTGCTGAGCACCCGTATTGATCTGTTGGATATCTACAAACTGGGGCATGTTCGTGCTCAGCCTGTCCATCGTCTGGAATACAAAACCCCCCGTAAAAGTCCGGCGGCGGCGCAAACTATGCACCGTCTGGCCTGTGAACTGTTCCCTGAATGGACTGCGAAATTTGATGCGGTCTTGGTCAATCAACCGGCAGGAGACGCAAAATGAATGTTATCTGGCGTGCTGTCTGTTTCTGTTATGACAATACCGAACTGCCGTTTACGGATACGCAGGATGAATGGTTTGTGTTTATCGATGCGCCGGAGCGTAAAGCCGCACTGGAAAAACTTCAGGCGTTATTACCGGTTATCTGGGGCGTTTCGCCTGACCTCGTTGAGCATTTCAGTCCCCGAAGTGAAGAAGAATTACAGGCGCTGTCACTGATGCCCGGAACACCGGATGATTCGGTGCTGCTGGAATGCGGCTGGGAGAAGGAGAAGCCGCAATATTTA
>NZ_NIBS01000137.1 GCF_002632465.1 Xenorhabdus budapestensis | reverse complement strand
GCTGGTAACAAACTGAGGAAGTATTTAGCAAGAGCGTCCTACGGGCAAAGCCCCACAGGAACGATCACCACCTCCATAGGAGGTGGTTTAAGAGTGACAATCAATGGGTGGGGATGGTGACCCGTTCGGTGGATGAGGTGACCAACCTCAGCGATATGCTGAAAACCACTTTCGGCAGTGAGCGTTATGGCCGTTATCAGCGCGGGACAATTGGCGGTACGGTATCAGGGGCAACCGGAATTCGGTCACGGGATGATAAATCGCGTAATGAGGCTGAGATAGTGAAGAAAACCACCGCTGAGGTGGTGATGGGCCGTAAAGCCATTGCCCGCAGCCTTGAAGCCCTGAATATTGCCCCGACCGTGGAAGTCTTTAGCGAGGCAGCCGGTGATGCGGTGATGGCGATTATCCAGTCGGCAGGCAGTACTGATGAGAAAGCCGCTATCTTTGAGCATCTTGCTGCCTTTCAGAATACCCGCTACCAGCAAGGCGCGGTTGACCGGCATGTGACTGAAATGACCGTTCTGTTACTGGTGGTGTTGTCGGCGGGC
>NZ_NIBS01000136.1 GCF_002632465.1 Xenorhabdus budapestensis | reverse complement strand
AAAGCGATATCAACAGCCTGTCATCTACTTAACCGGAACTTTAATCCGTTGGCGCCGAATGAAGTTTGGGCAGGAGATATCACCTATTTGAAGACGCCCGAAGGTTGGTTATATCTGGCTATTGTGATGGATTTGTCCTCACGTCGGATAGTGGGATGGCAGATCTCAACGGAAATAGATACAACCTTGAGCAGCCAGGCCTTAATGAAAGCGTATCACTTACGTCAGCCGTCACAAAGCTGTGTTTTTCATAGTGATAGAGGGAGCCAATATACAAGCCAGCAATACCGGGACTTGCTCAGCAGTTATGACATGAGAGCAAGCCAGGGGGATGTCGGGGCGTGTTGGGATAACGCTGTTGTCGAACGTTTCTTTGGCAGTTTGAAACAGGATTGGCTCTTCAAAACCCATCATGAAAACCAGGCAGAGAGGAAAAAAGATGGATTGGATTATCTGCATTATTACAATTTAACACGATTGCACACGGCCAATAATGATTTAACACCCGTGGAATATGAAATGGCCTTCGTAAAAGTGTCCGATTTTTCTTGAGCAGAACA
>NZ_NIBS01000135.1 GCF_002632465.1 Xenorhabdus budapestensis | reverse complement strand
TATGTTAAAAATCAAGGTAAAGAATATAACAAATTACATTCAGACTATCAGTTTGCACTGTTTTAAGATACCCCGCTGCTTGCGGCGGGGGTCTTCATTCTGACAGGCACTGCATCAAAGTGGGTGACTGTCAGATCAGGTTTGAACTACTACATCTAAATATAATATTCTCTTTCGATAAAAGTGCCGATGACTTTGTCGTGCATTTCCGGCGATTTTGAATAACCGAGTGTTTTTCGATTCAATTGTTTAATTCTATTCCGTAGGGTAAGATTTTCGCGTTCGATACGTTGCGTAAAGGTTTTTCCAACCAGATGTTTATTCGTCGGTAATATGTTGTAAGCTTTTAAATTGTCTGTACACCAGAAGGCGACATTGAATCGAGAGAGCTTTTTCAAGCGTTTCTTGAGTGTTTGCTTGCTTCGTTTGCCGAAAGTATGTGCAATGATACGCTTTAGTCGAGGGTTCCCAAGCATACCATAGCCAACGTTGTTGCTTTTTATTTCCAACAAAAGACCACATTCGTCAACTTCGCAAGTAAGCTGAATTTCCATATTATCCA
>NZ_NIBS01000134.1 GCF_002632465.1 Xenorhabdus budapestensis | reverse complement strand
ATTCAACAGAGCTTCCCGCGCTGCTTGTTGTGATTCTAGTGTTAATTCTTCAAATTTCATGATGACCTCAATCATTTGTGTTGTGTTTTGATATAGTCCCACAACCCCAGAATTATTTGCTCTGAGGTGGCAATGCGTTCTCTAATTTCAATAGTCCATCAGGTATTTGAGGTAAATCGCAACGCCATACCGGATTTACCCATACATCACGAAGTTCTTTGAATGCCGGTATAAACCCCATCACAAATGAACCGTATATCAGCATTGGAACAGCAACTAGCGCAATAAACCATTTGTAAACATAAATATTCAATTCGTTTTCATCACCGATGATCACTGTTGAATATTGATAAGATTTGAGTTGATTATACTTGAAAAATTTGTTGTGCATTTTTTGGTTAATTTTGTGCTCACCTTTTGGTAATCCATTCATCTCTATTTACCTACATTCAGTATTCACATAATCCTGCAAATATTTCAGTTTTGCCCGGTCGTTGATGATGCCTTCTCGGATATCGAGAACAGTTGATCCAGTTTCTCCAGTGAGTTCGACGGGGGTTCCATTGACCACGTCGC
>NZ_NIBS01000133.1 GCF_002632465.1 Xenorhabdus budapestensis | reverse complement strand
AAACAGAACCTGATACTGGCGAACCCGGCAGCGGACATTGAGTTGCCGCGGGAAGAAAAACGCCTGCCGCGGTATATCCTGAGCATTGATGAAATCGAGCATATCCTGTCGCTGCCTGACCCGAATACGTTGCAGGGCGTACGCGACCGGGCCCTGATGGAGCTGCTCTGGTCAACGGGGATACGACGCAGTGAAGTGGCCCGGCTCGATATCTACAGCATTGACGGGTCACGCAAAACGGTGACCATCCGGCAGGGCAAGGGGAATAAAGACCGGGTATTGCCCCTCGGCGAACGGGCCTTAAACTGGCTCCAGTTCTATCAGCAACAGGTTCGCCCGCAACTGCTGGTCACCCCGGACATCCAATCGCTGTTCGTGGCAATGGACGGTCTCGACGGGTTGCAGCCGAACGGTATCACCCATGCCGTGAGCGGTTATATCCGGGCCGCCGGCATTGAGAAAAAAGGCGCCTGCCACCTGTTCCGGCATGCGATGGCGACGCAGATGCTGGAGAACGGAGCGGACCTGCGCTGGATACAGGCCATGTTAGGCCATGCCAGCGTGGAATCCACCCAGGTGTATACGCAGGTCTCTATCCGGGCCTTGCAGGCGGTGCACGCCAG
>NZ_NIBS01000132.1 GCF_002632465.1 Xenorhabdus budapestensis | reverse complement strand
AGTAAAAATCCGCCTTCATAGAAGGCGGCTTTGACGCGGCCCCCTAAAAGGGGGCTTAAACACTATTCTTCCAGCCCCAGCTGTATTTGTCTTTCTGCCTCTTCTTTGGCTACTTTGTCCTGGTACCGCACATATCTGCGAATAATTTCTTCATTGGCTCCTACCGAATCCACAAAATATCCTCTTTGCCAGAAGTGATTACCCCATAATTTTTTCTTTCTCAGATACGGAAATTTTGCGAACAGCCTTATGGCTGTCCGCCCTTTCACAAATCCCATTAGTTCTGAAACACTCAAGCTCGGGGGCGTTCTAACGACTAAGTGCACATGATCTATTTGCACGTTTAGCTCTATAACCGTACATTTCTTCATGCTGCAATAGACATAGATGCTTCGATAAAGCTCTTTACCTAAATTTCCTTTGAGGATTTTGTATCTGTACTTCGGTGTCCAGACAAGGTGATACTGACAACGATAAAATACATGTGAAGCCGATTCATATCTGCTCATGCTATTTACTCCTTTGATTTGCTGGTAACAAACTGAGGAAGTATTTAGCAAGAGCGTCCTACGGGCAAAGCCCCACAGGAACGATCACCACCTCCATAGGAGGTGGTTTAAGAGTGACA
>NZ_NIBS01000131.1 GCF_002632465.1 Xenorhabdus budapestensis | reverse complement strand
TTGTCACTCTTAAACCACCTCCTATGGAGGTGGTGATCGTTCCTGTGGGGCTTTGCCCGTAGGACGCTCATGCTAAATACTTCCTCAGTTTGTTACCAGCAAATCAAAGGAGTAAATAGCATGAGCAGATATGAATCGGCTTCACATGTATTTTATCGTTGTCAGTATCACCTTGTCTGGACACCGAAGTACAGATACAAAATCCTCAAAGGAAATTTAGGTAAAGAGCTTTATCGAAGCATCTATGTCTATTGCAGCATGAAGAAATGTACGGTTATAGAGCTAAACGTGCAAATAGATCATGTGCACTTAGTCGTTAGAACGCCCCCGAGCTTGAGTGTTTCAGAACTAATGGGATTTGTGAAAGGGCGGACAGCCATAAGGCTGTTCGCAAAATTTCCGTATCTGAGAAAGAAAAAATTATGGGGTAATCACTTCTGGCAAAGAGGATATTTTGTGGATTCGGTAGGAGCCAATGAAGAAATTATTCGCAGATATGTGCGGTACCAGGACAAAGTAGCCAAAGAAGAGGCAGAAAGACAAATACAGCTGGGGCTGGAAGAATAGTGTTTAAGCCCCCTTTTAGGGGGCCGCGTCAAAGCCGCCTTCTATGAAGGCGGATTTTTACT
>NZ_NIBS01000130.1 GCF_002632465.1 Xenorhabdus budapestensis | reverse complement strand
CGGTGCTACCCTGTATATTGCTCCTGCCGCAGTAACCGGCGACAGTGAGCAACTGCTGGCGTTTATCAATCAACATAAGATCACCAAAGCCTTTATTCCTACCGCCTTAATGAACCATTTTTCTGCGGAATTATTCGGCTCAACCTTGCAGGTGATCCATACCGGTGGAGAAGCTCTGAATGCCTTGACGATCCCGCCGCATATCACGCTGTTCAACCAATATGGCCCGACGGAAATCACCGTGTGTGCCAGCCAGAACTTATTGCTGCACGGTGATCTGGCTATTGGGCAGGGGATTGATAATACCCGTCTGTATGTGCTGGATGAAAATGGCAACGTGGCTCCGATTGGCGCGCCGGGGGAACTGTATGTCGGTGGTATTGGTGTCGCGAGAGGGTATTTAAACCAGCCGGAGCTGACTGCTGAGCGGTTTGTGGCAAATCCGTTTGCTACCACTGAAGACAAGGCTAAAGGTTACACCCGTCTGTATAAAACCGGGGATCTGGTGCGCTGGCGGCCGGATGGCAAGCTGGAATATCTTGGGCGCAATGATTTTCAGGTCAAAATCCGGGGCTACCGTATTGAATTGGGGGAAATTGAGAGTGCGCTGGCGACCCATCCACAGGTAAAACAGGCGGTAGTGATTGA